>NZHD01000097.1 GCA_002691205.1 Deltaproteobacteria bacterium
GAGAGCCCCATGAGCTGTTTCACGAGGTACATCAAGTCGTTCAAGGCCAAGAATAGCCCGAGCTGCATTCCGACCCGCAATCCCCCCCAAAGCGGCCGACTCAACGTAACCTTCGACGCCCGCCATCTGTCCAGCTAGGTACAAGCCCGGGCGAGCGTGTAATTCAAGCGAAGGAGAAAGTCGCTTAGGCGCATTGATATAAGTATTTCGGTGCACCGACCCAAAGCGAGCGAAAACGGCTTTTTCAAGGCCCGGCAAAGAACGAAAAACTTTTTTCTGCTCTCCCATTTTTAGTTTTGTCTGGAAACCAACTAAGTTAAAAAGAACGCCTTCCGTATCTTCTTGGCGCAATTGAATAACCGCATAGGGCCTCTGACCTGTTCTCGGGTCCACCAAACCGACTGGCTTCATGGGTCCAAAAGACAGAGTTTGCCGTCCGCGCCGAGCCATCTCTTCGATGGGAAGGCATCCTTCAAAATACAGATCCGCTTCGAATGGATGGAGGGCAATTTGATCTCCATCCAGAATATCTGTGATGAATTGATTGTATTCGTTCTCATCTAACGGAATGTTTAGATAATCACCGTCTTCGCCTTCTTCATACCGAGAAGCGCGAAAAACGATTGAATGGTCGATGGAATCTGCGTAAAGCGTGGGCGCGATTGCATCGTAGAAGTAGAGGTATTCCTCGCCCAAAACGCTTTGAAGATCCCGCGCCATCTCGGGCGCCGTGAGTGGCCCTGTCGCCAAGATGACAAACGGATCAGACGGCAAAGATTCGACTAACTCTCTCCGAAGTTCAATCAACGGATGCGAAGCCACCGCCTCGGTTACCCCGGCCGAGAAAGCTAAACGATCCACGGCGAGAGCCCGACCAGCGGGAACGGCACTCGAATCAGCAATGCGCATAATCAGAGACCCCAAAGATCGCATCTCTTCTTTTAAGAGACCCACCGCATTGTGAGTGCCGCTGGCCCGAAAGGAGTTACTACATACTAATTCTGCAAGATCCTCCGATTGATGAGCCGGAGATAAACGCTCTGGTTTCATGTCGTACAGAACGACGGAAACACCCCGCTCAGCCGCTTGCCAAGCTGCCTCACAGCCACCTAGGCCTCCCCCAATCACGACGAGTGACTTCTGATTTAAAGCTTTGGCGCACATGATGAATCAACTCCCAAAAGCCCTCGCTCCTCGATCGACGCGAAGACGAACTTCTCTTTTATTTCCCATGGGCAGCCACCCTGTGTCTGTATCCCTGCAAGAGGGTAGCTCAACCAGCCCAGCCGCCGAGTTTTAAAGCCCCGCTGTGCTTTCCGGGCCCTGAGGGCCCACTTCAGAGAGTCGCCCCAAAGCATCTGGGAACTGTCTTCAAAATCCCGCGACTTGCCCTTCCTTGCGATGGTCAGAGCCACCGCAATATCCGCCCTCAACCCGCTGGATCAACTGTGCCCCCCCGAAAACGTGGGCCTCCCCAACAAAGCGCACAGAGTGACCTCGCGCGGCCAGATCCTCAGCGACCGAGACGGGAAACCCAGCTTCAAGCCCAATGCTCATGTCCTCAAAAACCTGCCAACGAGGAGCGTCTGAAGCGGATTGAGGATCCTGATCATGATCAAACATGCGATGCACCATCTGAACATGCCCTTGATGCTGCATGTGTCCTCCCATCACTCCAAAACTGAGCAGAGCTTCACCGGCTTGAGTCACAAATCCTGGAATGATGGTATGAAATGGCCGCTTAGAACCATCAACCCGATTAGGGTGCCCCTCCTCCAAGCTAAAGCCTCGACCGCGGTTCTGCATCGCGATTCCCGTGCCTGGAATCACTACTCCAGAGCCAAAGCCAAGGTAGTTGGATTGTATAAAAGAAACCATCATCCCCTCCTCATCCGCCGCTGCCAAGCAGACCGTATCCAAGCTCACCGGCAACTTGACTGGAGCTGGAGTCGAGGCCTTCTGTGAAATCGAAGCTGAAGCCAGCCGCAAAGATTCCGGATCGAGGAGTTCTGTAACGGGAAGAACCATGGCGCGAGGATCTGCGAAATGATCGAAGGCCGCCGTAATCGCAATCTTCATCGCTTCGATCTGTAAGTGAATCGATTCGGCTGATCCGAGCGGTTGACTGCCTAGATCAAATGGTTCGAGCAAGGCCAGTGCAATTTGAGCCGCGAGGCCTTGACCGTTGGGCGGAATCTCATGAAGAGAAACTCCGTGATAGCTTTGTGCAATCGGGGTCACCCAGTCAGCCCGGTGAGAAGCGAGATCCTCGAATGTTAGAGCGGCTCCAGCCGCCCGGGCATGTTCAGCGATGGCCGTGGCAAGAGCCCCCGAATAGAAAGCCTCACCTCCACTGTCGGCGATGAGCTCGAGGGAATCGGCCAATTCTGGCCTCCTAAACAGCTCGCCGGGGCGAGGCGCTCGGCCATGAGGCGCAAAGTGAGCGAGAAAATCCGGGAATCGATCCATATGCCGAACGGTCAGATCCCAAAAGTAGGCCGAGATCGGCCCGACCTGAAAACCAGACCGCGCATAATGGATCGCATCCCTGAAGAGGTCAGCGAACGCAAGCCGACCAAAGCGCTCCGAGAGCATCCTCCAGACGCTCACGGCACCGGGCACAGTCACCGCATCCCAACCCAATGTCGGCATCCGGTCGCGATCTGAAAAGCGATCCGGAGACCAAGCCGCAGGAGAGCGCCCCGATCCGTTCACCCCGTGTAAACTCGCGCCATCCCAAACCTGTGCAAAAGCGTCGCTGCCCACGCCATTGTTATTCGGCTCTACCACGGTCAGAGTGATGGCCATGGCGATCGCTGCATCGACAGCGTTACCACCGCGGCGCAAAGCATCCACGCCTGACTGAGCGGCCAAGGGTTGAGAGGTCGCCACCATATTCCGAGCAAAAACTCGCGAACGCCGCTCCGGAAAAACTACGTCTTCAGAACCCATGCTCTTAGTATACGTCCCCAAGTTTAAAACTTTCTCCATCCGCAGTGACCCAGCAGGCGTAACTTCGCGCTGAATTCATGACATCCCCTCACCTTCCTTCAGAAAGCTCACCTCAACCTCACGACGAGAGAATCGCCATCCTTCGGAGGTCCGTAAAAACTGATCTTTATATTCTCCAACCATGACTGGGCCATGAAGGGGCGAAACAGCACGATCTTCCTGACCATCATGCCGGTAAAGCGTCAAATATACGGTGCCCTGGGCATGATCTGCATCGATCACCGTCAAGAGGAAGTTATTGCATACATGACGCGACATACGCTGAGTATTTTTCTGACGATACGTCATGGCCGTTCGAATCGCGTCGCGACCATCAAAGCTAACCTCGGCGGACGCCCATACCCCATCCTTGGTAAAGAGGTCGGCGACGCGTGCTGCCTCGCCATGATCCACAAAATGACAATACTCAGCCGTCAGTCTTTTACATTGGCTTTCAATTGACACAATTTGTTCTTGATCCATTCGATACTGCCCTCATCCAATCCGCGTTATGTACATCGCTTCACTGAAATTGCACTTTTAATTCTCGCGCTCATCTCAGAGCATATCAGGATCTTCATCAACACCCCGCTAACCATGAGCTGATCGTCGTGGCAGTTTCCGCTAATCTCAAGCCATGTTGATAAAAGCACTGAATACTCAATATGAATGATTCGGCCCGGGATCGACTCACAAGCGGAGAGGCCTGGGATGACTTTTGTGAAACCCTGAAAACCGCAGGCCGCATCGTAAACCAATTCAACGACGAACCTAGCGATCAGGAAAAAGCGGAGTGGTACCGGTACCTCAGCCGAATGGTTCGAAACGGTTTTGAACGTATGGTTGAAAACTGCGAACCGGAGCGTCCGCGGTTACGAGACGCGCCCTGGAGACAGAGCATTAATGTTCAAAGCCCGGACCAAGATCATCTCATGTGCGAATTTGTTAACGGTGATCACGAATATCTCATTACCGGCAACCGAGGCACCCTGCCCTATTTCGTGATGGCCACGTGGACTGCCCCGCAACCCACCGATCTCGCAAGTCGCAATTGGGCCAAACAGGGAACCGACGGATTAGTCGAATTCGACCCAACTCGACTCACAACAACTTCGTTTCTGAAAAGTGAAGACATCGATTTTGACAATGAGGGCAACTTTGAAGTCATCCTCAGCCGTACAGCCCAAGATCGAAATTGGTTACGGCTCGACCCCTCGTCCACGGGGGTACTCGTCCGAACTCTTTATCAGGATCGAGAATCAGCCACTCCTGCATCCATGCGGATCGAAAGAATAGATCATCCACGCCCTAAGCCCATCGCGCCTGAGGAGATGAGCGCCAACTTAGCCAAAGCGGGGCAAGTCGTTCTTGGATACGCCGAGCTTGTGCGAGACTGGTGGGAAAATAACCTTTCCCAACGTCCTAATGAAATTCAATTCTCAGAATCGACGTATCTCAGCAACGGAGGTGTTCTCGATCGCTTGCATGGATTTGGAGCTTGGCAGAAAAAAACTTCTGAAGCCCTTGTAATCCGATTCACGCCTCCTGATTGCGAACATTGGACGTTTCAAATTTGTAACCGGTGGCAAGAAAATCTAGATGTCTACGAAGACCAACAAGGATACATCACTAAATTCAAGTCCGTCCTTGAGCCCGATGGATCGATCCTGGCCATCCTCGCCGATGGCGACCCGAGAGTAGGAGGAAACTGGATCGACTCCTTTGAGCACGAAACGGGTGTATTCAGTCTGCGCTTGATCCAAACCCTCGGCGGACCTCAAATCACAATCTGGCGAGTCCCACTAGTCGAACTTGAAAACAAGGGCCTTGATTCCCTTCACGGAGTCGACCCGATCCTGAGCGGACAACTGACTGACTAAAGCCGTGCCTTAAATCTCGTGTACCAGCGGTCTCCTTTTGATTTTTTTCGCACACCCGCAAGAACTCTACCTTTTGAGTTTATTCATTTCTTAAGGCTGCTACGATGGGAGATCTTGCTCCCCGGTCCCGGGGAAATCGCATGCCGCCACTCGAAACGCCGCCCCCTCACCTTGGGCTCGATGGTTTTCTATCGGCCCAGGACCCTCGCCCCGAAGCGCTCCACGCTCTCAGAGGTTGGCTTTTACTCCAAGCAAGCTTGTGCCTTTCACCCACACGAGCCATGGAATGCCTATCGGCGAGTTCAGGAGACCCTCATGAAGCGCTCAAGATCAGCCGTCAATCTCACGGGGCTTCCCGTGAGCAACTAAATGACTGGATTCAAAAACTAGCCAAACGACAGATTCGAATTCTTCCGGTGACGTCAGTCGCCTACCCCCTATCTCTCCGGACCCTGCCTGACCCGCCCCCCGTCTTAATGGTTCGCGGCCAAAATTTTGAAACTCATCGACCGCTCGTCGCCATTGTCGGTGCCCGAGCGGCAAGCCAATATGGACTCGCTGTTGCCGAATCCTTAGGACGTGGTCTCGCCGCGGCCGGCGTCATCGTCGTCTCTGGTTTGGCTCGAGGAATCGATGGCGCTGCTCACCGCGGAGCTCTTGACGCAGGGTCCACATGGGCGGTCCTAGGCTGCGGACTGGATGTTACGTATCCTCGCGAACACAGTCGTCTTGCGGATCGTATTGCAATGGAAGGGTCCCTTGTTTCGGAGTTGCCTCTGGGGCACCCGCCCGCTGCGCTTCACTTTCCCCTCCGAAACCGAATTATCAGCGGACTCGTTCAATCCGTCATTGTCGTCGAAGCGCGACCGCGCAGCGGATCCCTCATCACGGCTCGCCATGCTCTTAGCCAGGGACGAGAAGTCCTTGTCGTTCCCGGCGATATTGACTCCCCAACGTCCAAAGGAACGAATGCTTTACTTAGAGATGGAGCTAAGCCGGTGCTCAATGTTCAAGATGTCCTTGAAACGCTAAGCCTGCCCGAACTCAAAACGTCTTTCCCAAAAGCCCCCTCGCCCGAGAGCGAGACATCCTCTCCAACCGATCCCAATCAGAAAAAAATTTTACATGTGCTTCGACATGAAAGTCTCGATCGAGATGCACTTCAACGTAGACTGACAGTTCCTGCGCGTATGCTTGCACTTCATCTCGTAGAACTTGAAATAGCAGGTTGGATATGCCAAGAACGCAATGGTCAATTTCGAATCGCACCCGCTCGATCTCTACGTCAGTGACCGGGGCACACTCGACTCAAAGAAACTCGCGCTGAACCCCGGTGTGCGAAACGTTGAGTAAGAAAGGTTAAAAACTCTTTTTTCGCGCCACACCTGACTTCATGAAAGGTAAAATACCCCACAGGGTGAATGCTCTGAAGCCGCCTTTGTGCGTTCTCAAGGGAGATTGTCGCCCCCCCATGGCAAATCAATTGACCTTCGAATGATTTTCGTCGTAAATTGGAGAGGTCTTGGGAAGGACTTAATGGGACGTCTGCCCACCCTCCCTTTCACATTGGAGGACTTCGACGTGCGCCCACTCCGAACGCCCAAAAAAAATCAGCTGATTCGGTTCTTTTTAGCCGCTTGTCTCTTTTTTTCCTTTTCTCAAGCAACCACCGCCAGCCCACTTCTGTCCGTCGACGAACTGCTTTGGGATAGCTCCACCGGCACGGCGACCGTCACTGGAAACTTCCACCTAGATTCGTACACAGGGGAGAGTTGGAGGATCGTCCATGTTGAAGTCAAGGTGGGATCCACTATCTACGCGAGCTCTCTAGCCCCTTACCCCGAATATGCCAGCGCTCCTTTTACGTACGAGTTTGAAGACCTCGAGATCTCCATAGCGAACTCACTTACGATCGGGAACACCTATCAAGTTGGAGTCAAGAAGCAACGCTATTTCAGCTGGATGAGCGGGGGCTGGGAAAGCGGAGGGACGATCTTCACAACCACGGCTGTAGCGAGTGCAATTCCCGAACCCACGACTGCAACCCTTCTGGGATTAGGTCTGGCTGGACTGGCGATCAGGCAATCGCAGACACATCCGCTAAAGCCGGTCTAAGCATCGCCTCTAAAAATAGAGAGCGGTGCTTCTGCATCGGCGGATGAATGAGGGGCATCCGGTCCCTATGGGCTTCCCACAGCTCGCTGAATGCCCCTTGAAGTGTGCGCGACTGAGCTTCCGCATTGGCCCTTCAATGCCTGAACTTGAGTGCCCTTCTTTTTGCTCCGGTCGAGGCGGTCAAGATACAAGCCTTTTCGAAATCGATCGTGACAAATATCACACGGAAATCGGGCATTTCGATCTATACACGGATGAAATTGTTCAGAACATTTCATACCCGACGATGGATCGATAGGACTAATCGGATCCTTCGTTGAGTCATTTAGCTGGGACCCTATGACTTTTAAAACGAAAGTTCCTTTCTTACTTATCATCGCATTCCTTTTCCTCTGGATTCTTAAAGATGCTTCTGCTCAACAGATTGAGGCTGAGTCGGGCGTGCTCATGGGAAGCGCATCGGCCTATGACGATCCAGAAGCGTTCGGTGGTCAAGGTGTGGCCTATATTTCTTCAGCCAACGCAGGATTCCGACTCAGCAATGCACCGGCCGCGTCAGGGATCGACATCCGATATGCCTCGGAAAGATCGGGCTCCCTTTCCGTATTTCTGAATGGCCGTGCCGCCGGTCGCGTTAATTTCACGGCGACGGGCGACTGGGTTGGAGACTATGGGTTGACCTCTTTCGTCGCTGACATTCCCCCAGGAGCAGACCTAGCAATCATTTTCCAGAACGGCGACACGCCCATGAATATCGACTACGTACGCTTCCTTGGGAAGATCGAAACCTCACCCATTCTCGAGGCAGAAACTCGGATCGACGCTGGAGACGAGACTGTGGCCGAGACCGGCGTTGAAACGGAACACGACCCTAGCCCGAACCCCGAACAACTAACAAATTCTAGAATTTTTGGAATCGATCCCGAAGGCCGACTTTTCCACCGAGACGAAGGATGGAGTGCAGATTTCCATTATCTCTGCCTAAACGGAAACTGCCTTCCCGGAATCCGAGAAGATGGCTTTTTTCAGCGCAGCATCGAAAACGAGGCTTCGATTGGCGAAAGCATTCGTGTTGAATTCAAAGTCGAGAGCAACGGCTCCCAATGTCTCACCGGTGACACCCTATTGGTAAGACAATCGGGCTTTTCCCTAGCCAATAGTCCATGCACGAGTATCGCTAATCAGGTTGAAGTCGAATCCATTGCGAATAACGAAACATTTTCCGAGAGCATCCCCGAGCCCCTGCCCGAATCCGCTGAAGACTCTGACTCTTTTTACACAGATGAAGGGAGTGAACGAGGAGCAGGACTAATCAGCTTTTCAGGAGATGCCATTATCACCCGGTTTGCAGAACGTTTTCGGGACCGACACGAGTCGGACTTAAATCATGACACCTACATCAGTGAATATGCTCAAGGCAGTGCGTATGAGATCATCTTAACCGACCGACCGGATGCCCTAGAAGTCCAGATTCACTCACCCCAAGCTCCGCTCAGCATGGTCAATTTTACGCACGACCACATTATCAATTCGGGGTTCGCCGACCCTCCGCAATATCGATCCGGTGGCTTTATGTCGAAAGGCAGTATCGATGGGCCCGCGAATGACAGCGCGAACCAACTCGCGAATCGACTCTACTTTGAGATTCGGTCGACAAACGGACGGCCGTGGTCAGAAGTACGGAGAAATCGTGAGATCGTCACGCTTGAGTTCACACCGAGACGGCCGCTGAATGGGAACTTTCCACAATATTACTCAGATATTTTTCGCTATCGAGCCGGACAAGGCGGCATCACCTTTGAACGGGATGATCCACGCTACTTTTCCGCAGGCCCGACCACCCACTTCGCCCATGGGAGCCCGAGCTTTGAGTTCTCACAACCCTATCTCGGAATCGGTCAACGGGATCTAAACGAATTCACGCTCGGTCGTGAATTGTTCCGCGCGAGCTTCAGAGGGGAGGCCCTCCCCGGAAACGGAGGCCAGGCAACGGGAGCCGATCCAAATCTTGAAGTCAGCGCCTGCGTGGACTGTCACTTTCAATTAGGTAAAGCGGCCCCTCCAGGCCGCGCCACTCGAGCTCAACAGGGATTTACCGATGAAGGCCGAAACCTTCGAGTCGCACCACAGCTCATAGGACTGGGACTTCTTGAAGCCATCGACTCAAGCACGATTGCAGAGCTTGCTCGCATGAGTGGAGGGAAGGTTCCGGAGGGCCGATTCGGATGGAAAGCGACGGAGGCTACGATTCGGGATCAAATCCTAAAGGCTTTTGACCTTGATCTCGGCGTACGAGATGTCGACCCCACCTTTATCGACCGCGTCGAACAGTATATTCGTGGCCTCGGAGTGCCTATGAGGCGACACCCAGTCGCTCAAGTAAACCAAGACCCAAATGTAGGGCTTCGTGTCCCGGACGAGTACGCGATTACAAATCCCAATATCCTCAAGGGCGAGGCGGCCTTCGTGGGCTCCAAGTGCACCCAGTGTCATGTGCCCACCATCGAGACGGGGAACGATCATCCCATCGCGCAATTCCGAAATATCACCATCCGGCCCTTCACGGACCTGTTGCTCTGGGACATGGGTCCTGAACTCTGTGCCGAAACCGGTGAGGGTTCGGCAGGCCCCTGCGAATGGCGAACGGCGCCCTTGTGGGGCATTCGGCTTCAAGCCCAAGTCACCGGCCATAGAACCTTCCTACACGACGGAAGGGCCACGAGTTTAGACGAAGCCATACGCCTTCATGGCGGCGACGCGCAGGCGGCTCGTGATGCGTATCTGAGTTTGCCCGAGATCAGGCGGATATATCTGCTGTTATACCTCCTATCTCTCTGATGCGTTCAACGCATCAAAAAGAAAAAGTCACTCTCTGGGCCTTTTGTTGAATACTTTTTTTTGATAATCGGTCACTTTTTGTTGCGCTTTCTTTTTTGCTCCTTATTTTCACTCACGATGTAGGTTGTAGAACACAAATTAAGACGGCACGTTGCGACTTCATTTAGTTGTATTCGCTTACAAGATGGCAAGAGCACCTATCTTGATAATTTGTCTACCTAGAGTGAAACCTTTCTCTTATCGGTTCACGCTAGTCAATGCACGGTACGTAGCTGGTTCTCGTTCCATTCTTCAATTCCTAAGTTCGGTACTACCAATCCTACTGGGACAATGAGATGCGTCGGACCTTGAGTACCCAAAAAGTAGTGGACTGTGCGGCCTCCATTGCGGATGAGCACGGGATCCAGTCTGTGACCCTAACCCGAGTCGCTCAGTCATTAGGCGTCAGGCAACCTGCACTCTATCGCCATGTGCGGAGTCATGAAGCCCTGATCCGAGCATTGGGGCTTAGAGGAATGACTCTGCTGGCGAGTTGTATAGGCGAGGCGGCCGTAGGACGAGCCGGCGAAGATGCGGTGAGAGCCATCGGATGGGCTTGGTTAAAGATGGCCCATGACCATCCCGGCCTATACGCGGCAACGTCTCAATGCTCTCAGTCCCCGAAAGAGGCGGATGAAGCATTGAGTGGCACTCATGTCGTTGAAATATTAGCCCAGTCTTTGACGGCGTACAGAATGAAAGAAGCGGAGCGAAAGCTCGCCGCTCGGTCCATCCAAAGTGCTTTTCACGGCTTTGCGCAACTTGAGTCTCAAGACAAAGATATCTCTGCTCCGGAGATCCAAGACGCCTTTGAGATACACCTTGAAATCCTGTGCTGTGGAATCAACAAGGTATCTCTCAGCGATTCCGGTCAATAAGAATCCTAAAACTCCCTTTTGGGTTAGCGTTGAGCCAGCACATGACCCTTGGGTCGGACCAGATCCCCAACCTCGAGAGAACGGCTGGTCTCCGTGATGTAGGCCACGGACGTGTTCGCTTGTACTTCGACGAGGACAAGCTGAGCGACAATGTGATCAGGTGTCTGAACCTTGCGACCCGAAACTCGATCTGTGCGCCGGGAACCCGGGAGGTAAACCTCCACCTCTGATCCGGCTTTAAAGCCATGTATGGAACCGCGGTTCAAATAGACATGGTCGCCATCGCCCATTTGCGTTCGATCTTCCGGCGCGAAAACAACCGCCCCCTCTGTCGCACTCGGCGTGTAGGTGACGTCGACTTCGGTTGCGACGCGTTCTCGTGGAATCAGTTGGTCCCCGCGCTTAAGAGCTGACCTTGATTCTATAATCTCAGCAATCGCAGACCCACCCGACGCTTGCTTAATTCTCGCCCAACCTAGAATTTCCACGTGGTATCCGAGCTTACCGCCTCGCCCAACGTCATAGACGGGCTCTGGATCACGAAAAATAGTGAACTCATCACCTATAAAGACTTCGCCCTCACCGACCCCCAGATAAACATCATCGCCTTCTGCAAGCCATAGGCGCTCACTTGGGCTGTCAACAATACTCGTTGACCCGCGTACAGAGTCGGGGCTTACGAAGCCCATAGCTGCTCGCTCAACCACTTGAACTTTTCGATCGACTGCCTGATCAGAGCCTGGCTTCTCGACGAACGGTTCCGCCACTTCGTCGGTAGGATCAGAAAGCGACTCCAGCGAAGCGGCCAGCTCTTCCTCTGCCGCAATCATTTCTTGGGCCTCTCCGGAAGTAATCCGTCGCATCTCACCGGCTGTAATCCAGATGTGATCATTGGGCCGAATCAAATGAGGGTTTTCAATATCCTGGTTGTCTTTCCAAACAGACGGCCAAACCCAAGGCGTACCTAAATAAGCAGCCGAAATATCCCAGAGTGTGTCGCCGCGATCCACCGTATGGATACGGCCCCGTTGTCCTTCGGGATCCACTGCCCACGGACCCAGGGCCAACAGCTGCGATGGGCCGCCTAGAGAGCCCTTCTCCGATTCTGAATCAGGCGTATTCCCAAAGCCAGAGCCCGTGATCAAGAGCGAAGTTAAGACTGCCGAAACAATCGGAAAAAGAAGATCTGAAAATTTCACCGCCCTCATCAAAGGCCTCCAAACTGATCTCACCCCCACCCAAGCTCTCCTAGGCCAGGAAAGATCTTCGTGGAAAGTGAATCAGGTTCCTCTGATGTATCGGCTCAAACGACCCTGTCCTTGATGGCTCTCCTGGCCCCCTTGGGGGAGCTGGATCGTGGTACCGTTTAGGTTGAAGCCTTTAACCGCGTAATCTCTTCTCGGACTCGCCCCGCCCAAGCCGGATCGCTCGACACCTTGCCACTGTCCTTAAGCGTCTTCAGATTGCTCATGGCCGCCTCAAGCGTCTCTAAAGCTTTCTCCCGGTCCCCACCCTCTTCGTAAGCCATAGACAGGTGCAGACGAATCTCTCCAAGATTGGGGTCCGTAGGAGAGGCGATGGACACGGCCTCTCGGAGATAGCCAATCGCAGCGGCCGAGACTCCTCGCTTGTAGAGAACCCACCCCAGCGTATCCGCAGCACTTGGGCTGTCGGGCATCGCCGCTTTCGCTTCCTGAGCTAGGCGCAAAGCCCGATCCAAGTCGTTTCCTTGCTCGGCCAGCATATATGCCAAATTATTCTTGGTTTCCGCGAGATTGGCATTCCGCTGGAGAGCTTCCTCATAGTGGCCTTGGGCAATGTCCGGCTTGCCTGTCATCTCATAGAGGACGCCTAAGAAATGACGAATGGTTCCATTTTCGGGCTGAGCTTCGGCTGCACTCTCATACTGCTCAATCGCCATATCTAAACGACCTGAACCCGCATAGATCCGCGCGAGTTGGGCGTAGTTATCAACTCCACTGGGGTCAAGCTCCAAACTTTTAAGAAAAGCCGCTTCAGCTTTTTCAATATCACCTTGCCTTAGACGAGCGAGGCCATCCACACGCCACAATGGAGCCGAACTCGGATTCGCCTCCAAACCCGCTTCAATCCGCGCAATCGACGTAGAAATATCTCCGTCCACAGAATCCACCATGAGCAGAGAACTAATTACACGGGAGTCATGAGGGCTCATCCCGTCGGCTTTCAGAAATGCAGCCTCTGACGCTTCGAGATTACCCTCGACCATCGCAAGGCGACCCATCGCGAAATACGCCTCTACATCCCGCTGATCTTCAGGTATTTCATCCAAGAGTTCTCTTGCCTGATCGATCATTCCCAAACGCACCATACTTTGCGCGACAATAATTTTAGTCGAATAATCTCCGGGTCTCATCTTAAAATACGCCCGACCGTTTTCGATCGCATATTCATGCTCGCCAAGCTGAGCGTGAAGACGAATCAGAAGTCTGCGAGACTCATCAAAATCAGGGTACAACTCAACCGCTCTAGCCAGAGAAGCTCGAGCCCGTTTGGGTTCGCCGTTCATCAGCAAAACAGATCCAAGTACGAAATGCGCCTGAGACCAGTTCGGCTGTATTTCCAAAGCATCTCTCAAATGGCCAATCGCTAGATCCAGATTGCCAGCAGCCAATTCTAACTTGCCTGCAACAAAAGCAGCCTCGGGACTTGAAGGATTCGCTTCACGGTCGGCCTCGATAGCCTGTCTGGCCTCCATCATCAATTCAGTATCTTCTTCTGAAGCCGCTTGATTAATTAACAGCTCTGTTTTTCGAAGTTTCGCCACGAGGCTTTCGGGGTCCGCCAAAAGAGCCTGGTCCGCTGCATCCATAGCGCCCTCGTCGTCTCCATGCTGGGCACGAAGATTTGAAAGGAGCAACCAAGGACTCGCATCCGACGGATCAAACAGGGTCGATCTTTCAAGAGCAGCGTGAGCTCGCTCGCGCTGTCCGGATCGCCTGAAATGTGAAACGAGGATCGTATTCAGCTCTTCTCTACCTTCCGAAACAGTTTCAATCGCTTGCTCCAGCAGGAGAACGCCCTCTTCCGTTCGCTCTCGATCAAAATAAAAAGCCGCTAGGTTTCGATACGCAGCCACAAGTTCCTGCTGCTGCGAACCGTCTTCCTTCGGCGATAAGGCTACGTCCCGCGCACTGATCAACTGGGCTTCGATTTCAGCTTCGTCGGCTTGTCTCGCATTCAAGAGAGCCGCCATCATGGTGTGCCCGAGCGTCACGGGGTCTTGTCGTAAACTCTCCAAAACCTGAGCCTCCGCCCTCTCCGCGTCCCCTTGACTCTGATAAAGAGAAGCCAGAGCTAAATGCCCTCCAGCCTCGCCGGGTTCCAGGGCGACAGCGCGTTCCATTGCCTCCTGAGCTTCACTGGGTCGCTCCAATCCAAGCAAGGCCTGGCCTCTGAAGAGGTGTGCGGTTGCATTTTCAGGCTCGATTTCAAGGATTTGATCAGCCGAAACAAGCACCTCATCAAACTGTCCTCCAGCCATGGTCAGAGCCGTATACTGAATGCGAGAGTCGATGTCGGTGGGATCAAGCCGAACCGTCTCAGACAGTTCCCAGTATCCTTTTCTCAACTCATCGGTTTTGAAGTAAGCCTTGGCAAGTTCTCGGTGTGCCTCAACATTGCTGGGGTCGAGTTGCAAAACGTTCCCGTACTCGATGATGGCCTCGGCGAACTCCTCATTTTCAAGATAACCATTGGCTTGCTTTAAAAAGCCTTCCATCTTCGCTTGATCGTCTTCACAAGCCGAAGCGACCAGAGTGAGTGCAAAAGCACACGCAAGCATCAGAGCACGCACTGGGGTGCTCTCGGGTCGAAGGGAACTGTTCGTATTCATCATCAAACCTCTTAGTCTAGGTTGCCTATCGCTTCTGCGGTGTAATCGAAAAACCGTAGCCTGCCCTATCTCAGCCCTAAATTCCACTGAGAATCACGAACCTCGATCTCAGCATACTGAGCCAACGCAGAACTTTTCTGTCTCATCGGTGCGTCTGTGAGAAGTCTTCAACAAAATGGGTCGTTTACGAAGGTCTAACGTCAAACATGGCCGTCTTAGGCTGACTCCCAAAAGAGAAGGGTCCGTCTATCCAGTTCCCACGATGAGGAAGCAGCTACGGGACTTAGAGAATCAGATAACGCTTCCCTAACTGCTCGAGCCAGCCTTCCTTTTTGAGCTGCTTAATCGCACGGGTCACGGTCTCTCGCGAGGTCCCGATCATGTCAGCAATCTGTTGATGCGTTAAAACGGGCGTGACGGACGCTCCAGCGTGACCCACATCGGGCTCCGCCAGGCGAACAAAAAGCCCTTGTGCTCTCTCCTTCACACCCTGAAAAGAAAGAGCACTCGCTTGCTCGTTTGTTTCTCGTAAGCGGTTTGACAGTTCCTCGATCACCGCAAGGGCTAAATCTGGACTACGTCGAAGCAGACTCACAAAATCCCGACGTGAGAGCGCTAAAAGACGAGACTCTTCAAGCGTCTCCACACTTGCAGACCGAACTCCATCTGTCAGAAGAGCCATATCCCCGAAGAAAGCGCCGTGGTCGAGCATATCCATGATCTTTTCACGACCATCCGAGGAAGCCTTCGTCACCTTTACCCGCCCTTTTCGAATCACATACATGTAATCCCCGGGCAAACCTTCTTCAACAACTCGGCTGCCGCGAGGAAGCCGTCGTTCGATCAAAAGGGAAGCCACCTCTTCAAGGTCTGATGCACTCACTCGAGAAAAGAGCGGAATGCTCCGAAGTGACTCGAGTGCTTCTTTGCGCTGAACGTCAGTGGATTGGATTTCGCTCATCGGACTGATCCTTAGTCAAGATAGAATGCAAAGCGGATGAACTTTTCCTATGCCCTTCAGCCACAACGGCTCAGGTCAAATGGTCACGGCCTTTTCGCTTTAATTCGGCCACTACCTTTCGAACGTCGGAACTTCGACTGATCTTTGTGATTAGAATCACGTCATCGGTATCGATCACAGCTAAGTCCTCTACGCCTAAAAGAGCCACTACGCGATCACTGCCCCACACGAGATTATCAGTGGATTCAAGGGCTAGGACATCGCCTCCCACAACACAGTTCCCTAAATCGTCCACATTGGGCTGCCCCCCGGGTCCGCCCCTGTGCTTCTGCCCCATGCCCAACTGTTCGCCCAAGGACTCCCAGGTCCCCACATCACTCCAGGCAAATTCCACCGGAAGAGTACACACCCTTCGACTTTTCTCTAAAACGGCCACATCGATGGGGACGGAAGGCGCTCGCTTGTAAGCCGCCTCAACAGGGGCCCTCGCACGACCGACTCCCGACTTACGTAACGGCGCGAGCGCCTTATGAAGGTCCGGCGCGCACACTTCGATCTCACGAAGTAAGGTTGAGGCAGCCCAGATAAAGACACCCGCATTCCACAGATAATCGCCCAAAGAAACATATCTTTTTGCTCGAGCCTGATCTGGCTTCTCGACGAAGCGTCGAACCCGATGAAGACCACCGAATCCCTCTCCCATTTCTCGGCCCAGATGAATGTAGCCGTAACCTGTCTCTGGGCGAGTGGGACGAATCCCGAGCGTCACCAAAACATCCTCATTCTGAGCCACCCAAGCGGCCCGTTTGATGGATTCGGCAAACGACTTCGCATCGGGAATATGATGGTCGGCCGAAAGGACCACCATCACCGCATCGGGATCCTTCGCCACAATTCTTTGAGCCGCCCAAGCCACCGCCATGGCGGTATTTCGTCGTTCGGGCTCAACTAAAACGCGGCTAGGTGAAAGACCGCTCGCGTCCCTCATCGCCCGGGCGTGTTCGTGCCCGCAGACCAACCAAACCTGGCCCGACTCTGCCACTTTATGCGCGCGCTCTAAAGTGGCCTCTAGCAAGGTCTGACCCCCTACAACCTCCATCAACGGCTTAGGAAAAGCGCGTCGCGATCGGGGCCAAAACCGCTCGCCGGCACCACCCGCTAAAATCACGGCATGAACACTTGGCTTTGATCCCGATTTTACTTGCCTATCTGAGATCTTCTGTTTCGGCTTAACCATCAGGGTCTCCCCATAGACGTATATTCAAAACCCTCCGCACGCACGGTCGCTGCATCGTAAATATTTCTTAAATCCACGATCTTCTTGCGCTTCATACAGGCTGCTAGCTTTTTCAAATCAAGAGCACGAAACTCATTCCATTCGGTCACAATCGCGAGTACATCCGCGCCAGTCGACGCATCGTAGACATCCTTACAGAGAATGAGATCGGGGAGCTCAAGAGCGGCAAGCTCCATCGCTTCAGGGTCATACACGCGCACCCGAGCGCCCATCTCTATCAAGCTACGACAAATATCCATTGAGGCTGACTCGCGAATATCATCCGTCTCGGGCTTAAAAGACAACCCGAGGACTGCGATCGTTGTCTCTTTCAATTCACCCTCTAACGCCGAAACTATTTTTTCAAACCCGTACTTCCTCTGCCTCTGATTCACTTGCACGACAGCTTCAACAATTGAAAACTCTCGGCCGAGACTTCGAGCAAAGTGAGCCACCGACAAGGTATCCTTGGGAAAGCACGACCCCCCGTATCCCGGACCAGCATGCAAAAATTTCTTCCCGATTCGACGATCTAAACCGATCGCACGCGCGATCGACTGAACGTCGCCACCGACATCATCGCAGAGAATGGCCAGTTCATTAATGAACGAAATTTTTGTTGCGAGGAAAGCATTCGCCGCATACTTACTGAGTTCAGATGTCGCTAAATCAGAAAATACAAAGGGAGTCTCATTCAGAAAGAGAGGACGATAGAGATCTTTCATGATGCTCAGGGATCGATGATCACCTTCCTCTGTACCGATGACCACACGATCCGGCCTCATAAAATCATTGATCGCCGCCCCCTCACGGAGAAACTCTGGATTAGAAACAACGCTGAATTCGACCGAAAGCCCTCTTCTCTCGAGCTCCTCTAAAATCCAAGATCTTACTTTCAAAGAAGTCCCCACCGGCACGGTACTCTTGGTCACAATGACTTTGTAGTCATCCATTACCCGACCGATTTGACGAGACACTGTTTCGATGTACTTCAGATCCGTACTTCCATCCTCAGCAGGCGGCGTCCCAACCGCAATCAAAACCACAAGAGATTCAGAAATTGAAGAATCCGTTTCGGACGTAAACGAGAGCCGTCCGGCATCTACATTTCGACGGATCAAGTCCTCGAGTCCAGGCTCGTAAATAGGGATCTCGCAACGTTTTAGAGCCTCAATCTTATCTACATCGGAGTCGGCACAGGCAACGGAAACTCCAAATTCCGAGAAGCAACTGCCCGTCACAAGCCCCACGTATCCGCTCCCGACTACTGTCAACTTCACGAAAGAACCTCCCAACTCGCACTCGTTAAAACCGGCTAGACAAAGCGCAGCATATCATGACTCTCTAAACTGACCGGGCACAAACCGACAGGCCAAAAGAGCTTAAACAAAAAGGTAAACGGCCTATCTAGACCCTGGCCCACCCAAACGAACTCCATGAATCTTTTGCTGTGCCTCCAAGTCTGAATCGACCATTAAAGCCACCAATTCCGGGAATGTCGTCCCAGGAGACCAGCCCAGTTCACGTTTTGCTTTGGATGCATCGGCCAACAAGGTCTCAACCTCCGCCGGGCGCTCCAGAGACTTGTCAAACAAAACAAAATCCTCAGGATCTAAGCCCACATGCTGAAAAGCCAATTCATAACACTCTCGAACAGAGTTCTGCTCGCCCGTACCGATCACAAAATCTGAGGGCGTCTCCTCCTGAAGCATCATCCACATGGCCTCTACATATTCTTTCGCGTATCCCCAATCACGCTTCGCCTCAACATTTCCCAATCTCAATTCATGGTCGAGACCCAGTTTTATGCGTGCAGCGGCTTCGGTAATCTTCCGAGTCACAAACTCCCGACCACGACGAGGTGATTCATGATTAAAAAGAATACCCGAAACAGCATACAGGTCGTAGCTCTCTCTGTAGTTCACCGTGATCCAGTGACCGTACAATTTCGCAACCGCATAGGGGCTACGGGGGTAAAAATCGGTCGTTTCAGTCTGTGGCGTTTCTCGCACACGACCAAACATTTCGGAACTTGAGGCTTGGTAGAACCGAATCGATGGGTCAACCATCCGAATTGCATCCAGAATTCGAGTCACGCCTAGAGCCGTAAACTCTCCAGTCAAAGAAGGCTGAACCCAGGAAGTCGGCACAAACGACTGAGCCGCTAGATTATAAACCTCGGTGGGCCGTGATTCCTGAATCGCCTCCTGCAGAGAAACCTGATCCAGGAGATCCGCCTGATGGAGATGAAGGTTACGGTGGACGTGTTGTATACGCTCAAAGGTCTCTGTACTCGACCGCCGAATAACACCATGGACCTCATAGCCCTTCTCCAAAAGAAGTTCAGCTAGGTAGGATCCATCCTGACCAGTAATCCCAGTGATCAACGCAGACCGCGTCATAGAGTCGACTCTTCCTATTCTTGCGTATCGATGGTCTCATCTCCATCTGACTCGACCGAGAGTAAACCTAAATTCCTTAGAAGTCTAAAAGTGAGTATACCCACTACGATAAGAATCAGATATCCGAGGAAACCATTTAACCTAGAGAAAGAAATTGCGATCAAACCGAAACAAAGAGTCTGAAAGTACAGCCAAAGAACTGCACGCCGGTGAGTCCCCTCCTTCCGAAGGAGTCGGTGGTGCATGTGCATATTGTCCGGCGAAAAAATCTGATCTCGCCTTCGAAGCCGTCTGAGAATAGATAACGCCACATCCAAAAGCGGCACCGCGAGCGCAATTAACGGCACGATGAAGGTAACAAGGGCCTCCTTGCGATACGCCTGGACTGAGATCAACGCCAGGGTGAATCCGAGAAAGTAAGCACCCGAATCCCCTAGGAAAGCCCTCGCTGGCGGGAAATTAAAAGGAAGAAAACCCAACAATGCTCCCAAAAGCGAGAGCCCCATCACAACGCCCATAACCTGATTCGCTTGCCAACAGATCACGACTAGGGTCATCGCGACGATTGCTCCCATCCCCGTTGCCAGTCCATCAAGACCGTCAATGAGGTTCAAAGCATTCGTTACCAAGAGAATCCATGCCAGCGTAATCGGCCAACTGATCAATACGGGCAAATCATATGTCGTAAGTGTGAAGGGGCTTGTAAAGTGATCAATCGAAAACCCAGACCAAATGGCGACCAGAGAGGCTACGATCTGAAACGGGAGTTTCTGCCAAGCCGAGAGATAAAAACGATCGTCCCAGAGACCCACGCACAGAAGAATTGATCCTCCTAGTAAAAACCCCAAGAGCTTTACTTCGAATTCGTTCGATGGATCTGCCGGAAATTGAGCCACCAGAAGTCCAAGCGCGCACCCCACAAAGACCGTCGGCCCGCCGGTCAGTGTGATTCCCTGCCGGCTACTGACTTTGCGATCGTTCGGGCGGTCAACCATGCCCAAAGACAACCCGACCTTCATAAACAAAGGCCCAAGACAAACCGCACTTACAGCAGCCATCAATAATGGGGTCAAAATTTCAAATACTGACAAAGACTCAAATTCTCCCGAAATCGCCAGTTCAACTAACCCGCCAAGCGACTCCCGATCCTAGTAATAGCCGTACTGGCTCCCACTCGCCTCGACTCCGTTGAGCACCATGCCGATCAATCGTCGTCGATCTAAAATCTCAAGAACCGCATCCACATCTTCCTTCCGAGTGACATCCGCTCGAACAATCACCAGAATACCGTCTGACAGCTCCGAAATCGTCTTACTGTCTGGCAGCCCTAGACAAGCGGGTGTATCCAAAATAATCTGATCGTAGACCTCCGCCGCCATAGCCAGCATTTGCTTCATCTGTGCGGACGCCAACAACTCGGAGGGATTTCCTGGGAGAGATCGAACACACAAAACGTCGAGTCCCAAAGAGTCTACGTTGATGACACTGTCCTCAAAAGTCGAAGACTGAAGTAAAACTTCTGCCAGCCCACTTTGAGGGGCGAGGCCAAGCGTCTTGTGGACCTTAGGTCGACGCAAATCACAGTCGACCAGAAGAACCTTCCTGCCTACACTCATCGCCGTCACGACAGCTAAATTAATCGAAGCTGTGCTTTTCCCTTCCCCAGGGTTCGCACTCGTAACCGCAACGGTCTGCAACTTTTGCTGCGTAGCAAGAGCATCGATTCGCCCTCGGAGCATCCTAAATTGCTCAGATGCGAATGACTCAGGCTGGAGAATCGCGACTCTTCTCTTGTTTAATTCATTCGCCGAATCTTCAGCATTCGACACACTCTCAGATGCATTCCTAAAAAGTTTACGAACGCGGCGCTTGGGCTTGGGTGCAGAATGAGGGGTCGTATCCCAGCCTACCGCAGCGGAGCCAGACGGTTCCGGCCCCAACCCAGCCTTTCTTTTGCGCTCTGCCTCTGCTCGTTGTAGCGCCTCGTAGTGCTTAGCCATACTAAAGACTCCTGCCCAACCTATCGGAAGAGCGAAAGAATACCCCTTTTACGGGTCTTTCTTTCATTTGGTGAAGAATAATGAGTGTCCGCGCTTGAGTCCGTGGCGGCGAGATCTAAGTCCGCAGCCACCTCCTCAATCATACTGGCCTCGATGGTCGTCTTTTCTCTTGCAAAACCGAGCAAAAGCGCAGCGTCACATAAGCTGTTAATCAAACGAGGAGTTCCCCCTGACAACTTATAAAGACTCTTCATCGCGCTCCGACGGAAGAGCCTTCGCCCGGTAAAGCCAGCCGTTCTCAATCGAGTTTCTATATACTCCCTCATCTCCGCTTCCGTAAAGGGACGCAAATGCTGACTCAGGGCGATTCGCTGCTTCAGTTGACGAAGATCAGGACGTTGGAGCATCGCTTTCAACTCCGGTTGGCCGACCAACATAATCTGAATGAGCTTTGAACTAGGAGTTTCTAAGTTTGAAAGAAGTCGAATCTCTTCAAGCATTTCCGCTGAAAGGTTCTGCGCTTCATCCACAATTAGCAACGTCTGCTGATTGTTCTCTAGACCTTCAATCAAAAACTCATTCAGCTGGAGCAAATATTCCGCTTTTGTGTTTCCCCGCGGCACGATTTCCAACTCTTCAAATAAGACTCTAAAGAAGTCCAGAGGCTCTAGCCTAGGATTGAATATAAACGCCGAACGGGTTGTGGAATCCAACTGAGCCAGCAATGCATGCAAGAGAGTCGTCTTTCCTGTGCCCACCTCGCCGGTGAGCATCACGAAGCCCTTGCCTGACTGAACTCCATAAACAAGTGTCGCGAGACCCTCGCGATGTGCCTCTCCGAGAAAAAGAAACGAAGGGTCAGGAGAGAGCTCGAAGGGCGGACGGAGCAGACCGAAGTGCTCCCCGTAAATACAGACGCCCCTCATGCCATCCACCTTTGAGCAAATCTATCACCGGGTGAATAATAATTTTGCGCTTCATTCTGATCGTCAGGCGCAGGGGATGTACCTTCATCCAAGAGAGAAGCCGATCCCCCATTGACATAAAAATAAGTCACTGCACCGCCCGCCAAAAAGAAAAGGGTTATTAGCGAAGCCAGAGCCAACTCTAAGACCAGGCGACGTCTCCGAGCCCTTCGATCAGGATCCAGCGTAATAGAAGGAATTGAAACCAAAACAGGCATATTCGTAAAAGCTTGAAGCCTACGAGCATCATGTATCGAACTATCGCTGGCCTCCAGCAGAAGGCCTGTCGCGGCCCCTACTCCGACACCGAAGAGAACTCCAATCACCAACATCAAGACCCGATTCGGAGATCCCGGCCTCGCGGCTGCAAAGGCCGACTCGAGAATTCGAAACTGCTCACCTAATTGTTTTCTTTCCAGGTTGGCCTGCACTGCGGCCTGCTGCCGCTTAACGGCAAAACTCTCAAACGAAGTGATCATAGACCGATACTCACGCTCTAGAGCATTGAGTTGCTCCGCCACAAGAGGCGTAGCTGCAATTTCCTCCTGTACAGATTCCTGCTGAGCCGCAAGCCGGTCTATGTCTTCCTGAGCCGCGATGGCTGCAAGACCTGCACGCCGAAGCTCCGATTTCGCATTTTGTTCGGCGTATGAATCATTTGAATTATCTTTTGAGCTGTCATCCGAGTTATCACTCTCAGCTCTCCTGAGGTCTTGCTTCTCTTGTAAAAGAACAAGTTCTTGACGAGCGTGAGCTACATCCGGATGCTTTTCCGTATAACCTCGCGCTTCCATCGCTGACAACTCACTCTCTAACGTTTTCCTCCGATAGGCTGGACTCGTGCGATCATTCCCGCCCACCATGCTCTCAGCCACGATCACTTGGCTCTTCCAAAAAGATTCATCACTTCGAGCCAAAGCCAATGCCCGCTGCGCCTCTCTCATCTGAGCGATTAATTGCTCAAGAATGCGCTGGTTCGTCGGGAGGTCTTCTGGGAGATGTCCTGCGTTTTCACGCTTTACATTTTTAATTTCGGACTCCGCGCTTTCCGCCTGCTCCCTCAGCGAATTCATTGAGTCTTCCATGAAAGAAAGGCTTTGCTGGGAAATTGCAATCCGTGCCGTGATATTGGCATCGAGGAAATCGTTAGCCAAACTTTGAGCGACCACAGCTGCCGTCTTGGAATCTGAATTCCGATAGACGATCTTAAATCGATTAAAATCCACTACATCGGCATTTCGATTATCCGACTCCAATTCACTCAATACAGGCTCAACGGAGAGAGCTGACCGCATTAAATCAATTACTTCCTGCCGTTGCATTGTCGCCGATTCTTCCGGATAAAGGTCAAATTCGTCAATCAGCTTCGAAATACGCGCACGACTCAAAATACGAGCTGACATGATCCCGAGGCGCTCTTGAAGATCTCGCTCACGGACGCCGGCTGTCACAAGTGCTTCATCAATCGCCTGGGGTTCCACGAGGATAGTCGCGTAAGAAGAATACTGATTTGGAAGTGCCATCACGATCCAGTAAAAAAATAAAATGATGATACCGGAGGTCCACGCAACGACTCGGCCGCGCCGCCGAACAATTCCGATCACGTCCGAAATTTGAAGACCATCCTGGAGATTCACTATTTCAGTCCCTTAACTAATCACACTACTAAAAAAAAAATGGTTCAAAAGCGTACTCAAAACTGAGATCCGCCATGAGGTCGCCATACAGAGGTGCGGAGGATGTGAAGAGTTCCAATTTTAACCAACGCAAGTATCGAACACGAAGATTTAAACTGGCATTCGTCGTAAGCCTCCTAATTAGACGCCCTTCAGCCCAGACTTGAGATGTCTCTTGAGTGAGCGTCACCTGCTGTGAGGCCAGTTCCCCTGCCTCTGCAATGGCAAAGTCTGCGTCTGACCGGATTCCACTATCTTGAGCAAGAAGGATATACTGAGGCTGAGTAAGGTTCGTAACGCGTCTTTGCCAACCCGCATTTACCGCCCAGGACCATTTTTCACCCCAGACACCAAAAAATCGTGCCGAAGCCGTGTCCATCACGGTCAGAGCGGCGTTTCCCTGAGAGGCATCTTCTCTCCTGGAATACGAAAGCGAGAAATCAGTCGTCATTCCTTTTCGACGCAGACTTGCATTCATGAAGTACGTGAACTGATCCGTCGTAGAGCTGCTCGGTCTCGAATTGGGAGAAAACGTGACGAAGGAAACTTGCTCTAGATAATCGGGAGGCAGATTCTGAGCCCCTACACCCACTGGGCAAGCGCCTATTCCAAAGAGGCGCTCCGTGCCCGTATAAAATTGGCAGCCGTCATAGGCTAGATACTGATTATCGCTTAAACCAGCCCCAAAGCGGCTTACCGTAAAGCCATTGGGTACAGCCTCTTCCGTGAAGATGGCGCTGGGCCCCGCGGTCGCAGAGAAAGCCCATCGAGGGCTGAGCGCATAATTCAAAATGAGATTTGGATTTACGGTCGTCTGAAATCGAAAGGCCTCTCCAGACTCGTCTTTGAATACTCGATAATTTGTCAAAAAGCTTACGCCAACAAGCAACCTGGGTTGCACTTGAGTTTGGATCTGCAGGGTGAGACCCAAGTTGCGATTGTCTGTATTTTGGCCCTGTGTGTAATTGTATTCCTGAAAATTAAAGATGGATGAGAATTTAGTCCTCGGGCTAAAACTATGGGAATAATTCAGATTCCCGTTTAGCTGCGTCACCTCTCCAAGTTGAGTCGCGAAAAAATCAGTCGCACCATCCTCAGTCGTCAAGACTTCGGTCCGGTTTAAATTGATGTATGCCGCTCTAAAAAAAATATCGATTCGGTCTCTCTCCGTGGGCCTAATACTCGCCCTCAGAAAGCCATATTGGTCCCAACCGCTCCTGTTGCTCGCCCGGAAGTATTGAAAGTAGGCGGGCGAATAAATGACTTCGTATGTCAAATACTCATGTTTACCGCTCGCAACTCCTTCGGGTGAAACCCTATAGATCCCATCTCCGAAGCTCTCTGCTCCTCCCAGACCTCTGGTCGCATTTGTCTTTCCAATCAAAGTTTGATCGACTGCGAACTGAAAACTGTCAGCCGTCCCCAAAGTCGGGAATGCGACCATTGCGAGAAGCAAAATTTTTTTAAAAAAATTAATCACCAACGAAAACCTTAGTCAGGGACGACGATTGTATCGCCTGGCTCAAGCAACATGTTTGAGCTGTGTGCCTTGCCTGCGACATAGGCCCCATAATTAAAACGATAGGAATCACTTCCATCGGCTGTGGGACGAAGCAGGCGTATGTCGCTCTTCTTTGCCCAGGTCGTGAAGCCTCCGGCCGCGGCCACAGCGTCAAGGATTCTCATCTCCCGAGTGAGCGGAATGGTCCCTGAACGCCCCACCGCACCCACAACCGTGATCATATGACTGTTGGCCTGTAGGACAATCACCGTCACATCAGGCGTCACGATATATTCTGAAAGTTGCTCAGCAATAACTTCCTTTAGTTCAGACGGGGTCAGTCCTTCGGCTTGGATATCGTCGACCAAAGGCACAGAGATCTTGCCGTCATTTCGAACAGGAACGTCCACACTTAGCTCTGGATTCCGCCAAACTGAAATTCTCAAAACATCTGGAATTCCGATCACATACGGGACCCGTTTCCCGGCCTTTTCCTCCACCGGCGGCGTGACGCTTGGACGCGCACAGGCTATGAGCCCCAATGAAAGAAGAAGGACTGCGATAAAAATCTTCTGTAAATCTCGACCGTACATATTCATCCCTTAGACATCTCTCTGATTTGAATCATCCATCGCTCAGACCGTTCTCTTTCATTTTATAAAGTAAGGCCTTGTAACTGATCTGAAGCTTTTCAGCGGCCTCTTTTCTATTCCAGCGAGTTTGTGCCAAAACTCGCTCTATCACTTTCTTTTCAGCGATTCGCGAAGCGCGCTTTGAAATGGCTTTCAGGTCAAGGCCTTCGCCACTCGCGACGTCGACGTCCAACTGAGCGAAGTCAAGACCTTCGCCGTTGTCTTCAACGTCCTCCCCCAGATCACTCTTTTCAAGATCTTTCAAAATCGCATGTTCATTCCCCAGGACTACGGTTCGCTTGATCATATTTTCAAGCTCACGAANGTTGCCAGGCCAGCGATAGGCCATCAGTTCCTTCATGACTTCGGCTGATAGGAGCGGCATATCCTTTCTGTACTGTTCGCTGTACATACCCGCAAAATGCTCGATCAAGAGTGGGACGGCATCGATTCGGTCTCTTAAAGCAGGCAACTGAATGGTCACTACGTTGAGCCTGTAATAAAGGTCTTCTCTAAACTCACCGGATCGTACGGCTTTATCCAAATCTCGATTGGTTGCCGCGATAATACGCGTATCCACTCTAATATCACTCTCGCCTCCGAGACGAGAGAACTCACCATCCTGGAGCACTTGCAGAAGCTTAGCCTGTAGCGCCGGGGCCATCTCGCTAATTTCATCTAGGAAAATAGTACCACCATTGGCGTATTCAAATTTTCCAAGCTTACGTTTTTGAGCCCCCGTAAAAGCGCCTCTTTCAAAACCGAAAAGTTCACTTTCCAAAAGTTCGGACGGAAGCGCAGCGCAATTAACTTTTACAAAAGGTCGATCTCTTCGGTCGCCCAGCTGAAACAAGGAACGAGCCACGAGTTCTTTTCCTGTCCCGCTCTCGCCTCGAATCAAGACCGTAATATCGGTGCCGGCTACCTGTTCGATAATCTCGCGCACCTCGCGCATCTTTGGGTTGTCGCCTCCGAGCAACAAACTATCGGCTTCGGTCCGGACCCGGTCACGAAGAGTGACCACTTCTTCCTTCAGAGCATTCGTCTCCAGAGCTTTCTTGAATGCAAGATCAAGCTCTTCGACCTCGAACGGCTTGCGCAGAAAATCGGAAGCGCCCAGCTGCATCGCCTGCACAATGGTGCGAGCATGACCATGACCAGAGAGCATGATGACGGGAACCTGAGGAAGACTTTCTTTCAATCCCTTGAGTACATCCAAACCATCTAAACCCGGCAGAATCGCATCTAGCGTCACGACGTCTGGCTTCGTCTCATCCAAGTTCGCCAGAGCCGTTTCGCCATCGGGCGCAACAAACACTTCATAGCCTTGGCGAGTGGCCAGGGTCTGGAGATACTCCCGTACCCCAGGGTCATCATCGATCACCAAGACTCGGAAACGATCTGTCATCGTCACAAATACCTCATCAGGCCACTTTCAGAAGCGGTCATNAATCACCCAATAGGAAGCCGGCACCCTATCCTGAGCGATACAACACGTCGCTTTGCTTCTTCTGATCCTTCAATTGACTCAAAATGAAAATAAATTCCTCAAGAGCGAGGAAATAGAATTCCAATATTGTGAATTCTAGTGCGTCTATCGCCCGAACCTTGCCGAAGAAAAAGAATTAAATTCAAAACTTTCCATTTCTAAAAAATAGTGTTGCTTTTTAGACCCGCCCCACTGGCAAGTGGCGGCATCTAAACTCACTCAAAATCAGCATCGCTCACACCCCCCTGAATCCCCCAGGGAATATTGTCAAGTTGGTCTATAGTTCTTCCTCAAGTGAACTATTGAAACCGACCGACTATCTCAACTAAACGGATCACAAACGTTAAGAAAGTCCTATGGCCCAAAAACAAAAAGAGACTTCCGCCGAAGCGATTCGCGTAGTAGCTGTTGCTGGGGCCAGGCCCAACTTTATGAAAATCGCCCCCCTTCTACGCGAGATTGAGTCTCGGTCGAATGTCGAGGCCTACCTGGTGCACACCGGGCAACACTATGACCAAGCCATGTCTGAAAATTTTTTCAGCGACCTACGCATCGCTCAACCCAATCTCAATCTTGAGGTGGGCTCCGGAACCCACGCTGAGCAGACTGCCGCTGTTCTTGTAAAGATGGAGCAGGTGCTCCTCGCGCAAAAACCTCATGCGCTTTTGGTCGTCGGCGACGTGAATTCGACCTTGGCTGCAAGTCTGGCAGCCGTGAAGCTAGGTGTACCCATTGCTCATGTTGAGGCGGGACTTCGGTCCGGTGACCGGGAAATGCCTGAAGAAATCAACCGAATACTCACTGATTCAATATCCACCTGGCTATTTACCACCGAGGAAGAAGCTACAGGGAATTTGCTCAATGAAGGACACACGCTTGACCAAATTCACCATGTGGGAAATGTCATGATCGATACACTTCTGAGTAACCTAGAAGAGGCAAAAAGAAGAGATACTCTGAAGCGTTTGAACTTAGCTCCCAATGAATATGGTCTCCTGACCCTTCATCGACCGAGCAATGTAGACGACCCGAGAGTGCTGCAAGGACTCTTTGAAGCCCTCGAAAAAATTCACAAACAAATCCCGATCATTTTCCCGGTGCATCCAAGAACAAGAGCCGCGATTGAAGAAAAGTTAGGAGGCGTCAAGACAAGCCTTCGATTGACCGAACCTCTCGGTTACCTCGACTTCCTCCATTTAATGTCAGAAGCAAAACTGGTGCTGACAGACTCAGGGGGGATCCAAGAAGAAACCACGGCACTCGGGGTCACCTGTCTAACTCTCAGGGAAAATACGGAAAGACCGATCACTGTGCTGGAAGGAACCAATACAATCGTAGGAAGCCGTCCCGAGGCTATTTTGGCTGAGGCCCAGAAGGCTCTTCGAGGCGATGGCAAGTTTGGCCGTACTCCAGACCTTTGGGACGGACACAGCGCCAAGCGAATTATAGATATCCTTGAAAAAGATTTAGGTGGCTCCCTATGAGTGAATCCGCTGCAATGGACTCTCGAATGATTGGCAATTCTCGCAAATCACTCGTCTGGCAGACTCTTCTTGTCATCGGCTTACTCACTGTCGTGTACCTTCCCATACTCCAGGCGATGGTGAACCACTGGCAAGTTGTGCCTGATTACAGTCATGGCTTCCTCATCGCTCCTCTCGCTCTCTACTTTGCTTACGAAAAAAAGTACTACCTGACTGCGGCTCCGGTCGAAAGTAACTGGTGGGGACTTGCCTTCATGGCAATCGGCTTACTCACCCTTGCTGCAGGACAGCTCGGAGGTCTGCTTACCCCACTCCGCGCAAGCTACATCATCACCCTCATGGGGATCGTTCTCTTCTTCCTGGGACGCGAAGTCTTCAAGCTTCTGCTCTTCCCCATGGCCTTTCTTTTCCTCATGGTGCCTTTACCCCAATCTGTGGTCAATCTCATCGCTTTCCCTCTACAACTCGTTGCTGCCCAATGGGCCGTTGACGCTCTCCAAATGCTCAAAATCCCAGTACTCCTAGAGGGCAACATCATCCATATGGCGCATAGCGACCTCTTCGTTGCAGAGGCCTGCAGTGGGTTACGCTCGCTCATGGCGCTCCTCACCTTAGGAATTGTCTTCGCGCACTTCTTTAGACCTGGCAAACCCATCCAGCAAATTTTTCTCGTCGCTTCTACGATTCCAATTGCCGTGGTCATTAACTCTCTTCGAGTCGCCCTCACCGGGCTGCTCGCGCATCACTTCGGACAACAGGCTGCAACAGGATTCATACATGAATTCCAAGGAATGATTACTTTCACTGTTGCCTTTTTGGTGCTTCTAACAGAAGGAAGCCTGCTCGGCATCGTGGTAGACAAGTTCAGGAGATTTCGAACAGGATGATACGACTTCTCATTGCCCTTCTCTTTATTGGCCTAAATCTATACACGTTTCGCTTCTTCGCGCAGAACGATGTCTTCCCGGAGAGAGTCGGCTTCGTCGAGTTCCCCCTCACTTTCGGGAATTGGNCGTGCAAGGAAATCATCGAAATGACACCTGAAACGCTTGTCAAGCTAGATGTGACCGACTACTTGCTCTGTGATTTCGTCGACCCAANGGAAGAAGTCATGGCCAACGTCTATGTGGGTTATCATCAAAGCCAGACGCGCGATACCGGAGGGAATGACAATATCATCCATCCTCCTGAGCACTGCCTCCCGGGATCCGGCTGGGATATCATTCAGAGTGATGTCGTCCCTCTTGAAGTCGGCATCGATGGCGAAGCAAAACGTATGGTCATCGCAAAAGGCAATCTCAGAAACCTCGTATACTTCTGGTATCAGTCGAGAGGGCGAGTCATTGCCAGAGACCATGAAAAAGTCATGTATATGTTCATGGACAGAGCCCTCTCCGGACGGACGGACGGATCACTCGTACGTTTTACCATCCCCATCGTTCACGGCGATGAGGAAAGGGCTGAGCAAACCTTTCTCTCGATCGCTCAAGAAATCGCACCTATGCTGACGAAGTTCGTGCCTAACTAAAACGCTTAACCTAAGACGGACCCNCCGTTTTGGATTAGCTCTCTTAGACAAAGGACTCTGAAAGCCGGAAAACACCGTGCATATCCTATTTATTAGCCACTACTTTCCGCCTGAAGTCAATGCGCCGGCGAGCCGAACTCACGAACATTGCCGGAAGTGGGTGGAGGATGGACATCAAGTCACCGTCGTGACAGGCGTTCCCAATCATCCTGCCGGAGAACTCTTCCCTGGGTACCGGAATCGCTTTCTCCAAGAAGAAGAAGTCGACGGGATCCGAGTCATCCGAACGTGGATGTTGCTCACCTCAAATGCTGGATTCGNCAAGCGTATTTTAAATTTTCTCCTCTTTTCCGTCATGTCAGTCGTCGCTTCCTTTCGGGTAAGCAGCCCAGATGTCGTCATCGCGACAAGTCCGCAATTCTTCTGTGGCCTTGCGGGCGGTCTCATCGCGAAACTAAAGCGCCGCCCCTTCATTCTCGAAATTCGAGATTTGTGGCCCAAATCTATTGTGGAGTTGGGCCAATTACATGAAGGCATTCTTCTAAATATGCTTGAGTGGCTTGAACGGTCCATGTATCACAGCGCGAATGGAATCGTCGTAAATACGCGCGCGTTCATTACGCACATCACGCAGCTTGACTACCCGAGAGAACAGATAGAGCTTATCTACAATGGCATCGACGGGAACCGTTTCAAGCCGCAGCCTCCGTCTCATGAGTTACGTGCACGATTCAATCTCGAAGGTCGCTTCTGCGTCGGTTATTTGGGAACAATTGGCCTTGCTCATGGGCTTGAAACTCTCATCGAAGCCGCCGAAGAATTACGTCAACAGCCGGAAATTGCATTTTTGCTTATCGGTGATGGTGCTGAAAAGAAAAAACTTGAAGCGATTATCCATGAGAAGAGGCTTAAGAACGTCAAGCTCACGGGCCTCCAGCCCCGCGAAATGATGCCCGATTGGATCGCGACCACTGACATTTTACTTGTATGCCTCCGGGACCTTCCCGTATTTGAGACTGTCATCCCATCAAAAATCTTTGAGTTTCTTGCGCAGGAACGTCCGGTAATTGTTGCAGCACGAGGTGAGATAAGAGAAATGGCTGAGGCGGCCGACGTGGCTTTAACCATCGACCCCGAAGACCCTCATGCCTTAATCCATGCCATTCAGGAAATTCGAAACAACCCAGAGGAAGCTCAGCGAAGAGCGAAAGCAGGAAGCCAGTGGGTAGAAGACCATTTTCTACGCGAAAAACTAGCTGAGAGCATGCTGGCGTTCGTCAAAGAGACAGTACAGCGGTGCTCAAAATGAACGTTTCGGAAGAAGAAGAAAGGGCCTCTCTCGTTCGAGTCGGACTTGGGCGCGGCCCCAATGGCTATGACGGTATTGAGGCGCCATGGCCTCCACAATGCCACTACCCAGAATTCGATGGTTTTAAACAAAATCTGGATGACGTCCCTTCGAATCACGTCTTTTCCGCGGTTCGCGATGCATTGATCGGGATGGGGCTCGATGCTGAAAACCGCGGATCGAGCCATTGGAATCCGCTCTCCTCGCTCGCTTCCAAAGGCCAAACCATCGTTCTCAAGCCGAATTTCATACGGCACTGGAATCCCGAAAGTTCCCGTGACAGCAAGGCCAGTGTAGAGAGCGTAATCACACATGGAGCGATCGTCAGAGCTGTGGCCGACTTTGCTTTCTTGGCTGTTGGTTCAACTGGAAGAGTCGTCATCGCTGAAGCTGCACAGCAAGACTGTGACTTTGAGATTATCCGAGAACTTACAGGCTTGGACCAAATTCAAGCGTATTTTCGAGACACCCATAACTTTGAGCTTGAGATCATTGATCTCAGGCGAGAGACTGTGCAATTCAAAGACGGCGTCATCGTTTCAAGAAGACCTCTACCCGGAGACCCTAAGGGCTACCGTGCGGTCGACTTGGGTTCGAAAAGTTTTTTCACAAACTCTGGACTCGATCCCAATCTATTTCGTGGAGCCGACTACGACCCAGGCCCCACTTCGGAGCATCACTCGAAAGGCCGAAACGCGTACCTCCTCTCAGAAACAGTGCTCTCAGCAGACCTCATTATCAACTTACCAAAGTTAAAAACGCATAAAAAAACCGGCGTCACATTGGCGCTTAAAAATATGGTTGGAATCAACGGAGACAAAAACTGGCTCCCCCACCACTCTGCCGGTGGAGTCGCGCAAGGCGGAGACGAATTCCCCGGGAGTGCTTTCCTCGACCGAGCTCGCAGTCGACTCGTCGAGATGAGCCGTTCTCTGTTGGGCCAAGGGAAAGCAATCGGGATCGCTCGACGTTACCGGAAATTTGAGATTGCTACTCGAGGCGACGACTTTATCCGTTCCGGAAACTGGTATGGAAATCAAACCACTTGGCGGATGTGCGGTGACCTAAATCGATGTGTGTACTACAGCGATCGCCGAGGCGTCCACCTTGAGGCCTCATCGCCCGTTCGAACAGTGCTGACAATCATCGATGCCATCGTCGCCGGTCAGGGAAATGGACCCCTCGCAACGAACAATGTCCCTCTAGGAGTCGTATTGGCCTCCACGGACCCCATCGCGGTGGACTTAGCGGCCGTTCGCCTCATGAACTTCGACCCCAATCGAATTTCGAAAATTCACGAAATCATGAGGGCTAAAGAGTTGCCCATTACTCAGGTAAAAAGAATCTCCGACGTCCAGATCGGGGAGCCGAAACAAAAGAAGGTGAGTTCTGAACTCGAAGTGTACGCTCTCACTGAACTTCAATCAGAAATCCATTTTACCCCTCACCCTGGTTGGAAGGGGCACATCGAAAATGTTTAAGCCATCTACGAAGTCCAAGAAACGAAGTTTCAGAGGGGAATCCGCGTGAAGCAAATCGTCCAAAGTGCACGCACCGGCGAGCTTCAAATACTTGACGTTCCGGCGCCCTCGCCTGAACCGGGTCAACTCCTGATCCAGAATCATTTTTCCGTGATGTCGCCAGGCACCGAAAAACTGGCTATGGACTTCGCCCAAAAATCCCTCCTCAGCAAAGCTCGCAGCCGGCCCGACTTGGTGAGCCAAGTCTTAAAAAAGGTGAAGCAAGAAGGACCTCTTCCCACCTACCGTACAGTCGTCAACCGACTGGACTCACCTCAACCCCTGGGTTACTCCTCTGCAGGACGAGTCATAGCCGTGGGAGAAGGGATCGACGACTTTGCAGTTGGGGACAGAGTCGCCTGTGCAGGAGCAGGTTATGCCAATCATGCTGAGCTAATCACAGTTCCCGAAAATCTGGTCGCACGCATCCCAGATGAACTTGAGATGGAACAGGCTGCCTTCTCTACACTGGGTGCCATTGCTCTCCAAGGCATTCGAGTCGCCGATCCAAGCCTTGGCGAGATCGTAGTGGTTGTCGGGCTCGGATTAATCGGGCAGCTAGCGGTCCAACTCCTGAAAGCCAATGGCTGTCGTGTGCTCGGTGTAGACATCGACCAAAACCGGATTGACCAAGCGCTTGACCAGGGCGCCGAATGGGGAGCAAAGCCCGAGGCGCTTCAAGAGGGGTGGAGGAATTCGGTCACAGGGGGATATGGCGTTGACTTTGCATTGATTACCGCGTCCTCTGACACCTCAGCTCCAATCGAATTGGCTGCAAATCTGTGCCGACCAAAGGCACGCGTGGTGGTCGTAGGAGCCATGCCGCTCTCCCTCGATCGTAGAACCTTCTACGAAAAAGAACTTGAGCTTCGCCTCAGCATGTCGTACGGACCAGGAAGATATGATCGACGATATGAAGAACTCGGACTTGACTACCCCCTTCCCTATGTTCGATGGACCGAGAATAGAAACCTTCAAACGTTTTTACACCTTGCAGAGAAGGGCAGCATACAACCCAACGCCCTCGATGTAGAAACAGTCAATTTCGATGAAGCAAAAGAAGCCTACGATCGCCTGGCCCAAGGCCAACGAAAGTCACTGGCCGTTCTCTTCCGCTATGACGAATCGCCTGACTTTACAAGAACGGTTCAACTCAAAAAATCTTCTGGAAGACCTGCGTCGAACCAGGATCTTGGGCTCGCCTTCGTCGGAGCCGGAAACTACGCCAAGGCGGTGCTGCTTCCTGCATTATCCGGGCAGTCTGGAATCCGTCGCGTATCATTAGTCACTGCCACCGGACCCTCGGCGCACAGAACCGCTGAACGTTTCGATTTCGAACGTTACGGCACGGACATAGACGATGCGATTCTCAGCGAAGACGTAGACCTTGTCTTCATCGCCACACGGCATCACCTTCATGCACGTCAAGCGTCTCTCGCTCTCAACGCCGGTAAAGCCGTTTGGCTCGAAAAACCAATCGGCATGAATCCAAGTGAAGTTTTAGCCGTCTGCGAAGCTGCCAAAAAAAGCCCACTCATGGTGGGTTACAACCGCAGATTCTCGAGTCACTCGAGAAATATTCAAAAAATATTCGAAGGGCGCACAGAGCCTATGAATATCCAATATCTCATCTCGGCAGGACCTACCCCTCGAGGCACTTGGGTCACCGATCAAAATGAAGGAGGGGGGCGAATCGTCGGAGAGATGTGTCACTTTATCGACCTATGTTCCTTCTTTATCCAGAGCATGCCGATTCGAGTGTACGCGCAGGCGAACTCTCGAGATCTAGAATCAGATGACTCTGTTCAAGCAATAATAAGCTACGCAGACGGGTCGACGGCTACTCTCTCGTATCTCACTCAAAGCCATGCCCAATTGCCCAAAGAGCGCTTCAGTGTCTCCGCTGAAGGCAAAACAGCCATTTGCGACAACTTCAAGCAAACGCAAATTATTGGAAGCAAAGACTTCAAGCAACTCAACCAAGACAAAGGTCAGACGACGGCGATCAAAGAATTCATCCTCGCCTTGCGTAAGGGCCAAGGTTCACCTTTCGAATTATCTGATCTCATCTCAACTTCCGAGGTCACCTTTGCCATCGCACGCTCCATCACCACCCATTCCGCTGTTTCAATCGGCGAGTCTCAATGACTTCTGAATCGCCCAACCTGACGGTCAATCAGGAAAAGAAATGGAGTCTCCATTACATTGTCGGTGTATTCTGGATGACTTACTGGATGGCGAATCTTTATCTAGGTTTCTCATTCATACTCCCTTTTCTGACCTACTACGTCATGACCGGAATCCTGCTCGTCTGGGTAGCCCTAACTCGACCTCAAAGTTTGATCCAAATTGCGACCAAGCCCCTGATCTGGATATGGACCCTCACCGCAATCATTCCGGCTCTGATGTATCTAGACTCGAGTTATGGCAGCTTTGCGTATGGCGCCTTTACCAATCGCGTCGTCTACCTATCAGCCATCGGGGGAATGTCACTTATCCTTCTCGACAAAGACGGGGAAAAAGTTCTCAAAACCGCGGCCACGATCTCACTCCTCATCACCATCGGCCTTAATCTGATAGATATCGTCTTCACCCTCCCCTTTTCCCGAGCACCTGGGCGTGCGGCCGGACTATGGATGGACCCCAATATATCCGCAGCGGTCCTGTGTGCGACGCTTCCCATCGCAATCAATCCTCTCCGAAGTACCAAACAAGGGCTCCTTCTCGTCGGACTCACCTACCTCGCCATCCTTGTCACTTTCAGTCGATCTGGAATCTTGTTTGGGACATTTTTGACTCTGGTCTATCTCTTTGCACCTAATCAAACCGGAGGACTGAGCGCCTCGAGCCGAATCTCTGTTGCGGCTATCACCGGAATACTTCTGACCGTAGGGAGCATTTTGATCATTTCCATTTTTGGAGTTGACCTCCAATCGCTCTGGCGCATTGAAAGCCTCCTCGCTCTCGACGCATCCGACTCATCGTCTCAGGGTCGACTTACCCGTTTACTTTGGTCTCTTGAACGCGTCACCGAGTTTTTCTGGACAGGCAGAGGTTTAGGGGCCAGCGCCTACTACGGTACCGCCAGTCACAATACCTTCGTGACTGTCGTCTACGATTACGGTGTCGGCGGACTCCTCCTCTACCTCACTCTTGTTTCGTGGGGACTCTTTCAGATGCTTCGATATGGATGGAGACGCGCCCTCGTCCCTGGCCTGCTGTCTCTCAATATTCTCTACTATGGAATGTTTGCGCACACCGTCCATACAGCCTCTGGGATGGCTATTCCTATGGTCATTTTTATGCTGAAAATGTTAATTGACCCAGCCGAGCCAAGGCGCGGACTCACAACAGAAGCTTCCGGCTTTGAAGCCAATCCGGCCGGACTGCTGCAAACTGAAAGAGCCTTGTGAAAATCGCCCTTGTCACTCCCAGCTTTCTACCCACGGTCGGGGGGATGGAGTTCGTCGTTCACAACCTCGCCCATGAGTGGAGCAAACAAGGGCACCAGGTACTGGTGCTCAACCGTGTAACGGACACGGTCACCCACCCCAATGCCACTTATTCCGTTGCCAAATTTGAAATGCTCAGAGGCGCTCCGAGATTTGGATTTCATCGTTTTCCTTTTGCATGGTATACAAGACGATCCATCAAAAAGATTCTCGACGAGTTTGAACCCGACTTCATCTCACTTCACATGGGCTACCCGACAGGGCATTGGCTCGAATCTCTACGTCCGCGAAGAGACTATGTCATCACCTGCCACGGCCGCGATATCACGCTATTCGACTGGGGGCATCGCCGAAAATACGGGATAGACCGAGAGCTGAAGAACGCCCTGAACCACTCCATCGGAGCCATCGCCATCAGCAGTCATGCTCGCGCCATGATGGAGGATCTAGGCGTCTCTCCCTCAGTTATCCGAGACATCCCCAACGGGGTTGATATTGATCGATTTCAGAAACAAATCGATTTCAACTTTAGAGAGCGACTAAACCTCCCTGAGGATGCTGTTATTGTCCTGAGTGTAGGACGAGAGCATCCTCAAAAAAACTATGCTTCCGGCATTCGAGCCTTCTCAAATGTTGCAAAGAACCAGGAAGGCATTTTTTACGTGATTGTTGGCGACAAGGTCGACCAACATCAGCCGCTTTTAAATCAGCTCAACCTGGGCGATCGGGTTAAACTTTGCGATGTGCTCCACGGAGACGATTTGGTCGGAGCCTATCAGCAAGCAGACCTTCTCTTTTCTCCGTCCATTTGGGAGATGATGCCCCTTGTCGTTCTCGAATCTATGGCCGCGGGACTTCCTGCCGTAGTCACGAATATCAGCGGAAGTCAGGACCTTATCGTAAATTCAAAAACCGGATATATCGTCGAGCCCGACGATCTCGACGAAATGGCCCAGGCATTACTCAGGCTCGCCTGTGACTCCTCTCTGAGAGAAAGCTTTAAACGGAACGTCTTCGAGCGAATCAAAGCCTACTCCTGGGATGAAATCAGTCGACGCTATTTGGATTTAATGAATTGAAACCCAATCTTACCCAGAGCCTCAAAATCCTTATGGTCTCGCCACAGTTCAGACCGATCGCCGGTGGTTACGAGAGAGCGGCCGAACGATTATCCGAGGGGCTTGTCGCCCGAGGGCATTCAGTAGAGGTGGTCACTGAACGTCGAAGCACAGATTGGCCCCGACGCGAATTAAGCAATGGTGTCATCATTTACAGAATTCCGGTCATCTACTTGAGAGGCCTTCACTCCGTCACGTCAACCCTTTCGCTCTTATTTTTCTTGCTCACCCGAGCTCGTCATTTTGACATCATTCACGTTCATCAGTACGGCTGGTCCGCAGGGGCTTCCGCTTTCGTAGGTCTCGTCTTCGGAAAACCTACTCTGCTTAAATTGACAAATACGGGTCGGCAAGGCCTAGACGCGACACTCCCTAGAGGAGTACTCGGAGCTGCCCTACGATGGCTGCATCGAAATATTTCGTGTTGCATTGTAACAAGCAAGCGCGCAGAAGAAGAAGCGAAGGCATTTGGATTCTCCGACAAACGCGTCGCGTTGATTCCGAATGCTCTTGAAACAGAAGTATTCAAACCCGTCACTCAATCTGAAAAACAGAAAATACGCGCTGAACTTAACATCCACAGTCGTTTTGCTGTTTTGTCAGCCGCTCGAATGAGCCCTGAAAAAAATCATAAGATGCTCATCGACGCTTGGGAACGTTTTGCATCCAAGACAAAAAACGTTGAACTCATTTTACTCGGAAGCGGAGCCCTGCTTGAGGACGTACGGCGGTGGGCGAAAGCTACTGACGTCAGGAATACAATTCGAGTCGTGGGCTACACCGAGACACCCTTGCACTGGTATCAAGCCGTTGATGCATACGCTCTCTCCTCTGATATCGAGGGGCTCTCCAATTCTTTGATGGAAGCACTCTCTAGCGGACTCGCCGTGGTCTCCACTCGCGTATCAGGAAGTGAAGACATCTTTAAGGCTGCCGATGTCGGTGAGATCGTTGATGTCGGAGATGGAGAGGCTTTGGCTAAAGCGCTTTCAATTCTAGAAAATGATCACGAACGACACGTCGCTTGTGGATTGGCCGCACGGAACTATGCCGTAGCTCACTATGCCCTAGAGAGAATCACCCGCATAACTGAGGACTGTTATCTAGAGCAACTCACAATTCAGGATTCAGATCGAGGCGGCGCTTTCAGTTCCTGACCCACCCAAAGAGGCGAGTGAGGCAAGATGTCGCCAAACCGGTACAGATCAATCTTGAAATACTCCAGAATACGCATGGCCTTGCGTTCTGAATCTTCGTCAACTTTCTCCCTCCACTTTCCAACCAACCACCATTTCTTAGACTCTTCCATGGGCGCATTGAGTACGTCGGCGGTCAATTGGTCTGATTTCCTGACCGTTTCAGAAGGCCTGCTCAGTCCATTATATAGCCTGGACGGAGACTCCAGATCCAAACCCGTCGTCAAGCGAGAAAGAATAGGCTCGGGCGCTAAAACCAATTCTTCATAGCTAATCACAATCCATTCACGCTCTAGGTTTCGTAAAGGCACAGCATTCTGCAGGCACCAGTCGAGCACTCCCTTCTGCAAATCTGATCCTGACCGAATGATATCCCAAGCAAAGTCCTGTTCCTCTTGACTGAAATTCTTGCGGTAGTCGCTCCGGAGAAATGCCTCTAGACGTGGCGTTTCGACCCTGGACAGGCTCACTGCAATCGGATGCCTGAGCAAAAAAACCACCCGTGCACCACAAGACTGACTTAGACGCTCGATTTGCGCCTCTCCTCCATGCAAAACTTTGGCTACCAAACGTTTTGTATAGGGTCGGTAAAAAGGAATAAACGGAGACTGATTCAAAAATTTTATTCGCCCACTGCACAACCCTTCAAAGTACGCCTTGACCTGAGGCCACGATTCGTCCTGATACAGATCCTCCCAGGAGTCCAGCCCGAGGTTCTCTGATACCCCTTCAACGCGGAGATCGAGGGGCTCACTACAACACTTAAAACCAGGCTGACTCTGAATCAGCTCCATCAACCAAGTCGAACCGCTCCTGGGTGTCGTGAACACGAAGACATTGGGCAAACCACTTGGACGGTGCCAATTGGAAACAGTACGCAACATGAGAGACAAGGACTTGCGAACTGAATTCACTCCAAGCGCCATAGCCACTCCTGAATAAGAAAAGTAAAAACTAGCAAGTGCACCGCGTTCAGTCACGAATCGGCGGGTTCAGCCCTCAATGAAAGGTTTTTAAAAACTCCTAACCTAAGGAATCATACCAAAACCTCCATCGCGCTTTGCTCTGGAGTCAAATGAAACGCTGTGATACTTTGGAGTTCGTTCTTATTTATGAAACAGTCCACCAGCAGCGTAGAATCCCAAAAAGCAACGTCCTGAACAGAATCTTCGGAAGACCAAGGTCCCATCGGAGGCAGAACCAAAGTGCGCGTTGCATATTTTTCGGAGATTTTCCCTTCCACGAGCGAAACCTGGGTTCATAATGAGATCACAGAATTAATCCGGCTCGGGTGCGACGTAAAGGTTTTTGCGACATGGCCTAAGCCAGAGATTAAAACGCCCGAAAATGTTGATCTCGCAGCCCTCACGGAATACCGACCCGAAGGATCTAACCTGAGGTCTACATTTGGATGGCTTTCACTTTTTCGTCCAAAGTTTCTATTCAAGCTGATCTCATCTCTTCTTAAAGACAAACCGACTCCTCGGCATTTCGCTCAGATTGTCAGAGATGTACTCATGCTGGGAAAACTTCTACCTAGAATTCGAGACTTTCAGCCCGAGGCGAGCGTTTGCCACTTTGCAGGAACTCGTGCCAACCTCGGTCTCATGCTCCAGTGGATTGACGGAACGCCCTGTGTGATCAAAAGTCACGCTCTAGACATCTTTCATGGCTCAGCACTTCTACCCACAAAAGTCAAAGAAGCATCTCGGTTTTATACAATCTCAAAGTACAATTTGGGATTCATCAGGAAAAACCATCCAAGAGTTGATGTAAATAGAATCCAGGTCCACCCCTGCGGCGTCCCCCTTGCCCCCCTGCCCTTTGAGCCAATGCGTGATCCTGCCATCATATCGAAACCAACTCTTCTCAGCGTAGGTCGCCTGGTTCCCATGAAAGGTTTTGATGTCCTGATTAGGACCTCGCTTATCCTGACCCAACATAAAGTGGATCACCAAATCATAATCATTGGATATGGACCGGAAGAATCAAGACTGAAGGATCTCATTCGAGAACTCGGTGTCGAGGACACTGTGGAACTCCTCGGCTATAAAACACCTACCGAAGTGCACGCATACCTCAAATCCTCGTCATTATTTGTCATGCCATGCGTCTGGGATAAAAAAGCCGGTACTCAAGACGGAATCCCTGTAGCCCTCATGGAGTCTATGGCTTCTGGAACTCTTGTCGTCTCTACTCGACTCAGCGGGATACCGGAACTCATCGAAAACGATGTGTCTGGATTTCTTGCTGACCCCGAAGATAGCCACAGCCTTTTCGAAGCAATACAACGAGGACTCTCCCTAACACCTCAACGTCGCATAGACGTTCTCACGGCAGCTCGGAAAAAAATTGAACTCAATCACGACACCAAAATGCTGACTCAGCAGTTGTTCGACGACCTTCAAAAGATCCTCGGGGCGGAACCTTGATTCTCCCTCCACGCTCTCAAAAAGAGAAAAGCAGTTCCTCTTTATCTAAGAGCTCCTCCAGGCTTTGCATTGCCCCCATCTCGGCCCACCCTACGATCAGGCGCGTGCGTAGAAAATAAGGTTTATATGATCTACATCGTCCTCGGCATGCACAAATCAGGCACCACACTCGTTTCTCAAACGCTGCATCACTCTGGAATCAAAATGGGCGATGACTTCGACGAAGCACTGGGATATCGGCATAACAAGTATGAGTGGCGCGAGCCCTACCTTGTGAATCTTCAACTTCTAGCCGCGGCAGAAGACACCTACTTTAGCCTCGACTACTACAAGCCGAGGACCGCACCGCCTTCACCCTCGATTGAAAAAAATATGCGCGAGATCATCCAGAGGCGGCAAGCCGAGAAGCTCGACTGGGGTTTCAAAGAGCCTTTAACGTGCCTCACCTACCCTCTATGGGCCCAGCAACTTCCGATGCACAAGCTGATATGCGTCTATCGAAGTCCAAGCCAAGTCATCCGACACTACAAAGCAAATGCTCTAAGCCTCCACCGAGGTTTCAGAGCCCTACGGGCTTGGTCGAGCTACAACACCGCAATGCTCAACGCGATCTACTCCCAGCCCAATCAATCAATTTTATTGCGGTATGAAGAGCTTATGGCTGGAAATCTCGAATTTAATCGACTCGAAAAATTTGTTCAAAAGCGCCTGAATGACCGGAGGCGAGACTCTGAGTTTCATGGTCGAGTCGCGCACCCTCTCTTCAAGCCCCTCGACCTCTTAATGCCCAGAGACGGCCTCGATCGCCCCTCTGAAATACTCAGGAGGCTTGATGAAGCCCGAGAACTCCAAATCTCTAACGATCAACCTCGTTCGTCATAGTAGTCTCTGTACCAAGAGACAAAGCGAGAGATGCCCTCTTCAAGAGAAACCTTAGGTCGAAAGCCCACAGCCTCCGTTAACGAATCGATATCCGCATAAGTCGCAAGAACATCACCTGGCTGTAAAGGCAGCATATTCATGACTGGTTTTTTCCCAAGACAGTCTCCGATGACCTCAATGTACCTTAGAAGCTCCACCGGCTGATGGCAGCCAATATTATGAAGGCGGTATGGAGCTAGACTTGATGCAGGACTAGGCGCATCTCCACTCCAATTTAGGTTCGGTGTAGCCACAGAGTCCAGAGCGCCCACGACTCCGTCCACAATATCATCAATGTAGGTAAAGTCCCGTTTGTGCTGACCATGATTGAACACATCAATAGGGTCACCTGCCAGAATCTTCTTTACGAAGATAAACGGAGACATGTCTGGCCGGCCCCAAGGGCCGTACACAGTAAAAAATCGGAGCCCCGTCGTCGGGATTGAATAAAGATGACTGTATGAATGCGCGATAAGCTCGTTTGACTTTTTAGTGGCTGCATAAAGGCTCACAGGGTGGTCCACATTGTCGTCCACTGAGAACGGAATTCGAGTATTCGAGCCGTACACAGAACTGCTTGAGGCGTACACAAAGTGCTCTATCTCAAACTGTCTACATGCCTCGATTAAGCGAAAAAAACCGATCAGGTTTGAATTAACATACGCCTCAGGGTTCTCGATCGAATAGCGAACGCCAGCTTGCGCGGCTAAATGCAAAACACGATCAGGATGATTCGATTCAAAACATTTTTTTAAACCTCCTTCATCCTCAAGACTCAGCCTCACGTCATTGAAGCCTTCATACGGAAGGAGGCGTGCCAAACGAGCTTCCTTTAAACTAACATCGTAATAATCATTGAGATTATCGACCCCGATAACTTGATCACCTCTCGCAAGCAAACGCTCTGCGACCGCGGCTCCAATGAACCCGGCGGTCCCTGTAACTAATACTTTCATCTATGCAAAAGCCCTTCCCGCACGGTTTTCATCGAGAGTCAAAGCGTGACATCTACGATGACTCACTCATCAAGCTATCGTGACTCAAGTAATTGTTAAGAAGCATGACGAGCTTCTGAGATCACTTCTCTAAAAAGATCTGCAAGCCGACGCGCGTTTACATTCCAACTTAATTCAGAAACTCGTCGACGAGCATTTTTCATTCTCACAGCGGCGTCTCCACCCTCTACGAACCCAGACTCCATCGCTTGCGACAACGCTTCAACATCATACGGATCAGCGTACAGTGCCGAATCGCCAGCGATCTCCCGAAAGACAGGGATATCGGCAGCTACAACAGGAAGATCACTCGCCATCGCCTCAACGAGCGGATGACCGAATGTCTCAAGATAGGACGGAAAAACAAAAAGGCTTGCAGCCGCGTAGTAGCTAGGCACTTCCGAATAAGGGACCGCTCCTAAGAAATGGATCCGAGAAGATTCCTCTGCCGTGGCATCGATCGCTCGTTGCATTTGCTTTAGGTACCACGGATCCTGCCCGTCGCCAATAATTGTCAAGTCGGGAACATTTGCGCTTCCTGCACGCTCGACCCAAAGATGCCAAGCCTCGATGAGCCTAACGAAATTTTTGTATCTGTAGACCGAGCTTACTGAAAGGACACCTACGCCGGCTCTTTCCTGCACTGCCGACAAAGAAGAAAAGCGCGTCGCGTCAATTCCGTGATGGATCACCACTCTTTTTTCCAGGGGCAACCCAATGCCCGCTCCAATCCAATTCGCCGAATCATGACTGACAAACAGAATCCGTGCGCATCTCCGCGCGGATGCCTTGGCCAATCGTCTCAGAAATCCGAGTCTAACTTTTTGCTTAATCCCCCAACCTTGTCGCAACCGAGTGAATACATTCGGATTCCTAAAGGAGGCGATTGCGGGGCAAGGGAGAGAAGGCGGTGTGTATTCTGCGACGGAAAAATAAAGGTCTGCATTGTGCGCTTTCGCCACACGGCTGGCTTTCGAAAGCAAGTAAAAATAGCGATTCCACATACTGCCTTCCGTCACCGAATGCAGCTTTAAATTCGGAAAGGAGTCAAAACTCTCCTTCCAATGCGCCGAGGAAGCCATCAGAACAAAGTCTAAATCTGGGGCAACTTTACACAATTCAGGCAACACGTTTGTAATGTGCGTATGCCCACCACCCGATCGCACCATCGATGCGTCCAAGAGAACACAACTTCTATTCGCGCTCACAGCCAGACTTTCGCGTTCGTAACCAGCAGAGACGAAGACCACTTAAATCTGTCATTTAAGGAACGAAGAAAGTAGGTGTCCACTTTAAGGCGCTCACGCTTTCGCTGATTCTTCATCTGGCTGGGCGGGACTGACAATCGCTTTCTCCAATGCCTAACAGAATACTCGATCGAGTTCCCGTTTCGCTCTCGCAGAGAGGCTACCCGGATGCAGTCAACTCGCAATCCCGAATCTTTTGAAGAAGCGTCTTATAGCTCACGCCTAAAAGTTGAGCCGCCTGCTTCCTGTTCCAACCTGTCTGATGAAGTGCTGTATCGATGGCCTCTCGCTCGACTTGAAGAGAAGCGAGACGACTGACTTCTCGAAGTGAAATCGCCCCTGCACTCTCCTCGACTTCCTCAAGAAGCGCACGAAATTCATCCTGCCTTCCTCGACGAAATCTCGCCTTTTTACTCAATTCAGTGAGGACTGACTCCTCGCTCGCTAAAACAATGGTCCGCTTGATCATGTTCTCAAGCTCTCTGATATTTCCAGGAAAAGAATGATCCGAAAAACTACGCATCAACTGCTCAGAAATCTGATAGTGGGGGCGACGATATTCCACCTTGTATCGTGAAAGAAAACTCTCAATGAGCTTCGGAATCATCTCTCGCTGATCTCTTAAGGGTGGAATCAGAATGCTCACGACGTTGAGGCGGAAATAGAGATCTTTTCGAAATGTATTTCTCAAAACCATCTCAGTTAAGGTGCGGTGTGTGGCACACACAATTCTAATATCGACTGAAATCTCACGGTTCCCGCCGAGTCGACTAAATGAACGGTCCTGAAGGACTTGCAAGAGCTTCGCCTGAAGAGCCGGACTCATCTCTCCAATTTCATCCAAAAAAATCGTGCCGCCATCGGCTACTTCAAACTTCCCAATTTTTCGAGCGTTTGCTCCCGTGAAAGCGCCTTTTTCGTAACCGAACAATTCACTTTCAAGTAAGTCTTCCGGCAGAGCGGCACAGTTCACTTTGACAAAGGCAGTCTCTTTGCGGGATGACAAGTTGTGGATAGAACGCGCCACCACTTCTTTTCCCACACCACTCTCACCTTGAATCAAGACAGTCACATCAGTGTCAGAGATCTGCTCGATCACATTACGAATCTCAACCATGGAGGGACTGTCCCAAATATACTCTTGCGCTCCTGTTTTCTCTGTACCCGAAACATCTGAGTATTCGATGAGCGGGAGCAGCCTCGCCACGATGCGTTGCAATTCGTCCTCTTCAAACGGCTTACTGATAAAATCTGCAGCTCCAGCCTTCATCGAATCCACGATAATCGGGACTCGACTCACAACCGAAAGGATCACGATGGGCAGCATCTCTTCGATCTTTCGCATCTGCCGCAGTGTCTCGAAACCACTCATGCCAGGAAGCAACAGATCGAGCAAAACAAGCCCTGGGAGACCCCGCTCTTCAATAAACTCAATAGCTTGCTCGCCCGAGGAAACTAATTCGACGTCATATCCCCAGCCTTTCAATAGACTAAAAAGGTAGGAACGGATCCCTTCACTGCTGTCGACCACAAGAATAGGGCCTCTTGCGATTTCTTTTTTTTTGATCAAAAGGTTTCCCCAAAGAGTTCTACGGTGTTCTCAACTGCAGGATGGAACACTGGAGCGGAAGCCAGACGGGGCCTCACTTCAACGCCTCGAGAAACAGTCCTTTCAAAAGCTGACATGGACTCGACTAACCTCCCCCAGGCACCGATCGTGTTATCTTCTATGAGCCCGATCCAAACATCGGGCGCTGTTATTCTCTCATCGCCCCTTCAGAGCACTGTCTTTAACGGGGATTGGCTTTCGGAGACGCATATTTGGCGGATTCTGACCGCGAACAGGCAAAAGAGCGCGTGGAGGTGCTCACTCGGGATATCAGCCATCACAATGCGCTGTACTACCGAGAGGATCAGCCTGAAATCACGGACGCCGAGTACGACCGTCTTCTGAGAGAACTTCGAGACCTTGAGGTCGAATACCCTGAACTCCTGAGGCCAGACTCCCCCACGCAAAAAGTAGGGGCTTCCATCGCAGGAACCGGCTTCGAAACCGCCCCTCATCGCTCACCTATGCTTTCCCTAGACAACGCGATGGACGAAGGCGAAATGCGAGCGTTTAATCAGCGACTTGGCCGCCTGCTCGATTCAGAGAACCCGGGAATCACCTTTATTGGCGAGCCGAAACTCGATGGATCGGGCGTCGAATTAATCTACCTAGACGGTCAGTTTGCCCAGGGGCTGACCCGTGGGGATGGCCAGTCGGGTGAGGATGTCACGGTCAATCTGAAACCACTGCCTTCAATTCCCTCCAAACTGCAAATCAGTCAAGAGCCCTTCCCGCCCGTGGTCTCTGTGCGCGGCGAAGTCGTTCTTCCCCTCGCCGACTTTCGACGGCTCAATGAAGCGCGTCTCGTTCGCGGAGATGAACCCTTCGCAAACCCGCGGAATGCGGCCGCTGGCTCATTGCGACAAATTCACGACATTGATTATGACCGTCTGAGAAGCCTTGAATTTCGCGCCTACGCGCTCGCTGAAGGCAAGCCCGAAGAAGTAACGACCCAGTGGGCCACTCTCAAGTTGTTGGATGCATGGGGGTTCCACGTCTCTCCAGAGTCACGACGCTGCAACAACGTTGACGAAGCCATTGCGTTTCATCAAAGCCTACAAGCAGATCGAGCAAATTTACCCGTTGAAATCGATGGAACCGTGATCAAAGTCGATTCCATCAGCGTCCAAAACGAACTCGGTCACGTGGCCCGCTCACCGAGATGGGCGATCGCATACAAATTTCCGCCAGAACAAGTTCGCAGCGTCATTACTGGCATCGAAGCCCAAGTGGGGCGAACCGGTGCATTGACGCCAGTAGCGAAACTTGAACCCGTTCAAGTGGGAGGCGTCATCGTCTCCAACAGCTCTCTGCACAATCAAGACGAGATTGATCGAAAAGATGTGCGAACAGGCGATGCCGTCATTATCCAAAGAGCCGGCGATGTCATCCCTCAAATTGTCCGGGTTCTGCTTGAGGAAAGGGATCTAAAAAAGAATAAGAAAAAGTCATACGAACCCTACCGACTGCCCGAGAACTGCCCGGTGTGCAACACCGCAACCATCCGACTCGAGGCCGAATCCGTCACACGCTGCCCGAACTTAGACTGTCCAGCGCAACTTAAAAATAACCTCAGACACCTAGCGAGTCGTGGGGCACTCGACGTCGACGGACTCGGAGAAAAACTCATTGATCAGCTCGTGGATACGGGCCTTGTCAAGCGACTCTCTGACCTCTTCGCTCTTAAACAAGAACAACTCGAAGAATTGGAACGAATGGGAGAAAAGTCGGCCGCAAACCTGATTGAAAGCTTGCAAAAATCTTCTCAAACAACACTTACTCGCCTTCTCATCGCACTCGGCATTCGTCATGTCGGAGCCACCGTGGCAGATACACTAGCCAGACATTTCAGAGACCTTGATCCACTGATTGAAGCCACCGCGAATCAAATCGAAGGGATTGATGGAATAGGTCAGACGATTGCCGAAAGTATTTTCCGCTTCCTAGACTCTCCAGAAAACCAAGCCGAGATTCAAAGGCTGAGAGATTTAGGCGTAACCTGGCCGGCTCTCGAAGCCGATGCCGGTCCCCAAGAAGGGAAACTCACAGGTCTCAGCTTTGTCTTGACGGGCACTCTGAGCGGCCCCAGAGATACTTTTAAGCAAAAAATTGAATCGGCGGGAGGAAAAGTTGTGGGATCAGTCTCTAAAAAAACAGATTATCTCGTGGCCGGGGAGAATGCGGGAAGCAAGTTAAAAAAGGCGACGGAACTAGGAGTCACCATTCTGGATGAAGATGGGCTCGAGAACCTGCTTTGAGACTTGGTCTGCTCTAGCAATCCCCATCCGCTCATTCGAGCAATTCAAATCGCCAGCGCCCAGACTCAAAACTGTCTGATTCACCCACTATTCTTTGCCGTACAACTTCTACGCCAAACTCCGGAAAATAAACGTGCGGCTCGATCCGCCACTCGGCCTCGATGGGAAGGCAGATACGAATACGTCGGCCGGACTCCAAAGCCAAATGCACCTCAGCATCGCCATCTGGGTCATGAACAAGGCGAGCACGAATTCCCGGCGCCAAAGGCAGCGAGAGCTGGGTTTTGATGCCTGGCCCCTCTACACGATCCTGTACTTCGATATCACGGCCGTCGGTCATGAAAATACGATGATGCACATTCTCACGAGTCGCCCAGCCTCGACAACTCGCCTCAAATCGATGGCCATCTTCAAAGCTCAACAACTTGACCTCAGGGCGTCCTCCCACCCGATGGGCGGACCAGACTTCAGCCTGGTCGGTGGCACCCAATTTTAAGGTCGCGTGGGACAGAGTCTCTCTCGAAATTTCTCGCCTGGGACCCGACAGATACTCGTAAACACCTGTATCTGTCACAACGCGCTCAGACCCACACCACAACTCGAATCCAAGAGCATCACAATGTGCATGACCGGGATTATGGGCCGGCATAGGACCCGCAACCGAGGCAATGAGGCCCAACTCCTTGGCTTCCAGCCTCGCGTAGCCTGTATCCATCAGCACGCGCTCAGATCCTGGAAATTCACGCGGGAGGACACCGAGATCAAGAGCATACTGCAGGAGAGAATCGGGCTCTGAGGCGACCCCAAAAGATGAATCGGCAAATAATGCGATTCGACCATCTGGCTGAAGCCAAACCTTCAGGGCAGAAAGTGACCGTGCGATGGTTTCTTCAAGATTTTTCACGAGCCTTGCGCTCGCTCTTTCGGGACGAACGCGAGCTAAATTCAAAACATCAAGAAGGTTTTCGACAAGTAGGCAATGATACATGGGGGACCGCTCTTCGTGCCCGCCGTCTGAATTAAACTGCTTCCTCATCTCCTTAATCAGGTCCTCATCGTACTTCAACCAAAAATCTGCGCGCTCCCCCGAAAACAAAAGACCCGCAAACACTAATCCCACTAAATTCGAAAACAGATGATTTGTTTGTAACCGAACTTCCAAATTCAGCTTCAAGCAATCGGCTTGCTGCGCCATGGATTCATAGATCGGCAAAGCCTTTTGATCATCAAGCAAAAGGCTTCCGGGGGAGAGCAATAGTTTGCCCCAACTCAGCAGCCGCAAACTCGTGGGGTGAGGATCCCAACCTACCCCTGAACGATGATTCCTGATCCAGCTCATCAGGACTTCCGTTCGAAATTCTCTGGACAGCCCCTCACCTCGCAGATGATCAAAATTATGCAGTTGATAGGTCCAAAGAGAACCTGCAGCGGCATAAGACCAATCGACTCCAGATGAGAAGTCGACTCTTTGATGAATCAGCTCCAGGCCGCCTTTATCGTCCCAACTGGCGTGCGCAGGGCCTTTTAGAAAAGGGACAAGGGCTCCCCCCGTCGTCATCTCCGGCGGATGCTTAGGCCTCAGCCTAGCCGAGGTATGACCCCGAATACCGTAGATAACGTGCGACAAAATCTGCTCGGCAGAAAGAGTACGGAGCGTCCGAATCATTCGCGAGATTTCGCCGATACGGATCACCGAGAAGTTTCCCCTTTCGTTAAGCCCGCCTCTCCCAGTGAAGAGTTCTGTTTCTTTGCCGCGACCGCTCGGGCATAAATCTCACGACGTGGAACATCAGACTGCGAGGATAGCTGCGTCGCAATTTCACGTGGACGTTTTCCTTCATCCACCAACTCTAAGATGCGACCCGCAAGGTCGGCCTCCTCAAGACGAATTTTCACAACGCCCGCCTTTGCCTCTTCCGACCCCTCAACGACAATCGTAATCTCTCCACGAACAGGCCCCGAAAAGCGCCCTGCCAACATCCCCAAATCACCCCGAAAAACTTCTTCGTGAAGTTTTGTCAGCTCGCGACAAACGCAAGCCTTTCGCGAAGACCCCGCCACCTCGACTAAGTCAAGCAACGTCTGTCCGAGCCGATTCGGTGACTCAAAAATAACGAAAGTCTCAGAACGATTTACATATGTTTCAAGAAGACGCTTTCGCGCTCCTGGCTTCCGCGGCAAAAAACCAACAAAGGTGAACGGCTGCACACGCAAACCACATACGGAAAGAGCAGTCAGCACAGCTGAGGGGCCGGGGATGCCCTCAACGCGATGCCCCGCATCAGCCACGGCCGCGACCAAACGAGCTCCTGGATCTGAAATCAGCGGAGTGCCTGCATCAGAGACCACGACGACACTTTCATTCCGCTCTAACTTTTCAAGGATCTCTGCGACACGTCCCTCCTCGTTCTCCGCGTATAATGAAATCGGCCGAGCTGCAATTTCATGTCTCGAAAGAAGGGTTCGCACTCGTCGAGTATCTTCGGCGTACAGGTGCTGCGCCTCACGCAGCACCTGAAGAGAACGGAGAGTCACGTCATCGAGATTTCCGATCGGCGTGGCGACCACCTGCAGCGTTCCCATCCGCTATCCTCCTCCTTTCATTCCCATACCATGCTTCCCTCGAGTCCCGAGGAGCCATTTTTGGTCTTAAGAAGGACAAACTCGACTCGGCCCAATTCATCTGCCTCCAACCCTCTCTCGCTTGGCCAAGAAGGCGAAAGACGCGCACAGCAATATCTTAGGGAAAAAGGGTATCGCATCGAGGGGCGAAACGTTCGAGCCGGAGGGGTTGAGATTGACTTGATCGCGCGCCAAAGGCGCATCGTTGTCTTTATCGAAGTGAAGACTCGAAGAAGTCGACTCTTTGGCTCACCCGAAATGGCCATCGACAAGAAAAAACGAAACCGACTCGCTAAAGGAGCTCATGCTTGGCTCGCGGAGTACGGAAAGGGCTTTTCAGAAGGAAGATTCGACGTCATCGCCTGGGAAGTCGAATCCATGCAAGGAAGAGAAGACATATGGCACTGCCAACATTTCGAAGGCGCTTTTGATGAAAATGATTGAACGTTTGGAACACTTTGTTTCGGGCAGGACAGCCGCTACGCTTCCAAGGCTATCTATAGAAGGGGAACAGATTGGCGGGCGAACAGGGGCGAAGTGTTAAAAAGCCATGGGGTTCAGAACTCATCTGGGCTGAAACCGACCGGTATGTGGGGAAAGTCATTTCCATTAACCCAGGGCAGCGGCTCTCCCTCCAATACCATGAGCACAAGGATGAAGCCATCTTCGTCACCGAAGGGACGCTCCGCCTCCACCTTGAAGACCCGTCTGGCGAGATCCAACTCATCGATTTGGCCCCGGGCGAATACAACCGAATTCCTGTTGGCCGCCGGCACCGCTTCGAAGCCCTGAAAGAACCCGTCAAGCTCGTCGAAGTATCGACTCCCGAACTCGATGACGTCGTTCGCCTAGAAGACGATTACGCGCGAGAGGGAACCAACGAACCCTGAAAGCCCATACGGCACCTCTGCCGAATCAGTCCTTCTTCTCTTCGTCAGCCGCGGGCTCTTCTGAAGCAGGCTCTTCCACCGCAGCTTCTTCTGCAGCACTGGCTTCGGCCTTTGCTTGGGCCTCCGCTTCGGCTTCAGCCTTCGCGGCCTCTTCAGCCTCCTTAGCCTCAGCCGCCTCACGCTGCTTCTTCAGTTCGGCATCTTGGACTGCCTTTACAGCTTGTCTTTCGGCTTTTTCTTTCGCCTTAGCGCGCTTCCGAGCCTTACCGGTCAACTTGCGACCGCCCTCTTCGACGCTCTCGGTCTCCACAACTTCTTCCACGGCCTCAACCACAACTTCTTCGGCATTGGGGTCAACATCATTGACATCGGGGGCGACGAGTTCAGAAAGGTCTCGAACCTTGCTATGCAATCTCGCCTTCTTGCCCGAGAGGTTCCGCAAGTAGTAAAGGCGAGAACGTCGGACGAAACCACGGCTCTTAATTTCAACCTTCGTGACCAACTGGGACTGCACGGGAAAGATGCGTTCTACGCCTACGCCGCTTGCAATCTTTCGCACGGTGAAAGTCTCCCCTGAGCCGCTTCCACGGCGTCGGATGACAAGGCCTTCAAAGACCTGAATACGCTCTTTATCCCCTTCCTTGACTCGAACATGCACGCGCACAGCATCCCCCACACGGAAAGGTGGAAGATCACGGCGCAGTATCTCTTGCTCTACAAAGTCTAGGCTCTTCATCTTTTTCCCCTATTCATCCACGCGTTCAAAGCGCGCTCTTTTCGGTCTAGTCATTCTCTTTTTCCCGGGACCAGACTCTTGGAACTTTCGTTCTCTGGCTCCCGGCTTCAATCAACCCGCGTACCGTCAGTCACATCTTTCCAGACTTCAGACGCACCTTAATCATCTCGACCGGCCAACAAATCCGGTCGTCTATTTCGAGTCCAAGCGACTGCCTGCTCATGCCTCCACCTCTTGATGGCGGCATGATCCCCCGATCGCAGCACCGAAGGAACATCGAGGCCACGGTAAGTTGGCGGCCGAGTATACTGCGGACCCTCAAGAAGATCCTCCCTAAATGACTCCATCTTTACGGAATCTGGATTTCCGAGCACACCGGGCACCAGGCGGACCACGCCTTCAATCAGGGCCATGGCCGGAATTTCTCCTCCTGAAAGGACGAAATCGCCCAAAGAGACCTCCTCATCCACCGCCAAATCGAGCACCCGCTGGTCAAAACCCTCATACCGCCCACAGACTAAAAGCAGCGACTCTTCTCCCGCTAGACGCTCTAGAGCCGCTTGATCCAGACGAGAGCCCTGCGGAGACAAAGCCAAGACACGCGTTCGACGCCCCGCGCCCTTCTCACCCGCCAAAGCCTCGATGGCTGGCACCAAAGGTTCAGCCATCATCACCATTCCTGGACCTCCCCCGTAGGGAGAATCGTCCACCGTTCGGTGCTGATCTTCCGTCCATTCTCTCAAATCGTGAACATCCACCCTGGTCAGTCCTTTTTCCCGAGACTGGCCCACAAAAGCGGTAGACCTGAACGACTCAAAAATCTCAGGAAACAGGGTCAAAATGTCGATCTCAAGCATCGCGACTACTCTGCCTCATCGATCAAGCCGGGAAGAGCTTCTATCCGAATCCGGCGCGTGGGCCCGTCGATCTCTTGCATAATCTCGCGAGCGGTGGGCACAAGCACCTGCCGGCCCGAATCACTTCGAATCACAAGAACGTCATGACCCCCTGTATCCCAAATCTCTTGCACTTCACCCACACGTTCACCTTGGAGCGTCTCCACCGTAAATCCGATCAACTCGTGCCAGTAATATTCATCCTCGTCCAAGGGCTCTAAATCCTCGGAGCCAATCATCACCATCTGGCCTCGAAGAGCTTCCGCGGCCGTTCGATCCGTCACCCCTTCAAGCCCTAATCTCACCTCCCCGCTGCGACCGGACCCTCTGCTGAGCACTGGATAGCAGCGCGACTCAGGGTCCTTCCGGTTCTCGCCGAGCCAAACCGAAGCGACAGAAAGAAGGTTTTGAGGACCGTCTCCCAGCCAACGCACACGCACCTCGCCACGAAGCGCATGGGCCCCAACGACTCGGCCGAGTTCAACTCGAGACGACTGGAACTCTGCTTCGTTCGAAAAGGACGTCATACGTTGCATCCATCGGACTTGAATTCCCAAGCCTAGGGGAAATGAACCGAGGAGAAATCGTCAGTCGACGATATCGAGACGTAACTTGGAGCAGCCGGGAGCCTTGCCCAACAATGCGCGCATCGCCTTCGCGACCCGACCCTGCCTTCCGATCACACGACCTCGGTCATCGTCGGAGGTATTTAACTCAAGGGTCTGTCCGTCATCTGAAACATCCACATGAACATCGTCTGGACTCGACACCAAGGCCTTCGCGACAAAGGTCATCAGTTCGGCCCCTCGGTCAGAAGCTTCAGACATCAGGAAGCTCCAGCCGCGGCGACCGCTCGACTTCGCGCGCGCTTCACGAGCGTGCGGACGGTGTCCGACATTTGCGCACCCTTTGAGATCCAACCCTCGATTCCATCAATATCTAAACGAAGTTCTTCAGGGGTTGTCTTCGGATCATAAGTACCAAGAAAAGCGAGCGGACGTCCATCGCGAGGCTTTCTCTCGTCAATGGCCGTTACTCGGTAGAAGGGGCGCTTTTTCGAACCCGCGCGGGTCAGGCGAATTTTCACCATGAGCGGAAAATCCTTTTCAAAATCAAAATGTTAAATGTCCCATCGAGAACCGATCGGTCCGGGGCGACGGAGGCTAGAAGATCGTTCCGCCCGGGTCAACAACCGACTTGACGATCCAAGCTTTGACACTCCTGACGCTCAAAGCCCTTTGCACGCGCATCTTGAATGTCATCAGGAAGTCGAAGACGCCCCTATTCACCGTCTAGCACCACTCTACGCATTCTCACGTCTACAATGGAGCCAAAACTGCCCAGAATCCCTTCGGGGGACGGATGCCTCCCGTGAAGACCAAGCCCAAAATCAAGCACCAAGTCATTCCTTCCCACGGTACCCCACACGGAAGCGAAGATCTGCTGGAGCGTCGTCTTTCAACTGATCTCGAAGGCTCCGCAGAATCTCCACCCGCTTCAGTTGAAGCTGCTGGCACCATACGCTGGTGTCCACCGACACCTCCAGCACACCCGCACGAATTCCGACAGGGCGCGAATGACTCGCCACCACCGACCCAACGCACGCCTCCCACTCTTCACCAATCCTAAAAGCCCCTGCGGCGGCTTCCAGGCCGAGATCCTGAAGCACCGAGCCAATGACCTTTCCGACGGCACGGGGCTCGGATCGGGCCCTCCCGCGTTTAGCTGGGCTCACTCGTTGTCCTCGTAGACCCGGAAAACCATGCCTGTCGGTATCTTGGGGTAGAAGAAGGTCGATTTTTGAGGCATCACCTCTCCCTCGCGAGTCACGCGAAAAACATCTTCAGGCTGGAGTGGATTCAAGTAGAGAGCCACCGTTCCCTTGCCCTGCCTGACATCGAGGGCCGCTCTTTCTGCGCTCTTGGGAAAGCGCACCTCACCGGCTCGAATGTCGTCCGTATCCAGCCCAAACACTCGACCCAAAACCTCACCTTCAATTAAACGAACCAGCAAAGCTTCCCCAAGAGGCTCATTGCGCACAAAAACCTGCAAGCTTCCGTTGGCTTGATCGGCGACAAAAGCCGCTTTTCCTTTGTGCTCGTCGAGTAAGGCCATGGCCTTGGCGGCCACCTCCCCAGCGTCCCCTTCCGCCTTCACCTCCTGGCGTGCCCATCCTGGCAACGCGCTCTCCCACTCTTCCGTCGAGGGCACAGCACGGTGAGAAACCACCCGATGGATCGGAAGAAGCAGACTTCCCGGAGCGTACGCATTCGCAAAGTAAGCCAGAGTCGAATCAAAGGGTTCTTCGTTCTCTCCGAACTTCGCCTCCATCCGCCGCTGACGCTTGTATTCAAGAGCCGTCTCGTATCGATGATGGCCGTCCGCGATCACGCATGATTGATCGCTCATAAATGATTCAATCGCGGAGAGAGCCTCGGGGTCAGACAAACGCGCCAATTCGTAATGAACACCCGCATCGTCCGTCGCTGAACCTAGAATCTCGCCCTCCGGCCCGAAGGCGCTGGCGAGATAGGCCGTCAGGGCCTCTTTCCCATCTTCATAGAGGAGGAATACGCTCGAGAGATTCGCTTGAGCGGCTTTTAGGAGTTTGAGCCGATCCGCCTTTGGTCCCGCCAAGGTCCGCTCATGCGGCATGACTTGGCGCTCTTCGTATTCAGCCAAACCCAGTTCGGCGTAAAACCCGATGCGTTCGAGCGCGGTGCCCTCTGGAGACTCAAAGCTTTGCTTCATCACGTAGTAGCCAGGCCCGTCATCTTTAATCAAAACACCCGATTGCCTCCACTTCGTCAGAAGTTCCGCCAAATGCGCATAATCCGTGGTGGCTTCATCCGCGGCGTCTCGGGTCAATTCGAAGCGAATCGCATTGTGAGGATCTCGTTCAAAAAAGGCGTCTCGCTCATCATCGGCCACCACGTCATAAGGCGGCACGATCACGTTGGACAGATCCACTTGCTTCAGGTCGTAACGAAGGGCTTCAAAAGGCCGGACCACCGTCATTCTTCTTTTTCTCCTCGATCAAAGTCAATTTCTGGCAAAAAGGAATAGAGCGTTTCCGCAGAGATTGCTCCAACTCTCAAAATCTTAGGTCGAGAACCGCTCAAATCCAGCACAGTCGAGGGGGTGCCCCCCTCGGAGACGAACTCAGACACGCTGGGTACATACGGCCCCGTCTCATCCCTCTCACAAAGGCGCCTCGCCTCACTCTCACTCTCAGCCGGTGGATCTCCACTGCGATTCAAACTAGTCGCGGTCAAAAGCCCTAATCCGGCCTCAGCAGCGCCTCTAGAAAAAGCAGCAGCCCAGGAATGAGAGCTACAGCGAAGCCCAACAGCCCCATCCTCTCGAGCAATTCCGTCCGCAAATGTACGACCACAAGAAAGAACGAGAGTCAGAGGGCCAGGCCAAAATCGATCCATCAACCGGCAAGCCTCAGCCGAAGGGGAAAAGCCCGTCTGCCTGAGGATGGCCAGATCGGGCACCAACAAAGAAATCGGTTGATGATCCTTTCGCCCCTTCCACGCTCTCAAGCGACTCACCGCGCGCTCCGAGGTGGACACCGCCGCCAAGCCCCAGACCGTTTCAGTTGGAAACGCGACACATTCATCGGCCGCCAACCGCTCCACAGCCAGGAGAATAGACTTACTTAGAGCTGAAACGCTGTCCTTGTTCATGGCGATCTCTTTTCGCTCACGATCACTCTGCTCCCTAATATCTCCGATGAGAGGGCTCCAGTGACGCCGGCGCCGTCACCGAGGGATTAGCGCGCGCGCTCCAATATCTCGGCGAACCTGCGATCCGCTAAACTCGATGGAGTCGACAGCCGCGTACGCGCGATCTCGAGCCGATTGGACCGTCTCGCCCCGCGCCGTCACGCCAAGCACTCGCCCCCCACTTGTCTCAAAGCCCTTACCCTGGGCCCCCGGCTGAGTCCCCGCATGAAAAACAACCACGTTCTCATCGGCTTCAGCTTCCGAGAGGCCACGAATCTCTTTGCCTTTCGGATAAGAGCGAGGATACCCTTCTGAAGCCATCACGACGCAAACCGCCGCTTCCCCCCAACCCAATTTCGCATCAGGATCGAGATGGCCTTCCGCGGCTGATTTAAGAATCGGCAAAAAATCACCGTCCATTCGCACCATCAAGGGCTGGGTTTCCGGATCACCAAACCGCACATTGAACTCAATCACATATGGATCGCCCGAATCATCGATCATCAGACCCACAAACAAAACGCCGACATAAGGATGGCCATCCGCCGCCATCCCTGCGATGGCGGGTCGCACAACACGCTCAAGAACCCGCTGCTCCACGTCTTGATCAACTACCGGCGCCGGCGAATAGGCCCCCATGCCACCGGTATTCTCTCCTCGGTCTCCATCGAGGGCGCGCTTATGGTCCTGGGCTGCAGCGAGAGTCACGAAACGCTCTCCATCACTAATCGCGTAGTACGAAGCTTCCTCGCCCATCAACCATTCTTCAATCACCACCGAGTGCCCCGCATCGCCGAAGCGGCCTTCGGCCATCATCTCCCGCAAAGCTGATTCGGCCTCTGCGGGCGTTTCGCACATGGCGACACCCTTGCCCGCAGCCAACCCGTCGGCCTTCACAACCGAGCGACCACCGCGTTCTCGTACATACTCGATCGCTTCGCTGAGATCCGAAAACGCACGATATCCTGCTGTCGGTATCCCATGGCGGGCCATGAAAGCTTTGGCAAAAGACTTACTGCCCTCGAGCTGAGCGGCTGCCGCAGAAGGCCCAAAGACCAAAATGCCCTCTGCACGAAGTCGATCTGAAAGTCCCGCGGCCAACGGATCCTCAGGACCAATCACAACTAAATCAATTTTCTCAACGCGGGCCAACTCCACAATCGCATCGAGATCGTTTGCCCCAACGTGGGGACGGCATTCCGCAAGCGAGTTCATCGCAGCACTGCCAGGAGCCACAATGAGGGCCTCCACTTCAGGGCTCTGCGCGATTTTCCAGACCAACGCATGCTCTCGCCCACCGGAACCGACGACAAGAACTTTCAAGCTAACCCCCACGTAAAATAGGCTCTCCAGTATGGAAAGAACCCGAGATTGCCAAATATCCGACTAGTGCCTGAAGTGACGGACGCCTGTGAATATCATCGGGACTCCAAGCTGATCCGCTGCTTCAATTACGGACTCATCACGATTTGAGCCTCCAGGTTGAATCACGGCGGTCGCCCCCGCATGGACCGCTGCCTCGAGCCCATCCGGGAAAGGGAAGAACGCATCGCTGGCCAACACGGACCCCTTCAAAGGCAGCCCCACCCGGGCGGCCTTTGAAACCGCATTGTGCACAGCATCCACACGCGAGGTGGCTCCCCCTCCCACTCCTAAGGTGTGCCGCTCGTCTGCGAAAACGACGGCATTGCTCTTTACGTGCTTGACCACACGCCAAGCGAAGTCGAGGGCTTTCCGCTGCTCGTCAGTGGGCTGTGCCCGCGTCACAACTTTGGCGCCAACTAATTCGTCTACCGAGCGATCGGGCTCTTGCGCCAGAAGACTTCCGTAAATTCCACGCCACTCGTGTTGCGTTGCATCAATCCGAGCCGGATCAAAGGCGAGAAGCCGGCGATTTTTCTTCTTTTGAAGGAGCTCAAGCGCATCCGCCTCAAAGGCGGGCGCGACCAGAACCTCTGTAAAAATCTGGTCGACTTCTTCCGCAAGAGCCAGATCAAAAGGACGGTTGCTGATAATAATGCCGCCAAATGGAGACTCGGGGTCGGTCTCAAAGGCCCTCTGATAGGCCTCAAGAGGCCGTTGACCTACACCCACTCCACAGGGAGTGTTGTGCTTTAAAATCCCGACTGCGGCCTCGCCGACGTCCATGAAGTCAAGGATCAATCCCAAAGCGGCCTGCACATCGATGAGATTGTTATAGGACAATGCCTTTCCATGGAGAGGCTCTACCAAGGAAAGAAAATCGCCGTAAAGGGCAGCGGACTGATGCGGGTTTTCGCCATAGCGAAGCACAGATGCCTTGGGGAGCGCCGCGATCACATGCTCTTCGAATCCATTCTCGTTCTCATTCGGCAATTGCTCAGCCAGCCAAGCCTGAATCGCCGAGTCATAGCGCGCGGTACTTTGGAACGCTTTAAGCGCAAAACGGCGACGCGTGGCCTCTCCCAGCCCTTTATGTTCCTGAAGTTCGCTTAAGACGGAGTCATAGTCGGAAGGATCACAGACCACAGCCACATGAGCGTGGTTCTTGGCCGCCGAGCGCACCATCGACGGGCCCCCGATGTCAATTTTTTCAATGGCCTCCGCGTAGGTCACGTCCGGACGAGCCACTGTTTCTTCAAAGGGGTAGAGGTTCACCACCACAAGGTCGATGACCCCAATTTTATTTTCGGCCAGGTCCTTGAGATCTTCCTCAAGGTTTCTCCGAGCCAGAATACCGCCGTGAATCTTCGGGTGAAGCGTCTTCACTCGGCCTCCGAGCATCTCGGGCGATCCCGTCAAATCAGCCACATCGAGCACATCAAGACCCGCCTCACGGAGCGCTTTCGATGTCCCGCCTGAGGCCACAAGTTCAACCCCCAACGCCGCAAGACCCTTCCCCAACTCAAGAAGGCCGGTTTTGTCAGATACTGAAAGCAAAGCCCTGGAAACGGGCCGTATTGAGTCTTCGGGGGGCATTCGATCCTCCTGTTCCGTCAGATTGGGAAGGCTATGGGACGGGACCGCAGAGTTTGTAACCGGGTCCAGAAGCGAAGTCAATCGACACGCGACCTCAGGTGCCGCCGACGGGCTCTCGGTACACTCGATTCCCAACCCCGGTGAGCAATTCATAGGCGATGGTCCCCGCCCATTCAGCCTGCTTCTCGACCCTAATCCCTGGTCCGCCTCCTGCGCTGGGCCCAAAATAGGTCGCCAAATCCCCTACGTGAACCGAAGCGTCTCCCAACTCCACTGCCAGGTAATCCATAGACACCCGGCCCACAATGGGCCGCGGAGCCCCGGCGAGCCAAACCTGCCCGCGATTCGAAAGGACCCGCGGAACCCCGTCGGCATAACCCAGAGAGAGGGTGGCCACCCGCGTAGAGGATTCAGCACGCCAAGTACTCCCGTACCCGACCCCATCCCCTCGCAAAAGATTACGTACCGCCGCAACACGGGTCCGAACACTCATCACTGGCTGAAAAGCTCGATCGGGGTCCTCACGATCCACACTCGTCGCTCCATAAAGCATGAGTCCGGGCCGAATCGCCGTCGCCTCGGGCAAAGCATTCAAAAGAATGTGGCCTGCATGCAGGGCCGAGGAATTCGAGGCGTGGATGGAAGCGGGCCGAATTCCAAGTTCCTGCCATTCCTCGATCAAACTTCGAAAAGCGTTGATTTGACTCAGTGACGCGGTCTGTTCCTCGGCATCCGCATGAGCGAAATGCGTATAAACCCCATCCAAACTGAGTCTAGGGTCCTCAGACACCGCTCGAACCATCGATGTCGCTTCCTGATGAGCGACCCCCATCCTCTGCATGCCGGTGTCGACTTCAATCTCAACGCCCATGGGCCGAGAGGCGATTTCCCCGGCCTCTCGAGCCAAGTCAAGGTCTTCCTCGGAGTGAATCACGGGGCATAATTTGCAGTCCGCACTCAATTGAGCGTCTCGCCCCGTCGTCATCCCCCCCATCACCAGAATGTCACCGACAATGCCCGACTCTCGAAGCTCACAGCCCTCTTCGGGCGTCACGACACCAAAACGCCGGCACCCGGCGGCTTCCAGGCTCCTGGCCACGGAAATCGCCCCGTGGCCGTACGCGTCGGCTTTTACGACAGCGATCACGTCCCGACGACCCGAAAGTTCTCGGGTCCGCAGAAAATTGCGCTGCAAAGCGCTCAGATCGATGATTGCGTGCGCCCTTCGCTCGCTCATCCCCGGAAAGGCTCCTCTCGTTAGACGACCCGTCCAGGCCGCGCCGAAGCCGACAGGGTACCAGCGGCAGCGTCGGTGCGCCTCCGTTACCTTCAGAGCGTTTCATCCCGGCCACAAAACTGGAGTCAAAAGTAAGCGAATGTCCGCAGAGCAAAGCTACGTCACTGTGAATGGGAAAGAACAACCCGTGCCTGAAAAGTGCACGATCCTAAAATTACTTGAAATGCTCGGCATGGCAGAAAAGCGCGTAGCGGTGGCACTCAATCAAGATGTCGTACCGCGATCCGGCCATGCCGAGGTTTTTTTACATCCAAACGACCAAATCGAGATTTTGGAAGCCGTTGGAGGAGGTTGATTGATGCCAGAGTTAGACAGACCCAGTCGGTGGAATGTCGGAGAGTACGAATTCACTTCGAGACTCATCGTCGGCAGTGGGAAATACGCATCCTTTGAGCAGAACCTAGAATGTGCCGAAGCTTCCGGGGCTGAAATGGTCACGGTTGCTCTTCGCAGAGTGAACTTTGATGCCGATCAAGGCCCGCGACTTCTCGACGTGGTTTCTCCAGAACGTTTTACAATCCTTCCAAACACCGCAGGCTGTTATACCGCCGAAGAGGCGATCACTACGGCTCGCTTAGGAAGAGAACTGCTGGATACCAACCTCATCAAGCTCGAAGTCATCGGCGATGAGCGAACGCTCTTCCCCGACGTGGCCGCCACTCTCGAAGCCGCAAAAATCCTCATTGACGAGGGCTTCACCGTCTTACCGTATATCACCGACGACCCAGTGGCCTGTCAAAGACTCGCTGGGATGGGATGTCCCGCTGTCATGCCTCTCGCGGCCCCCATCGGTTCCGGGATGGGCATCCGAAACCCGGCGAATCTTCGAATTATCATTGAAACGGTCGAAGTGCCTGTGATCGTCGATGCCGGAGTCGGGACCGCCAGCGATGCGGCCTTGGCTATGGAACTCGGCGCCACCGCCCTACTTATGAACACCGCCATCGCCCATGCCAAAGAGCCTGTCCGCATGGCCCATGCGATGCGGATGGGGGTCGAAGCCGGACGCCTCGCCTATGAATCGGGCCGTATGCCACAGCGACTCTATGCCTCGGCCTCCAGCCCTCTGGAAGGTATGGCCAACTTCTAGCCTCGACGGCGCGCTCCATATCCACACTCGCCCGATCTGAGCGATCAAAGAAACGAGCCTTGAAGAAGCCCATCCTGAGCCTAGTCCTAGACCACCCAAGCGTTCAACGTCTCGGTCCCGAAACGTTGACCGAGGTCCTTCGGGCCGGCGTTGACTGGATTCAACTCCGCGACCGCAGCCTCGAAGGAAAGGATTGGTTCCACTGGGCCCAAGAGATGGGGCGCCTCGCCCACTCCGTCCGCCCGGACCTCGTCGTTTTGATCAACCGGCGCGTGGACGTGGCGCTGGCTTCGGGAGCTCAGGGAACCCATCTTGGCTTTGATTCAGTCGCTCCCCAGACAGCACGAAACCTCCTCGGCCCTCGCTCGCGCATCGGCCTCTCCACTCATACCGCAGAAGAAGCGCTGACAGCCTCCGCTGAGGACATCGATTACGTCCATCTCGCACCCATCTTCGATCCTCTCTCGAAGCCCCGCGAAAGGAAAGCGCTGGGCTTAAAGCCCCTCCGATCCGCAACCTCGGGCGAACTTCCGATCATTGCTCAAGGGGGGCTCGCCGCCGGGGGATGCACGGAAGCGCTCAGAGCCGGCGCCACCGGCATCGCTGTCACCGGCACGGTCACCGAGGCCCAAAATCCGGGAGCGACCACAGCCGCTCTCCGAGCAGAGCTCGATGCTTTCTGCGACAAATAAGGCGGTCTTCAGAAGCTGACCCGTTCAGCCCGAACGCCATCTGCGGGAAGAACGGACCAGCTCTCGGGACTCCGGCCAAATCGATTCAAGAATCCTTCGGCCACCTGGCTTCGGACTTCTTCGAGGCTTGCCGGAAGAACGAGATGCAGGGTGCACCCTCCCCCGCCCGCTCCTGTCAATCGAGAGCCCAAAACCCCCGGAAGGCGGTCCGTGAATTCACATAGCCAATCGAGCTCTGGAATTGAAACCTCGTAATCATCCCGCAGACTGGCTTGCCCCTGGGCCAGCAAGGGTCCCAGAGCCGCCTGGTCTCCGCTGCGCAAAGCGGTGCAAAAAGCTTCGACCCGGGCATTTTCCGAGATGACGTGACGTGCTCTCTTAAATTCAAGCGATGGCAGAACCAGAGCCAGTTGGGGCAAATCCCCCAAAGCCAAATCAGATAATGCGGTCCTCTCAGGGCTCAGCAGACCCGAATCCTGCGCGCCCTTGAGAGCCCGTCCGCACTCGGCGACCCGCTCTAAATAAAAACTCTGAGCGAGATGTCGCGTCACTCCAGAATGAAAAATAAGGATCTGAAAGGCTTCACCCTCAATCGAAATGGGCTCGACCTTGGAATCTCTGCAATCAATCCGCAAAGCGGACCCCTTGAGGCCCAAGGCGCTGGCCAGAGGATCTAGAGGGCCACAGCCAATGCCTACAAAATGACTCTCTGCGCGATGCGCAATCTCGGCACACGATCGATTGGAAAGTTCAAAACCCAGCGCGCCATTCAAAGCCGCAACAAGGGACACACTGAGGGCCGCCGAACTTGAGAGCCCAGCACCCACGGGCACTGAACTGGTCACGGCGAGATCGAAGCCAGGCCCTTTGAGCCCACGTTCTGCCAAAGCGAGAACGACCCCCTTCACATAGTCGGTCCATTCCCCCTTCATCTCGTGATCGTGAATGGAAAAAATACGATCTTCGGCTAAATCCCACGCACCCGCATGGATCTCTTCATCCTCTCTTAGCGTCACCAAACTTAGGGTCGAACGGTCGATGGCACAGGGCAAAACGAGGCCCTGGTTATAATCCGTATGCTCACCGATCAAATTCACTCGGCCAGGGGCGCGAGCGGCCCAAAATGGAGAGCGGGAAAATTCCTCCTTGAAGCGAGTCGCCTCTTCGCCGGTAACCATCATGGTACCTCTCCCCCCTCGTGTCCGAAAAATCCTGATATTTCAAGCTTCCGCGCCCCTTGCGCCTGTTTCTCACGGCCTTGAGAGCGATAATCTGAACTGCTGATCTGCGGGCGGGGCCTCAGTATAAAAACTGGAACTCCACACTCGACTCCAGGGGCGTTATTCTCCGATCTGGAGCCTGCGTCCCTCTTCATAAATTGAAAGCCCACGATGAACAATACACGGCCTAAGCGCAAAACGTCGAGTCAGGGAGGGCGCACCTGTTCGCTCTCCGTGGCCCCGCTGTGGCGCGCTGTCGTCATGGGTTCTTTCTGGCTGATCGCCAGCACCGTGCATGCCCAAGACCCTTTTTTGCGCCGAACCGCCACCGTCGAAGTCGTTGAACGCAGAGGCCCCGCGGTGGTCAGCATTACCACTGAAAAGATTTTAAGCCCCTCCAATACTTTGGGCTCCCAACGAAATCACCCTCAATTTAACCGCTATTTCTCCGACCTTTTTGAATCGGACCGCCCAAACACAGGCAGCAACCTTGGCTCGGGCGTCATCATTAGTGAGTCAGGACTCGTGCTCACCAACGAACATGTGGTCACCCGCGCTTCAAGAATCGATGTCCGTTTAGCCGATGGGCGTTCGTTTTCGGCCAAGATCATCGGGGCCGACCCCACCAACGACATTGCTGTGCTCATGATCGAAACCGATGAGGCCCTCCCCTGGATTCCTCCCGGCGAAACCACTGACATTATGGTGGGGGAACCAGTCATTGCGATTGGAAATCCTTTTGGCCTATCCAATACAGTCACTACCGGCGTTGTGTCCGCCATCGATCGCTCCGTCCAGGGAGCGGAGCGCATGTTTCATGGTTTTATTCAAACCGATGCCTCCATTAACGCGGGCAATTCAGGGGGGCCTTTGCTGAATGCCGAAGGAACGCTGATTGGCATCAATACGGCCATTTGGGGAAAATCCGAAGGCATTGCTTTTGCGATCCCCATCGACTCCGCGCAAAGAGTCATGGAAGAACTCATCGAGCACGGCGAGGTTCCTCCCGTCACACTCGGGCTTGAATTTCAAAGACTCGACCCCGCCCTCAGTGAAGTCATGGAACTTCCCAATAATATAGGCGGGGCTCTCCTAAGCCGCGTCCACCCGGGAGGCGCTGCTGAGCGGGCGGGCCTTGAACGAGGCGATGTTCTTGCGGAATTTGACGGGCGGCGAATCGAAGGGGCACGTCAACTCTTCGAGATCCTTCAAACAATGACACCTGATCAGACCATCGAGCTAAAGGTCTGGCGGGACGGGAAGTTTATCCAAGTCGACCTTGTGGCTCAAAAAATCCCCGAAAATGTAGGCACGCAACTGGCGCATCGACTCCTCGGCTTCGAACTCAATCAACTAGACTCCAACTTCTATGCTGTCAAACGAATCAGAAACGGCTCCCCAGCCCACCAGAGCGCCATTGAAAAGGGAGATGTTTTGCTCGGAGTCAATGGCCTCCCCCTCACCGACGAGGCTTCCCTCAAACGAGCCATGCTGAGCCTTCAAGGTCGGGATCGAGCTTTGATCATGATTCAACGCGACGGAGGCCGTTACCATGTGAATGTCCCGCTACACTAAGATAACTGGGATGAAACCAAACGCATCGTCCCTCACAATAAACAAACTTCCCTCTCACTCTTAGAGGCTTTCTTGGGCAAAGCCTCTCACCCATTCAGCGTACTTGAGCGCCCATCGAAATAGTCCTCATCGGACAAGGAGATCTACGTGAAGCGATTTTCAACAAGAAGTATGGCCGCCTTTGTGATCTTTACATTGATGCAAATAAGTGCCCCTTCTTTCGCGAAGAACGAAGAAACTTCACCGGGATTATTCGATCGACTGCTGGGTCGAGATCAAGCGGAAACAACCCCAGTCACCGAAACCACAGCGGACAAGTTTTGGGAATCCGAGAGCGAGGCTCTCTCCCCAATTCCTGCGGGCACACACCCGGGCTTCGCCGATCTCGCCGAACGCGTTTCGCCCGGTGTCGTCAGTATTCGCACCTCGCAAACCGTCTCAGGCAACCGTGGCGGAGCCCCCCATGGATTTGGCGAAATGCTCCCCTTTCCTTTCAGAGGCGGGGGCGGCGACGGCAAGCCCCGCAAAAGAGAAGGGGCGGGAAGTGGTTTTGTGATCTCGAAAGACGGCTACATCGTGACAAACAACCATGTCATTGAAGATATGGATGAGGTCATCGTCGCTTTTAAAAATGGAACGGAACTTGAAGCCTCAATCGTCGGTCGAGATCCAAAAACAGATATCGCATTAATCAAAGTCGAGCCTGAAAACCCGCTGCTTGCACTCCCGCTGGGCAACAGCGAAGTCATTCGACCAGGAGACTGGGTCGTGGCCATCGGGAACCCTTTCGGACTCGAACACACAGTCACCGCAGGCATTGTCTCTGCTATGCACCGGCGTGACGTGATCGGAGGAAGTTACGACGATTTCATCCAAACCGATGCAGCGATCAACCCAGGGAACTCAGGTGGGCCGCTCATGAACCTGGCGGGCGAAGTCATCGGCATTAATACAGCCATCAACCCGCGCGCGAATACCATCGGCTTTACGGTCCCCATCAACATGGCCAAGACGATCTTGCCTCAACTCCGTTCTCAGGGAAAAGTCACACGGGGTTGGCTTGGTGTGGTCATTCAAGGCATTACCCCTGAATTGGCTGAGTCCTTTGGTTTAGAGAATGAATTTGGGGCGCTTGTTTCTAAGGTCTTGCCCGAAAGCCCTGCCCTCGATGCCGGCATTGAACGAGGGGACGTGATTGTCGAATTCAACCAAAGTCCCGTCAAAGAGTGGCGTGAACTTCCAAGACTGGTCGGAGAGACACCCGTGAATGAGCCGGTCCAAGTGATCGTTGTACGCAACGGTGAGCGCAAAACACTGAAAGTCAAAGTCGGCGCGCTGGACGAACCCGAATTGGCCGGAATAGAGAGCCCGGACACCGACCTTTCTGAATTCGGACTCCGTGCACAAAATCTCACTCCTGAACTCTCCGAACAACTCGGCGTCGAAGGAGACGGTGGAGTCATCATCACTGAAGTGGAACCCGGAAGCCCCGCTGAGGAAGCGGGAATTCAACGGGGCGATGTCATCATCGAAGTCGATCGCAAAGAGATCAACACTCTCGGCGAACTAAAGGCTCGACTCGCTGATACGGACAAAAGTGCGCTCATCCTCGTTCGTCGAGGCGACTCCACGATCTATGTCCCTCTCAAGCGACGCGAATGAATACAAAAAGTTCGACCAAAAAATAAATCAGTGCTCTGAGAATGATTTAAACAACACGCGATGATGCCCCGAGGGCGACGGTCTCTCCTTGGAATTCGGGATTTTTCATGTGGCCGGGCCTTGCACCCACTCAAAGCGTGCACAGCCTACGGAGCATGAGATATGACAAATTTACGATCAAAAGCCAAGAAGCGATTCAAACCGCGCAAGCCCTAGCCGGCGACCGCAATCACTCCGTCGTGGAGTCATTGCACCTCTTATCTGCGCTCTTAGACCAAGCCGATAGCAGCACGCTCCCTATCCTTCAAAAGTTAGGTGTGAGCATTCCCACCGTGACTCAAAAAGTAGAAGCGGCCCTCACAGCTATGCCTCGAGTCACTGGCGCTCACCAAGTTCAGATGGGTCAAACGGCCTCTCAGATCCTCACCGATTCTTTTAAAGAAGCCGAAGGTCTGAAGGACGAATATGTCTCTACAGAACACATCCTTCTTGCTCTTTCAGCCAATCCTAAAGACCAGGCTGGAAAGCTACTTCAAAGCGTCGGAGCTCACAGAGAGGCTATTCTGCAAGCTCTCACCTCCGTTCGGGGCAGTGCTCGTGTGACGGACCCAGACCCCGAGTCAAAATACCAAGCTCTCGAAAAATACGGGCGCGACCTCACCGAGGTGGCACGTTCGGGTCAACTTGACCCCGTGGTAGGTCGAGACGAAGAGATTCGTCGCGTCATCCAAGTTTTGTCACGCCGCAGCAAAAATAATCCGGTTTTAATCGGCGAACCAGGCGTGGGCAAAACCGCGATCGCGGAGGGTCTAGCTCAAAGAATCGTGGCTGGAGATGTCCCGGAAAGCCTGAGAGACCGTCGCTTGGTTGCCCTGGACATTGGCTCTCTCATCGCCGGCGCCAAATACAGAGGTGAATTTGAAGATCGACTTAAGGCGGTCCTCCGGGAAGTGGATGAAGCCAAGGGCGAGATTATTCTCTTCATTGATGAGCTTCATACCATCGTGGGCGCCGGGGCTGCAGAAGGAGCCGCCGACGCAGCGAACATGCTGAAGCCCGCTCTTGCGCGCGGCGAACTCCATTGTGTCGGCGCCACCACTCTGGACGAATACAGAAAGCATGTCGAAAAGGACTCAGCGCTCGAGCGTCGATTTCAACCGGTCTTCGTCGGTGAACCCAGTGTTGAAGACACGATTTCGATCCTCCGAGGCCTCAAAGAGCGTTACGAAGTGCATCATGGCGTCAGGATCTCTGACAACGCCTTGGTCACAGCGGCGACGCTATCGAGTCGTTATATCGCGGATCGCTTCCTTCCTGACAAAGCCATCGACCTCATGGATGAGGCAGCCAGCCGCGTCCGCGTTCAGATTGATTCCATGCCAGAAGAGCTGGATCAAATTGAACGAAAGCGTATGCAACTCGAGATTGAGCGCGAAGCTCTAAAAAAAGAAAATGATGAAGCCAGTGCTGCGCGAAGCTCAGCAGTGGAGCTTGAAATTGCTGACCTTCGAGGGCGATCCGATGCCATGAAGGCGCGGTGGCAAAATGAGAAGTCGGCCATCGCCCAACTCAGTCAAACTAAGGAACGCAAAGAGCACCTTGAGCTTGAACTGGATCGGGTGACACGTTCCGGAAATCTTGAGAGAGCCGCTGAAATTCGATACGGAGATCTCGTCCATCTTGAGAAAACCATCAAAGATTCTCAGCAGACCCTCGACGACCTTCAGGCCGGGGGATCTCTTCTGAGCGAGGAGGTCACCGGCGAAGAAATCGCTGAAATTGTCTCTAAATGGACTGGGGTCCCAGTTACAAAAATGCTGGAAAGCGAGCAGTCCAAACTGATTCAAATGGAAACACAACTTCACAAAAGAGTGGTGGGTCAAGACGAGGCCCTGGAATCTGTATCAAATGCTGTCCGTCGTGCTCGGGCGGGCGTTCAGGACCCCGACCGACCCATCGGGTCTTTCATTTTCCTTGGCCCGACAGGGGTTGGGAAGACGGAAACGGCGAGAGCCTTGGCCGAGTTTCTCTTTGACGACGAGAACGCGATGGTCCGAGTCGATATGAGTGAATTCATGGAGAAGCACTCGGTGTCGCGATTGATCGGGGCACCACCCGGATATGTCGGATACGAAGAAGGCGGAACACTCACCGAAGCTGTTCGAAGGCGTCCGTATAGCGTGGTCCTTTTTGACGAAATCGAAAAGGCGCACCCCGATGTATTCAATGTCTTTCTTCAAATTCTCGACGATGGACGGCTGACGGATGGTCAAGGTCGGACGGTCGATTTCCGAAATTCAGTCTTGATCATGACCTCCAATGTCGGAAGCGAATTCATTGTCGATTTATCAGAAGAGAAGAATGCGGATGAGATCAGAAAGCATGTGATGGACTCCTTAAAGGCTCAATTCAAGCCTGAGTTCCTAAACCGTGTTGATGATGTCATGATCTATCATCAACTTGAGAGGTCTCAAATTGGCCACATCGCGGAACTCCAAATCCAACGGGTGAAGAACCTCGTGGCCGACAGGAGACTGGAGCTTGATGTGAGCCCCGAAGCCATCGAACTTCTCTCAGATCGAGGGTATGACCCGCAGTACGGAGCGCGTCCTCTGAAACGAGTGATCCAACGTATGCTTCAGGACCCTCTGGCTATTCGAATCCTCGAAGGCGACTTCCCGGAAGGATCAAAGATTCGAGTCAGCGTCAATCGTGAGACAGACGATCTAGAACTCAGTCGTTTCTAATGAGACGCTTCGGCTCTCTGCATGCAAAGACGATTCTCTAGGGGTGCATGGGTGCTCCCCAAGCGTCCCTAGAGATCCATGTGCTGATAGAGGCGTCCATCACGAAAACCGAGACGACGATACCAGTGCCGTGTGCCCACAGCTGAAATCACGGCCAAGCTTGAAAAGCCTGACGCGAGTGCCCTATCTGCGGCCGCCGTCACCAACTGAGAACCCAACCCTCGGTGCTGGGCTCTCAGCTCAGGGCGCATTCCAATATCTGTAGCCGCTCCATAGACGTGCACCTCTCGAAGCAACGCGGAACCCTTGAGCTCCGAGATGTCGGCCTCGCGTGTGGGCAAGGAAAGGCGTGCAAACCCTGCAAGGCGATCTTCTGCCGTGACAAACTCCAGAAAACACTCACCTCCGATGCCCGTCTCGTAATCGGTGGATCGCAGAACTAAATCTTCGCGGGCCACAGACTCTCTACGCACTTCTCGGGACCGAACATCAACGCACTGCCCCCCGCGAGAAACGAGCTCATTTTCTGCGATCTGCCTGAAATTCGTCAGCTTATTGCCAACCACAATATCGTCAGACGATATATCTCGGATCACTCGAGTAACGCGACAGTACCGAGGCACACTCGCTAAGGCCGAGACCACGACGTCTAAAAGCTCATCGTGAGTGTAGGGTCGCCACGCCCCACTATCGTAATGATCCATCAGTTCAGCCGTTTCAATCAGGCTACATGGATACACTTTCAATTCGTCGGGCCGCAAATCAGAATCTGAAAAAATGCGATCAAAGTCAACTTTGTCGCCCTCTGTGGTCGCACCCAGTAAATTCGGCATCCAGTGCGCATGCAATTTAAAACCCGCCGCTCGCAGCTGAGTCATCGCTGCACGGGTGGCGGACACATCATGACCTCTTTGGTTTCGCTTAAGGATCTCATCCGACAAGCTTTGGAACCCAATCTGAACTTTCGTGCACCCCAAGCGACGGATGCGCTCTATCTCCTCAACGGAAATATGATCGGGCCTAGTCTCGACCACCAAGCCCACCGAACGGCAGCCCGCGGATTCGTTGATGGATTGCGCATGGGTCAGCTCATCCCATGAGGCGTTCTCAGACGCTCCTAACCAGTCCGAACCCAGACGGTCGCGTAAATACGATCCCACCGTCTCGTTATAACTTTTCCCCTCAGCGTTCTCGAGGGATAAGAAATCCTTGATGCGAGGTTTGGCTTCGGCTCGACCATCCACTTCCATCCCGAAATCGTTCAATGCATCAAAGCAGCGCTTAATGAACCAAATCTGATAGGCCTCGGGATGAAAAGACCATGTTCCCCCGAGTATAATCATTTCAATCTTGTCTATGGGGTGACCAATCGCTTTGTAAGCCGCCAAGCGATTCCAAGTTTGCAGGTAAGGGTCGAAGTGATTTTTGGACGCTCTCTGCGCACCTGGCTCATCAGCCAAGTAACTTTTGGGCATCCGAACGTCATTGGGACAAAAAACACACTTCCCGGGGCAAGGGTGCGGGCGAGTCAGCACCGTCAAAGGCGTGACCCCACTCTGGGTTCGCACAGGACGCATCTGCATTCGCCGGACCAGCCGTTCCTCATCGAGTTCCATAAGGCCAGCCGAAGACAAATAGCGCAAACCGGCAATGATCTGGGCCCGAGAGTAAAACCCGCGGCCATCCTTTGGATGGCGGCGAAGGATGCCGTCCATCGCGGCGGGCGAAAGTGTCCCCCCGTCATCAGGGATTGCATTGATTTCATGGGCAATGGCCAACAAATCAGTGCTATACGCTTCGGGGTCAAACGCCCGATGCTCTACCTGACCTGTCTCCGAATCCACCAAAACCCTCTCCTCTTTCATCTCGCGTACCATACCACCCTCAGTCAAGAGCGGCGCATCCACGGAATCCAACCTAGACCATGAACTCAACGACCCAAAGACAACTCAACGATCTCAATCTTCGGTTTTACAGCGACAGAGCCGACGAATTCGGTTCCACTCGCCAACACGGCTGGCCCGGATGGAAAGAAACACTCCGCGCAATCGATCCCCAGAAATATAAAGAGCCCTTCCAGGTCCTCGATATTGCCTGTGGCAATGGTCGCTTCGCTCACTTCCTAGACCAAAGCGAACTCTTTGAAGATCTATATTACCTGGGCCTAGACCAGAGCGAAGAGCTTCTGAGCGCAGCCAAGAAACAATGTATCTCTTTTAAGAGTCTAACCGAACGAAATTTCAGAAATGTCAACGTCGTCGGCGACGATCTCCAAAAAGAGATTTCTCAGAGTGACTTTGACCTGATTGTCGCCTTCGGGTTTCTTCACCATGTTCCGGGGTTTCAAACTCGTCAAAGGCTCATAAGCCTACTCGCCCATCAGCTTCGACCCCATGGAATCCTGGCGTTCACCACCTGGCAATTCGACCAGTCACCACGCTTCAAAGAAAAAATAATTCCTTGGACGGATTATAACCAACTCGCCGCCGAATCCATTGACCTTGAGGAACTTGAAGATGGCGACTACCTCATGTCGTTTGGAGAGAAAACACGTACCCCTCGCTACTGCCATGCGAGCAGTCCAACTGAAACTAAAGCGCTCTTTGAAGAACTCGACCTCGAACTGCTCCACCAATTCAAGGCGGATGGTAAAACGAATGATTTAAACGAGTACTATATTTTAAAAAGAAGTCTGACCGTATAAATAATTTTCTAGAAGCACATGGCGCTCTCCAACCCTTGATGTGAGACTGCCCTTAGCTCTTCCCTTTTAGTCCCGGAGATTTAACGAAGCATGGACGCTCACCCGAACACAAGATTTGAAAACGATACTTCGGTCCTTCGGATCAAAGATGGAATCTATCAGGCCAACATGAATACAGGCTGGTGGATTATGCGCGGACCCAACGGAGGCTACATTGCGGCTGTACTGCAAAATGCCCTGGATGTACATCTTAACGATCCCACTCGACGCCCGCGTTCTCTCACAATTCACTACCTGTCCCCTCCCTCTGAGGGCGAAGCCGAAATCCATATTCAAGTTGAAAGAAGCGGTCGATCGCTGACCAGCTTATCCATCCGGCTCATGCAGGGGTCTCGGCTTCATGCCATCGGCCTCGCAGCCATATCCAAAGATCGAGAGGGCTTTGATTTCGATCACATGACCATGCCCGAGGTTCCCTCAGTCGAAAACCTCTCAATTCAACCGGCCATGACGGCCCTCCATGAGCGCTATGACCAGTTGTACATTGACAACCAGGAAGCCGGCCAAGACCCCGATGCGGTGAGCGTCGCCGCCTGGATCAGACTCAAGGAGCCTCAAGCCCTCACCTCCCCGGTCCTGGCTGCCTACTCTGATGCGCTGCGCCCGAGTCTATTCACGATGACTCAAAAAAAACATGACATCGAGGCCGTTCCCATTCCAACCATCGATCTCACCTTGCACTATCGAACCAACCCCAGTCACCTGAACCTCAATCCCGAAGACTTCTGCCTGGCCGTTTGCCGCTCTCGTCTATCCCAAGACGGGCACGTGGAAGAGGACGGCGAGATTTGGAGCCCGTGCGGAAGCTTATTGCTTCAATCTCGGCAGCTGTCCGTCACGCTCGTGGGCCCCAACTGAGGCCACTCAGAAGTCTTTAAGCAAGGAAGCAGACTCACCTGGGCATTCCATTTAAGTTACCCGGGACGACCGAGCCCCGAGGCCTGCCGACATCCCTCAAGAACGGGCTCCGCGATGGCTCCTGCCTGTTTCGCCCCTTGTCTTAAGATCTCTTCGATCTCTTTAGGCTGGCCTTCGAAGCGCTCGCGGCGCTCTCGCATGGGGGCGAAATAATCAAGGATACGAGAAAGCAACTCTTTCTTAACGTCGCCGTAGCCAAGCCCCCCGGCTTGTGCGCGCTCAACCATATCCTCTCGCTCAGGAGGCGTCGCAAAAAGATTCCAGAGCTGGAAAACAGCTGTGTCTGTATCCTTCGCCTCCTCCACGGGGGTGGAATCCGTCTGAATCCCCATCACAGATTTCTTCAGAGCTTTCTTTCCGGCAAACATTTGAATCGTATTGTCGTAGGACTTGCTCATTTTTCGACCGTCTGTGCCTGGTACCGTCGCCGTATCATCCATGATATAGGGTTCGGGCAAAACTAAGGCCTCGCAGTCATACGCGTGATTAAACCGCTGGGCCATATCTCGCGTCATCTCGATATGTTGCTTCTGATCCTGCCCCACCGGCACTAGATCGGCGTGATAAAGCAAAATATCAGCGGCCATCAACACCGGATACGTAAAGAGTCCGTGGTCTACGTTTTCACCCTGATCTTTCGCGGCCTTATAAGCGTGTGCACGCTCAAGCATTCCCATGGGCGTCACCGTCGTTAACATCCAAGTCAGTTCACAAACTTCCGGAACATCGCTCTGCCTGAACAACACGGCCCTGTCGGGGTCAAGGCCAGCGGCTAAGTAATCTAAAGCCACATTCATCGAATAGCGACGGCGCAGTTCAGCATCGCGAACGGTGGTCATCGAGTGGTAGTCGGCGATGAAATAAAGAGCATCTTCGTACTTCTCTTGCAGAAGAACAAACTGCTTGAGTGCTCCAAAATAATTGCCTAGATGAAGAGAATCACCTGTCGGTTTCGTCCCCGATAAAACGCGCATGCTTAGGCCGGAGCCTCCTTCACATAAGTCAGCCAGGATTCGAAGGCCGGATCTTCGCCTCTCTCTATTTTAATGAGACGCTCGCGAAGCGCGACCGTGACTGAGCCGGGGCAGTCCGTGCCCATTTTATATCCATCCACTGATTCCACGGGCAATATGCTTGCGCTCGTCCCCGTCATAAACGCTTCTTCAGCTGCAAAAAGCTCGTCCGGTGAAATCGATTCCTCAAAGCATGGAATCTTCATCTCTTCAGCGAGCGCAATCACGCTGGCGCGCGTCACCCCTCGCAATACACGCTGCTCCGGCGGGGTCCGCAGAAATCCATCAGAAGTCACGATAAAGATATTGGCCGTCGGCCCTTCGGCGATGAAGCCCTCAGCATCCATCAAGAGGATTTCATGAAAGCCCGCCTCCAGCGCTTTTGACTTCGCCATCATACTCGAAACGTAGTTAGCGGAGACTTTGGCCTCGGGTGAAACAATGTCCTCTCGTCGTTGACGCTTGTGCCTCTCCAGGTGAAGACGAAGCACATCGGGTTTGGCCACCGGTTCACCCGGCAATCGATCCAGAATGTCGGCCACCGGATCATAAGCCGCGATGGAAACAGAGACCCGAGAGTCCCGGGGGACCACATCGATCTCCACGGATGGAATAAGAACACTGATCTTGACGACCCGCGCGCCCGGATTCGCACGCACCGTCTCCAGAATCGCCTCGGCCAGCTCGGACTCATCACGCTCCAGGGCCAAACCCATCAGGCGGCAAGAGCGGAAAAGTCGACGCAGATGCGCATCCATTCGAAAAATAGCTTCCCCTAGGGGAGTCTGTTTGATGCTCATATAGTCAAAAACTAAGGACCCGCGCTGAAGGCTGTGCGAAAGCACATGAACCGTGGCTTCGTGCCATGGGATCAGCACGCCATCAGACCAAATATGACGATCGACTTCGTTGAACTTCTTCACGAGCGGGAATGTATCACGCCCTAGAGGTTAAATAGTCCCGGAATTGACAATTATCGTGACACCCAATGAGCCTTGGCGGCTACTTACTTGGGTACGCGCCTCATAGGAGTCCTCGTTATGTCCAAACAAATTAAAAAAGCCACGCAAGTCTTCGTTCTCGGTGCGCAGCTCTACCGCGAACTGGCTTTATCCGCTCTGACGCTGCTTCCCAACGGTTCAAGCGAGACGGCTGAAGACAACAGCCGGAGAGCGTAAAGCAACGTAAGGCGCCGCGTATCCGACTCGGACAAAGAAGAACAAAACCCCTAATTGACTGGGCTAAACGGTCTCCTGAGCCCTAAACCCGACGACTACTGATCTTGAAGACGCCGAGGCCCGTTCGTGCTGATCTCCGAGGTCGACCGCCCCCCACCCTCCGCACGGCGAACTTGCTCTTGAACGTCTGAGTACGCCTGAAGGGTCGACGCCGCCCGTGAACGGGCCGCTGAAGTCTCGGTTTCCTGAGATCTCAGCCAACTCCTCGCAGCCAAAGCGATGGCAAAGAGAAGTAAAACCGCAGCGACGAGGGTCATCTGAAGAGGACCTAATCCGAAGAGTAGAGGCTGGTAGGAAGTGGTCGCAGCGATGAGCTTGAGACCGAAAGCTCCAAAAAGAACGGTCCACGCCATCAAAATCAACAAATCGATGATCGGCAGAATTGGCATTCACTCCCCCCCGTTATTCAGAGATCGCCTTTCTCGATGGGAGACCCCATCGGGCAGATCCTAGCTCGATTTTAAAGACGACGGGATAGTTTGAAAACCTTCCCTTGAGGGAAAATCGGTGAACAAAAAGGCACTCTCTGGGATTTTTGGGCCCAACCCACCTCAAAATCTCGTTTTCCGCTTAAAATCCTGACTGACCCGAATGGCGAGCCCCCAAGGCGGGGGCTAGTCTGCTGGCCCTTGTGAGGGTCGTCGAATCGCTTCGATGTCCCACCGAGCCGACGTAGCTCAGCTGGTAGAGCAGCTCACTCGTAATGAGCAGGTCGTCCGTTCGAATCGGATCGTCGGCTCCACTTGCCCCATGCCCCAAATCCCCCAACCGAGACACGTGGCCTCTGCGATCTCTGAAGCAAATCAGGAGACGCGGTCGCCCTCAGGTCAGAGAAGGGAGCCCGTCGAGTGAAGGGAAGCGACACACTAAATTGTCATTCCTTCTACAGACCCAAAATTTGGTCACACTTGAAGTAGCGCGCAGTCACTATGGTCATACGCTTCGTCAGAAATGAAAATTTGCGCAAAGGTTAAGCACCGTACATCCGAAAGACCCGCCTTCCAAGATAGAACATCGTCACCAGAAACAGACCCATCGATGATCCAAGTGCTGCGATATACGGAAAACCGAAAATCTCCATGATCTTGTAGATTGGAATCACTAACTGGTGGAACACGTAAATCGGCAGGGCCAGCACACCAAAGGTCAAGGCCAGTCGTAACAACCATCGTAGAGGCGGCCTGCCCCGTGCCCACGCAGGCACCAGCATCAAAAACACTCCCAAAAAAAACAGGCAAAGGCTCCCATAAAATCCCAGACCCGTCAGCGACGTGGGCTGCCAGGAGACCTGATAGAACATGCTAGTTCCGTGCGTGTGAACCAGACTAGATCCGCAAAAAAGGGTTCCAACCCCGCCGACAAGAAGCATGCGGTGACGTATCAGATCAAGATCGTTTTGTTGCGAGATCCAGTAGCCTACAGCGATGCCTGCTGCTGTCATCGCACCCAGCTTGAATATGTTGTACCCGCCTTGGCCCAGCATCAGGCGGACCAATTCGAGAGGCGAGACCAACTGCATGTTAGGCAGCAGTTGTTCCATTCCCTGCCACACGATCCAAAGTGCAATCGAAGTGACAAGCAATGTCGGGATAGGCGCGGAAAGCCGTGCCAAAACAGGCAGCCAAAGCCGTGCTGTGCACAACGCAATCACGTAATAAATCAGCACCGAGTAGATCGCATTAGATATCTTCAACCAGTTTATTGGATCACCGCGAACGACACCCCCTATCAGAGATATTAGGGTCATCATTAGCGCGCCGGATGCCACCAGCAGTAAGGCGCGGTCAGTACGGTGGATCACCGCGCCGGGGGATCGGGCCATTTCTGGCAGCATAAAGAGCCCAACACCGATCCCAAAGACCATTGCAAACCCCGGTGTTCCAAGCCGGCTAAATGAGATGAAGTAGGTTTCTGGCAGACCAAGCGCGCTCATAACTCCAGGCCCCCAATGTGCAACCAGCACTGCTATAACCACGACCGCGCGGGTCAGTGTCAGCGACCATGTCAAACGCGTTCGTTCAGGAAGTGCGACCACCTTGAGAGAAGGCCGCGCAGGCGCCGCCGCACCCGAAAACGTCAAGGCCACGCTGCATAATGATGCCCCCTCAAAGGTGGCGTTGATTGTCTCGCGAGGTATGCCTTCATCCTCCATGAGAATTCCCATTTGCAAACCGCTCAGTGAATCCCCCCCAGACTCATAAAAGCTATCCTCGGGTCCGATGGTCACATCGCCCAGAACTCGGCTCCAAAGCGCAGCGATTTTTTTCTCATCGGAGGTGAGTGCCTCCGATTGAATTGGCTGCTCAAGCTGCATGCTGGTTTGGGCCATGTCGCTAAGCGTCTCAAGGCAAGTGCCTACGGCTTGGAGATCGACCTTCCCGGATTCTTGAAGCGGGATATCGTCAATACTGGCAACTTCGAAGCTGGGCTGCGGGATCTTGAGCCAATCCGCCACGCTTTTCTTGATCTCGCCCAACTGTTTTTCGGAGGCATCAACAATAAGAATATACATTGTATCATCTCGCGAACTGCAGACGCATTTGATTCCCGACTTCAAAAGATGTTGTTCGACCTCATCAAGACCCACACGAAGGCCGAAAACCTTCACGAAACGGCTCATCCGACCTACAATCTCAAAGGCACCGTTTGGAAGTCGGCGCGCAATATCGCCAGTGCGCAAAACATCGGAACCCTGCATGCCAGACAACTCACCGTCCGACCATGCATAGCCCATCATCGTATTTGGACCGCGATAGCACAATTCTCCCTCTTCCCCGTCTGGGAGAGGGTCTTGAGAATCATTATCAGCAACCCATAGGGCGCCACCGGGCACAGGAATTCCAATTGAATATGGCGTCTCTCGCGCCATTTCCGGTGGCAAGTAAGAAATACGGGGCGCGGCTTCAGTTTGGCCGTACATGACAATAAAATCCCAACCTTCTCGTTGGCTGCGTAAGCTCCACTTCTGGACCTGATCGGGAGACAAGCGGCCTCCAGCCTGTGTCATATATCTCAAACTATCAAGATTTTGTGTTGCGACTTGTGCCTGTTCCAAGAGTTCAAAACTATGCGGCACACCGGCAAAACTAGTACACCCTGTATTTCTAAAAACTTCCCAAAATTCCGATTTAACGACCGTCTCCTGAGTCAATACTATTGCGCCGCCTGCAGCAAAGTGAGAATTCACGACCGACATGCCATATGAATATTGAAATGGCAGAGACATAGGCGCGCGGTCATCCTCAGTAATCCCGAGATATTCGATGATCGATGCCGCGTTGGCGGTCAGATTTGCATACGAAAGGCGTACCCATTTTGAAGAGCCAGTGGTTCCAGAGGTTGAAAGCAAAACTGCAAGTTCAGGATGCCATGCTTTAACGCCATCCTCATACATAATGAGTTCTTCTTCACCTGAGTGATAAGTGTAGGTGAGAGAAAGTCCGATCTCATCGCGCTTTTGATCAGCTTTCAGTAGCAGAACCGGACAACCCGCATTGAGCGCCGCGAAATAGCAGACATATTGCTTGTAGCCGCCATCACAGAAGAGACCTAAGAGCCCAGGCCTTGCTGCAAACGTTTTTGCCAGCGTCTCAACATCATCTGAAAATTTGGAATAGCTAATGAATGACCCATCGGACAGGAAGATGGCTGGCTTGTCGGAAGGTTTCAGATGCCAGAATCTACATTCCTTTTTCTGATTTTCGATACTGACTTGCATGACGTCACCTTCAGTCATTCCCTTAGACTCAAGCTCACTATACCGGATAAACGACTATACGTTCCAGACGGAAGAAGAGGGCACGCTCGCCGCCAATGCTTTGTTGGACCAGGTCGTTATCGGTGGTCCCGAAGGCCTCTTTAATTCCAATCCGACCCTGATCAACGGCCACGATCTCCCGCTGGTTCCCGGCAGTTACTACACAGCCACTCCCTTCGGGATCGCGCCTGGGGGCACCATGGCTGTTGACGTTGCGCATAACTTCGCTTCCGGCGACAACTTCGTTTGGGTTATGGATATACTCACCCCCACTCGTGCGCCCGTCGAGGCGAATTCCGCACTTGCTGTCTAGAGCCCCCTGCCCGAACCCGGACGTTGTGACGGAAGCCAGCTTGTGTCCTATCCCAGTAAGAATGACTTTTATGATCCACACGCGGTGTATTTCATCTCCCTGAAAACCAGCCAGCGATGGGTTAAAGCTCGTCAGAAATACCTTGCCGAAGCGTGGTCACCCAGATCCGGAGAACAAATACAGAGAAATCCTTCGATGCAGTCAGCGTGCCGGCTCTTCAAACTCGAGTCTTATCAAGAGAGAAGCTGAGAAACCGAGAAGTCACAGTGAATTTCGGGGATAGTTGTATGTCTGATCACTTTGGCGGCTTCTGGGTCTTGGCGCGAAGTGCTTATTCACAGCCTCTCAAATTCATAGCCAAACCTTTCGAGGTCATGACGAAATCGCGATCTGATGAGCTCAGCCTGCTCGGAGTTGTAGTATGTTGAATAGTGCTTCTCGGTGTGCTTTCGGTTTGAAACGCCCATTTTTTCGGACCAGGGCAATGATAGCTTTCGGCCTAAGTGCTTTTCAGTCATGCAGTCGAAATCTTCCTGCAGGGATTCGGTCCTTAAAATGACATCTACTTCTGGACCAATGCAATCTGCCATCGGAGACTTATTGGCAAATAGGTCTTGCTCCCAATCAGCCATTCTGGGGGCAGTGAGCCACTCCTGCCATCCTTTCGCTGGCCACCATTTCCTAAAGCGTCCAGGACCCTTTTCTAAGAATTTTGGTCGTGCACGGAGCTGAGAATGAGAGTAATACAGCGACACCACTAAGCTCCAAGGGTTTCGAACCACTGAGAACTTTAGGTAGTGATCCCATTCAGAGGCATAGATCTTCTTAGCTTGTTTCCAATCGAGATGTTTCTTTTGACTGTCGGCGAGCCACCAATCGTAGCCGGTTAATGCCTCCTCTATCGAGCTTCCTCCAGTGCGTGGCAGATGAATAAAGATCATTCTATTTCTGTGACAGATCATGATGGCGTTTTTGAATTCCTCATTTGGGCTGGACGCTGGGTCCGGGTTCTACTCACCTTAGTCCGAAGCTTATCATCAGAATATAAACGAATTGCCGCGAAAAAACTGTCGAGGTAGAGTTCTCAAGGCTCCGAGGCTGAACCAAGAGACAAGCCAAAACCCGAAGAGCAAGAGGATCCGAAGAATCGAGATTCGAATGAAGCGAGACGCCACTCAAGGACTGATCGCGGCTTGCTTGAGCATGGAATGCAGGCTTAACAGCTTCTCGCGGAGCAGATAAGGAACGACATACCAAGCCCTCCCATGGTTACCACGGCATCAGTAGTCAAAAGACGAGCAGCCACTCCGATGGAATCTTTTCTTGCCGGTTCTGGGTCCGTTAATCGTATAAGTGCCACTCTCGGTCTCGGTCCCTGCAATTGGCACTACCTGTGCGCTCACTGTTTCAAACGCAATCGTAAACCTGGCCTGAGGTGTGACCATGGTTCCCTCGGGTACCCCGTCTCCTGCCTCTGGATAACGGTCAAGAAAATCTTGGGCTGAGCCCTTCGTTGCGTATTCCACGATCTGAACGTTCGAAAAAGTGTAAACCGTAGTTGCAATGCTGAAGGGCTGATTTTTCCCTAATGCCTCTTCGGCTGCGCCAACGTCGTCTTCATCGGCATCTCGCGTTTTGTGACCAGAAGTAAAGGTGAGCGCGGCTTCCGGATATAGCGTGCCCGACGCCAGCGCATTCACCAAGCTGATCACAGGGCTGCTCTCATTCATCATAAAGCTCATCCCAAGTGGGCACATCTCAGTACGCTTCCGTGATAAATTTCGAAACAATTTCCAATTCCACTCTTCCACGCGAAGGTACTCCTCCTGATTGCCTTCCGGACTCATGTCTCCCGGAAGGCCTGGAATCTTGAGGTACGAACCCCCTATGGGAAGATCAGAAGCAATTGCTCTGCCATTCATCAGAATAAACGCGACGATAAAAAAGAGGCCGATCAGACGTGGTGGTTTCATGGTGCTTTCCTCAAAAAAATAGATGGACACCAAAGCCGAGAACTCGATCCAGCACCCATGAGACAGACACTCCGGAAAAGATGAAAGGGATGACAACGCTCCCCGAGTCTCTCACATCCAAGAAGTAAATTCGAACCAAACCTTTCGCGTACACATCAAAGTCATCAAAAACAACCAAGTGTACAATCGATGACTCACTCCGAAAGAAAATCGCCCACCCGATCCAGGCACCGCGGTGGGACCGCACCAGGAGCGTGAGTCGGCACAAAGCCTCACTTCCTAAGCACGGTCAGCCAAAGGCTGGCGGTGACTACAAGAATGGCTATTTCGGTTTTAGAGGCCTAAGGCTCAGTCAAGAGATCGGAGGGAGAGAAGTTCGTCGTGAGCCCGCGGGCCCCTCTAGGGCTTCCTTTTAAGCGCCGCTACTTGTATCCGCCGTGCGGCGTTCGGAAGAGATCGAGAGAGCCATAGGTCCAAGTCATCCTGCATTACTCAGAAACGGAGGAATCGAAAAACTAATCAAGGCCGGGCATTTTTTGTTTCACGATCTCAGACAGCAACGGACTGGACTCAGCCCTGTGAAACGAGTCACTGATCGCAGAAAAACGCGCATCCACTGGCCATCGAAAATTGGGATGGGTGATGATATACAGTTCTTTTGCAGCAATCGCCTCCACCACCCGCTCTCCAACTAACTGGATCGATGCGCCGGCATCAATGACACTTTGCATCTGCTGATTGAGTTCAGAGTCTCGCTTGGACAGTTCTTCTTGAGCCTCGTCCGACTGATATCGGGCTTGTTTGTTTCTCTGCGAAAGATTAATCCGCGTTTTTACAAATGCCGGACACAGCACAGATACGTGAATGTTCTGATCCTTCAATTCCGCGTGCCATCCTTCTGACATGGCAACCACCGCAGCCTTTGTGGCTGAATATGCGCTGGCCATGGGCAGCGAACAAAAGCCAGCCATTGAGGCCACATTAATCACCCAGCCCCCTTCGCCATGTTCCTCTATCAACGGTATGACAGCTTGAGCGCCAAACACTACGCCCAGAAGATTCACATCTACGATCCACCGCCAATCTTTTTCTGTCGATGTCTGTATCGGGCCTGGCGCACCGCCCACTCCGGCGTTGTTTACGAGCATATGAACCTTGCCAAAACGCGCTCGCGTTTTCTGAGCAACATCACCCCATTGCTCGCTGCTGGTGACGTCAAGATTGAGCCCCAAACTCGGAATGCCTAGACCCTCTATGTGCTGCTGTGCCTTTGCTAGCTGTTCGGCATTAATGTCAGCTATCACGATGTTCATGCCATGGCTGCCGAGAACTTGTGCCAACCCGAAGCCTATGCCTTCTGCGCCGCCGCTAATGATGGCCGTCTTTCCGTTCAGTTCTTTCATTTTCCATTCCCTTTACCTTAGAGACAGACACGCTTTTCCGCGCCGTTGAGCCGCAGAACAGAGTGCGTACTACAGCTACATGCATCCGTAACGGCACTCCCCTAGAGATTCAACAGAAGGGCCATGCCCGGACGCTATGGCAAAACAAAGCGCGAATGCTCTATCCACGCAACAATGATCGGACCGACCTAAGTGACTTGATGGGCGACGTCCTTCTCGCTTACAGCGCAGATCTTTAAAACAGTTTTGCCCGTCAACCGCAAGGAAGCGGTCTGTGATGAACTCCTTTCGAAGGCTACAAAAAAACGGTCGTTCCACTCACTACGCTGGCCAGATCTAGCTCGTTAGTTCTCGTCGTGAGACCAAGCAAGGCCCTGCGGCCCCAGCTATCACGTTGGCTTCGAGATGGCTTAGCCATTATTAGGCATAGCCCAACACTGATGACACAGACGCTTCGGCTCTACTCGTCAGGCCTCGGCGCTCTTTCCCCGCCCGCCGCGAAGCAGCTTGCCCGAGTGAATGTGAGTTTCCTTATCGTCTTCGATGGTCACTTCGCCGTTCACAAGAACGAATCTGTAGCCCATTCCGGCGGAGACCACTCTGTACTCGTCACCTGGCAAGTCGTGTCGGAAGTTCGGGAATTCGTAATCGAGTTTCTCATAGTCATACACAACGATGTCAGCCGCGGCCCCTTCTCGGAGCGTGCCGCGATCCTGAAAGCCTGCACAGAATGCGGGCAGAGCTGACAGGCGCCAGTGCGCTTCTTCGAGTGACAACATCTCATGCTCTCGGACGTACAGCGAGATCAACTCCGTCGCATAACTCCCCGCCGCCAGATACTTGAGGTGTGCACCGCCATCGGACAGACCCGGAATGACCCAAGAGTTTTCGAGGAGCTGCTTGATTCCCTCAATGCCAATATCGAATTGCGGGGCCTGGAAGCTCGTCTTGAGATTATCCGAAATAACGAGATCGCAAATCGCGTCAACCACGTGAACCCCGCGCGCTTCCGCGATATCACCCACGGACTGGCCGATCCATTGTTCGTTCTCTGAATTCTCAACCGAAACGACCCTCGCTTCATCGACGCCGCCGATGAACATATACTTGAGCGGTTCGGCCCTCAGCTTTTCGCGGATCGACTCATCGGCCAGGTTCTCAAGAATCTTTTCATTCTGCGTGTTTGGCCCGGCATACTCTTCCCATACGGGACCCCAAAGATCCCAATAATCGAAGGTAAAGAGCAACGGCGGATTTTGCGTAATGCCTTGCCCGTAGATCCGCAGACCTTTCTCCCTGCACCTGTCGAACCACTCGAAGAGATTCTTATGCATATCGATCATCATGTTCGACGCAGGAAGGGCCTGATAGATGATCGGAGCCCCTGATACTTCCGCGAGTTGTTCCCAATGTTCTCTAGGCATCGTCGCACCCGATAGCTCAATGAACCCCTCCCCACGCTCGCCGAGCACTTCTGCAAGAGCGATTTGAGTCTCCGGCCACATCACGTCCGAAGGCATAGGTGTCCCATCGAAATCGGATTGGGCTGCCCCGCCGGCGGTCGGCGCCGTGGGATCTCCCGAGACGCCAAGGGTCTGAGAAGACCAGCCACACGCACCCGCATCCATGGCCTCATTAAGGAGTCGCTTAAGCTCTTCAGTCTCCGCTTCGGTGGGTTTCCGCCCGGCCTTTGCATCCTCGAGCCCCATGACCCAGATCAACAACGGATTGACGCCAACGTACGGGAGGAGGTTCACCGCCTTAGGCGCGCGGTCGATGCTGTCGAGCATCTCAGGATAGCTCTCCCAATCCCAAGGAATCGACGCTTCCATCGTCGCCATAGGAATTGCTTCAACCTTCGTCATCGACTCCATCGCGCGATATTGCAGGTCCTTCTTACAGGGCGCAAAACCAAAACCACAATTGCCGATCACCACCGACGTCACGCCGTTCCAGCCACTCGTCGTGAGGTAGGGATCCCAGAAAACCTGTGCATCATAGTGAGTGTGCAAGTCAATGAAGCCCGGCGCGACGACCATGCCTTCTGCGTCGAGTTCCCGCGCACCCTCCCCGTCCTTGATCCGACCCATGCGCTTGATCACACCATCCTTGACTCCGATGTCCCCCTTATATCGAGGGCTTCGAGCACCATCAATGATCATGCCGTTGCGAATCACTATGTCGTATTGGGCCATGCTTTAATTCTCCTAGCGAGGCACTCGGGGCGCGCTCGTTTTCCAGTACACTCTACGCAGTATGCACCATTCAGGTGCCGTCGGGAGATTACTCTGCGACTTGCTTCAACTTCAACCTAAAAGCTCTAAACGTGCCCCGAGCACCCTGTTTCTGCAGTCCCTGTGCCTTTTCTTTTGTTTCAACTGGAGACAATCCAACCGTCCAGAATAGATCCTTGGAATCCGTGCCCACTCATGAACTCGTAGTCATTCGGCAGTGGGAACGTAATTTCGGCTTCGCATGCCCTGAAGCTTCTCGTAACTTTCAATCAACCTCAAGTGCTTGTCGATTCCGTCAAGTTTCATGCTTGTGGGCGTCAATCCAAAGAATCGAATTTCCCCTGACACACTTAAGGCTGCTTGGCTGAGAAGTTCCTCGCCGTACATTCGAATCAGATTGGGGATGAAGTTCTGAATCTCAAGGTCTTTCCGAAGCGTAATATCGAGTACGATATCTAAGACTTGGTAAAACCTTCTTCGCGCGGGCACATTGTCATTATACTGCAAGAACAAGCTCACCCATTCTTTGGCTTCTTCATGCCTCCCAAGAGCCAAGCATATAAGCCCTTTGAGTTCGCTCATTGTACATTTGCCCCACGGAGAATTTTCGTCGAATGCAATCCCAATCAATTCTGGAATCGGCGTGTATTCATCAAGGTCACTTTCTTCTAACTTCTCGAGCAAGCTTAAGAGATCTTGGTCACTCAACGAATGAATGTTGAGTATGTCTGACCGGAAGGTGAGTGCTTTGTTGGTATTGTCCCAGACCAGATCCTCTGCTTCATAGATTTCCGAATAACCTGGAATCAAGATCCTACAGGCCTTCGCACCGAGGTCCTCGTAGTCCGCAATGTAGACCTCTTTATCCAAATCCCTCAAAATACCCATCAGATACCGGAATTCCTGCTCTGTTGAGCCTGTAAAATCCCAATCGGAAAATTCGTAGGTGGGGGCTTCGCCAAAGAACTTCCAGGAAAAGACTCCGCTTGAGTCGATGAAGTGTTCGACCATGTTGTTCGGCTCGCGGATGGCAAACTCATTGAACGTAGGCAGCAGAATATCATCCAAGCCCTCAAAGCTTCTGCCCTGCATCAATTCAGTCAAGCTCCTTTCGAGAGCGACCTCAAACTTAGGGTGCCCTCCGAATGAAGCGAAGGCTCCTCCCGTTTTCGGATTCATGATCGCGACACACATCACGGGAAATTTCCCTCCGAGTGACGCATCTTTTATGAATACGGGGAAGCCCTGTGCTTCTAGCTTCTCGATACCGGCAACAATTGCAGGAAATCGCTGGATGACAGCCTCAGGAACGTCAGGAAGCGTGAGTTCGTCGAGAATAATCTGCTTTTTGACCGCACGCTCAAATATCTCGGAAAGGCATTGAACGCGTGCTTCATAGATTGTGTTGCCCGCGCTCATCCCGTTGCTGACAAAAATATTTCCAATGAGATTGGCAGGAACATAGACCGTCTGTTGGTCGGATTGCCGTATGAATGGCAGAGCGCAGATCCCCCGTTCGACGGCTCCCGAATTTGTATCCACGAGGTGTGACGCTTTGAGTTCATGGTCGCAGTTGAATATTTCAATAAATCGATCGTCCATCAAGCCTTCGGGAATTGAATCGTCGAGTCCAGCTTTGAACCACTTTTCGTTGGCGTAATGGACAAAATTAGCCTTCGCCCTTCCTTCACCAAGATAGTAGTCGTTGTAAAAATAGTTGTTGCTCATGCGCTCAAGATACTCTCCAAGAGCCGAGCAAAGCGCTGCGTCTTTGGTCGAGCCTTTCCCGTTCGTGTAACACATGGGCGAGTCGGCATCTCGAATATGAACAGACCACACGTTCGGAACAATATTCCTCCATGCTGCGATTTCAATTTTGATTCCAAGAGACTCGATGAGACTGCTCATCGTCGAGATGGTCTCTTCAAGTGAGCAATCTTTTCCGGGGATCATGGTTCTGGCCCCATCTTTGGAGTCGTTCGCATAAAGAAGGCCCGAGTCATTTCCTAAGACGTTGATGGAGTCGACTTGAAAGCTCAGATCATTTTGAATCACTCTTTTTACAGTGCAGCGATCCATTGCACTTATTATTCCATTTCGATCCTTCTCAGATATTTGTTCAGGGAGCTCCGCGCGAATTTTAAAAGTTTGTTGATATCTGTTTTCAGGGTCAACGATGTTGTCCTGGACGATGCTGATGTCTTCGGTTGAGATATCTCGGGCGTTACAATAAGCCTTGACAAAATAAGCAGCACAAAGGGCTGACGAAGCCAAGAAATAGTCAAAGGGACCCGGAGCCGTTCCATCCCCTTTGTACCGAATGGGTTGGTCGCTAATGACCGTGAAATCATCAAAGCTGGCCTCCAGCCTGAGATTGTCCAGAAACCTGACTTTTACCTGCATACTATTTCCTCGGGTGCGCGTCGTCGTTCATCAGCAACTGATCGG
>NZHD01000098.1 GCA_002691205.1 Deltaproteobacteria bacterium
GCGCGCCATTTCGACTCGCTGGGCCCCCGTCCACCAAGAGCCGGGCTGAGCGATTTTCTGCCAAGCTGCCCTCTGCGCCTTAACCACGCTCTCAGGGACGCGATAACCGTGCTGTGCATAATCAAAAAGAGACATGGCGATCCTTTCTGCAGTCCATAATCAGATGAGCTCTGATGATCCGTAGGGTCAATGGTACCGTAAACTAGAAAAGTCAAAACCCATGGATCTCTATCTATAGGTCGTTCAAAGGAAGACGAGTTTTTAATGCCGCGCAGCTCTATCCCCTTCTAAACCAGAATCCAACGGAATGCGTGCGTCTGAGCTCGAGCGGCGCTAATGATTCGGAGGTGAATCCGCATAAATTGAGTTCCTCCACCACGGCGAGGTCCCCTACGAACGAATGCAATTAGCTACTCAGCATGGGCAAAGACTCCACGGACGAGCGCTGGATGGCATCGTACTCGGGTTCGCGGGATTCACCCTTCTCTGCCATTTCGCGGTGGCCTTCGAACTAGGGCTTGACCACCTTATTCTCCTAGCGGCAGCTTGCCTGATTTCAGCGATCCTCATAGGTTGGAAATGGCGTCATCGCACCTTGCATCAATCACGAGAGGAAGATCATAAACCTCCTCTGCCTACTCTCCGTTCTCCCGAAACGTATTCAAGTTCATTTTTTATATTTGGACTCGCAGGCCTGGGTACGGGACTTCACTTCCTGACTGAGTCACTCATCGGCTATTGGATCTGCGGAATCATGGCCTGCACCATTGCCCTAATTCAGACCTCAAAGGTCCACCCGGTTCAACATCGAAGTGCGCCTACTCGCATACAGCTAGGCTTACTGGCCGCCCTCGGCGGAGCCTGTGCCATGGCCGTCGCCTTCTCTCACCATGGCGATTCTGACGATGCCTTCTACGTCAACCTTTCGGTCTGGGCTCTTGATCACCCTCTCTCTCCCCTCCTCCCGGGTGACACCCTCCATGGTTTTGAGGGGATTCCCATGTCACTTCCCGTGTTCAAAGTTCTGTCCTATGAAATCTTCCAAGCCGTGCTCGCACGACTCTCTGGTTATCCAGCCATCACCGTGGTTCACATCTGGATGCCTCCCGTTATGGCATTCCTCATTCCATTCGCATGGGCCCGACTTGCCATTCTTCTCTTGCCAGGACGCTGGATCTTCGTAGTCACTCTGGTGATCGCACTACTCTTTTTATTGGGTGATGGACATGCCTCCTACGGCGACTTCGGACTGCTGCGGCTCCAGCAAGGAAAATCGGTTTTGCTTCTCGTCGGTTTGCCGTTGGTGGCAAGCTACGGTTTGCAATTCGGCTTGAAGCCAAATCCCAAACACTTTATACAACTCGCTGCGGTTCAAATCGCAGCTATCGGACTCTCGACCAGTGCGTTATGGCTTGCACCAACGACTGCTCTGTTGGCCATGAGTTCAGCTGTGCCTTTACGCGGAAACTCACTTTCAAAGGTCACTAAGGATATCGGGGTTGGTCTGGTCACATGCCTCTACCCGGTCCTCATTGCGCTCTCTATGCGCGGAGATACTCTTCGCGCCTTCAGCGAAGCCGTTCACCCTCTTCCAAGCCTCGAGTGGACGGGAACCCAGTTCATGAACCACAGCCTGAACATGGTGTCGGGTCAACCCTACGCAGCAGGCCTTCTTTTATTCTGCTCCTTAGCGGTGCTCGGAGTGCCAGGAACGACTCTCTTTCGCCGATACGCTGGTTTCGTCACCGGTGCCTTCCTCATTCTTTTTTTTAATCCTGCACTGGCTCGGCTCGTCGCAAACCAAATCACAGGAGTCGATACGTACTTTCGAATTTTCTGGCTGCTTCCCTTGCCCCTTTTTATCGCCGCCGTCTTTTCGGCTCCAGCTGAAAACATGGGTGAACAAAATCAGTTTAAACATTCGTGGACCCACTGGGCCGGTGCAGCCATAGGCGTTGCTCTCCTGCTCTGGATCCCACAGACATACACTCTCGCCCCCTCCAATGGAGTCCGCATGGGCTGGCCGGGACCTAAGCCCCCGATTCAAGAGTTCAAAGCCGCACAGAGAATCGCGGCCCACGCGAGTGAAGGTGATTTCGTTCTCGCTCCTACGGCTGTCAGCCGATGGCTCCCGCTGCTACAGCAACATCCTGCCCCTCTCGTCGTGAGAGAAATGCATCTAGACCGGCTTCACGAAAGACTCGGGCCCGAAGAACTCTTCAGAAGGCGTCTCTTGACCAACTGGGTCGGGGGCGGAGCCAAGCCAAACGGTGGCTCTAAAATCTTAGAAGGAGCCCTTGCCGAATACCCACTCAAAGCCGTTTTACTCTCCGGACCAGCACTCCAGCAACCGGAATTACGCAAGACTCTGCTGGACTCGGAACTCCAAGTTGATTTTCGCGACCCTGATTATGAGCTCTGGGTACGCAAAGCCAAGCGAAAGCCCTCCCCTCAGTCCTCCAAAAGGGATTCCCACCTAGAATGAGAATGGCCTCCAGCGATCATGATCCGACCGCGTTACCCTTTTCGTTATGACAGTGTCCGATCACTCCAAGATCTCCTCTCATGGCCAAGCATCAGTTCCGGATCCTTCGCGCATCAGCGTCGTCATTCCCTGTCGCAACGAAGAAGTCACCATCGCCCGTGTGGTCGCGAGCTTTCGGGAGCAACTGCCAAGCGCTGATATTCTGGTCGTCGATAATGCCAGCCAAGACGCTACCGGTGATGAGGCCCAGTCCGCCGGAGCCCGAGTCGTCCGCGAGTCGCGGATCGGCAAAGGCTTCGCTCTCCTCACCGGTTTTAGTGAAGCCCGAGAAGCTGATTTCTACGTTATGGTCGATGGCGACGACACCTACCCCGCAAGTGCGGTCGGTGAACTCCTGAAGAAAGCCGCCGCAGGGGCCGACATGGTCGTTGCCACTCGCCTCGCCGATCAAAAAAAAGGCGCTCTGCCTGTCGGTCACAGCGTTGGAAATCAACTTTTTATCAGACTTGTTCGACTTCTTTTTGGAATTAAGACTCGGGACCTCTTCTCGGGCTATCGAGTCCTGACACGACGCTTCCTTGACACGGCTCCCATTCTGGCCACGGGCTTCGATGTCGAAGCCGAACTCTCCGTACAGGCCCAAGCGCATGGATTCCAAGTGGCTGAACATCCCATCGAATATCGACCGCGTCACCCCGACAGTGAAAGTAAGCTCAATACCTTTCGCGATGGATCACACATTCTTCGCGGCGTCCTCCTCCTCTTCCGCGACTATCGCCCCGTCGCTTTCTTCGGCTGGCTGGCTGTTCTTTTAGCCCTTGCCTCTCTCGCCAGCGGGTGGGCTCCCGTAGACGATTATATCCGGACCGGTTTCGTCGACCATCTGCCCCGAGCCGTTCTTGCTGCTGGGCTCTTCATTCTCTCCGCTCTTTCTATGTCTCTAGGAGTTCTCCTCTCTTCAATCAATCGTCGCTCCACAGAGCTGGCCAGCCTGATTCGGAAACGTTCACGTTGAATCAAAGGCCTCTTCTCAGCGGGGCCGTGACCCTCATTGTCGTCAACTACAATGGCGAGGATGTCCTTGAGCAGTGCTTGAACTCCTTGCTCGAGTCGACACCCTCAAACGTTGATTTCATTATCGTCGATAATTCATCAAATGATCAAAGCCGCGCCCTGCTCAAAACATTTGAGCAGTCGCATCCCAAAATTCAGGTAATTTACAATCTAGAAAATCTTGGATATGCAGGCGCCGTTAACCGTGCACTCCCCCTTTGCGTTCATCAGTACGTGGGCATATTCAATATGGATGTAACGGTAGAGCCCGACTGGCTCTACCCTCTCATCCAATTCCTAGACGATCACCCCCATGTCGCGGCCGTAAATCCTCTCATCACACTGGAAGATGGAGAGATGATCAATGCAGCCGGCCAAGACGTGCACGTATCCGGTCTTGGTTTCAATCATGGGTTAGGGAAATCACGTAACTGGGTCGGCCTTGAGCCCTTCCCCATCAGCGGATTACAGGGGGCCGCTTTCATAATCAGAAAATCGCTTCTCGAGAAAACACACGGAATGGATGACTCTGGATTCCTCTACCACGAAGACGTCAACCTTTCTTGGCTTCTTCGCTTGATGGGGCACGACCTGTATTGTGTTCCAGAATCAGCGGTCCGGCACGACTACTTTCTCTCTATGCATGCAGAGAAGCTCTACTTATTGGAGAGAAACCGCCTAGCCATGCTGTTTTCATATCTAGAAAGTCGAACGCGAATTTGGCTTTTCCCCTTCCTGATACTTACCGAAACTTTCCTCTGGAGTTACGCACTCCTCAAAGGGCCTTCATTCCTCCGAGCGAAGGCGCGATCCTATACATGGACAAGAAAAATACGTAAGACCTTGAATCAGAGAAAAGCACTCGCTCAAAACCTACGGGTTCGGAGCGATCGAGAGCTCCTCAAAGACTTCACTCTCGGTTACCCTTTAAGGCAACTGCTTTCCTTGGCCCGCGAAACCTCACCCCCACGAAAGCCGCTTGTTATGGAGGACACTCAACGGCACTAACTCATGGCTTGGACCCCGGGTGGCTTTTTCCTATTCCCCCGATGGCTTCAAATCTGAGGGGTCGCCTTCTGAGTGTGAAACTTCTGTCTCCACTCGCCGCAACCTATAGGAAATATCCTCTTGGATACTGCGGCTGGAATTCACAAGATCCGCCACGATCCCTGTGAGAATCATCTGCAAGCCTGCCAGCATGAGAATGGACGCGAGAATCAAAGACTGAACGTGAGAGTCAGAATGGTCTGTTAGAAAAAAGATATAGACGAATCGAATACCCAAGCAAACACCCAGAAAAATAGAGAGGCTCCCGAGCCAAGAAAAAATACGCATGGCTCCATATGACGAGTAGACCCGAACCATCACTCCCAAAGAGCGAGTAATGAACTCACCGACACTGGAGAAGAGACGCGACTCTCGCAGTTTTTCATTGGTTCGGATAGGCACGCTCACCGTGGGAATTCGTCGACGCCCCGCCTGGATGACATGGTCCACCGTATGATCAAAATCGGTAAACATGTTGATGCGACATGCCGCCTCACGGGAATACGCCTTGAACCCGCTGGCCACATCGGGCACATCCATATTGGCCAAACGACTAACGGTTCGGCTTCCAACCCTTTGAAGTAGTTTTTTCATTAATGAGAAATGTTCAACTTCTTCGGGCTTGCGATCGCCAATCACAAGTTCAGCCCGTCCTTCAAGAATCGGCTTAACGAGTTCGACGATGTCGGCTCCCTGATATTGATTGTCTCCATCCGTATTGACAATGATATCGGCACCCGCCCTGATGCAGTAATCCATGCCTGCAGCAAAAGCATGACCCAAACCACGATTCGCCGAAAAACGTATCACATGATCTGCTCCATTTTCCTTCGCCACTTCACCCGTTCGATCCGTACTTCCATCATCGATAATCACGATTTCGATTTGGTCTATGCCATCGATTTCACGTGGAATATCATTCAGAGTAGATGGCAAAGTCTCCTCTTCATTGAGGCAAGGAATTTGGACCATGAGCTTCACGTGTCGTCTCCTCCAAGAAAATCTCTTACGTCCCCAGTATAGGCGGCATGGGCCCCAGGCAGAATAATAAACTTTTCAGCCGAATTCGCTCCAAATCGATCATTCTCTGGATCGAAAAACAAGAGCGACAGCAAAGGCCACCCCTCATTGATCAGCATCAAGCTTTCTAGCTGTTCTCTTTTTCTGACGACAGAGGACGCCATCGACGAAGCAGCAGAGAATTCGCAACCACACTGACACTCGAAAATGCCATAGCCGCCCCTGCGAAAACAGGACTCAATAGACCTACGGCTGCGAGAGGAATCCCGGCGGAGTTGTAGAGAAAGGCCCAAAATAAATTTTGTCTGATCTTCCGTGTCGTTGCCCGAGAAATCGAAATCGCCTCCGAAACAAGAACGGGATCGGGTCTCATGAGAGTGATTCCGGCCGTATGCATGGCCACATCCGTCCCCGTCGACATGGCAAAACCCACATCCGCTGCGGCCAAAGCCGGAGCATCGTTGACACCGTCGCCCACCATCGCCACTTTTTTACCAGCTTTACGTAGGGCCATGATCTCTTTAGCTTTCTCGTCCGGCAAAACTTCAGCTACAACTCGGTCCACGTGTACATCATCGGCTACCACTTGAGCGGTTTGAGCATTATCGCCTGTGAGTAAAATCACCTCATTGCCCATCTTTTGGAGTCGTTGGACCGCCTGATTTGCACTCTCGCGAATGCGATCTCCCACCGCTGCGATGGCGAGTAATCCCTGATCCCTTTCAGCAAACCACATCACCGTCATCCCCTGTTTTTCAAACTCTAGGGCGGACTCTGACAAAGCGGACATTTCAACCCGTTCTTCTTCCATCAGACGACGGCTGCCCAAAATCCACGACCGACCCAGAAGGCGCGCTTCGAGACCCCGGCCAGGCAAAGCTTGAAACTCGTCGGGCGTTTCGATCTCAAGGTTTCGTTCCTCCGCTTCCCTCAGGATGGCCTGAGCCAACGGATGTTCACTTCCCGTTTGAACGGAAGCCATAAGACTCAGAAGCTTAGCCTCGGCTCCAACCTCGGTAGTTTGGACTGCTTGCAGTTCTGGTTGCCCTTCGGTGAGGGTGCCCGTCTTATCAAAAACGACAACCGACACAGACCGCGCATTCTCAAGAGCTTCAGCATCTTGAATCAGAATTCCACATCGAGCGGCTGCGCCCGTCCCTACAACGAGTGCCGTGGGTGTCGCCAAACCCAATGCGCACGGGCAGGCTATCACAAGAACTGAAATGGAATGAATAAGCGCCGCTTCCCAGCCTCCACCCAAAGTCAGCCAAGCTGCAAGTGTGACCAAAGAGACTCCAATCACCACCGGAACGAAGATACTTGAAACTCGATCAACAGTCTTTTGGATCGGAGGCTTACTGGCTTGAGCTTCTTCGACCAGCGCGACGATCTGGGAAAGCAACGAGTCCTCACCTACGCGAGTAGCCTCGACTCGCAAAAGCCCTGAACCGTTGATTGACCCTCCCACCACCGAATCACCCACGTCTCGAGAAACCGGCAAGCTCTCTCCTGTAAGTAGGGATTCATCCAGTTGACTTCGTCCCTCAATGATTGAGCCATCTACGGGTAGGCTTTCCCCGGGCTTAACAATCACAATCTCACCCTGACTTACGGCATCCGCGGGCACCTCGATCTCAAGACCGTCTCGAATGACGCGAGCCGTTCGAGGCCGTAACTCCATCAGCGCTTGCACGGCCACATTCGTTCCCTGTTTTGCCCTCGTCTCCAGCAAGCGACCTAACAACACTAAAGTAATCACAGCCGCCGAGGCTTCGAAGTAGATCTCTCCTACACCGCGAAGTACCGTGTAAAGGCTAAGGAAATATGCAGCGCTTGTTCCCAGTGAAACAAGCAGGTCCATATTTCCAGTACCGGCACGCAAAGCTCTCCAAGCCGCACGATAAAATCGAGCGCCCGCTATGAATTGTACAGGTGTCGCTAAAATGAATTGAATCGATCCGGGCAGCATCAAATGGAGTCCGAAAACAGCCGTCACCATAGGGGCCACCAAGGGAAGCGTCAGGACTATGGATCCGAGTAATAGAATCAGCTCCCTTCGCGCTTGGCGAGACTCTTCGACTTGACGAGCTTGACGGGCCTCGACATCGGACAAAAGCGGAACGGCTCCATAACCTGCCTTCTCAATGGCAGATATAATCTCGTCGGAGGAAGTCAACCCCGGCATATAAGCCACATACGCTAGGGCATTGGCAAAATTGACTTGAGCAGAGACGATTCCAGGCTGATTGAGAATCGCTTCTTCAATGCGGCCCACGCAAGTCGCACAACTCATGCCCTCCAGCATGAATTTCGCAAGTTGAGAACGAACCTCATGCCCTGCACCTTTAATTGTGGCGACAACTTCGGCGATGGACGTTTGCCCGGGGTCGAAGGTGACCTCGACTCGCTCGCCGCTTAGATTAGCCGAAACCAATTTAACCCCTGGAAGAGCAGAAATGGCCGATTCCAATGGGTCGATACAGCTCGCACAATCCATTCCATCTACAGACAAGCTCGTTTTATAATTTATCTCCGCTTGCATGATCGATCTCTCCAGTGAACTAATTGGAATTCTCCCGTAGACTTAGCGGGTCAAGCTATTCTAACGCTGAAATAGAACGTCGAAAACTTCCAAGATCTCATGAGCAGATTGGACCGATCACGGCATGAAGCGCTCCTCTAGGTTATTGACATGGCTCCTGATCTTGGTTTTCCAAGCTTCCGTCACCTTTTCTGAACCCCAAAAACCTGTTCGACCTTCGGTGGATCTACAAATGGGGCTCGCCGCCTTAGATTCGGGCCAATGGGAAAGTGCATTCAAAATTTTCGAGCAACTCACACAGCAGCAACCCGATCAACCTGCTCCTGCCTACTACCTGGGCGTGGCGGCCTCGCACGGCGGCCACGATGTCATCGCGGTCGATGCTTTCGTCCATTGCGCGTCCCTCGACCCCACCTTCCCATGGGTCCAAGCAAATCTCGGGCTAACACTTTTTCGACTAGATGAAATGGAGCTCGCCGAGGAGCATCTCCTTGAAGCACTTTTGCAAGGTCCCGAAGATGCTGATGTACTCCTTCACCTAGGCATGATCGACGCTCAACGCGAAGAATATGACCGAGCCCTTCGACTCTATAAACAAAGCGCCGATCTAGATCCTGAAATTTCAGGAATCTCACTTCTGCAATCGGCGGATGTGGAGTTCGCACGCGGAGACTTCCCGGCTGCCCTCAACTACCTCGAACTGGCCTCTGAGTCACCGGGACCGACAACCGCAAAACAAACCGCTGAAACTCTTCTCGCCCAGTTAGCTGGGGAGTCTCAAAAACCCCCTCGATTTGATCTTCGCGCGAGTGCTGGATTTGAACTCGACGATAACGTGACCGTAAGTGAAGAGGATCTTGCTACAGGTTTGTCCGACGAAGCACTCATTTTAAATGCGGGCGTAAACATTTACTTACTCCAAAAAGAAAAGGCTTGGATCACCTTGGGGTATGACCTTTACCAAAGTCTATTCAGAACACTCACGGATTTTGACCTGCGAATACAACAACCCCGCATCACCGTAGGCAGCACCCTTGGGCGCTTCTATCCGAGTCTCAGCTACTCCTATCGAGACGAAACATTGGGAAGCAATGGTTTCTTATCTTCACACGAGCTTAACTTTAACGTTCAGATCGCTCTTATCGGTGGGTGGTCAACTCTTCTCGGTGGGCAATTCGAGAGCCTTACATTTGACATGACGCCCGAGCGAACCGGCCAGCTGAGTTACCTGAATATCGGTCAACAAATTCGATTCTTCGAAGATCTCATCTCTTTTTTGGTCGTCTGGGAGCCCAGCTGGCAACGAACAGACGGGGCTGCCTTTTCATATGATGGTCAGTCCATTAACACGCAACTCAGTCTGACTATCCCTGAAGCTCGCGGAATGGACGTAAATCTTTCCTATGAATATGCAATGAGAGATTACATCAACCCTTCGTCCGGCTTCTCTCGCGGCTATCGCCATGACTCTCTCCATGTATTCTGGACGAGCCTCCGACTTCCACTCTCAAAATTTGCGGAAGCCTCCATTAACTACCTACATATTCGCTCTCACTCGACTTTGCCAAGTCTGAATTACTCACAAAACATTCTCAACTTCCGAATCGGTGTCTGGTACTACTGAAAAGTCACGATTGACGCTCCGCCACATCGCCGCGCTCTTCCGTTGAAAGAGGTCGAACCCGACGCATTTGCTTCTGCATATTCGTTTTCTGAGTGTCGGACATCGCCTGGTACCGCTTTTCGTGCTTGTCCATACGCTCTCTCTCTTGGTCGTTCACAACCACTGGAGAAGGGGCTGTCGGAGGGGCCGCTTTTGTATCCTCAGGCAGAACAAATTCTCCCTTGTTATGAGGCCATCCCGCCTTTGAGTGAATATGATCCCGTACGGCTCCCTGATTTTTTTCACGATAAGACCCTTCCTGATATCCGGGTATCATCATTCGTCGCAACTCCTGTCTGGCACTTTGCCCACGCTGTCGTTGATCACTGATGCGAGAGTGAACCTGATATCGCCAACGGTATCGGCTGTTATTGAGGTGTCCGATTCTAGACATGGAACCGTTCCCGTTTCTAAAACCCGCATTAATGTCCTTCGTACTATTCATGGCATCACGCGCAGATCCTTGGGAAGGGAAAACGAGAAAAACAGCCGCAAGTATTCCCACAGCGAAAAAATATTTAATCGAAGAAATATCTAACTCAAAAAAAATCGAATGACTTTTTCTCATGAAAAACCCTCCGTAAAAATCGTCCCCAAATCCGACCTGGTTAAAATGTCTCTTTATAAGGGCGCAAATCAATTTCAAAACTCCAGGCGGATGGATGTTGTCTATGAAGATTCCAAAACGCTTCTGCGATAGCCGACAAGTCGAGCATACCCATCTCACCCCGGCTCTCTCGAAGCGTTGGGAATCGAGAATTAAGGATCTCTCCATCTATGGCCCCATCCAGAATGACATGGCCTACGTGAATCCCCTGAGGCCCAAACTCACGAGCGACTCCCTCTGCCACCGCACGTAAGCCTGCTTTCGCGGCCGCAAACCCCGTAAAGGGAGGTCGCGCTCGCAGTGAAGCTGTGGCTCCGGTGTAAAGAATGCTTCCGCTGCCTTGCGGAAGCATTCTTCGCGCAGACTCTCTTCCCACCAAGAAACCTCCAAAACAACAAACTCGCCAAAGGTCTTCAAAAAATGAATCGCTCATCTCTAGAAGAGGGCTGAATCGATTATTCCCGGCGTTGTAAGCCACTAAATCTAAAGAGCCTCCATCAGTGACCGCTCGGTCAAGTAGAGCGGCTACCTCTTCAGGCTGCGTCGTATCCATGGTCACAGATGTCGCCTTCCCCCCCGACGCCTGAATCTCAGAGACGACTTTCTCAAGCTTTTCAGACGTCCGACCAGCGACAAAAGTGTGCAAACCCTCTCCCGAGAAGCGGCGAGAAAGTGCGGCCCCGAGGCCCTCACTTGCCCCAACTCCCACCACCACCGCCACTTGACCCACTCCACCCAGCGACATTCTTTAAACCCCTCGATTTTCTTTCAAAGTGATGCGTTTTCTCAAAGATAACGACTGCGAGCCGTCTTCCACAAGCCTGCCCTTTCTGTGTCACTCGATGACACATCTTCCAACGATCAAAACCACACTGCAGCCCCTCTTGAGGAATTCCTCAGGGCAAGAACAAAGCCAGGAGCAGGCTCGCCTCAACATTCCCTCATGCGCCTTTCTTTGATCTCACATAGACACGCAACCGCCATGCACTTGGTGTGCAACTCTGACCTCAGAGAGCGCCGCGAGGGCAGCTCACACATAAGTATCGCGGAACTAAAGTCGTCCATTGGATCTGACGATACGCCTACAGCTTACAAAGTTAGATAGAACGCTGGGGACTAACCGATGAAATCGACTGATACATCTGCTGGATTTACATTGATCGAAGTTATGATCGTCGTCGCCATTGTCGGCATCCTCGCCGCAACCGCGATTCCCGCCTTTCAGAGGCTCCAATTGCGCTCCAAGTGTTCCGAAGTCAAAACGAATCTGGTGGCGATCCGTACGGCAGAAGTCGCCTTTCGATCTGAATTTGGCGAATACGTACCCACCCAAGCTTCCCCCGCTTCATATGGCGGAAGTGCATCCATCGCATTTACGGATACCGGACCTGAGGGTGCAAACTTCGCCACCCTTGGGTGGAAGCCCGAAGGAAATGTTTACTTCCAATATGCAGTCAGCACATCCAGCAACGGCAATGCCTATTCGATCGGGGCTGCAGCCGACTTGGACCAAGACGGAACCCCGCAAATATGGGGCTACATCAAGCCGGATGCTTCCGGAGAATCAGCTCCATCCGTTCTCGGATGCGAATCGGTCTGGAACGATGCAACTCAGAGCATGGGCCTTGAATCGAGCATCGGCCCGTGTGGTCAGACACACGGCCGGAGCGAATTCTAAGCAATCCCCCCAAAATCCCTAGTGGATGCTGGTCCGGGCTGCTGTGGGAGCTTTCCTGCAGCAGCCCATTGGGATGGCCAAGAGTCATCGATCTCCGAAAACGTCATGGGCTGGTACAGTCACCCTATGATGCAATTCAACAGATGGCTATTGACCCCTTCCGTGCTTCTTTTGCTCAGCTGCGGAGAAATTACTCCTCAGCGCCCCAACGTCTTGATCTATGTAGTGTCCTCTCTAAGAGCCGATGCCCTTGGTGTCTACGACTCATCGCGTACAGACACCCCCCACTTCGATGAGTTCGCGGCCGATGGAGTCATCTTTGAGGAAGCGTATGCAAGCTCGGCGTGGGCGCGCCCTGCCTTAGCCTCACTCGTGAGCGGGCTATACCCCTGGAACCACGATACGAACCGCCTCGATGATCGCCTTCCCGCTGACATTCCCAACCTTGCGCGCGAGTTCTCAGCGAATGGCTATACCTCTGGACTCATTACGGCTAATCCGGACGTCGGTCCTCTCTTCGGCTTCGATGAGGGTTTTGACGAATCCATCGAACTCTATACTCGGTCCACCCCAGGACGAATCGAGCCTCTCGAATTGATTGCAACATCGGACGTAGTCACCGAGGTTGCACTGAAATGGATTGAGGAAAGACCCAGGCCCTTTTTTCTGATGGTCCTGGCTGTAGATCCCCATGCACCCTATCTGCCTCCTCGAGATCATGATCCCGCACGCTTCCGAGCCGCAAGTGGAGTAGATGGGCGAATCGCTTCTCTTGAGAGACTCTCAGACACGAGAACGGCCGCTGATGAAGATCGAATACGTGAGCTTTACCAAGCTGAAGTGAATCTCAATGACAAGTCATTCGGTCGCTTGATTTCTGAGTTGCGTAGAACAAATCAACTCGACCAAACCATCGTGGTCCTGACCGGGGATCATGGCGAAAGCTTTTGGGAATACGATCTACATGGTCACAGGAACGACCTCTCCCAAGAGGTTCTGCACGTCCCACTCATCCTTCGGTATCCAAAAGACCGGAGATTGCCCGCCGGGGCCCGAACCCAAGCCCCCATGGCCTCTGTCGATCTCGCACCCACTCTTTTTGACCTCACTCGCCTGCCCACCCCTTCTGATCTCGATGGCCGCTCGTTTTTTGATTCTGCCTCGCAAGCTCGTCCGCCCATTCTCGCGGGACTTCGGACTTCCAGTGAAACGCTCCTCGCCGCGATGTATCCCCCGTATAAACTTCTCTGGGACCGAAACAAAGCGGAGCTTTCTTTCTTCGATATGCGAGTCACTCTGCCTGAAGCCGAGCCTTTTGACCCCCGATCGAATGCGGCCGCCGACGAAGCTCGAAAAGATTTCCTGGATGCCCTAGGGACCAGTCTCACAAAGCCGCTGAAAACTCCCATTCCCGGGAGAACGGACTTTCACGACTCTACGCTCACCCCTGATCTGAAAGCTCTTGGATATGATTCCTAGGCAAACTACAGTGATTCAACCCCTAGGCGTCATAAGGCTGAGCCTGAAGGAGCTTTTCTAGCGAGACACCAACATGAGACTTAATGCCGGCCAATAGGTAATCACCAATACCGTAATCAGCAGTATGAGGAAAAATGGGACGGTTGCACGGTAGACGTCCAGCACCGGTCGATTAAATCGGTAACTCGCAATGAATAGGTTCATGCCCACCGGAGGTGTGATGTAGCCGATTTGCATATTCGCGAGAAAAATAATGCCTAAATGAACGGGGTCAATTCCATACCCAATGGCGATGGGCAAAATAATCGGAACTACAATGATCAGTGCCGAAAAGATATCGAGCATCATCCCAAGACCCAAAAGGAAAATGTTCAGCAAGATCAGGAAGGTCCATTTACTGTCCACATGTGCCTGGACAGTCTCAAAGAGGCGAGTGGGAACATCCGAAAAAATCAGGTAGTTGGTCGACGCCATGGAGACACCAAGAATGATCAGAATCGCGCCCACCAGAACCATTGATTCGCGCATGACCCCTGGAAGGTTTCTCAGTGAGACCTCGCGCCGAATACCCACTTCGACTACGAGCACGTAAAGCGCGGTGACAGCGGCCGCTTCCGAGAGAGCAAAAAAACCGCCATAAATTCCGCCCAATACGACGAAAGGAAGAGGGATCTCCCAACCCGCATCGCGAACCGCGGCCCAGGCTTCCCGAGCCGAAAATCGACCTTGCTCCTGAGTCGAGCCGCGGGCAACCCACATGCTGTAAATTGAAAGCAAGGCCACCATAAGCAGCCCAGGAACCAGACCCGCTGCAAAAAGGTCGTCGATCTTAACTGATTCGGCGAGGTTCATTTGCTGCGCCACAACGCCATACAAGATCAAAGGGAGAGCCGGCGCAAAAAGTAGCCCTAGACTCCCGGCCGTCGTCACAAGCCCCAAACTAAATCTCTCAGGATACTGAGCCTCGCGAAGTGCCGGATAGAGCAAAGCCCCTAATGCAACGATGGTGACTCCAGAAGCTCCGGTAAAGGCCGTAAAAAGAGCGCAGGCCGCCAAGGAAACGATGGCCAACCCGCCGGTCAACCAACCCAGTAAAGCATTCGTAAGCCGGACGAGGCGAGCGGGAGCCTCGCTTTCTCCAAGTAAATAACCCGCAAAAGTAAAGAGAGGAATGGCAAGAAGGACAGGCGTCTCCGCAAGTCGGTAAATCTCAATCCCCATCACAGAGAGATCCGTATCCTCACTGTAAAAACCCAGCATTGCACTCGATGCGATCACCGCAAAAAGAGGAGCCCCCGCGAGTGCGAGCGCAAGCAAAACGAAAAAGGGCATTAGCGGCCCTCCTGCTCTGTGCTGAGTTCATGGGCCTCATCCGGCTCAAACTCACCTGCCAACAAGGATTGCACTTGCTGGGCCGCCCTCAAAAAATATCGAACCCCAATTAGACCGAACGCAATCGGAATGATTGATTCGAGCATCCAGGCGGGAATACCGGAGAAGGCCATACTTGCGTATGAATATTCATCGAATACGAATCGACCTGAATGCCAAGCGACTAAGCACGAGACAACCGCAGTAAAAAGACTCGTGACCAGCGCGACCGCAGATCGGTTTCGAGCTGACAGAACTCTCGAAAACGCATCAATACTAATGTGCCGATCTCCCCGTGCAGCGGCCACGGCTCCAAGTAGTCCTATCCACAGAACCAACACTCGAATCAGGGGATCCGCCCAGCTGATTCCTGAGTCAAAAAAATTTCGAAGAAATATCTGTAAAGGCGCCAAAAAAACGAGAAAAGAAAGCAAACTGGCAAGCACCGCATCCTCGATCCGGTGCACCAACGAGAGCACTCTGGAGATCGGAAGGATTCGCGAGCCCTCTGTCATTCGGCCGCCGCACGTTGGTCGCGATATTCTTGGAGAACGGAAAGAATCTGATCCATATTTTCACTTGAATACCGATTCATCCCACGAAGCTTTTCAATGGCTTCACCGCTCATCTGATGCCAACGCAAGAGTTCTTCCTCAGATTCTGCTGAGACAAACTCAATCCCTTGGTTCTGTAAAGCCTCACGTGCCGCCATTTCGCCTTCACGACTTTCGGCATCGAGTTCCTTGGCCGCTAAATGAATTGAATCCAGAAGGACTTTGCGATCGGCAGGCGAAATCTTGTCAAAGGCTCGCTTGTTCACAGCTAAAACACCGGCAAGGTACATCAGCGGAACATCCGTCAGATACCCCACCTTGGTATGCCACTGAAAAGCAATGGCCCCCATCGGTGGCGCCGCGACGGTATCGACAAGTCCCGTTTGTAAAGCTGTATAGACATCGGCAATCGGAAGAGGAACGGGGGATACACCCGCCACATCAAGCGTGACCTCCGTCATTTTGTCATCCTCGGGAGACCAGACCTTCTTGCCCTCTAGATCTTCAACCTTGCGCACCGGAACTCCTGAGAGAACATACGCAAAGCCTCCATCACTGATGGCTAAAACCTCAAGCCCTCTTTCCGCAAGACCCGCCGTGAGCCTCGCATCCATTTGGGCTCGAACGTAATCCACCTCCTGATAATTTCTCAGCAGAAGCGGAAGGCTGTACAACTCAATATCCGGATAAATGTCAGCCAGAGCGCCACTGGTAAAAGCACCGCCCTGCAGTTGACCAGCCCTGATCTTCCGGAGCACCGTCTTGTCGCTGCCCATCACCCCGCCCGGATAGAACTTGAGTTTGACACGTCCCTCTGTCTTATCCGCGATGTTTTTCGCGGCTCGACGCATTTCAACCAACCAACTGCTGCCGTCGGGCACAATCGTGGCAATCTTAAGTGTCAGGGCCTGAGCGGTGGGGGCAAGAAGAAGCACGATACTAATCGCGAGCAGGGCCAATCTGCCAAAATGATGGGACATCGCTTTCACTCCTGGGGTCTCTTCAAAATAATTCTAGACCGAACGGGGGTTCTCTGCCGGTCACGAATTTACTCTCTCTTAGAAATAATCATTCGATTCGGCCAGAAGCTCTCGGGCCGTCTTCTGGGCCACTGTGTTGCTCAGTGTGTATCCCGGAGCGACTGGATCGGCCTCAATCACCTCTCGCAGAAGTCGGTCGTGCAAAGGTTGGTCAAAAACTAATTTCGCATACTGGTCTGCCAACAACACTTTGGCCAGAAGGTTTTTTTCGCCCGAGAGCTGAAAGGCTCTCTCGAAACACTCGCGACCCAAGTCAGGCTTCCCCCCCAGACTCGCAGGCCTAAGCGTATAGAGTACGCCCAAATAGAGATCGGCCCCCCCCGCGTCGTAACCCGGCTCAAGGACCAGCACTCGTTCCATCAATGCCTGAACTTTAGGGAGGTCTGCAATCGCGTTCCAATCTCCCGAATTGAGCTGAATCCAACCTGCCCAGGCCGCACCATAGCCAAACAGAGCTGGGACATCTTTTTTCCTCGCCGAGGCCAAAGCCATTTCAAAATCAACGAAACGGCCTTGGCTCGCCTCGCAAAGAGTGGACGAACGCAGACAGAGTGCTCGCCATCCAAAGTTCATCGCCTTCGCGGCAAGACGAGAGGCCCTCTCGCGGTCGGGAACAAAAGCTGAAGCGTAGGCTGAATAAAGTCGAGCGCCTGCCAGAAGCAGCATCTGATTGTTGGGATCCCCTTCAATCAGTCCATCTACGGCGATCAGATAAGCGGGCGCTCCATCCTGAACCAGGATCACATCGTCTTGATTCAGTACGGCTGATGTTAGATTCCCAGCGATACCACTCGTCGCCGAGCTCATGAGGGCACTGCAGCCCATCCACCAGCCCGAACTCAATAGGATCAGGAAAGTCATGAGTGAACGGAACTTCATAGCCCCGATAAGATAGCAGGCACTCAGCGTTCGCGGACCTTCAAAAAAAACAATGCAAGCGGCATGAAGACTTTTATTCGAGAGGGAACGACCCCACGTAAAACCTCGCTAGAATCAGAAATTAAGCCCTCGAAACAAGTCGACGGGCTCAAATTCGGGCCGAATGCGACAAGTCGGGCCATCTAAGACTCTAAAACGGGAGTTCGCTCCTCGAATCAATGACACAGAATGCGTAAACCCCATTTCGTCTCGATCCTCGCGCTCGCAGTGAGTCTGCCGCCCTGCTTTTTACTCTGGGCGGTTTTTAACGGCCTGGGGCCAGGAGATCACACTTCAAACGGGCTCAAGGCCCTGTTTTCGGGCCTTTCTGTCCTGCTCCCCATCCTCGGGCTGCGAAGCCTTTTCCCGAAGCAAACCTGGGGCCTCCCTGCGGCGGCTTGGGGATGGAGCTTTGGAGTTCTCGCCGCTCTGCCCTTCTATCTTCCAGGTGAAAGAGCCCCCGCCCTCGAAAGGGGACTCACCCAACTCACCCCCTTGATCGGACCCCACGCCTCGGCGGCCCTCTCACGAACGGGCGGGGATTTGATTCGCTGGATGGGAGAGGACTCAAGGCCCGCACCTTCCCGAGCCCTCTTGGCCCCAGCCCTAAATGAGCGACTTGGCCAAATTCAAGACGATCGAGGCGACTTAAAAGGTCAAATCGAGCCCGCCCGCGATCTCGAAGCTGAAAGCAAGCCTGACACGATCATCCTCAGGTACACCGGAGACAATCGAAGACTCCAGATTCCAGTAGACGTCGACGGGCCCCGTATTAGCGAGCGCTATGCCATGATTCTCGATACCGGCGCCACCTATTCGACTCTTTCGGCAAGGGCTCTAGAAAATATTGGCATCGAAATTAGACCCGACGCACCGTGGGTCCAACTTCAAACTGCCGGGGGGGTGATCGAGGCGCCTCTCGCACTGGTCGACGCAGTCTGGCTAGGAGATGTCCCGGTCGAATGGGTCACAGTCGCAGTGTGTGAAGCCTGCGGCATACCACCCCTTTCGGGCCTCGTCGGGCTCAACGTTCTTCAACGTTTTCGTGTTTCTATCGATCACGAAAATAAAAACATTGAACTCTATAGACGTCAACGAGACATCGACCGAAGACTTGACATCAGCCACTGGCTCGACATCGAAGGGCGCCTCACACAGTCGTCGGACGGACGCCTCAGCTTAGAATTGCGAGGCACCAATCGATCTCGACAAGCGATCCGAGCCGCTGTGATTGATCTGGACTGCTCAGGAACGGGCTTTGCGATCGAACTGGACCATATTCCGGCCGGAAGTGAGTCATACACCCAAGTCGAACTTCCCAGAGGAACGGATTGCGAGAAGCAAACAATGACGCTCTCTCGAGCGCAGTGGGTTAAAGATCGATTCAACGAACCTTAGGCGGAGTCAAGATTAAAACAATCTGGCCTAAGACTCCGTCCGAACAACCCCCTGTTTGATTAAATCATCGATTTGGGTCAAATCAAAACCGCATTCAATGAGAACATCACGTGTATCCGCACCGGGCACAGGCGAAGGCCCCGAAATACCAGTAGGAGACGCTTCAAACGTGACTGGATGTCTGAGCAAGGACATCTCTCCTGCTTCGACATGGGTAACTTCTCGAGTGAGATTTAGGTGGTTCACTTGCGGGTCGTCGAAGGCCTCATCCACCGCCAAGATGGGTCCACAAATCACGTCGGCCTTTTCGAAGGCCCTGAGCCAATCCGTGGTAGAGCGCTTGCGAAGAACCGTCTCGATTTTCTGACGTAAAGGCTCTCTGTTCAAAGAACGACTCCGAGAATCGGTGAACCTTGAATCCGACAAAAGCTCTGGTGTCCCGAGAACTTCCACAAAGGCGACCCAATCCGTAGTCACGGCCAAGTTGATAAACCCATCCTGGGTTGCAAAAGTACCCATCGGGAAAAGTGTTGGATGATCATTTCCTGCCTGTTTCGGAACCTCCCCATCCACAAGCCAGCGAATCGCTTGAAAGTCCATGAAGTTAATCATGCTTTCAAGAAGCGATGTATGAATCCATTGCCCTCGCCCGGTTCGTTCCCGAACGTAAAGAGCGGCCAGAATCCCCTGTGCGAGAAAGGTTCCCGCCGTTGAATCAGAGATTGCAATGCCTGTCCGGAGCGGCTCTTGGTCAGGCCTTCCGGTCACACCCATTAATCCACTCATTCCCTGTATCACTTGATCTACGCCGGACCGGTCTCGATAAGGACCGGACTGACCAAAGCCAGAAAGGCTGGCGTAAATAATTCTTGGATTAAGCAAAGCAATCTCGGGGTACGCGATGCCTAAACGCTCCTTCACCGCTGGCCTGAAATTTTCGACCAATACGTCAGCCGCTTCGGCGAGCTTCAAGAAGACTTTTCTTCCATCTTCTTTTTTCAGGTCGATCAGAACAGAGCGCTTCCCTCGATGCAGATTGTGGGAGTCCGAGTAACCCAGTTCAAATCCACCATCAGGAGGAGAAACACGAATTACCTCTGCCCCCATATCGCTAAGCTGCCTAACGCAGGTTGGACCCGCCCGAGCCACGGTCAAATCTAAAACACGCAACCCCGAGAGCGCTCCCCCCTCACCATCACGAGACCGATAGATCGAATCTGACACCCCAAACGACTCCTCATCCTTCTTGAACTCGCGCATTGTTACAGCGCAGCTTAACTCAAGAGGAATTTTCAAGAGAGACAGGGCTCTCTTCCGCCGTCCAAGAGGTCTATCTTCGTAATTTACCCGCTAGGGTGCGGGAAAATTCGAAAAAGCTGGATGGACGGCTAGGTCCTGCCCCTCTCGATCATTTAGCGGGGCTGCCCATTCATTCGAGGCTGTGGGCTCTAGGGGGCGATACTCAATAAACTCAACCGAAGTCGCCAAAATCAAGAAAAGAAGGATCGGTGTCCCCAACACCAAGCCAATACTCTGCGTCGCCTTCTGACGATACGATCGGTGTTTGTGACGACGAACTGGTTTTGAAGGGCTCATAAAGAGAGCGGCCATGAAATAATCCTCACACTAGGGTTCTCAACTTTTATTCTTTATCGGAAAGATCGGTTGAGATCCTGAAGACAAATTCAAATATTGCCCTTAGGGTTCCATCGTCTTGACAGACTCCCTGATAAATTACAACCAGAGCGGAAAACAAGTTCAAGGATAGGCTGATCGGGCTCTAAAACGTCCCTCCCGGTCACAAAGGGCCTAAGGGAGGAAAGCCTTCTCTGGTCCCTTGCGTGCGTCGAGTTGACGCCGCACCTCTAAATGGGCCTCCTCGTCGAGAGTAAAATGGCGATAAAAAATTAAAGCGCCCAGAAGAAAGCAGACCATGGGGAAGAACCCATACAGGACTAAAAGTGTTGTACGTGCCGTTTCTGACTGGGCAACGTTCGGAACGAAGCCCGCCAGGTCAAGCGCGAAGCCTGTCAATACAAGAGTGATCCCTGTCGCCAGCTTAAATACAAAATTCCAGGCTGCAAAATACGTCCCCTCTTTTCGCTCACCGGTTTGCAATTCATCGTAGTCGATCACATCTGCCTGTATCGAAGGGGCCAGAATCGCACCCGCCCCTGCAACCGTCCCCAGAACGACGGCTGTGATCGAAATCATCGCAACATCACCCTCGCCTAAAAACATCATGGCCCCAAAACAAGCCGAGCTCATCGTCATCGAAAAAAGCCACAGCTTTTTTTTCCCATACACTTTGGAGAGCTTTAACCAGAGTGGAACACTTGCCGCAGAAGGTACGGCGTAAAGCAAAATGTACAAAGGTGCATACTCAGGTGTACCCACGATGTATTCAGACACATATACCGTCAGGATATTTACCGTAGCGCCGCCCACGCTATCGATTAGAAAAACAAGGAGCAGAACTTTGGCATGGGGATTCCGAAGCACATCCGCAAAGGCTTGGTAGGCACCCGACCCCACACGACCTTGATATTCTTTTCTCTCGGGGACGCGGATCACCATCCAAACCATCGTAATCGCGGTGAGCACCCCCGCCACCAACGCAATTTCCGTTGCCGTCACACGCGGTTCAGAAGATTGAATCATCAACCACATGGCACCTAGAGCGAGCAGCGAACCAATACTCCAACCCACATGGCGCACGCCGAAGAGACGTGTCCGCTGATGCGTCTCCACACTCAATTCTGCGGCTAAGGATTGATGAGGTACAAAAACCGTCGTCATGGCCGAATAGAAAAGAATCACAGCGAACGACATGTAAAGAACTGCTTCTTCTCCCATCAACTCAGATGGAGGACTCCAGACCATGTAAAAAACAAGGGCCACCGGAATCGCTGAAAATAAAATCCACGGACGCCGACGTCCTAGACGGGAACGAGTCCGATCACTGACATACCCCACAAGCGGATCTGTAACACCGTCCCAAAGACGCGAAAACCCGAAGATCAAACCCATCGCAGCTGGCGCAATCAGCAATACGTCTGTCGCGTATTTCATCAAATACATATTCACCAGCAGATACATAAACCCCATGCCCAGCGTGGGGAGATTGAACTGCAGGATCAGAGGCCATGACAACTGCTCCGCCTTTGAGCCTTCTGCTATCTCAGGCTCCGGTTCGCTCATATCCACATTCATGCCCCTCTTGGTGCCAGCATTAGGGAAGGCATCCGGATACTCTTAACAAAACTCTCTCGCGTCGATCATGAGGCAGGAAGCAACTCTGGTCAAGTCAGTCAATCAACGAAGTGTCATTCATTTTTTCAAATTTTGGAAAAACCATCCGATTTATTGACGTTGAAATCCCACTAGACCCACCAAGCGAGCATCGCCCAAATCAAGCTTCCGCCGAGCAGAATAATCTCGACGATGAAAGTAATCGTCATGCCCATGGTACGCTTTTTGGGCTCACTCACGTACCCGGCCGAATACAAACCTCGGCCCAAAATAAAGAAAAGCCCCAAAACAGCCGCCGCCGCCGGATTCACATATCGAGCAAAGCACCACAAGGCGGGCAGGAAAATAATGAGTTGCTCGAGAGTGTTCTGCTGAACTCTCAACCTGCGCTCAAAAAGAGCATGTCCAGACACCGCAGGCGCTTCAACCTCATACTCAACCCGAGCACGACCGGCCTGAATCAAGAAGTAAAGATACTGAACCAATGCCAAGAGCCCCACAATCGAAACAACTTCCATTTCGTTTCCTTTCCTTTACGTTTTCATATTTGATCTCATCCGAAGTTTTTCGAGACCGTAGCTCCTGGAAGGGTAACAACGACGCCAAGCCCTGATTCGAAAAAGGTCGCTATTTCGCAGTTCGCCGAGTGGGCATCCAATCGATATTCGGAGGGACGAAGCCGATCTTCTCCACGCTCAGGTCCTGAGTCTCCGCACTTGCAAAATGATAAACCATGGCCGCTCGCATCTGCGAGGACTCATTATCTGTCGATCGATGCATCAGGTGACTGTGAAAGACGAGGAGATCTCCCGCCTCCATTAAAAGCATTTCTTCACTGGAAGTATCGTGATCTACGATCTCCACATACCCAAGATTTGCATGCTCCCGACGATCAGGAACAACCTCGTGCACGGGCTCAACATGGGAACCAGGCAACACCCAAAGAGGTCCGTTTGTTGGTGTGGCATCGGTCACGGCCAACCAAACGCCTACCTGCGGTCCACGATCAAAATGAAAATAGAAAGAATCTTGATGCCAAGGCTGACCCATAGCGCCTGGTAATTTGAAAATGAACTGCGAAAGAAAACAATCCAGATCTGGCCCCAGGAGGTTCCCAATCAGATCACCCAGTCGGGGATCACAAGCAAATTCTCGAAAAGTCGGAAGCTCTCGATGAATTCGGAAGACTTTAGAAACTCGATCTTCAGGCCCACTCGCATTCTCTGCAATCCGAGCCTCCGCTTGAATAAACGTTGGAAGAATAGATTCGCCTCGATCGGCGCGCCGGACTAGATCGAGAACATCTTTCCTCATCGTCTCGCAAAGAGCGACATCCGCGAAGCCTTTGACCACAAAAAAGCCGCGATGACTCCATTCACGCTTCTGTTTTTCCGTCAGCGTTTCCATTGGATTCTCTCTTCAGGTGCAGATCCCAAGCATAGCGCCCATTGGGTTGCTGCTACTTTACGTTCACCCAATGAGGATAGTCCCCGACCAACTTCTCCATCGCAAAATGTTTTTCAACCCACGCGATGAGATCCGGACTCAAGCTGAGATCGCGTGATTCCGCGGGTCCCGAAAGATCGAATCGACGAATTGCACCATCGGGTGCAATTAGTTCAAGCTCTCGCGGCAAATTCACGGCCACTAAGTCAACCGCTTGGCCCGTATAGTGGTCTGAAGAACGTGCTCCGGCCTCTGTCGCAAAAACCACTTGGTAGGTCTCGGCCATCTCACGCGCTGCCCGCTGAGTCGCAGCCGATCCGTCCGGGTGATCCCAGAGAATAGGCACCCTCAATCCCCACTCTTCATTAACTCTTTTAACTTTTTCAAGAGCCACGGACAGAGATTCTTCATCTTGAGCCCGACTGATCAAGAATGCGCCCCACATCAGGTACCCTCGCTCGGGGCTCCGTAAGGTCGACGTCAAATCGACCCGGGCTCCTTGAGCACGGAGCTGCTCGATTAAAGAGCCGACTCGTTGAGCAAAGTCACCCGACCCGGGTGACTCGGATAAGGCCGAAAGGCGCTGTCTTTCTATGGATGGATTACGAAAACGCATTGTCCATTCGGGTCCTAAAGGGTCTCCATCTAAAGCGGGGGTCTGCATCTTCTGTGCCTGAGGTTTATGCAGCGCAAGACTCGCCCCTCCCCCATAGTGACGAGGCTTTCCTCTAAAGACATCATCGGTGTGAAGAAAAATACCCGACCTACGCGCTCGACTCGGAGTCAACCAAAGCGGAGATTGCACTGTCGAGGTCGAAAACTCTGTTAAAACATCGTCTAAAAAAAATATAAAGTCTGTAGGGTCTACCGGGCCACCCATTGTTTCGCGCATGACACGCGTCATGGGCTCTTCCTCCGGCGCCTCACTCATCTCGCGGAGTAATTCCGCGTCCACTCTGACAAAGGCCAACTGAATCGTCCGGCCCTCAAGCTGCTTCGAGGCCTCCCGCAAAGGTGACCGGACACCCTGGGGCCATGGGGGAGAGGACAGAGTCTCAAACCTCCGGTTAGGCGTTAAGACTGCTCTCTCCGAGTCTGGGCTTGAGACCGTCCCATACGTGGGATCACCCACGAGGAACAACAGACAAAAAACACACCCAACCAAAAACCTTCGGTTCACGACAACGCCTCTCGAGTCATCTCTTCCCTTTCGAAGGTCTCCGTAGCCCGTCCCATCAAGCATTCATTTTCGGCCATCTTTATGATTAGCCTAGAATAAAACGTGAGCGCTCACTGTGTGTCTCGCAGGCTTGATTATACAAGCTCCATTGACCCTGAGTACGAACCCAGTTGTGCTCAGCGCAGGAGCCAAAGCGTTTGGGATCCCATGACCAATGAGCTTCGGCTAGAACGTCAGCTGCGAATCGGGCACAGAGCTCTAGGCTCAATCTTTCCAATGCATCGGTCAATGAAAGCAACTCTTCACGGGTGATCTCAAAACGAATCGTCGACAGATACCCTTCAGCCGAAGATCGAAAACGTTCAAGGTCGAGAATAGCCTCCGCTGCTCCATCAGACGCCAAATTACACCAAGAACGCCAAGCATCACCGAGATCGAAATAAATCGGCATCTCGGCCAAAGTATCAAGATCAATTAGTGCGTGAGCACTTTGACTGATTTCGGAAGAGTTCTGGTTGAAAAGAAAATTGTTAAATTTCAGATCTCCATGAATAATTCGATGCGGCAGATCTCGGCGAAAACCAAGCCGATCCACTTCAATTCGAATCTTCTCGGCCAGTTCGGCGACCTGGTGATAAAAGGGGTGTCCTGAAAACACAACTAAGTTTTTTTCTAAGTCAGCCAGATGTCGAGGCATATCATGAAAAGGAAAGCCAATGGGAAAGAGTTTTCCATCAAAGTTCACGAGTGCGTCATGAAACCGAGCTGTAAGCTGAGCTGTGCTCCGTGCCTGCTCTGACGATTGGCACCGCTGAAAGACAACACCTTCGAGACGCTCCATCAATCTCCAGCGAGATCCATCTTCGAGCTCACAAAAGAGATCCCCCTTTTTCGTCTCCAGTAGACGCGGTGCAACCATGCCTTGCTCTCGTAAACACTGAGAGACGCTTTGAATGTTTTTTTGAATATCCGTAGAAAAAGCAGGGTTGACCCGCTGGGCGATAAATTTCTCTGACTTTCGATCGATGGCCCAGGTCTGATTAATCAACCCAACCGACACATACTCAGCTTGAATTTCATCAAAACCGCTCCATGCTTGAAGAGCTTTCTTGAGTTTTTCAATGTCGCGTAAAGAGTTGATTTCAACCATTTGCGAAACCTTCTCCAATCCCAGAGGGAACTGCAAGCACCCAAGCCCATTCGGTGTCCTTAAAGCGCCTTGGGTGGGTTCAGTTCGGCCAAACTGATCCTGGATTCTCCCAAAACGCCTGCCACACAAATTTTTTTGCGAGTGTTTGTCTCATTGGGCTGACTCAAAGTAAGATCTGAGCGATCCGCCCGCCGGGGAGTCCCTTCACAAAACCTTGCCTTGCCTCAACTTGCCGAAAACAGGCCTCTTTTAAAAGTTGATCCAGCGGCTCCATTCCCCTTAAGTGATCCATCCACGCTGAGCAGAAGCCGATCGCTGCAAATCAGAATTATTCAATGGATCTGGCCCCTGATTTTACGAAGCAATCGAGGCTAGGCTTAAGTTTTCTGTGTCGACCTAAATCTAAGGAGAACAATCATGAAATTTGGTCTGATGGCTCCCTATCAACTGGCTCCTGTCGAGGACGGCGGATTTGCAGCCGATTTGGGTCGATGTGCCGAGGATATGGGATTTGAGTCTATCTGGGCGGTGGACCATGTTGTTATGTGTCCCGACTACGAATCAAAGTACCCCTACGACCCCAGCGGCCGATCGCCCTTTAACGAGAACGTGATTCAACCGGATCCGATGATCTGGCTGACTTGGGTGGCTTCAGCCACCCAACACATCAAACTCGGAACCGGAATTCTCATTCTTCCACTCCGTAACCCCACTGTTTTGGCTAAGGAAGCCGCGAGTCTCGACCGCCTTTCTGGGGGCCGGCTGCTTCTCGGAGTGGGAGTCGGGTGGGTGGAGGAGGAGTCTGATGCCGTGGGAATGGATTTTAAAACTCGAGGAAAACGCTGCGACGAATACGTCGAGGCCATGAGATCCCTATGGAATGAGTCTGTTTCAAGCTATTCAGGGGATTACGTCTCCTTCGATCGAGTCGTCAGTCAACCCAAGCCCGTCGCAGAAATAGGAGTTCCTATCCTCGTCGGAGGACATAGCCCCGCAGCGGCCAGAAGAGCCGGGCGAATTGGAAATGGCTTTTTTCCCCTCGGTGTCTTTGGCGAGGAGCTCGACGCCCTTTTGGCGACGATGGCGGATTCGGCCCGTTCAGTGGGACGTGACCCGAGCGAGATCGAGGTCACGGTCGTCGGCGCACCGGACCGAGGGTTTGCGGAGGCCTGCGAAAAACAAGGCATAGGTCGATTACTGATCTCGCCGACGACAGGGGACATTAAGGAAATTCGAGAAAGCCTCGAAGGATTTCGAAAAGAAGTGATTTCACCCATGAGTGATTGAACGGCCGGACTCTTGCGCTTGCCAGTCCCAAAGATTTTATGAAACCTCCCATTTCGCTGGATCCGCACTAGAATCTCCTCATCGAAAGGCCCAGGGGCGAGTCCATTTCTCGCCGTCTATGCCAGAAAATTAACCCGCTCGTCACACCCTTCACTCAAACCCATCAACCCATTCGGACCCACCTGACTCTAGACCCGAGCCAGGTAAAAACATTCTCGGAGCGACTCAAGCCAAAATGGATCAGATGTGGATTGCAGTGCTACTTGGCATCGGAATGGGTTTCGCCGGATCCATACCTCTCGCGGGGCCGACGACCATGCTGGTTCTGAGCTTTGGCATCCAGGGGCGGATTCGTGCAGCGGCTGGAGTCGCGGCTGGCTCCGCGCTTCCTGAAGCCATCTACGCTTCATTGGCACTATGGGGATTCGGGGCGCTGCTTGAGAGCTTCAGCTGGGTCGCACCCGTTTCTCGAGGTGTCGCGATTGCTATTCTCTTAATCGTTGGGCTTTTTCTTTTGGTCAAACCGCCTGGAGAGCACGACGAAGCGTCCCAGGAAATCAGTGACCAGACAGGGCTCATGCGTTCTTTTTTACTCGGTACAAGCCTGACCGCGTTCAACCCCGCCTTAATCCTCAACTGGGGTGCGGCCGCAACCTTGCTCTACTCACTTGAAATTCTTGACCCAAGTCCCGCTTTAGCCATCCCGTTCGGCATCGGGGCCGCCAGCGGCATCGTTGCTTGGTACGCCATTGTTCTTCTTCTACTCCATCACTATCGGAAGCGAATCTCTCCAGTTTTGAGAACTCGACTCCTCCGGTCCATGGGCGGCCTTCTCATTGGGCTCGCGGTACTGGCACTCATGCGCTCGTGGTTAAGAGGCGACTTTATCTAGCCTTAGTGCAAACTTGTGGCTTAGATTAAAAAACAATAGTCCAGCGGAATGAGCGCGGCGACACCGCGAAATAGTGCTTCCGATAAACACGTTTTGTACTTCCGGAAGCCTCAAGCTTTTTTCGTTCTTCTGCTCGCTTCCGGTTGAAGTATACGACCGCCTTTGAAACAGCAATGCCTAACGCCGCGCTGATGAAAACATCGCTCGTCCAATGGGCATCAAGAGCAATTCGGCCAGCGCCCACTGCGGCAGCCAGCGAGTAAGCGGTGAGTTGAACGTACCATTGTGGATACTGAGAAGTCACAACACCGGCCATGATAAAAGCGCTCGTCGTCTCTCCTGAAGGCATCGACGCGTTGCCACTAAAAGGGTCGAAGTCCCGAGGGCCCCGATTCGTTCTCGGTCGCGCTCGGCCGAAAGTATATTTACCCACAGAAGTAAACGCTGCCCCAACCAAAGAAGCCTCCACCAGCAATCGAGCCGTCTCCAGTTCTTTAGGACGGTCCATCAGCCAGCCAGCCATGGCGAACCCTCCCGTCAAAGCGGCTAAACCAGGGCCGGTCCCCAACCAACGGATGTCTTCTCCAAAATCACGAAAAGTCGAGGATGAGAGGGCCTGGTCGCGCACCCTCTGATCCACTCCGTAAATCAGACCCGCCGTTCCGCCAGCCACAAACGCCGCGGTGAGCCAGCCCTTAAGTCGCCAGTCAAGCGGCGACTTTGCGATTGACCACGTATCGGAAATCGTGTCGTTGGCGAGCGAATAGGTATATCCGGCCAATCGGGTCGTTACTTTTTTGGCTTCGGAATCCTCTGAATTAACTTCGACTTTCCATTCCGGGAGGAGAAGATCTTCAGCCCATACGAAATTGGGCACCGTCCCAAAAACGAAGGCGAGTATCGCCACAACTCGTTTCAAATCCGTTTTGACTCTCTTCATCAATGCTTCTCCACAGCATTGGGTACTCGCTTATTTCGCAATAAGCAAATACAAAAATGTGGGACCCATTAGACCGTCAGATGAGGGGCGGTACGAAAGATCCATAAAAACAGCTGTGGATGCCTGCACAAAGTGAAGGCGTTTATCCACGATCTAATTTTCCAAGCCTCTCAAAGCCTGCGATGACGCTCTATATAGTGCAAAATAGAGAATGAACAGCACGCTTTAACCGTAGGCTTCCCCATCTAAGGTGACTGTATGAGCAAAACTGATTCATCCAAATCCCAGCAAGCGCTTCATGGTTGGGAGAAGCTTCTCAGCGACCTTGAAAAAAGGCAAGCCAAAGCCCGGGCGATGGGCGGTACCGAAAAGCTTAAGCAACGAGCTGCTCTAGGCGAAATGAATGCACGGCAGAGAATCGAGTTCTTGGTCGATCCGAAGAGTTTTCAAGAAATCGGGACCTTAGTCGGTGCCCTGAGTGAAGAGGCTCCCGCGGATGCGTTTCCGGCTGGCATGGCAAGTATCAACGGGCGGCCGGTCTTGGTGGGGGCCGAAGATTTTACAGTCAAAGGAGGGTCCATCGGCCTCGGAGCCGCCGACAAAAGGTATCGGCTCACCCAGTTAGCGCTCAGCGAAAAAGTACCTCTCGTCTTCATCCTTCACGGGGCCGGGCACCGTCTTTCAAATTCACTCAGAGGGCACGGTCGAACGCCCAATGATCTCCAAGGACTGGTTGACCTCGCCGGCGTTGTTCCCACGGTGTGCGTCGTTCTCGGCCCCTCGGCTGGGCACGGTGCCCTTGCAGCCCCTCTCATGGATTTCGTTGTCATGAGTGAAAACGGAGCGCTTTTTTCAGCTGGCCCTCCCCTCGTTGAGGCGGCAACAGGTGAACGTATCGGGAAGCAGGAACTCGGTGGACCTGACGTTCACATCAAACAAAGCGGGGTCGCCCACAATCTATCCGAAAATGATTCGGAGGCGCTGCAAACTGCGCGAAGATATTTAAGTTATCTCCCAAGCAACGCCTGGCAGTATCCGGAAAGCATCCAAAGCGCCGACATGGGAGAACGCAATCTAGATGACATCCTCGCCTTGATTCCACCGGAAGATCGGCGGCCTTATTCAATGAGTCGAGTCCTCACCCTACTCTTTGACGACAGCAGTGTCTTTGAAATTCAACCGCACTTCGGTCGTTCTCTCATCACGGCTCTCGCGCGACTAGGCGGTGCATCCGTCGCCGTTGTGGCCAATGACCCCAGCCATAAAGCAGGCACTTTCGATCGAGCCGCAGCGGAGAAAGGAGCTCGCTTTCTCGAAGTGATGGGCAGCTTCCACCTTCCAGTTATTTTTCTGGCCGATAACCCTGGAGTGATGGCCGGATCGGTGGCCGAAAGAGAAGGGGCACTTAGGGCCGCGGCGCGTATGTTTTCGGCCCAGCGTCGCCTGCACGGCCCTAAATTCCACGTGACACTCCGAAAAGCTTTCGGATTCGGCAGCAGCCTCATGGGCATGAACCCTTTTGACGAGCAGACGCTCTCCCTCGCCTTCCCGGGCGCCACTCTGGGCGCAATGCCTGCAGAGGGCGGCGGGGCCGCAGCCCATTCCGATAAAAAGGAGCAAGCCGCACTGGACGCAGTCGAAGCGAATGGCCCTTTACGCATCGCAGACAGCCTTGGGTTCGATGAAATTATCGATCCGAGACAGCTTCGAAACAGCCTCCTTCGCGGCCTCGAACTCTCTTCCACGCGACGCACTCTACCGGCGCGTCCGCACCCCAGATACGGTGCGCTCCCCTGAGAAGCCGGCCTAAAAGCATCACAGTCGACCGCTGATCTCAGAAAAAAATCCTCTCAGGGATTCTAAGATCATCGATCTCTTAATCAAAAATCAATTGACGATGCGAGGCTTCGAGCGGTACCGCCCCGCAAAAGGGCCTTCAAAAATAACATCTACTTGGGGATGGCGACACGGATCTCCAGATTCGTCGAGAAGCAAATTCTGCTCGGACACATAAGCGACGTACGTCGTTTCAGCATTTTCAGCCAGCAGGTGATAGTAGGGTTGATTCTTCACCGGACGCATGTCTTCCGGAATCGCAAGCCACCATTCTTCCGTATTGCTAAATGTAGGGTCAACGTCAAAGATGACCCCTCGAAAGGGATGAATGCGGTGGCGAACGATTTCGCCAATCCCGAACAGCGCTTTTTTGATATCTTCCATTTTCTCCGACCTCGCCTAGGCCTCATACTAGCTCGGTTTAGGCTCTCTTTTCACCGAATCTCTACGGATCTATTAAATCCGTTTTAGCTCTCTCCGCGGCTCTAACCCATCACTCAATTTTATATTTTCTTGTTCTCCGGCCATGCCCCCTCCCTCAGAACCTAAAACGACCCACCTCCACCACATCAACGTTTTCAATGCGGCGAAATCTCGCCAGTGTGCGAACATAAGGGCCTAAAACCTGTTGCCCGAGGAGATCCCCATGCCTAAGAAAATTCTGAGCCTCCTGTTGTTCGTCGCTCTCGTCCCACTTTTGGCTTGTGCGCCACGAGCGATGCGAGGTGGAGCAGGCACCGAAAACCCAAATATGGATCAACCGGCGATGAGCACGACCCTCGACCGGACAGACATCGAGTATCTAGTCAGTAACAACCTTGACGCTCTCTATGATTCACGGTTCTGGAAAACAGATGTCAAGGGAGCGGCACAGCGGCCGGTGGTTGCTATTTGGCCCATTCAAAACTCGACCTCCGAACACCTAGAAGACCAAATGTTAACGCTGCTCTCTTCAATCGAGACGAGCCTGATTAACAGTGGTCTGGTCCAAGTCGTCGCAAAGTCGCGACAGGCTGAACTCGCACGAGAAATCGGAATTCAGCAAGGCGATATCTACGATGCCAGTAAGGCTGCGAGACTGGGCAAGCAAATAGGCGCTAAGTATTTCGTCACCGGGAAACTGACTGCAGTCGATGAGCGGATCCAAAAAACACGTCGGCTTCAATACACGCTTTTCCTTCAGATCATCCAAATCGAAACGGGTATTGTCGAATTCCAAAACGAGACCATGAGAAGTAAGGCGCTTAAGGGCTAAGCCCCTTTCATGCAGTCGGAAAACCCGAACCGAAAAGGGCTTCAAACCCTCTCCAAAAAAGTGAAGCAGACCTCTGCTTTCTGGATTGCCCTCGCCCTTGCCCTGATGATGGGGCCGGGATGCGCCACTTATTCCGATAAGATGAAGCTGGCGCAAGAGCAAGTCGTCGCCGGGAACTACAAGCTTGCGGTGGATGAACTCAATACGTTCATGGGCGTGAATGAAAATGAACTGCCTACGAAGTTCAATTCGAATACTGCGCTAGCCCTCCTTGATCGAGCGACCATCGAGCAGGCTCAATCCGACTTCAAAAACAGCGCTCGTGACTTTGGCGTAGCCGATGAAGAACTCCAACTGCTCGATATTTCGAACGATACCGTGGGTCAAATTGGTAAATATCTCATCAGCGACAGTTCCACCAAGTACAAAGCCTCTCCTGTCGAAAAGCTAGCTCTCAATGGTTTCAACATGATGAACTATCTGGCTATGGGGCAACTCACCGGAGCCAGCGTTGAGGCTAGGCGCTTCACGGTCATGCGGGACTACCTCACCAATTTTGACCCGGGGCATCCTCATGCTGCCTTTGGGTCATACCTTGCAGGGTTTACTTTCGCTCAACAAAAAGACTACGGGCGAGCCATGCGGTACTACGATGAGGCTCTTGAAGCCGGCGCACTTGAAAGCTTAAGAGAGCCTGTCAGTCGGCTTGCCAAGCTGACATCCTATCGCGGTAAAAACGTCACAAAATTCTTATCCGAAAAATCGACGCCGCCGACTCCAAGTGACCACACGAGCAGTCTCCTCGTCGTAGTCGGGGTCGGACGTGTTCCCTACAAAGTGCCGGAAAGAATGCCCATCGGAGCAGCCATCGGAGTGGCCGGGTCCTACATCACGGGTAACCCAGCCGTTCTTGGATATTCGGCTTTCAAGGTCGTCATCTATCCTGAACTCGTTCAACCGCCCAGTATCTATAACAGCGTCCGCATTCAAGTCGACGATCAACCAACCCCGATTGACCTCGCCACAAATCTTGGAGTCGAAATCAAGAACGAGTACGAAGCCATTAAACCTAAAATCGTAGGGGCCGCAATCTCTCGACTGATCGTAAGGGCCGCAGCTGCGGAAGCCGCACGCGAGGCAGGAAACCAACAGAGCCCCGCTCTAGGATGGGCCCTGGCCCTCGCAACGGAAGCCGGCATGGTCAGTATGGACAAACCCGACACGCGGTCGTGGATGTTTCTTCCAAGTCGAGTCTACGTCTATCAAACGCAACTAAAGCCCGGCACACACACCGTAGCCGTTCAACTCGGCAAATCGAAGGAAGACCTAGTACGTCAAACCGTAGACATCAAGTCAAACGGCTTTGCTGCCATCGTCATCACAGCGCCGAGGTGACCTTTCACAACGTCGACGTTCGACGCTGAGCCTTTACCTAAAAAGACCACCCACGGCGGCAAAGGGCAGAAACACGATGTCCAAGGGCACCGTAAAGACCAGCGCGACTGGCTTCAAAGCAGGCTCAAGGGTGGAATTCATCACGCCCTTGGTCATTCCAAATATATATTCGGAAGAGTACCCCTGATTGTCCTCAAGATTAACTTTGTCGGCGGCCATCACATGCTCGCTGGATGACTGGCTTGGCCATTCAAGGCCTGCTGCCAAAGCGGGACCGCTCAAAAGAAGAAACGTCATCACCAACGCAAATGCTGTCATTCGGAGTTTGTAGAATGTCATCTTATTCTTTCCTCTTTTTTTCAGAACGTCCTGAGCAACGCTCGTTTTGTCTCGTCTGAGTATGCCTTAAATAAACATCGCCTTCGATAGCTTTTCGCTGTCCCTACTCTAGGCGGTCCGTCATCGCAAAGCCGTGAAGTCCCGCACCGATCTTCTTGCTAGCTTCTCATAGAGACTCGCACCAGAACCGCTGCCTCGTATAAAATGAAGTCTCCCGCGAGACTGAACGCCTATCTGACCGAAGGAGATCAAACGATGAATGCACATGGCTTTTGCAACGATGGTTTCGAAGCCGTCCAACAGGCCTTTGAGGCTAATTTTGAACAAGGAAAAGAAGTTGGAGCCAGCATCTGCGTGACCCAAGATGGCGAAACGGTCGTTGACCTCTGGGGCGGAGACGCCGATGGGAAAGGACAACCCTGGAAAGAAGACACCATCGTGAATGTCTACTCGACGACTAAAACCATGGCCGCGACCTGTATCCTTATCTTGGCCGACCGGGCTGAATTAGACCTCCACGCCCCCGTCGCTCAATATTGGCCCGAATTCGCTCAGGCCGGAAAAGAAGAAATCAAAGTGGCCCACATCATGAGCCACAGTTCAGGTTTGTCCGGCTTCGACCCACCCCTTGAATCCGTGCATGAGCTCTACCAATGGGATGCGATCTGCCAACGTCTCGCCGCGCAAACCCCTTGGTGGAAACCGGGCTCGCAGTCTGGCTACCATGCTGTGACCCAAGGCTACCTTCAAGGCGAAATTGTTCGTCGTGTCACCGGCCAAAGCCTAGGAACTTTTTTCAGAGAACAGGTGGCCGAACCTCTTGGAGCCGATTTCCATATCGGTCTGGACCCCGTTCACGACTCTCGAGTCGGCGAGCTTCAGCCGCCGAGCGAAGGACTGGGTCGCACTGAAGCTAAAAAGGGATCCGTTCTCGCTCGAACCTTCGCAGGTGCGACTCTCGACGCCACCGAACCACGTACAGAAGCTTGGCGCCGGGCTGAAATCCCTGCGGCGGGAGGTATCGGAAATGCAAGATCGGTTGCGCGAATTCACTCGGCCCTGGCTTGCGGCGGCACAGTAAACGGAATCCAACTGATGTCGGAGCCCGGGGTACACCGAATCCTTGAAGAACAGATCCGCGGCGAAGACCTCGTCCTGGGCGCCCCTCTCGTTTTCGGCATGGGCTTTGGCCTGAACGACCCCTCGTTCCCGATCAGCCCCAACCCAAGAGCTTTTTTTTGGGGCGGATGGGGAGGGTCTCTCGCGATTATTGACCTGGATGCCCGTGTCTCCATCGCCTACGTGATGAACAACATGGCCGACAATCTCATGGGAGACCTTAGAGGCGCTGCCATCGCAGGATCTGTTTACGCCTCTCTGGCGCAGCGCTGAGCTCAGCTGAAGGGCAGCCTAGCGCGATCGTTTTATACGAGCCTTAAGGTGGTTAAGAACTTTTTCTGAGCCCTCGGCCGGAGGCAGAGCCTGAGCAAATACGAGAATGCGTCGAGAGAGGCCTGAAGCTTTCGGAAGAGTATTCATGCGACTGATGAGACGCTCTAGACTGGCCCACGCATAATCGTTTTTACCCGCCTGAGCTGCCACCTGCGCCCGTATCCAAAGGTCGCTGGCAGAACTTCCCATAACGATCAGGGTATCCACCATATCGAGCGTCTCATCTGCGCGCTCGGGCATAGCGAGATCAAATCGCCATCCGATTCGCAGGCGCAGTGCATCCGTGTAATAAAGACTCCCTGGACCCCAATCGGCCAGTTCGCCATCAAGCTCTCGAACACTCTCCCAGTTGGCCTCGTCGGCCAAGCGCCGAGCTTTCACAAGCGAAGCCTCACGGGCCGGGAGAAATTCCGTCTCGCCCAAGGAACCAGGCTGAGACAGTTCAAGCCCTACGGCGGCTCGAACTGATTCTGGGTCGAGTTCCAGTGAGCGCTTGAAATGGCGAGCTGCGGCTCTCCTTCTCCCTGTGTCAAGAGCTTCCCAGCCTCCAATGCGCTGCCACTCTGCCTTTGTAAGAATTTCCGACAGAGATTCAAATCGATACTTACTCTTCAGACTGACCAATCGACGCGCAAGAAGGTCCACATCAAACTCGCCCTCCCACTCTAGAAGCGGGTCATTCGCCATAAGGGCAGCTGTCATTCTCTCTCTTTGCTGCGAGACCGACTGTTCAGTCGACTTGATCCAAGCCAGTCGATTCCAATCATCGGTGATCGGTTCAGCCCCTTCGGAAAACTGCTTCGCCCCCGTTTCATCCAGAACCAGTGAAGCCAACACGTCCTCTGGAGTAAAAACACCAATCGCCTTCATCTCATCGCCGGTTCGGCCCACCCCCTCTGTCACACTCTCCTTGATATCAAAAGGCGCGTTTGAGGCGACGAAGAGAACGGCGGCCTGCTTCGGGCGAAACACAAGAACGTGGTCAAAAACATCTCCGAGCGTCCCCACCAAACCTCGCAATAGATCTTCGTTCACGAAAGCCAAGCCCATCCACTGAACAAACACGCCATCGGGAGCCAATCGATCACGAACCATTTCAAAGAATTCACGGGTATACAAATGTGATGCACCCGAAGTCCAAGGGTGCGATGGCTGAGAGACAATGGCATCGTATTCAGTATCCGTCAGCATCAAAGATCCACGCGCGTCTCCCAGGCGCAAGGTGAGACGATCATCGTCTAAGGGGTTTCCGCCTACACGACCATCGCCCACCACGCGGTTCGCTTCGACCACCTCGGATTCAAGTTCGATCAAATCAATCTGATCAATGGTGCTTGGGACGGCGGACAGGGTATTTCCGCCCCCCAAACCAATCAAAAGCATTTTAGTGGCCTCGGGCCGAACGAGAACAGGCAGCATCGAAAGCCATTTGGCCTCATGGAATTGATCCGGCGGCGAGCTGGCTCTTTGAATCGCCGACTCCGGCAGCCCGTTCGTGACCACACGCCAAGAATATGGAGCTTGAAAGAGACTCACCGTTCCCGAACGCCCTACCCCGACGTAGGCCAAATCGCCCGCGAATGTGGCCCCCCCTAGAGCACTGCTCTTCAAAATCTCAGTGGGGGGTCCTGGGCGTATCCAAAGCAAAGAAAGGCCCACCGCAAGCGCAGCCACGGCCAACAGAACCGAGCGCCTTCCTGGTGTAAAAACCCACGCTGCCAAGACGGCAAGGACGATATTAATCACGGCACCAAGAAGCACCGTCCCCTCAAAACCCAACCAAGGCAAAAGTAAAAAGCCCGCACCCACCGAACCCACGATGGAGCCCAAAGTATTCCATGCGTAAACGCGAGCGCTCGCAGCGGCCGCATCGGTGGCATCCTGAGCCAGTATGCGAACCGCAAAAGGAAAAGTCGCCCCTATGCACATCGTTACAGGAAGAAGGATCAAAACTGAAAGCAGCGCGCCGGGCAGAAGTTCTTTAGGGGAAGCCCCCAACATCTGCGCCCACTCAGGAATCAAGGCGGTCATCGAGAATGTCAAAAGAGCAAAAACCGAGATGGCGATCTGGATGACGGTAAAACCGAGTATCGCATTCGATGTTTTTTTGGCTAAACGCGAAGCAATCGCGCTTCCCAGAGCGATGCCGAGTAAGAAACTCGAAAGCATCGTCGCAAAAGCGGCCGTGCTCCCCCCCAGCACATAACCCAAGAGCCTGACCCAAAGCACTTCATAAATAAAAGAGACCATTCCCGAGAAAGCGATCAAAGGAAGGATCGCAAAGGGGCCACGACTGAGTTCTTGACTTTGGGAATCGCTCGGCGGAGCCACACGGGATAAAGCCGCTGCGGCCAAAAAAACCAAACCATTGAGACCTGCCCCTGCATAGATGGTCTGCCGAAGACCCAGCGAGGGCAGAAGCAAAAACGCAGCGGTCAAAGCCCCGCAGATTGCACCCGCCGTATTGACCGAATAAAGTAGGCCAATTCGAGGCCCGATCTGATTTTCAGTGGTCACCGCATGCCGCGCCAACAACGGAAGGGTGGCCCCCATGAGTGCCGTACAGGGAATAAGCACGACGAAAGCACCGGCCAAATGGAAAAGAGCGCTCAATAGGCTCACTTCCTCAGGAACATCACTTAGCCCCCCCAACCAACCCACATAGAGGCCCATGAGCCCGCGAATCGCGAACGGAACCAGGAGCGCACACACGCCGATACCAAGTTCGATCACTCCGTACGCGAGGATGGGACGATGAATCCGAGGGGCCCAACGAGCGGCGATCGCCGCCCCCAAAGCAAGCCCGGCCATGTAGGCCGCCAAGACCGCTGAGACCGCGAGTTCAGAGGTGCCGAAAACGAAGGCAAACTCTCTGGTCCAGGCCGTTTCGTAAAGCAGAGCGGCAAAACCCGAGAGAAAAAAGCATACCTGCAGGAGTATAAACCGAGCGTCCATTCAAACGATCCGGGCTGCCTTTAACGTGCTCGCGTCCGAGCTTAGAGACCCACCAACGCAGCACTAGAGTGAGATTGAGGAGCCCCGTTCAAGGCTCCATTGGCCTCGTCGAACGATACAACCCAGAACCGGTTTAAGCGAATCACCGCTCCCACGCTGCTTCGTCTCGATCCTGACAGAAAGAAACGGTCCTTTATTTGCGCCTTTTAAGCGCCCCACTCGCCCAGAGGTCGATCCACAAGGTCTTGCCAAGGGGTTTTTACGAAGATGTCATAGCTGTTATCGACTCCTTCAGACCCACCTGGCGCACTGAAGAGAACAGCCGGCACAAAAAGGATCCCCCCGGTGACCAGCATAAACGCGTCCAGTGGACGCAAGATGACGACATCGAAAGCCGAATCGAAAACTCGATTGAACTCAACTTGGCCGTTTGAGTCTTCCGAGACTTCATCCGCGAAAACAGCCGCAGGGGAGAGAAGCAAGGCACTTATTAAAATGGAGACCATCCATATTCGCATCATTGAACAGATCCTTCCTTGAAATATTTCGAATGCAACGGGTCGAGCCGACGATGAGCTAGGTCAGCTCTCTGTCAAAAAGGCGACCAGTAGACACGCACCCCACCGCCTCCTTGAGCAATGAACTCAGAGGGGCGAATGGTCGAATTGAATGAACCCAAATCAGTCTCAAAGGTTCCCGTCTGCTCGTAATCATTCAGCAACCAAGCAAATCTCGTCTCAAGAAACAGACGGACCTTAAGGCCTCTCCACTCATACACATCGACGAGCCCCTTCAAGCCAATGCCCAGAGCATGGGTCGTCAAACTTGAACCCAAACCTGATACCGACTCTTTAGTCTGATCGATCTGTATCAGGCCTGGCCGGGTCGGTGGTCCAGGCCCCGTGTTGGGCCTAACGCAGTTGTTATTGTTGGGGTCAATAAAGGCCCCTTGTCCGTAACAAACAGTGTAGCTCGAGTTGCGGTCAAAGGAAAAATCCTGCGGGCCCCATTTTTGACCAAGGTAATCAAACGAGAGCCTAAATTTCGCCCGGTCTTCAAAGATCGGCACAGGCACCTGAAACCCAACGCCCAGATACCACATGTCCTGAATGCTTGTGTTGGACGCGGTTGTGGCGTCGCAACTCGCAGTCGATGGAATGTAAAGCGCATTATCTGTTCCGGCTCCCGGTCCTCCCGGGTTCGGGTACTCGGCCGAGACTCCGCAAGGACCCGCCCCCTCCCCCGCCTGAAAATCCCGGTAACCGGTAAAACTATCTTCAAGCAAGTTTTGATAGCCAATCTGAAAGAACACTCGAGGCGCATACTTGGCCTCAAAGAGGGGCGGCGAGAGGACCGTCATATCGAGACTAAAGCCCGGCGCGATAGCCCAATCTGAAGTTCCATTCGAAATATTGAGAGGATTGCCTTCCGGAGGATCGGCCGGATTCGTGAGGGGGTCAAAATCAGCCGACGCCGATGCTTCCATGTCTTGCACGTGAAGCACAAAACCGACGCCGAACTCCAGCCCCCAGCCTTCCTTGTTCTTTTGGGCCGTCTCGTCTGAAGACGCCTCTGAACCCGCCATCTCCCCAGGTGTTTGTGACTCCGCCTGGGCGAAAGCCGGCCCTGTGAAAAAGGCAAGACAAGCGGTCCCCATTAAAACAGCGAAGGCCAAGAAAACGCTCTCGCGTTTCACTCTTAAGACTTCTTTCAATCGCGAATATTCAGCTCTTTTCATCGGCCACAGCTCCATCCGTTTCCGAGGCATCTACGTTTTTAAATTTGCGCTTCACCGGCATCGAAACCATCTGCTTGATGTCTCTTCGAAGCCCTGGCGATAGATCCGCTGTTTCTAACCACTCTAGCGCCGCCGCATCGTCCTTCTGTAACCACAATCCGAAAGATTGAGTGATGACATACTCTCTTTCGCGCTGGTCAGGAATGCGCGTCCCCCAGGCGATCGCCTCAACGGGGTCTTGATACAAGAGCCACTGGGCAAAAGGATAAAGGGCAGGCGCCATGGCTGGATCCGATAGTCGAGACCTTAACCAAGGCTCTGAAGTCTCGGGACTCGCTTTTTGCCAGCGATAAACCACACCCCGAATCGCGGTGTCTCGAGTATCGGAAGGCGGTTGACTGAACATCCATTCAAAAGCCGCTTCCGGATCTTCTTTCCCCCACTCTGTGGCGATCAGAGGCATAGCATCGTTCAACACCCAATCCTCGTAACCATCCTCTTCATACCATTGGGCTGCTTTCTCCGGATAATTCAGAGCCATAATTTTCACAGCTTGGCTGAAAACCTTCGGCTTCAAGTTGTTCGGCGCATCCACGGGGATACTGTTCACCCACGCGATGAGTCCATCGGGATTCACCTTGATTTTTTCGACGACTATGCGGAGGAGCATCAGGTGCCTCTGCTCATCATCGGGCATCGCGGCGATTAATGGGGTCGCTTCATCTAGATAGTCATTGAAGAGCAGGGACTGTAGAAACATTGACCGCATTGGCTTAGCTTCCTCGGCGCCCTGCTCTTGGAGTGTTTCGATGTACTGGAGGAGTTGGTCAGAGCCTCCATCAGGCACCCAGCGTCCAATCGCCGTCCTCAAGGCTTCTCCGCGGACCTGACCTCGCGGCAACTCCACTCGGGCAAAATCAAAGAAAGCCACCGGATCAATAGAGGCCCACCTGTAAGCCAGCGGGACCATGCTTTGCACCCGAAGGGCTTCCGGCGAGCTTTCCATCACCGCTTGAGCAGCGCCATCTACGTTGCTTTCATCCAAGGATTGCAAAGCAACCCCCAAGACCACCATGCGTTCAATCATGTCCTCGGTGGCCAATGCCTCAAAAAGCGCACGCTGCATTTCTGACGAACTCATACTCTTCTTCCCTAAGACCTCCGTTGAAGAAGAACGGTCGTCGCACCCCATCAACGCTAACAGAAGAAGCAGAGACAAAAGAAAAGGGATCGTCTTACCCGAAGAAGATGTCGACATCGTCATTAAAATCGCACCTGAAATGAAATTCCGTATGTCCGTGGGTCGCCCATGGCATACAGAATGGTCCCGCGAAAGCGAGCCAAATTAAGAACATCGAGACGGTACACCTTGTCCGTCACGTTCTTCACCCAAAAAGCCACTTCCATATTTCCGGCCGGCGTTTGATACCCCAGCCTGAAGTTAGTCAGCCAAAAGGCCGGTTGAGAGATCAGCGGATCATTCTCTGGATTAAAAAACACTTCACTTTTGAAGGTCCAATCGAAGCGAGGAATAAGCGTTCCGTAGGAGGACGTAAACGCCCACTGCGCATAACCCGCAAAGGCCCACTCGGGCGAATTGATCAGGCGGTTGCCCGAATAATCCTCCACGGTTGTAATCTCAGTGCCTTGATTGGTGATGAATTTGAGAGGAACACTAAAATCAGTGTACGTACTATTGAGCCAACCAAAGGTCACAAAGAGCTCGAGACCTTCCACTTCCTCCGGCACCAAACCGATAAGAGGCTGCGCTCTTGCATCGAATTCGACCCCGAAAATATCGGCATCATTTGCGTTAATCAGAGTCTGAACAGGAACCGAACCTTGTGAATTTGAAAGCTGAAAGATCTGAATATCCTGATAGTCGTAGTAGAAAGCAGCCCAATTAAAGGTCAGCTGATTATCAAACCAAGTTGTTTTTGAGCCTAGCTCTAACGCGTCCACCTGCTCGGGTTTCACGGGAGAGAAGAGTGAGACATCATCGACCTTGAGATTTGGATTCAGAATCAAGCCATTAATATGGGGTCCTTTATATCCATGCGAATACTTCAAATAAACCAAATGCTCTTCGGTGGGTTTGAAGTTAAAAGTAATCGAGCCACTTGGGCCGCCGTCAGAGACGCTCGTGCTCGCGGTCACCCGCCCAATGCCGACCGGGGTGCCAATCGCATCAAACTGAGTCGACTGAATATCCATCACTTTCGACTCAAAGTTCCAACGCCCGCCGATATCGATTGAGAACCAGTCCGAGGGAGCCCAACTCATCCAACCATAAAGTCCCCCATAGTCAGTTTCGAGTTGGTAATCCTGCTGCGTGATATTTGTGAGTTGGTCGAGGGTCCAAAGGTTGCTGACATCAAGGTTCTCGTGGAGATACATGGCGCCCACCTCCATGACCAGATCATCTCGAGAATCCCAAATGAGCTTGAACTCCTGAGTGACTTGCCAGGCCTCATTTTTGAAGACGGGTTCAAGTGAAATCTGCGGGCTGCCGTCAAGGTTGCTCGTCGTATCTCGCTGATTGCCTTCGTACCCGGTAATGGTCTTAAAAAGAAGCCCGTCGGCAATCTGAATATCACCCGCTAGGTAGCCTCCAAAGAGATCCAAGTTCTCGGAGTCGACCAGGTTGTAGTCGCCGGCAAAAGGGTCTCCATCTTCGGGACCGGTCAGAGCCGCAATCTCCTCGTTTCCATTTACGTTTTGATAAACATCAAAATCTCCGTAGAGACGTTGATCCGAGCGTGCAAACTGGACTCGAGGTTCCGTGTTCAGCTGGGTGGCCCCCATACTTTGAAACTGCCGGGCGTCTCCACGATTCATGCCCCCGTGAATATTCAGGAGGAAGTCAAACTTTTCGTTCGGCTGAAAGCGTAAATTAACTCGACCCGCCCAATTCTCGATTCGATTCACCCACATAGGAACAATCGGCGCATCGCCCAGATTCACAGCCACCTTATCGAGCCCCTTCAGATCAAAGTTAGCTTGATTCGAAGTATCTCGATTAAAACAACCGGTGGCCGAGGTATCGCCGCCCGCGGGATCGTAATAACGCGCCGCCTGTGGGAAGGGGACCGCGTATGGATTGGGCTGACCGTTTGCCTGGATCCATGGATCATCCTCGCCGAGCCCATACGGAGCAATCGGGGCGAAACCAGTCGCTGGCCCCGTCTGCCTGAATTCCACCGGTTGAACGTAGGCCGGGTCACCACACCGGTTCTGGGTCGTGCCTCGTCGCTCACGATACTTACCGGCCACCCGCAAGAACAGGACGTCTGTGATCGGAACCTCCACCGCACCTTCCGCCTCGTACTCTTGGAAGCGGCCGTAATTAAAACTCCCATAGCCGTTGTAATCGCCCGTGGGCTTTCGACTGCTGATATTGATCGCGCCCGCAGACGCATTACGGCCGTAAAGTGCGCCTTGAGGGCCCCTTAAGACCTCAACGCCCTGGAGGTCAAAGAACTGCCCAAGCTGACCCGCTGGCGAATTCATATAGATGTCGTCGTTGTAGACGGCGACGGCGGATTGAGAGTTTGCGTTGAAATCTCGCAAACCCACCCCTCGGATAAAAAGAGTCGGGTTCGCTGCGCCGTAAGCAGACCGAATATCGAGATTGGGCGTGAATTGAGAGATATCGGTAATATTCTGAGCACCGATGGCCTCAAGGTAATCCGCATCAAACGTGGCCGCAGAAACGCCCACGTCTTGCAAGTTTTGACCCCCTGCTTGTGCGGTCACGAGGATCTCTTCGACCCCTTTGTACTGATCTTCTTGATCGGCGGGGTCGATAGGCTGATCAAGACTGATCTGACCGTAGTCGTCCGAATCGCTTTCGGTATCTTGATCGCGATCTTCTACAGGAGACGAGTTGGCCGACTCTTGAGCCATGGCGACACTCGACACCGACCCGACGAAGCAGAACGTGGAAACGATAAAAATAGCTATCCATGCGCTGCGGGGAAAAAGCATACTCAACCTTCGCATGTAACGTATTGCCTCCTGAAACTTACTCCTCGATGGAATAACCAATCGCGCGGAGCTGCTTGAGGTGCATCTCGTCAATTTCGACTTGAGGCGCTCCACCTTCCCAGACAGGTTTTCGCGCGAGATGCTCTTCAGCGATGTGCTTTAATTTTTCTAAATTTTCCGGATCAATTTCGGCAATGTTTGTTTGTTCTAACGGATCTAACTCAACGTTATACAGCAGATCACTTTCGGGAGCGGTCGGATCGTGAACAAGTCGAAGCGGACCATCGCGCACAGCGATCACCATTCTTGATTCTTCTTCTATCCGTCCCCAGTTTCGATCCAGCTGCGCAAATCCGGTGTCCTGCATCGGAGCGACTTGCCCGACTGTCAGCAGGGGAACTTGCGAGGTTCCATCCACTGCACCTTCATTTGAGCTGGCTAAGCCTAACATGTCGAGAACCGTAGGCCACACATCTACATTTTCCGTCTGAGCCTGGACGACACCCGCGGGATCCAGCTTGAATGGGAAACTAATGATAAAAGGAGTCAGAACGACTTCCGCGTGAACATCTCGTCCATGCCCCTCCGCGCCGTTCTCCCCGAAAGCTTCCCCATGATCGGAAACGACCACAATCAGGGTCCGATCCTCTAGCCCCAATTCATAAAGTTCCCGCAAAATATTCCCAAGTTGCCGATCCGTCCAGAGAATTGAATTGTCGTATGCGTCCGAATAGGTGCTTCCAAAAATCGCCGTCTCCTCGGTTGAAATGTACTGATGCACATCCATAAAGTGGAGATAAAGAAACCAACGTTGGTCCGAGTGGGTGCGAATAAACTCAGTTGCAGAAAAAGCAAGATCCACGTCCGTCCCTTCGATCCGGCCTGCTCTCGCTTCGGTCCGAAGTTTCGCGGGTGCTTGGTTCAGGGCTGGACTCAAATAAATGTCAAAGCCCTGTGAAAATCCAAAATTCGGCGCCACCCAACCGTTTCTCCAAATTCCTGCCGTTAAGTACCCAGCGTCTCCGAGGATTTCCGCCGGCGTATACGCTTCTTCCGTGAGAGCGTCTTTATGACGAAGAACATCGGTGCGAACTGGGTAAAGACCCGTCCACAAAGAGGCCATTGAAGCCTTCGTCCAAGAAGACTGAGCCCTGTGATTGGCGAAACGGACTCCTGTTCCAGCTAAATAGTCGAGAACAGGGCTCGTTTCACGCTCGTACCCATAACTGCTTAAGCGGTCCGAGCGAAGAGTATCAATCACCACAAAAAGAATATTGAGATCTTCTCGCTCGGCCAGAGAAGTGATGTCTTGAAGAGTTCCCTCGGGCCTCTTGTCGACGAACTCATCCTCACACCCCATCGAAAGCAGGGCCACTCCACACAGGCACAAAATCACCCACATTTGAGACCGAACAATGACCGTCATTGAGTCACCTCCTCTTCATTTAGATTTTCCGGAGCTGGACCCAGTGCATCCAAACGCTGGCGAGCCAGACCAGCCTCATCAAACTCACCCATCTCCAAAGCCCGTTCGTAGGCGAGCCTGGCACGATCCGTCCGGTCACGTTCCTCAAACACCGTCCCCAAGTAGTAGTGTGGCTCCGGACGCATCGGCCCAAAGCGAACGGCCTCAATCAGCGCCAATTCGGCTTCCGACATCTCTCCGCGGGCCATTCGGACCCGCCCCAAGACCTCCCATGAAAACGATGGATCCTCAAAGCCGAATTCGCTTCCAAGCCGGGCCCGCATAAGGGTTCGTGAGCCGAATTCGCCTTCTTCAAGATCAACTCGGGCCAGTTGGGTCGCGGTGTCTCCGTACCACGGGAACTTTTCGGCATGCTCCCCGAGGCGAACGATGGCTTCCTCTTTTTGCCCCGCGTCTAACAACGTTTTGGCGGCATCAAAGCCATAAACAGGGTCCGTTGGGTCCAGCCTGGCCGAGGCATCAAGCGCGTTGACGAGAGCCTCTGTCTCCGCTGTTCTCGACAAGTAATTGGCCAAGCTGCCTTGGGCTCGGGGAAGATCCGGCGCGGCTTCCGCCGCTTCGAGAAGCAGAGCCCCTCCCTGCTCCTCGGTTTCAGGTGAATCCAAATAGAATTCGCCCAAGGTAATTTTCAGTTCGACAGATTCAGGGGCACCGCGTAAAGCCGCTTCAATCCGATCCCTAGAAGACTCTGCGTCTCCCTGCGCACGCGTCAGCCTGGACCAAAACAAGAGAGCCTGGGCATTCTCCGGAGCATCTAAAGACTCCACCGATTCCAGGTAAGCCAAAGCGGCCTCCGCCCCCTGCAAAGCGTTTAAACCATGGGCGTAATCGGCCACAGCCATTCCCCGACTTGAGGGGTCATCCATTTTGAGCATCTCGTCGCGTACGTACTCGATTGATGGCAAAGAGCCCAACTCGAGACTGAGTTGAGACAACATATGAAGGATATCCCTGGCTCTTTCCTTATCGGTCACATTGCGCAAGTAATAATACAACGTGTCGTAAGCGGCTCTGGGCAAGCGCTGGTACACCTGCAGCCGAGCCAAAATAAGGCCCGAATCGGAGGCGTCTGCATCGGCTCGAAGTGAATCCATATAGTGATTCATCGCCACATCGAACTCACCGATTTGAAGGGCGGCCTCTGCGGCCAGATAGCGTGCCCCGGCGTTAGAGGACCAAGAGCGAAAGGCTTCCTCGTAATCTGCGAGTGCCCCTCGAGCGTCTCCCTCGACTAATTTGAGCCGGGCTTGAAGCAGCAGGACGAACGTTGGCTCCTCAATGCTCTTCATTAGCCGACGGACCCGATCAAAATCGCCCGTCTGAATCAAAATATCGGCATACTGAAATAAACCCTCTTGAGGGATTAATCCATAATCAAAGTTTTCCTCGTCTTCACCGGCCAACTGCAAGCGAATGGCGTGCCCAAGGGCGTCCGCAGTGGCTGCCATATCGTCTACGCGTAGATAATAATCGGCCAACTCAAGCCAAGGTTGAGGCGCATCCATCCTCTCTGCAGCCCCTCGCAAAACCTGCTCGGCTCGTTCCATCTCCCCGTGACTTTCTAGATCAAGGGCCCACAGGACCTGAAGGCGAAGTCGAGGTTGACCGAGTTTAGAAGAGGCCTGCTCTTCGATCACCTCCGAAGCGCGCTCCGCCTGACCGCTCTCAATGAGCATCTCCACCATGGGCATCAGCAAGTCAGCTTCAGCTGGATACTTGACCAAGCACGCCTCAAACATCGCTTGCGCCTCGTCTTGCTCTCCGTACTTCGACATGAAGCGGGCCTCCGCACCACAAAAGCGGGCCTTCGTGTTCGTGGCGAAATCACCTTCGTCCCCCTCCAAGTAATCGCGCAGCGCCGCAACCGCGTCAGAAGCCTCTGCCGTTCGGTCAAGATCAATCAGAACGTTGATCCGCTGTTCTAGAAAACGAGGATTCTGAGGCGATAACTCGATTAATCGCTCCGTGTCAGCCAAGGCCTCCTCATAATCAAGAATCGCCGAATAGGCCCTGGCCCTCAAACTAAGAAGGTAGATATTATCGGGTTCGGCTTGAATGAGCTCCGTCACAAGATCGAGGCCCTCTTGAGAGGCTCCCCCGGTCACCAAAGCCTCCGCCAACATGGCGCCCGAATCGCTCCGATCCCCCTCGGCCAAATACGATCGACGCAACGGCCAAACCGCTAGACTCGGCTGTCCATTCCTGAGAAGAGCCGTGCCATAGACCTCATTCAGATCGGGATCCGCTGGATTGGACTCGATCTCAGGCCTCAAGAGGTCCACCGCCTCCTCCCAACGACCTTGGTTCATCAGACCTATGGCCCTTTGAATAGGGGGCTTCTGACACCCCACCGTAATGATCTGAATCGCAAAGATCAGCAAGATCAATGTTTTTGCTCGGTTTTTCTGAAATAAGCGGCTCAACGTCTCACCCCCAGGGGAAAATAACCTTTTTTGATTGACTCTAGGTCACTGTTCGGCACACAATGGCCGAAATACGTCAGGTAATGACTGACTGAAAGTTTTTATATCGCGGTACAGATGATCCGAAAACAGTTTTGGCGGTTTCGAATCCATCGGCACATAGCCAAAGCTTGACCCGAAAAGGGTAGTTAGGAAAGGCCCAAACGGGCCATTCAGGAAAAAAAGCTGTCGGTCAAATCAGGACCCAACAGCGGAAACAAAGCGCCAAAAAATCTGAATTCACGAATCAAAACAAAAGTAACAACTTCAACAAAGAAACAAGGAGAATGTGATTATGGCAAGATCCCAAAAATTAATGCTTCAAATGGCCATCATGCTCGTGGCCGTCGCTGTCGCGACGCCCGCATTAGCGGGTGTTGTGATGTTCAAGGGCAAGCTAAGGACGGGCTTTGGTAATACCACCAACGGTGATATCTCCAATAACGCGTTGCCTGTTTGTGCTCCTCTTAACGGTAACGTTTACGGACCCAACAGCTTCGGAACCCTGGAAGTTCAGGGCTTTGCGGACCAAGGCACCGGGGCCAACCCAACCCTCGCTTTTGATGGCTTTCGCCCCCTCTTGGATACGGCAGCCGGTACGAACAAAATCGGCTTCGCGGGTGGTAATGGCGGTGCGTTCCCGCGCTACCGCCAAAGCTGCTTGGTGTTCTTTCCCCCATTCATCAACCCTCGTTTGCGTAGTCGAACGCAATTTGGTGGTGCCGGTTTCCCGGGCGCGGGTGGACATCTCGGCCTCGGAGAAGGTTTCTCCCGACCACATAGCGAAGGTGGTTTCTTGAACTCCACAGCGGCCTCGGCTCAGCAGACCGTTCCTTTCTACGGAACAGGCACGGCCAACAAGGGTACCCAGAGAGCCACAAAGGGTGTCCGCGGCTACGGTGGCGGCTTGCCACAGATGACCAAGGGACCTGCCATTTGGGCAGCGGCGACAGCATGGGACCAGGCCGGCCCCATCAACAGTATCCAATCCGGTCCAGGCGTTAACCTGGGTCTCAATCTCGCAACGGTAAACGGTGCCGGTGATCCACTCGCAACGTACGGGGTTGTTTCATATGTGAACGGCTACCTGCCCACAGGCCCAAATGCACTGGGTGGCGAAGGCGGAACGTTCCGCACCGCGGCTGATCCAGAGCGCTTGAAGCAGTTCGGTCGACAGTCCTCACACACAGCCTCCGGAGCAAACAGGTATGCGTTTCGCACCCCAGGAACCGCCTCGGGCGCAAGTGGCGTAGTCAAGACTCTGGGAGGAGGCCTTCCAGCTCTCTCCTCAGTCCAAATTCGGATCGCTGCAAATGTCTTTACCACAGGCATGGTTCAGCATCAGGACGCCATCGGTGACTACACCACCACACGTAACGCGACGGGCTCTGATGTCACTGGTCTGACTGGCCAGCCTTCAGGAACCACCCGACAGCTCCAGGTTGTCACGCCCTGGTCTGCCGCCATCGGTGGAACGACCGGTTACGGTATTTTCCCACTCACACTCGGCTTCGGGGGAGTCTCCATCCTCGACGTCGATATCATCCCTATGCCTGAGCCGGGAGCTTTGCTCTCCCTCGGTGCCGGTGCTCTTGCATTGGTCGGGATGGCCCGAGTGCGAGGACGCCGAAACTAATCGGATCGTCAACGTATTCGTAGCCTAGACGAGGGCGGCAGGTCTTATGACCTGTCGCCCTTTTCTTTTCGAACCTGCAGCTCTTTTCGAAACACGATCGAAGAACCGGGGCGAATCGATAAAAGCGCTACGCCCTCTCCTAAACACACGCTCACTCAACATGTCCAGTCCAAGACGAATTCCAATTTTTCTGATTTGGAGCTTCCACATTGAAAACCTGGCCATTGGAATCTTCAAAAACAAAGATAGCTGGGTCTTGATCTGTTCCGTTGCGCTGAGAAGCGCGGTGCAAATCCGACATATCGTCAAGATTAAAAATCGGACTGCAATTCCCCTGCAGATCACACCAGGAAAGCAATCGATCTCCCTGCTGAAGACCCAACTCCGCAGCCATCGAGTCCCCCTCGACCGTGCCCAATCGAACGGTCGTCGCTTTTTCAGCCCCATAAAGCGCGGCCTCATATTCTTCGATGGAAACGTCCTCGAAAAAATCATTGAGAATCGCGCGATCGGCGGCCCGCATTTCACTAAAAGCCAAAGGGCCCAGTTCTTCCTTAATCTGAGCCCGTTCGATTCGCATTTTCTCTTCAACCGCCTCCCAAAGCTTTTGAATTCTCTCCGCCTCGTACGAATTGTGCCCCAGACTCGCGATCCTTGAGATCGAACGGTCCCTCTTTTCTTTCGCTTTTTTCTTCAAACGCTCGCGACGGGCCTCTTTCCGCTTTAAATCATCCAAAGAAGGCGTCTTGACTAAGGGCTCAGCCTGAGTCCTCTTTTGAGGGGGTGGGCTAACGGCCTCTAAGGAAGCGACCTCCTTAGGCTCAACAGGCACTGATTGCACCTTCGCCCTCGATGAGTCATCACCCGGACCTCCAAAAAAAATACCCACAAGAGCAATGACTAGAACCAGGCCCAATACGAAAGCGATTCGAAGTGGACTTTGAGATCTATTTTCTTGGCTCACGACTTTTCCTCCCAAACAATTCTGACCGACGTATCTTAGATAGGTCGGAAAACTATGGAAATAAACTCATCTGATTTTTCTCCCACGGGGAGTCTGTTTCTCCGCTCAATAAGAGTCACCTCGTATGAAGAACTCGTTCCGTAAAACCCCCTCACTGAACCGCTTCAATAGGCGCTAGTGTTGGCTTTTCGAAATCAGAAAGTGACCGAAATGCCAGGGTTTTGATGATGGGCTCGAACAATTCAAGTTTTTACCAATCCAAAAGCCCCAAAGCCACCGGGGAATTCGCCCCACCCCATTCTCTGACCCTCTCTGAACACCGCATTCTCATCGTCATCGCGCTGATCGGATTGGCTCTCAGAATCGTTTACCTATGGGGTCAGTCCCGCAATAACCCTCTCTTCTTACTCCCGAAGGTCGACGCGTATTGGCACCACGAATGGGCTCAGCAAATTGCCTCGGGGGCCGGCATGTCTCCGGAGCCCTACTACAGGGCTCCCCTCTACTATTACCTTCTGGGCGCACTCTACGCCTGGGTCGGTCCCAGCGTTCTGTGGGGGCGACTCCTCGGTTGTTTATTTGGGAGCCTCACAACGTATCTCATCAGTCGGCTGGGGGTCCAAATCGGAGGATTCCGACTCGGCGCCCTCGCCGGCCTCTTCGCCGCTTTCTATTGGCCCGCCATCTATTTTGACGCTGAACTTCTCACGGTCTCCCTGGAGTGCATGCTCGCAGTCGCCCTCCTGGTGACTCTCATCCGAACCCAAGCCGAGCCTAAACCCCTTCTCTATCTCACGACCGGACTCATCTGGGGCCTCGCTTCGATCACGCGCCCAAATTTTCTGGCCCTGGCCCCTCTTGTTTTCATCTGGATTTTCGTTTCTGGGAAACCCGGCCTTTCCACCGCACGCAAATGTCTCCATCTGGGCCTCGTGACTGTGGGTCTTCTTCTCGCCGTCCTCCCGGTGACGGCTCGTAATCTTCGGTTCGGAGGAGAGCCCATCCTCATTACCTACAGCAGTGGCGTCAATCTCTTTATCGGAAATAACCCAGATTCGGGGGGCATCAGTCCCGTCGTTCCCGGCACCCGGCGCTCGCTGGAAGGCGGGTACAAAGACGCTCGAAGAATCCCCCAAGCCGAGCTGGGCCGCGCCCTCTCCTCTCAGGAAATCTCTGACTACTGGTCTGGACGAGCTCTGCAATGGATCACGGACCATCCACTCGATTGGGCGAAACATACGATCTACAAGGCGCGACTCTTTTTCAGCCCCGTCGAACTGCCGAACAATCAACCGATTTGGTTCTTTGCCTCGTTGTCGGAAATATCCGCCATCTTTTGGCTTGGATTCCCACCCATCGCGAGTCTCGCACTCGCTTCATGCGTTTTCCTCTTTCCCCGATGGCGCAAATGGTACTTGCTCTGGGGATACTTCTTGATCTACATGGCCAGCATTGTCATCTTTTTTGTGAACGCTCGGTACAGACTGCCCGTGTATCCAATTCTTATTCTGGCTGCAGCGGCAGGCCTCATCGAAATCGCCCGTCAGATTAAAAAACGGAATGTAAAAGGGATCGCCGGCTACCTCTCAGTACTGCTTTTCGCCAGTCTTTTTATCTCAACCAATCCTCCCTTTGAGAGAGAAGCCTTTGCGGCCGGGGGGGAAGGTGAGGGATACGGAATTCTTGGGAAACACTATGCGGCCCTTGAACCGAACCCTCCCCATGCTCAAGAGAAAGCCTTGCGTCATTTTAAACAAGCCGTTCAACTCAAACCCAGCAGCCCCAATCTTCGCCTCTCGCTCGCGGCGCAGTACGTCAAAACAAAGCGCCTCTCTGAGGCCCAAAATACATATCAGGGAGCCCTACGTTCATTTCCCGAGGTCGCCGAAGTCCACTTCCAATATGGGCGTTTTCTATCAAAGCAAGGGCGAACCCCCGAGGCCATAGAAGAAATGAGAACCGCGGCTCGGCTCCAACCCGCCTTCGCGGAAGTCCATCAAGCCCTTGGCTGTCAGCTGGGTTCTACAGGCCACACCCACGACGCCATAAAGCATCTCGTTACATCTCTATCTCTCTCCCCTCAACTGCTCGAGGCCAAGCTCTGCCTCGCGCAACTTCATCGGGGAGAAAAGAGATACTCCATTTCAGAAAATCTATACCAACAGGTTCTCCAGATCGAAGAAGTTAATATTCGTGCTCTCGTTGGGCTCGGGGACCTCGAGCTCCTGAAAGACAAACCCAACCAAGCGATTCCCTTCTATCGCAGCGCTCTCGCCCAGAACAAAGCTCTGCCCTTCGTAAGTCAGAACCTCGCAAACGCTCTCGAAAAAATTGACGAACACGAACTCGCCCTTCAGGCTCTCGAGGCGGGAGTGTCCCAAAATCCAGATGATTTTAGACTGAATGTCCAACTGGCCCGACTGCTCGCGACCAGCCCAAATCCTCGACTTCGTAATGGACCACGCGCGCTCAAGATCGCAAAAAAAGTGGCCGCTTCCCAGGCTCGACCGTCACTCGACGCCCTCGAAACACTTTCCGCTGCATATGCCGAACTGGGAAAGTGGAGTGAAGCCATTCGAACCGCCGAAGTCGCACTCGAACTCGCGCGCAATCAAGGCGCTATTCCAAATGCGATCCGACTTAAAGAGCGTCTCAAACATTACCGGGCTCGGCTTGGTCAAGGCTGAAGTGATTAAAGATCGAATGGATCTGATCCATCTGCAAAGGACGTAATCTCGGGCGACCAACCCGCCTCATGAAGAGATCTCGCGAGGGCCCCCGCCTGCTCCAATGAGGCGATTTCGACGAGATAGATATCCCATACGGCCTGTCCGTAGGCGTCCCATTCGCTCAAACGGACTTTAAATCCATCTTTGGTCAAGCTCTCGGCGATGTGCTTGGCTTTGGACTCTGTGGAGACCGTATCAAGTAAGACAGCAAACCTATCCTCACCGAGATCGTACACCTCCTGTCTCCGCTGGATACTCCGGCCCATGGCCAACCGCCTACGTACGGATTCGGCCACCTGCTCCTCCTGAGTACGCATCACATGCGCGGAGGCCATAATGATCAAATCGACATCATTTGTGCTCTCCTGAACTGAACGAAACAAAAAACCAAGGCCCGGGATATCCTTTAAAAAAGGAACGCCAGACTCACTCTGCGTTTTCTCACGACCGATCCCGCCGCCGATAATCGCGTTCTCGCCTTCCCTTAAACTCAGACGAGTGGTGATCTTTCTCTCGAGCAAGGTGGGTCCCACTTCGCTCACCGATCCGGCCACGGAAGCACCCAAGGCTGAAACCGTCAGGTCTAAATCTAGGTCCACGACCCCGGCCTCCCCGACACGAGGCTTTACCCTCAAAGTCACCCCAACGTCAGTCCGTTCGATACTCTGTGAAGTGCTGATTCCAAGCGTCGAGCCTCCAGCACTAGAGGTGTTGGAAACCGGTATCGGAATATTATCCCCGGCGAAAATTTCATGTTCTTCTCCGCTTAAAACGATGATATGCGGTTTTAGAAGAATCTTCCCGTACGTCTCAATATCTTTTGCTTCAAAGGCCACTTGCTCCCTCGGAATCGACAAAGACCCAACGGGAACCCCGTTCTGAAGCAACGGAATCTGAACCGGGGACCGCGCATAACGACCAAAAAAACTTGCATCGGGAGAGGCCTGAGAAGGCACGCCCGTATCAACCCCTGCTAAAGGGTTTGTAAACAGTTGGGTCACGTTGGCTCCAGTGGCCGCGAAGGCCACCGGATCAGATAAACCTGAAGGCGCGACGAAAGGTAGGAAATAATCCACGCCAAATGCAAAATCGGTGGGCTTCCGTACCTCCATCACGATAACGTCGACCGCTATGCGCGCAGGCAACTTGTCCAGGTCCGCAATCACGCTCTTCAGAATCTGCATCGTGTCGGGGTCAGCGACCAGAATCAAAGACTGCGTCATTTCATCGGGGGTGACTTGAAAGGAACGACCCGAAAGCGACTCTCCCTCCGCGCCCTGACTTTCTCTACTCGTACGACTTTCGGTTGTTGAACTGGATCTTGACGAATTCATTCCGTTCAACTGATCCGACACCTCGATGACATCGCGATTCAGAACGCGAACCACTTCGATCCCTCCACCTCCCACCGGTGGTTGATCCAAGTTAGTGATGATGGCTCGAAACTTCTGCAAGTCATCTTGGTTAGATTGAACGACAATTTGATTACTTCGCGGAATATTCCACACACGCGTTGATCTGGCAGAAGACGAATCACTGTCGATCACTTCAGCCAGAACCTCTTCCACAAAACTGGAACTGCGATGCCGCAGACTTCGCACCATCACATTTTCATTGGCCGAACGGTCGATTAATCGACTCAACTCCAAGAGCCGGGCGACTTGTCCTTCACTCCCAGCGAAAATAATACTATTTGTAAGAGGATAGCCGAGCACGACGGCGTCTTTAGCCGTCAAGCTGGAGAGACCCGTTACGACTGATTCTGCTTGTACATTCTCCATTTTAATGAGGGTGGTTACGGGCCGACTTGAAGTCAGTTCAAGCTGACCCTCGACACGAGGCGCGCTGGCGGACACCTCAGAACTCTTCACAATCTTATTGACACCCTGGCCCATTGGAATGGCCGAAAACCCCTTGAGAAAAAGAAGGGCATTAAGCAATTCTAAAGCTTCGCCCGGAGTGACTCTCGAAGGAACGGTGACACTCACCCGACCTTTAAGATCGTCACCGTAAATAAAACTTTCGCCCGTCGCGCGGGCGATGGCGTCCACTACACGACCGATCTCGGTGGCATCGTAGTGGACCGGAATCGTCGCTGCTTCGGGCTGCACGCGGTCCGCAGCACGCCCTATCGAGGGACTGCACAGAAAGAGGAGGCATAACAAAAGCGAGGTCAGCGAATTCACAATATCCAAGAGGCTATCTGAGTGGTCTTTCAAGTGCTATCTCGGTGGCTTGGAAAAAATCTCGATCTCATCAGGGCGTTTTAGTGCACTCTCAAGAAGTTCTTGAAGACCGAAAGATCTGGGTATCTTGTAAAGATTCCGATGGAGAAGGAAGGGCTCCCTCAATCGCTTTTTCATCGCCTTCTCATCGCCCTCTTGATCTTCTCCCATAGGAGGGAGTAGCCTCTATACTAAGCAAGAGAAGAAAACCTTCTTTTAGCAGCGCGGCTCAGACCGGGCACGGACCTTGACAGGAGCGATCATGAGCCGCGCCATCGTCGTACTGCCCACTTACAATGAGGTCGAGAATCTACCTCTTATTGTGCCCGACATTCTCTCACAGGACCCAACACTCGAAGTCCTCGTCGTAGACGACCATTCGCCCGATGGCACAGGAGAACTCGCGGACCAACTCGCCAATGAAGATTCTCGCGTGCACGTCCTCCATCGAAGCCACAAAGAAGGACTGGGGCCCGCCTATCGAGCAGGACTCGAAAAGGCGATTGATCTCGATGCCGATTATATCATCCAAATGGACGCAGATTTCTCCCATCCACCGGACAAACTCTCAGAGCTATTACATGAAATTGAGACTCACGATGTGGTTCTGGGTTCGCGATATCTCAATGGGATCACCGTCGTCAACTGGCCCATCGAACGAATACTCATCAGCTGGTTCGGAAATGTATACGCCCGAAAAATAAGTGGTCTGCCGGTCACAGACACCACCGGTGGTTTTAGATGTATGCGAAGAACATTTCTTGAGCGCATCGGATTCCAAAGAAGCCGGTCCAACGGTTACGCGTTTCAGATTGAAATGAACTACCGATTTGTCAAACATAAGGCACGTATCAAGGAAATTCCCTTCTTCTTTGTCGATCGAACTCGGGGCTCGTCTAAGCTCACGCTCCGAATCGGGTTGGAAGCTCTCTGGGTTGTTTGGTGGCTCAGAATTGCTGATCGGATTGGTCGGCTCTGATAGACATGAACGTATTTAAGGTTTTAATCCAATCTCGAAAAACACACAGGGCCTCGACATGAGCGCGCCGAGTGACTCACCGAAGCATGCCCTTCGCAACTTGGGATGGCTCCTTCTGAGCGTGGCGGCACTCACTCGAATCATTAATGCGTTCACGTATAAGACTCGGTTGGGTTTTGACTCGATTGAAAATGTTGAATATATCGAAATGTTGATGCAGAGTTGGGCATTGCCGGCTCCCACGGCGGCTTGGGCGACCTCTCACCCCCCTCTTTTTTACTATCTTTTTGCATTGCTCGGACGTACTTTCGCTGCCCTTGGTGTTTCAGAATGGACCCTCGTGGCGATTCCCTTGGTGGGCGGCGGCGCGAGTCTTCTCATAGCCTGGCTTGCGGCCTCTATGGTTCGAAAAATCTACCCGGGTCAGGAAACTCGAGCTCTCATCGCTATGGCTCTCCTGCTTTTCCTTCCCGTCCAAATCTATCTGAGCGCCATGGTCAACGAAGAAGTGGTCGCAGCTCTATTCAGCACTCTGGCACTATGGCTGGCGATCGTTCCCGCACCTGGAAAATCCGATCTCTCCCCTTCATTCAGGCGCGTCGCTCTGATTGGCTTCTTTGGAGGACTCGCCCTCCTCACAAAACTTTCTGGTGTGCTTGTCATTGCAGGAATCAGTTTGGCTTGGCTCGTTCGGGGCCTTCAAAGCCGAAACTTCCGAGGAGCCGTGGAAAGGGTCGCCTTATTGAGCCTAGTCTCCCTTTCAGTCGGGGGATGGTTCTACATTCGCAACTATCTGCTGTATGGCTTCATCTATCCCCAAGATCTCGAACTCCACGCCGTTATGTTTGAAATGCCTCCGGGGAGTCGAGGCCTTTTCGATTACTTCTTCATCCCTCTATCGACCTGGACAGATCCCCAGCTTCTGAACCCTCAGCTGATCAAATCCGTCTGGGGGTCAACCTACGCGACTCTCTACTTCGATGGACATCGACACTTTCTCACCGATTCTCCAACCATAAACCAATTGGGCACTTTCCTTCTTATCCTGGGCCTTCTGCCCCTCTGGGCTGCCTGCGTAGGCATCAGCAAAGTCTTAACTCGTCCAGCCAAGGCGTCCTCTTTTACCGAACTTCCCATTCTGCTCGTGACTGGCCTGTCCATCGTGGGATATGTGGTCTTCACGCTCAACAATCCATGGTTTGTGACCCTTAAAGCAGGGTACCTCCTGGGGCTGTCTATTCCGTTCGCCTGGTATTCCAGCGAATCGCTGGCTCGATGGGTAGCTAGACCCGGGCGAAACCGATGGCTTGTAGGAAGCTGGCTCGTGGCCCTCTGGTTGACTGTGACTCTCACCTTCACGAATGGGTTGATTTTCGAAAAAATCGACGGACCGGGGTTGCCCTGGCAAGCTACCATTGAAGACAGTGAAGCCTTCAAACAAAAGCTCTGAGATTAAAGTGACTGAATCCCTCCGCCAAGAAGGGGCCTCTCAAGCCAATCGGATCCTTCGATGGATTCTACCCTTTCTCGTGAGTGCAATCCTTCTCGTATGGCTTCTTTCAAGCATGAACGTGAGCGCTGTTCTTGAGCACTTCACCCCAGATGTGGCCAGTCTTTTCATTCCTACCCTTCTTGTATTTCTCATCATCAGTCTTTCCATCGAAGCCATCAGCTTGGTTTGGGTGGTCTCTCAATATCATTCTTTTTCAAGTCGCTTTATGGCCGCTCGGATGAAAGCGGCCAGCTACCTCCTCGGTCTCATCAATTATGCGCTCGGAGCGGGAGCGGTGGCCCTTTTGCTCCATCGGCGCTCTGGCATTCCTTTGCCTCAAGCAGCCGGTTCCGTGATTGTGATCAGCTTATTTGACCTAGGCAGCCTACTTCTGCTCAGTCTGTTTGCGCTGGGAATGCGCGAAGCCGAAGAATCGGTTTTAAATTCAAGCTTCATCATTCTCGCCACTCTTCTCATATTCGCCGGGTTTGGCCTTTTGCGAGCTTCGTTCTCCTTAGGGCCTCTAGATCGACTCCGAGACCTCAAAATATTTGAAGCGGCCCGCACCTTGCCGATTCCGCTCCTTATCCGACTTGGCGTCCTTCGGGTTATTTTTGTAGCGAGCTTCATCCTATTTACGGCTGGAACTCTATATGCATTCGGAGTCAGCATTCCCATCTGGCCAATGACCATGGGTGTCTGTGTCTTACTCATGATCTCAGCCATCCCCATGGCGGCCGCAGGTCTCGGCACGGGTCAAATCGCTTTTATCGCCATCTTCGAAAAATATGCCGAACCGGAAATTCTATTAGCGGCAAGTCTCACCATGTCCTTCGGGCTCATCCTTAGTCGTGCCGCCCTGGGGCTGATTTTTGCGAGAGAATTCACCTCGGAAGCATTCGAAGCTAGAGCCGAGATCGCAAAATGAGTCGACTTCTCTTTACAGGCGAAAGACTGCATGCCGATCATGCCCTCTTCGCCATCGATATTGTTCGACATCGAGCTGCTTATGCTCATGCGATTCAACTCGCAAAAGAAGAGGGCTACGAAAACGTACTTGAGCTCGGATCCGGCACGGGATACGGGACTCGTGAGCTCGCAGGAAGCCTTCCTCAAGTGATCGCGATCGATCGCATCGCTCCAGATCTCGCAAATCATCACGCCCATGTGAAATTTATTAGAGCCGATGCACGAGCGATCCCCTTAGCCTCAAGTTCCTTCGACCTTGTGATCAGCTTCCAAGTCATTGAACACATTAAAAACCCGAAGCCCTACCTTGAAACGGTTTCACGTATGCTCAAGCCCGGTGGCTGCGCCTTGCTCACCACGCCGAACCTCAAGGAGTCCGACGGCGAAAATCCATTCCATGTCCGAGAATATACGGCCGATGAATTGAGGGCACTCCTTGACCCCTATTTCGAAGAGATCGAGATGCTCGGAGTTTGTGCCACCGAGGCGCCCAAAGCTTACTACGACGCTCGTCTAGAGAAAATTCGATCTATCGTTCGGATCGATCCATTGGGCTTGAGACGAATTCTGCCTCGTTGGCTCATAGATCGCCTTTTTGCCGCGCTGGCTGTCTTAGTCAGGCGCGGACTCAAAAACGAAAACACTTTTCCAGACGTTCATCTCGATGACTTTCCGATATTGCCTGCCCAAGAAGATTGCCTCGACCTCATGGCTCTCTGCAGAAAGCCTCGACTTGAAGAACAAAAAACTTAAACCACAAGAAACGGACAGAACGTGAAAGAACGAGTCTTCCGGTATCGAGCCGTCGAAAAAAGAATTGCCTCCTCTAAGCCTGGATTCCGGGTACTCGATGTGGGCTGCGGAAAGGGCGACAATCTGCTTCGACTTGTTCGCTATGGAGGAAAGGCCAAGGGACTAGAGCCTTCCATCAAACGGGCAAAGCAAGCCTTCGAAATCGCGCCCACGGCTGTGTCGGTAGGTGAAGCCATCCCATTTTCGGATCAATCATTCGATATGGTTTATATCTCCCATGTGCTTCATCATGCAGTGGACCTGGAGGCCGTTCTTAACGAAGTCCAAAGAGTCCTTGTTCCAGGAGGACTCCTATTTGTCATCGAAACCATCGACGACAGCCCCCTCATGCGACTCGCTCGAGCCGTGGAGCCTCGATGGGAAGAGGATGAAGTGCTCAACCGGTTTCGGTTTAATGACCTGATCAAAGCCTTTGAAAAGCACTCATTTAAACTGCTTGAGAGCGAGAAGTTTAATTGGATGTACTTCGCATGGGAGCTTCTTCCCATCGCGTTTAGCCCCCTCGATCGACTGTCGCCGATCTTCATCGGTATTGAGACATTCTTTCATCGCCTCATCGGACGAAAATGGGGAGGGCATTGTTACCTCATCGCCCGCAAAACGGGCGAACCCATCTTCCCGTATACAGGTCGAGGCCCGATCTAAGGACCATGTTGACTCAGTTTACCCTCAATGGGGGAGTCAATCTGAAATCTAAAAGCGCTCCGATAGGCCCGCGCGGGATAAAGAAACGCCGAAGCTCTCCCCTTCGTACAACCTCAACTTCAACCCACTCGTTTCTTTCACCTTGAGTCGTCAGCACTTTTAATTCGGATGGAGTAAAGACTCGCTTCTCCGCGTATGAAATCAGTTCATCTTCAGGCATAAGGCCGGCCTCAGTGCCTGGCGAATTCTCCAGAAGCTCGGTAAAAAACACGCGATTGCGTTCGCCCGATGCGAAACGCATGGCGTCGTATGCATCATCTCCTAACTCTTGGCGAAGGGAGGCTTCATTCATAAAATTCCAGCGATCAATTTCAGGCGTCCTTTGGCCCTTCCGAGTACGCTCATTTTGAATCTCAAGCTTGCGCATGACGTACTCTTCCCAGGCCTCTTTAATACGGTCCACCTCACTCAAAGGAAGTCCGAGTTCCACTAAGCGACTTTGATCAAACCAAGGTTCCGTTGAGCCCGCCAGAGGCTGCGCCTCGGTGGTGACAGCGCTCTCGCCAGAGTCAGAAGAAGCCGAACCAAGACCCGCTGCGCTCTCCATCGCCTTCTCTTCTTCAAAAAGCGTCAAATCCCGGAACAGCCGGTCGGCTCGCGAACGCTCTTGAGCCAATTCGGCCTCTAACCGACGAATCCGATCCAGAGCCTGGGCACTCGACTCTAAAACCTCTGAGATACGCGCTGAAGCCTTCTCCTCTGAAGAGGACTCAACCCAAAGCCACACCCACGACCCCGCCAAAAGACCGCCTAGGGCAGCCGCACCTACGAATGTGCGCCATTGGGAGATCAATGGATGAATACCTCTCAGTTCTGCGAGCCGCGCGTGAAGGCGCGCTCCATACTCAAAAGTAGCACCGGGAGAGACGAGGGGGTAAAAAGAACACCTATGAACTTTGATCACCAGACCGCCGAAACGGATATTCCGTTCTTCTCAAAGTGGATTCCGCCCCTGCTTTGGGCGGCGCTGGCCATCCTTGTACAACTTCCGCTTTTTGATCGCAGCATCGTCCCCATGGATGAGGGGCACCTTCTCACCACCGCGGATGCCATGCTCGATGGCCGCCACCTCTACACAGACCTCCATACCGGCATTTTCCCGGGGATCTACCTCATCGCAAGCGGACTCCTCAACGTCTTCGGTCGCGAAGTTCTCGTCACCCGATGGGCCGCAGTGGGTGTGAATGTCGTCACCGTCGTGGCCCTTTGGCAGATCGGCCGGCGGTGTATGGCGCCTCGCTGGGCAGCGCTCGCTCCTTTTCTACACCTCCTTCTCATCATGGTCGCTTTCCCAACTTTATCCATGTTTAACTATTCAACCGTGGCCATCTCCTTCGGTGTGGTTAGCTTGACGCTGCTGCTTCGGTATCTCGATGAGGGTGAAAAAAAAGTTGGCTTACTCCTGGGACTCTTCATTGCAGCAGCTGCTCTGACGAAGCAAAATTTTGGAGCTCTGATCTTTTTAAGTTTGCTGATCTCTCTGGTCTGGAATCGAAAAGATTCGGCCTTAAGAGAGCAAACGTGGATGCAGACTTTTTTTCCCATCGTGCTCTCTGGCGCCGGACTCACCCTATCTGTGGTCATTTACTTCCTATACGAGGGCTCACTCGTAGCCCTCGTGGACTCAACCCTCTTGTCTATCGTTGATTCTCAATTTAGTCATTTCAACAACCCCATCCCCCCGATCTTGGGGCCTCACCCCGTAGAAGATGGACGCTTCCTCTTTCTCTATACACCCCCCACCGTCTTTAACGCGCTCCTCATGGGTGAAGAATTTTCAGGTCTAAAAGTCACGCCGTGGCTCCGTACATTCTTCATTCGGGCAAGTTACGGAATCCCGATTATTACAATGTTGATCGCTCCGATTCTCTTCGCCCTCAGCTCAAAGCACACAAACTCTTCTAATCGGCGTGCGAGTCGGTCGATACTATTATTTGCCATCCTCTTTTCTTTCGGAATTTTTCCGTCCGCAATTTGGTCTCACCTCGCCTTCGTTATGATCCCCATCCTTCTGTTGTTCGGATTCTGTGCCGATCGAATCGAAAGCCTCTTGCGAGAAAGAGACCTCAAGGTCATGACCTTGCTCTGGCGAAATACGATTGCCGTTATGGCCATTCTGGCCACCTTTGTCGGAGCCGACTCTTCTCGCTCAATTCGGCGCTGGAATCCCAAACCCCTTGAACTCGAAAGGGCGAAGGGGCTCTATGTCTCACCTCGGAGCCATGCCCTCATCACGGGTTCAGTCCACTTCCTGGATAGATGTGCGCCAGAAGGGGCCCCCGTTCTGGCGCTTCCGGATATTCCCATCGTCTATTTTCTCGCAGAACGACCTAACCCCTCACCCTTCGACCTCGCCATTCCCGGAGCCGTAGACACTCAAATCATCATTTCTCGTGCTGAGCAAGCCGGAGTACGCTGCGTAATCCTGAACCCCCAGATCTATCCCGAGTTTCCGCCTCTTTACGAACTCTACCCACGACTTCATCGATACCTGGCCGGAACTTTTCAAGCAGCAGAGATCATCCAGGGTGGAGATTCGCGTTGGTTAGGGATGGTCCGCAGGTCTCAATGATTTTTCTGGCTTGTCCCTCTTACACGGTCCTCATATAATCTCGGAGTGACTGAACCCCAACGGCAGACCGAAGAAAGAGATCGGCCTTCCTGGCTTTATCCAGCAATCGCATTCGTCGTTCTTGCCTTTGGCTTCCCTCTCTGTATGCGAGGCATCAATCTTTCAGACGAAGGATATATGCTGCTACAGAGCCTCGACTTGCTTCACGGAAGCGTCCTCTACCGCGACATGGACTCCTTCGTGGCGCCCGGAATGTGGTTCCTTCTCGCCGGCACTTTCAAGATCTTTGGGGTTAGTGTCTTTGTGTCGCGCATGTTGATGTTGGCTCTTTATGTCGGACTTGGACTTACGGCTTTTCGTATTGTGACACCCTTGGCCGGCCGAACCTATGGATTAATCACGGTTGCCTCCCTTCTTCTCTTTTCCGTTTGGGCGTTTCCGACTTGGACTTTTGCTTTTTACTCTCCCGTAGCCATATTGCTCTGTTTACTCGGTCTAGAAAGATTGCTCTCTTGGAAAAGAACCGAGAGAGATCGCGACCTTGTCCTCACGGGACTCCTGCTCGGACTAGCGATCTGTTTCAAACAAAACTATGGCGTTTTTGCCACCTTGGGAGCCGCTCTTGGATACCTCTCCATGCGCATCGAGAAGGCCAATTCTCCCAAAGAGATTCTAAGCGGAAGCCTAAGGCACATGGGACTTGTTTCAGGTTCAATGATCGGGGCTGGAATTCCCTTCTTGATCTACTTCGTCAGCAATGGAGCCCTTGAGCAAGCGTGGTTCAGCCTAGTGGTTCACCCTTTCGAGTTCGCAGGGCGACATGATATTCCCTTTGCAAAATTCTCAGATCTTTGGCTGAGTGACTTGTACAATACGGGCGAGTTGCGGTTGACCTACCTTTCATATGCAAACCTAAATACGGTTTCCCTTTCGGGTCTCCAGCCTTTTCGAATCGCTGAACGACTTCATCTTCTCCTCTACTGGATCGCGCCCCTCATCATCCTGACGGGTTGTATTTGCGCCTTCGTACGTGGCCATCAAAACGGACGACGAATAGACTCAGCCCTTTTTACCTGTGCGCTCATGAGCGGCTGCACCTTCCTCGGCGTTTTCCCTCGGGCTGACTTCAATCATCTTGTCAATGTATATCAACCGATCATCGTCATGGCCCCACTCACAATTTGGGCCAGCCTCAGTTTGCTCTCTCCCTCTAAAGCCTTCTTGCGAACAACCCTCATTACACTGGTATCCACCTTTGGCGTGGTCTACGGAGGGCTTGCCGTATATTGGTATGGAGGACTCATCGAAAGAATGAACACACCTCTCTCAATGCCAAGAGGGGGCGTTCTCGTCAACTCCAAACAAGCTTTTCAAATCGAACAGCAAATCAGAACGATCAAAGACACCACGCTCGAGGACGATGCCGTCCTCACTGTTCCCGATCTAAGCATGCTCAATTTTTTGGCCAATCGAAAAATGCCGAGCCGTTGGTACAACCTATACGAACACCATATCGCGAGCGATGAAGGTCAGGGGGTGGTCGAGGCAAGCAAGCAGGTCAACGTAGATCTTGTCATCACCCGCTTCGATAATTTCTTCTCGGATCGCGTTGGTTTAATTAAGTACGCACCATACCTTTCAGAGTACATCATCACTCACTTCGAACGAGACCATATCGGCACTGACGAAAACTTCGTGGTCTACAAGGCACGGCCAGAGCCTGAAGCTGAAACCCGTTTTATAAATGCACTTGCAAACTGCCTGTCAGAAAATCAGACAGCTGAAGTTAGGGACCACCTTCTTTTTTCGGCGATCTATCATAAATCTCACCCGTCTTATCCCATTCCTCCCCAAGGCTTAAAGACCTCATGCGAAGTGACTGTACAAAAGGGTTTGGACAAACTCTCTCTAGATATTGGCTATCGAAAACCCTTTTACGCTGAACGAGGCACTCTTCTAACTGTCAGTATTTCGATTAACAATGAAGGAGTTCAAGAAAATCTTTTAAGTGAGCGAATGCGAATCGTCCCAGCACGAGATTCCATCAGACAGCAACCCTTTGAGCGCTTCCATCTTGATCTATCCCCTTGGATCGGACAGACCGTCACCCTCGAATTCGAAACTTATCTTAAAGGAACCGTACGGAGTCGACCGGGTGACTTAAAAGGTTTTGCAGGGATCTATCGCGACGTTCGATTACAAGGAAAAAAAGAAGGAGCTCGGCCATGATGCCTGAATTCTCCTCTCGCCTTTCCTATGGAAAATTTCTTGGACCAAATACAAAAAACTGAATTTGAAGCCTTCGAATATCATGCTGATGATTCGATGGAAAAAGCTCACTATTCCATAAAGGGCAGCTGCGATCACGGTTGGGCAGTGACTCGCGAGGGCCGTTCACATCTCTCCCTCGGTAAGGGCTACGTGTTACTGAGGACAGTCCAATGCGGCGTCTGCTCAACCGATCTAGATCGACGGTTTTTACCCTTTGCACTTCCGCAAATTATCGGGCATGAATTTATTGCGATTGATTCGTCCGGCCAACGTCACGTGGTCGAGATCAATGCGTCTCATGCTGCCCGAGGCGTCTCCACAAGCTGTGCCTACTGCTCAAGCGGCCTCGCAAACCATTGCCCAGAAAGGCTCGTCATTGGGATTCACGATCTCCCTGGGGGTTTTGGACCTTGGTTGCTCGCACCGAAAAAAGCAGTCTTTCCTATTCCGGATGAAATTGATAATTCGACCGCCATTTTAATCGAGCCCTTTGCCGCAGTTCTTAATGCAGCTCAGCGTATTTCTCCCAAGGCCGGAGACCGAGTCGCCGTGCTCGGCACCCGACGCCTGGGGCTGCTCATGATTGCGGCCCTGTCTGCAGAAAGACGCCGGAACGGTACAAATTACACAATCATTGGACTCTCTCGTCATGCGAATCTCCAAAACCTCGCTCTAAGCTTAGGAGCAGACCAAGCCCTTGAGCCACCCGAAGAGAAACCCTCTCAACCCATGGCTGAAATCGTCATCGATACAACCGGAAGCGCTGAGGGTTTAGAGAAAGCCATTCTTCTTGCCCACCGAGAAGTTCACCTCAAATCGACTCATGGCCAGCCCGCAGCGGGGCTCCGTCATACTACGGAAATCGTTGTTGATGAAATCACGCTCTGCAGCTTTGAATCAATGCAACGTGAGCTCCGGAAAAATCTCAGAGGTGAAGATGGACAATCCGCTCTCGTTCTCTGGCAAAGCACTTCAACTCCTCCAAAATGGCTAAGCGATCAGTCGGAATGTATTCACGAAACCGACCCGAGAGAGGCTCAAAGAAAACTACGTTCAGAGAGACCTCACCTGCCGGCTGCCGATTTTGTGGTAGTGGATGGAAGCTCAGGCGTCGACCAGGCTCTTCGGCCCTCACCTGATCACGAAACCGGTCTCGTTCGGGCCCGAGGAACCATTGTCATTGGCCAAGCGAAAGCAAGCGATGGCCCTCTGCTCACGGCCGTTACGCAACGAGATTTGCGGCTCACCTCTTCCAGATGCGGAGACTTTACGGCCGCACTGTCCCTTCTTGAAGAAGACCCAGAACTTCGAAAGGCGCTACCTCGCGTCATTACTCACCGCATGCCCATCGAAAGACTTAAAGATGCGTTTCGACTGGCACGAAGCTCCGAATGCATCAAGGTCATCGTCGATCATTCCCCCATGAGCTAGCCGAGAACAACCACCGAACCTAGATTTTTTTTCTTGTCTGTCTTGTCTTTCGAATCGGATCCGGATGGCGCTTAAACGCAGTTCTCAAGACCGTCCAAGCCGCTAGGTAAATTTCGCGAGATTCAATTTTCGATGAACCGGCTTTACGTTGCTCAAAGACAATGGGAACTTCCGAAATCGAAAAACCATACCTCGTTACTTTCCATGCCATCTCCTCTAAAAAGGAATACCCCGAAGATCGGATAGAAAACGGATCAACTGTTTCAAGAACTTCCCTTCGATACCCGCGGAAACCGGCCGTGCAGTCTCGAACTTTCAAACGCAATAGTGTCCGAGCATAGACATTGGCAAAACGCGAAAGAACTAAGCGGTACCATGGCCAGTTCTCAATCCCACCACCGGGCACATATCGAGAGCCCACCACCATATCGGAATCCCCGAGCCGACCAATCATTTCAGGCAAGTAAGAAGGATTGTGACTGAAGTCGCAATCCATCGTGAAAACAATCGAGCAACCCTTATCCAACCCAAAGCGAAAACCTGCTAAATAGGCCGTCCCCAGGCCCAATTTCCCGGGACGGACAAGCAAGTGAACCCGAGGCTCATCGGTCTTCAATTCTTCAACCGCAGCCGCAGTTCCATCAGGACTTGAATCATCAACGACAAGCACTTCGATACGAGAATCCACCTTCAGGATCAGGCGAATTAAGTCGCATACATTGTCCACCTCGTTATAGGTCGGCAGCACAATAAGAATATCGTCACCGGTGGCCATTGATTTTATCAACCTATCGTAAAGGCACTTTTGGCTTGATCTCGAAGACCGTAAAACTACAACACGTTATCTCCCTTCGCTCAACCATGCGGGAGAAGTCTCAGCTAAATGGATCGAGCCAGTGCAAACAATCGGTTTTCACGATGTAAAATTCGAGCAGCGATAAACATTGATTCTAGAAGGACGCGGGACGCGGGGGAGAGCGTTAGGCGTCGAAGGTCGGTCTTTTCTTGTTTCTCCGAAAAAACCTCAAGACCTGCTCTAACTAAGCATTGCCGCAAAGTCGAAGAGGTGAAATAAAGAAAATGTTGATCGATATAAAATTTTTCAAGCGGCTTAGTGATTCGCTCCCCACTCAGTCTGTAAATCAAGCCACCTATCAAATCCAATATGCTTTCTTGGTTTGGCGTTGAAATCGCAACAACCCCTTCTGGAGCAAGACGCGAACGAACATTCTGCATGAGGCCCACAGGATCTCGGCTGTGCTCAATGACATCCCAGCCCGTCACCAAATCAAAAGTCAGATCGCTTGAAACAAATGTCTCAAATTCACCCACCCAGGGATCTAGGTCAAAATGATTTCGAGCATGCTCAGTCGCTTCATGGCTCTCATCGATCCCATAAGGTTCCCACCCACGCCTCTGAGCAACGGCCAAAAAAAGGCCCGTTCCACAGCCGACATCGAGAACCCGACCCGGTGCCTTCACGGCCTCCACTTGGTCGAGCCAAACTTCATATTGCTGAACCAGAGGATTCTCCGGCGTATCGTCAAAGCAGTAGCTGTAATAATCCTTCAGCTCTGGAACTGAACCTTCTCCGACTGTGTATAGAGAAGAAAAGAGTTCTCGAACTTCATCGGGCTCAAGGAGAGGGTCTAAAAAGATCTGGCTACAGGCCTGGCAAGACAAAACCTCGAAGCGGGTAATCGCATAGCGAAGATCAACCTCTTGGGAGGCACAGACCAGACAGCGAGGCGACTTCTCATGAGGCACGACTCGTTCAGTCTGCCACACCCTGAAATAGAAGACCAAACCCGAAGACTTAGTTTTCTGACGACCCCTCAGTCCAATCCTCACCGAGTCCCAAATTCGCAGAGTCTCCATCGCCCTGAAGCGAAACCGTGACTTCGGGCTGCTCCCACCCCGCCATCCAAAGCGATTCACCCCGAGGGGATCCTGCGCTGTTCAGAAATTCGACCCTCACATCCTGACCCGCCCACTCTCCGAGATCAATGTCCAGTTCGAACCAGGCTCGGTCTTGAAAGAATCTTGAGGGTTCGAGTCGCTGACGATGAAGCGGAATGACCTCATCCCCGACACGTAGCCTCAGACCAAATTCCACCCAAGTGGATGAAAGTTCAGACCACCACTGGGGATGCACCGCGAACGCTGTCTTCAAGTGCGCCCCTCCTTTCGGCACATGAAGAGGAACAGAGAAGACGCTCTCTCGGCCTCCTGAGGACGGTCGCAATGCAATGACCCGGCGAAAAGGCCAGAGCATCTCCTTCAAATACACTTCCCGAACATCAGGGGAGACGAAACGAGGTGGTGCGCTTTTTTGCTCAACCCAGAGTGACGCCCCCTCTTGATTGACAGACAAAATTTGAGCGACAGGACTATCGACTTCGAGGACTTCTCGGCCTAAAGCAACGGGGGGACGCACCCAGTTCTCTGTATTAAAAACTCGATGGATCGTAAAGTTATCCACTAAATATTCAAACAAAACAGGCGCATGCTCCCAAACTGGATCGAAGCTATAAAACTGCGTGAAGTTATAAATAACCAAATCCGTTTCAAGAGCTTCCATCGACTCCACGATCGCTTCATCACGATTGGGTATCTCGGGAAACGGCCACACGATATAGGCCGAGCGATGAGGCCCCAATCGGTTAGCCAAAAAGTGAGCCATCGGAAAGTAAGGAAGAATCGCTACGGCTTCGTCCGCTTCGCTGTTTTCATGAATATATTTGACGACCTGGTCAAGCATAACCGCTTCTTCAGATGAAACGTAAATACGTGCACGTTCCATCTCTAAAAAAATGTCGTACTGCTCATGAAATTTTTGCAGCAAGCGGCCCGAATATCCCGCAAACGTCAACATGGGAATGATAAAAATCGCGAGAGCAATCCACTTGCGACGCCTATGACCCGATAAAACATCATGGGCATGAAAAACAGAAAGAGCAACAAGCGGCCAATAGAGAACAGCCAGATGCACATAATCCTGCGGTTTGTTCAACCAAACGAGAAGGATCAAACCACCGGCCATGGCAAAAATCAGAAACTCAGACAAACTTTTCTGACGACCATCGGACCCTTCGATGTCATGAAGGCG
>NZHD01000099.1 GCA_002691205.1 Deltaproteobacteria bacterium
TCACGTTTTTAATCGTTCTCGCGGGATCGCTTGTTGCCGCTCAAATCGCTTTCGCGGGACCCACTGGTTTCGCAGGAGACAGCGTTTCGGTTGTCCGGGTAACCGGCAGCACGAACTTGGTGATCACCCAGCCCGTCATCGGCGATCCTACCCTTCAGCCAGCCTATCGAACTGTCGGTGCACCCGGGGACACTGTGCTCTGCGGCGACTTCGGCGGCAACGGAGTCGACGGGGTTGGCATCGTCCGAGATGTGGAGGTGGCAGGCAGTTTGCTTTGGATCGGAAACTGGTCAGGCCGACTCGTCAATGCCAGTTCGCCATTGGGAAGCGAATCCGAAGACTACATCCTCTTTGGCAACCAAGTTTCTGACACTCCACTCATGATGGATATAGACGCCAGCAACCCGGGCGACGAACTCGTTGTGGTCCGCCAAGACCAGGCGAACGACCAGTTGTTGTGGATCTGGCGCACCCCGTCCAATGCAACCACGAGCAGCCAAAACTTTGGACCCCTTTCAGGAATACCTGCTCCCGGCAACTACGATACCGACCTGAGCAATGGCGACGAGTTCGGAGCCACATACGATGTCCCGAATGGCAAAGCTTGGTTGTTGGAGGGTGAGGGAGCCGGAAATGAGAACGTCTTGTTTGGCGCCGTTACGGATCAGAAGTACCAGTACACCTGGAACGGCATCACGGTGCCGGGTGTGGCTCGTAAATCAGGAGGTGCCACGAACCGAGTTTTCATCAACGACACCGCTCTAACGGGAGCCCTCGATCCGACCACGGCCACAATCGGGAATGCAACGGACACGGTGCTCGCCAATTGCGACATCCACTACTCAAATTGCCAAGGATCCGATTGCGCTGTGAGCAATTAGTGAATAAAAATTCGCTGATTCGACTCTAGACAGTCCGAATCAAAGGGCCAACAAGGTGAGCATCCTGCTTCTTGTTGGCTCTTTTTTTGTCTTGCGGCCTTCTGGATTTATTGAAAACTCCGTTGAATCGCCCTTCCCTCTGACTTGCTGGATACTCAGGTGAGCCCACTCGACCTCTTAAACCGCTTGCCCGCTGCGCTGGCCGACAAACGTTTTCTCGGCGTTCTGCCCGTCTTGATCGCCATTCTCATCGCCTATCACGGCCTTCTTGTCCCCCAATCCTTTATTTCGAGCACAGTTCGTCTCAGCGAAGCTGAGCGCTGGTTCTTTTCACCCATCGAAACCGGCTCTCCTCTCATTCTCTACGCATTGGCGGCCTGGCTGACCGTCCGCCGGCTCCCCAAGGTCCTCGACTTCCTGGGGGCTCCAACCTCCTGGGTACTCCCTGGCGTCGGATGTTTGAGCGCGCTGCTGCTCTTGATTTGGGCGCGCTACACCTCTTCGCCTGGAATCCTTGTCTTCTCTCTCTCCGTTTTTCTGATGGCCTGTGGCCATCTCCTAGCGGGCCATCAAGGCCGTCGAGCTCTCCTTCTGCCGGCTGTTTTTCTCACACTCTTGGCGGTTCCTCTTCCACCCGTATTCGTCAACTACCTCATCCTTCCTCTTCAACTGTGGACCGCCTACCTCACCACCGCGCTCCTCAACTTAATCGGGATCTATGCGGTTCAAAGTGGCGATCTCATCCTGACTCAAAAGGCCACCTTTCAAGTCATTGAAACCTGCAGCGGACTTCGCACGGTCCAAACTTTATTGATGGCCACCTTCGTGTATGCCGAAGTCTTTCATCGAAGCCGAAGACGCCTAGTCCTTCTTTTACTGATCTCGCCCATCATCGGACTCTTTGTCAACCTTCTCCGAGTCATGAGCCTCGTGCTCAACCCTGAGGGCGATCACACGGCCCTTCATATGGCTCAAGGTATCTTCATGCTCATCGGAGGTGTGCTGATCATCAGCTTGATTGATCGAATTCTTGAGTCTCTTTCTCCTCACTCGTCCGTTCCTATTCGAAGTTCGGGACGGTTTTTCGTCAAAAATGCAGAGTATCCCCTTCCTAAAAGCCGAATCTTTGGAATCACGACTTTACTTGTCCTCACGAGCCTGATCAGCTCTCAAATTTCGCCGTGGTCAAAACCCAATCAGCTTGAATTCGACGTTCACATCATTTCTCAAAACCTTGGCGATTGGAAAATGAAAAAACCGATTCTCATTCCGAATCCCATGTACCTCGGCACCACCGGGTTTTCCTTAAAGACTTTTCGCGGGTATCGCCGTCCCAATGGAGATGAAATTGAATTCTTCATCGGTAAAAATGATCGAACCGGGAAGTACATGAGCTTGCTGTCAGACAAAACAAAAACACTCAAAGCAGGCCGACACATCATCAAGCAGTTTCCCAGCCAGAGAAGCCCAGACGGAGAAGCGCTCAGTGAATTCGTCATTGAGGAGTCCTCTGGCTCACGCTGGCTCGTCCATCACTGGTATGAAGGACTGGAAAGCGTGCCCATGGAAACTCTACGTTCAGCCGCAGGCCTCGATCGAAGTCCTCTTCGACGCGCAGCGAGTGCAACTGTCATTCGCATTGCCACTCCTGTCAAAAGAGATAGACCCGACTACAAAAAAGCGCGTGAGCGGATAAATGATTTCAAAAAAGCTCTAAACGCGAACCTTGCCCAACATCAAGAATAGAATCTCTTTGCGTTCGGCAAACCAAATCAGTGTCTATACCGCCCTGCCCATCGAACGTTCAGGGCTTAAGCGCTGACGATCTAGAGCATTAATCGACATATCCCAGTGCCCGAAGTTCGCGCACAAAGTCCGGGTCCGGTGATGTCGCTTCACGCGCAGGCGACATCCTCCCCTTCCGAAAGAACGTGACCTCACCCGAAGGGGTAGCGAGCCTGAAAGGGTCTTCAGCCGGGCCAATCTCTGATACCGAAACACTCGAGCCTCTTCCGTCATCGAAGAGAAGATCAACGTTGGCTTCCCGTTCTGACTCTAATATCAACATCAATAGGTCATCCTGACTCGCCGGAGTCCATGAAACTTTCCCTAAACCCAGGTCTGCAATCTTGAGAGAAGACCCCGCACCCGTCCGAACTGCCTTCACCACATCAGGGTGGCTAAAAGAAAACTCAAGCTTAGATTGAGGGCTGGCTCTCAAAAAAATCGCGTAAGCGGGTGACTGCAAAAGAAGCTCTGACAGCATCTTGGGAAAATGCGAACACGGACGGGACGCCTCAAGAAGTACGTTCAGGGTTTCTCCAGGGTCATCATCCAAATTAAAGCAGGCTTCAACGCGCGTTTTTCCCTCAAAAGAGTCCTGCCTATAATATTTCAAACCCGACTTAATCAACGTCTGGCTCACGTGACTCGATTTAGGACTAGGCCCAGTATGAACACGACTTGCACGCACAAGCCTTTCGTCTCGAGGTCCGGGGTCAATGGGCGAAATTTGAAAGACATCGCCTTGCCCTTGAAAACCTTCAGGAATCTCAATGCCGCTTTCAAAAAGCAGAGAAGGAGCAACATCAATTAATGATACAGGCATGTGGGTGACTCCCTGCGGCGCTCCTTCGTAGTTGCCCCAGACCACTAATGGAATGCGTATCTGACTTTCCCAAAGCCCATTCCCGTGATGCCATAGGCCGGGCCTGTCCTCAAAACTCTCGCCATGGTCTGAGGTAATCACGACCAACAAGGGCTCTCCTGGCCTGGCGAGTTCGACCTGAGAAACAATCTCTCGAACAAATGAGTCGGTCCTTTGTATGCCGGCGTCATAAAGCCGGTTCACGTAGTCGACCGGGGCCAGTCCTTTCTTAATTTCGTCAAGCCAGTTTCCATGTTCAACGTGAACTTGGTCCGAAATCGGGTCGATCAAATCATGATAAAGCGGACTGTTCAGAAAATAATCATGAACCGAGTAGGTATGTATAAACATAAAAATCGGTTGATCTTTTTTTTCCGCTAGAAAACTTTTAACGCTCTGAAGTTGAGTGGCAAAAGGGTCCTCTTGCCCAGTACTGGATTCGGAAAAATAATGCTCAAAGCCTCTTCCAAATCCGAACCTTGGACTCAAGAACCCTCCTCCCGTGCTTGCCAATGTCGAATATTCGGCCGACAGGTAGGCTTGAGCCAAGGTCGATAGTTCCTCGGAAAAGTTCTGATCCGCATAGGGCAAACGTGAACCCGCCCTGGGAAAATCATGCTCAATCGGATTGGTCGATGTTAAGAGACTGACATGCGCGGGCAGAGTCCAATTGGAACTCGACCAAGTCCGCGAGGAGCTAAAACCCTCAGAGGCCATCTTTGAAATATACGGGGCGGCCTGAAGGCGATCGGCTCTCAAAGTATCAAGGGAAAACAAAATGACATTGGGCGGATACGCGAGAGGGGCCGAGTCTGAGTGCCCCAATGTATCGGTCCCTTTTTCTTCATGATGACAACTCGTCATTAGTAAAAGTACAACGAGGCATAGACCGTTCAACCGGCTCAAAGCCTTCATCATCCCTTTCGCAAACAAAACGAGTCCCACAACCACCGTTTCCTCATTGCAGTCAAGAATTCATTAAATAATTGCCTAGAATATAGTCGACAATGACTGTAGACACTCAATCAATTCCAAGACACAGAGAGGGAACATGATCAACACGCAAGCTGATCCGCAGTTCCGCTTGTTTATCGTGGGCTCTGGATTTATGGCCAAAGCGCATTCTCGCGCCGCAATCGCTACGGGACGAGTCAGCGAAATTCACTCGGCAGACCCGGATCGAATGGCTCGAAAAGACTTTCAAAGTGAATTTCCCAAATCATTCCTTTATGATCGCGCCAATACGATGCTCTCTATCGCACCCGCTCAGAATGACATTGTCGTGATCGCGACTCCTCCGTGGCTCCACGAATCTTATGTCGACTTGGCTTTGCGCTCTCACCGCGATGTTATCTCAGAGAGCCCTCTCTTCACGTCACGGGAAGCCACGAAATCAATCCAAACAACGCTCTCTGAAACCCAAAAAACACTTTTCTCTTGTGGGGGCCGATTCTTAAATAATCCAGCCACGCAAAAAGTGGCCAGCCTCGTGCAACAGCACCAACTGGGGGAAATCTATTCCGTAAAGCTCCGCCAATGCATGCCTCGGATGCGATTCGGCATCGAATTGCAACCCGAATCGAAATGGTTTGCGGACGTAAAACAGAATGGAGGAGGATGCCTGATGGACTGGGGGCCCTATGATCTCGCTAACCTCGATTACATTCTCGCACCCAAGGCAATCTCTATTTTACACGTACGCCTGGCGCAACCTGAATTGCCCAAAAGTTCGGCTCATCCACCTATCTTCGATGTTGAATCTCACGCCATTGCCACACTGATCTATCACCTGCCTGACGAGTCTCAAGTCCAGGTGCACTACGAACGTGCAACAGGGAGCTACGAGCCTGAGCGCAACGAAGCGACGATTACGGGAACCCGCGGCTCGGCCGAATGGACCCTCATGGGATCCAACGAACCTATTCAATTATTGCTTCGGGATGCTCAAAATGAATCTACGGAAACATTCACTTTCAAAAGCCCAGGCGAACTTTGGTCCTCAAGAGCCCCGCTTTGGGAAGCTCTAAAAAAACTTAAAAATCAACCTCACCTTGTCGTTGCCGATGGAGATGCACTGTTTCAATCGGCTGTGCTGAGTGGTCTCTATGAAAGTGCAGCCTCAGGAAAACCACTCCAAATTAAAAGGTGTGATTTTAGCGACCACACGCAGACCGCCTGATGCAAAGAGCATTTGCGGTCTTTGCCAATTAAGCGCTGGCTCTGTAGACAGGTATCCTTCAGACTCAGAAAAAACGTAGAAAGAGAAATACATATGGGGATCTACGCGATTACTGGGGCCGCTTCGGGAATTGGGGCCGCCACAACGAAGAGGCTCAAGAGTGACGGCCACACCGTCATCGGGATCGATATTCAGGAGGCCGACATTGTCGCCGACCTCTCTAAACCAAGCGGTCGGGCAGAGGCCATCGAACAAGTCCTCGAAAAATCAGGCGGGTCACTTGAAGGTTTTGTCCCCTGCGCTGGTGTGATGGGACTCCCTAACCGGGCCGGAAGTTTACTCGTTTCCTTAAACTACTTTGGCGCCATCGATCTATTGAAGGGCTTTAGAGAGGCCCTGAGTCAAGGTGAGTCCGCGGCTGCGGTGGGAGTGAGTTCGAATTCAACGACGATTTCGCCGGGTGTACCCAACTCGCTTATTCAAGCATGCCTCGAGGGGGACGAGGAGAAGGCCTGCAAAATGGCGGACGACTTCGGTTCAATGCTCGCCTACCCCGCGACAAAGACAGCCCTAGCCTACTGGATCCGACGGCATGCGGTGACCCCGGAGTGGATCGGATCGGGTATTAACCTGAATGCGATCGCTCCAGGCATGATCGAAACAGCCATGACGGCCGAAGGTCTGGCGGATCCTCTCATTGGACCCCACATAAAAAACTTAATTGTTCCAACAAAGAGACCCGGGAAGCCGGAAGAGATTGCGGATTTTCTTGCCTTCCTTCTGGGCCCAAAGGGCCGCTTCTTTGTGGGCTCCATTCTCTTCTGCGATGGGGGCACCGATGCGGAGATTCGCCCCGACGCTTGGCCCTCCCCCATGCCTACCCCCTGAACTTTCGACGTCTCCGTTCGCTATGGGAACGTGGCGTAAGATTCGTAGACTGACTTGCTCGTGTAAAGAATCTGAGACCCCAATGACTCCAAAAAAATCACCGGAATGGGACAGCGAAACAGATGTCATCGTTGTGGGACTCGGTGGGGCTGGAGCATGCGCGGCCATCGAGGCATCGCAGAACTCGAGCCAGGTCACCGTCCTTGAGCGTTTTACCGGGGGAGGTGCGACAGCCATAAGTGGAGGAGTCATCTATGCAGGCGGAGGGACTGACATCCAGAAAGAGGCTGGAGTCGAAGACGATATCGATTCGATGCATGCCTATCTAACCCTTGAAACCGAAGGGGTCGTCAGTCCAGAGTTGATCTTAGACTTCTGCAGAACGAGCTCAGAAAATATTCGCTGGCTAACCTCTCTCGGTTTGCGATTCGGCTCGTCTCTTTGCCCTTACAAAACATCTTATCCCAACGACAACTACTACCTCTACTACTCTGGGAACGAAACCATTGAGCCCTATAAGACCGCAGCTCGGCCCGCTCCGCGAGGGCACAGGGTCAAAGGCAAAGGGCTGCCCGGGAAAAACTTCTTTGAACCTTTACGCGACCAACTTCGAGCGCAAGGAGTCGACGTACGGTTGCATAGCCGCGTGAAGGAGCTCGTCCTCGATGAGGCAGGATCTGTCTCTGGTCTTGTCTACCATGAAATTCCAACTGGCCTTTGGTCTATCCTCCACGGAAAGATCGAAAAGACGGCTTCTAAGTTTGCCCTCTTGCTTCCGCCGGTCGCTCGCTTCTTTCGTAGGCTGGGTAACCAAATTGAAGGGCGTCATGCTAACCCCAAGCGAATCAGAGCTCGGAAAGGGGTTATCCTGAGCACGGGCGGCTTCATCAACAATCGATCTATGATGAGCGAATTTGCTCCGCGATACCTAAAAGGGCTTCCCATCGGCACCACCGGTTGTTCGGGCGAAGGCATGGAGATGGCACAGGCCGTAGGCGGCCACCTTAAATACATGACGAATATATCGGGATGGATGTTTATTAATCCTCCTCACGCATTCATACACGGCATGCTCGTCAATCGTGAAGGCCGCAGATTCATGAACGAAACTCTCTACGGTGCAGTAGTGGGGGGGAAGATCATGGAGGAATGTCAGGGTGAAGCCTTTCTCATTATCGATCAAAAATTGAAGTCACTCGGTCGCAGCCAAATTGGCCGAAAACAAACGCAAAGTTTTCAGACGATTCCAAGTTTGCTTAATCTCCGGTTCAATTGTAAGAAAGCGATGTCTATCGAAGAACTCGCACACATTTGCCACTGCGAGGCTGATGCTCTTGCAAAAAGTCTCCGAACCTACAATGACGGTGCCGAATCCGGCCAGCCTGATGAGTTCAAAAAAGAAGAACGCGCGACCCTTCAGCCTCCCTACTATGTGATCAAATGCTCCGACCAGCAGTGGACTTCGCCTTTGATGACACTCACCCTCGGAGGGCTTTCCGTAGACGAGGAAAATGGAAAAGTACTCAGAGAAGACAAAAGTCCGATTAAAGGCTTATACAGCGCGGGCCGGACGGCCGTCGGACTCTGCTCAAAAAACTATGTCAGTGGTCTTTCCATCGCAGACTGCGTGTACTCTGGCAGGCGAGCTGGAAGGGCCGCGTCAAATCAACCTGTAGACTCGACTAACGATTGAGCTCCGCGGCTACGCTCACGAGGAGTTCGCGCGTTCGGCATGATTCATCTTCGTTGGGGCACATATCAGACATGCGAAGATCTGTAGCTCCCCCCGATTGGTAGAGCGAAATGCGCTCTCTGACTTCATCTTCGGAGCCAATGATCGCGATGTCCTCCGGCCCCTCCAGACCCTCACGACTGATCATTGATTGATAGGCGGGCAACAATCCATATACCTTCAGGCTCTTCATGGCATGCAACTTCGCACGCGCCTTGTCTTGCGTCACACACACAGGCACCCCTGCGAGGATACGAGGTTCTGGGCGACTCGCGGCGGACGCCGCTTCCCGTATGCGTGGCGTAATATGTTCAGAGAGAGTCTTCGGACCCACCATCCATAGCGCAGTTCCCTCAGCCTCTCGTCCCGCTAGATCGAGCATTCGAGGCCCAAGCGCGGCGATGAGTATGGGAGGCAACGGGGCTTGAATACTGAGTTGTCCTCGGACCGTAATCTCTTCGCCTTCAAACTCAAATGAATCACCAGCCATCAAAACCTTCAAAGCCCTGAGCTCTTCACGCGTTCGGGTTAAAGGCTTTGCATAGCTTCCACCGTACATGTGCTCAATTAAGCGCTTATGCGAGGGCCCGATGCCGAGAACCAATCTCCCCGACAAGGCCGCCTGGGTGGTCAACGCCTGTCCGGCTAAAACCAACGGGTGGCGTCCATATAATGGAACGATCGAGGTACCCAATTCAATTCCGGGAGCATCAGCGCCCACTGCGGCAAGAGCCGTCAATGAATCGAGACCCATCACCTGCGATAACCAAAAATGGCTAAAGCCGTCCCTTTCAGCCCGTTTCACATCATCTCTTAAGCGTTCAAGGTCTCGATAGCCACCGCCGCCGTTCCAACCAATTCGCAAATCAGCCCCCTCTACTGACCGGTGGGCCGGGGCGGCCGATGATGACCCCACAAGCTCCCTCGATCGTAGTGTTCCACTTCCCAAGTCTCTTCATCCACCTTGACACCACCCCAGCCAAATTCAACTTCAAAGCGAGAAGGAGTCCGGACGTAAAACGAAAACATCTTGTCGTTGGAGTGTCGTCCAAGTGTGTTTATGATCCGTAAGTCCGACGCCAAGACTCGGTCGTAGGCTTGGCCTACAGCATCCATCTCGCGAGCCTCGATCATAAAGTGATGCATTTTCTTAGGTAGCCCACTCTCCGCGAATGCGAGAGTATGATGGCGGGAGTTTACATGATAGAAGTCGGTATCCAGAGAAACATCAGGGCCGATCCGCATGGCGATTCGATCTGATAGTCTCATCCCAAGCAAATCTCGATAAAACTTTTCGGTCTCATTATGATCACGCGCATTCAAAACCACATGACCTAACCCCTCGTTGCCGGTCACAAAGCCCCCGGGCACGAATTCAGAAACGAACGGAACTTTGCTTTCTTGAATATCGTAGAAGAATTCAACCTCGAGACCGCTCGGGTCATTTGTCCGAAACAAACGAGGGACCCCACGTGACGTAGCCGTCTCCGAGTCACACTCCTGAATCGCGTGCCCCCCGGCAGAAAGCTGCTTAGCCAAACCTTCCAGAGCAGCTTCACTCTCTACTTCAAAACCTAAACAAATAAGATCATCAGCAGGACCCGACTCCAAACGAAACCTCTGAGCTTGGCCGTCCATACGGAGACAAAGAGCATCTCCGGATCCATTCTTTTCTGCCATGAGACCCAAAATCTCTGTCCCAAAGTATTCCCACGCTGGGAAATCGCTCACTTCAAGAACCAGATAGCCGAGCCTTGATACCTTGAACAAGACCACCTCCCCAAGCCTAGACGAATAGATCTCTCGGGGGTTCACCTGGATGGATCTCCGAAAAACCAAAGATCTGTGAAGCCCGGTCTGGATTATTCACCGCGTGGGCTCTCATTGCATGAACATCACGGAAGTATCGCTGCATTGGGTTGTCTAGAAAGATGGCATGACCGCCGCTCGCTTCAAATAAAATGTCCACCGCGCGTACGCAACGCTGAACAATATTCGCAGATGTCCAGCGCGCTCGAGTGCGAAATTCGATCGGGACAGAGTCCCCAGCCTGAACCATTTTCCAAGCTTCTTCCCAAGTCTGTTTCAATTCGCCACGGGCCGCATCAATCTCACTGGCAGCCTCCGAGATGCGCTTTTGAGCGAAGAGATCATCCGATGTGCTCAGGCGCTTAGCCCCACTGGCTTTCTCCCGAATGGTCGACCGATAGGTCTCAAAAGCTCCGACTGCCGCACCGATGGCTGGGACAGATATCCCGAATGGGAAGACCATTCCAAACGGCAAGCAATAACTCGCCCCGGGATTGTTTTTTTGTCCTGGACTATCTAAATTAAAAGCGTCCACGAGACTATGAGTTCTGTAATCAGGCACGAAGGCATCGCGAACCACAATGTCTTTGCTGCCTGTCCCTGAAAGACCCGCGACGTGCCATGTATCATCAATTTCATAGTCAGAGCGAGGCACGAGGAGCGTACGCATTTCTGGGCGCTCTCCTTCTTTCTGTACCATCGCTCCCAAGAAGACCCAGTCACAGTGATCGCAGCCACTCGAGAATGACCAGCGTCCCTCCAGCTGAATGCCGCCCTCAACCAAGCGTGCCTTTCCTGTTGGGGCGTAGGAAGAACTGATTTGAATGCCTGAATCGATACCCCAAACATCCTCTTGAGCTTCATCCGGAAAAAGAGCTAGCTGCCAGTTGTGAACCCCAACTACCCCAAGCACCCATGCGCTTGAGGGACAGGCACCAGCCACCTCAATGACGCCCTCATAGAAGGTCAACGGGTCAAGTTCGAACCCGCCCCATCGTTCAGGCTGAAGAGCTCTCAAAAGCCCCGCTTCCTGGAAAGCCTTGAAGCTCTCGTCAGGAACGCGACGCATCTTCTCACAATCGGAGGCCCTCTCCCTTAAACCGGGCAGAACACTTCTGACGCGCTCAAGATATTCTTGCTTTTCCATCAGACTGCCTCTTTAACCTAAATAGAACTCACTCCGAGAGCTTAGCGGGCCGCGACAGGCACGTCGGGGCCCGCTTGATTCGCCATTTCTCGACCCGCGATATACCCAAAGGTCATCCCAGGGCCCAGAGTAGCCCCTGGCCCAGGATAAGTCGTCAATAAACCAGCTGTACAGTTTCCGGTGGCATACAAGCCCGGAATAGGAACACCCTTCAAATCGAGTACACGCGCACGAGAGTCGATCTCCACACCTCCACAGGTGCCGAAATCGCCTGGGTCAATTCGAATCGCGTAAAAAGGCGGCTTCTCAAGGGGAGATAGACATGGGTTCGGAGACACCTCGGAATCTCCGTAGAACTGATCGTACAAGGAATCACCCCGCCCGAAATCGAGATCTTTTCCACTTCTCGCGTACTCAGAAACCCGGCCTGCTGTTTCTACGAAAGCAGCTTTATCGATCTCTAATTTCTCAGCCAATTCATCCAGACTATCGGCACGCGTTATGAAGCCACTTGAAAACCAAGACTTGGAAACCAAAACGTCAGGGAGAAACTTACCCGGCATCAGTGGACCCACCGGGTACTTACGCCGATGATCGGCATCAAACACCATATAGAGAGGGAGGCAATTCTCACCAGATGCATGTTTCTCATGAAGCGCACGCATGAACATCTGATAATTTTGAGATTCGTTCGCAACACGCTGACCGGAAGAGTTGACTGTATAATTGCCAGGCATCGACTTTTCAAAAATACTGAGTCGAGGAGCAGACTCTCCGGGAACAGTGAGGGTCGTACACCACCAAGCCTTTTCCATAAACTTTACAGAGGCCCCTGCTTTTACAGCAGCCTCGATTCCCTCACCTAAGTTTCCAACCGTTCCAGCGGTCCACGCTGCATCGGTGGGCGCCGGCAAGTATTCTCTGCGCATCTCCGCATTGCGTTCAAACCCCCCACTCGCGAGAAGCACGCCTCGACGGGCCCCAACGGTGAGAACTTCCCCCTCCTTTTCCACGCGAGCGCCTACGACCCGGCCCTCCTCAGTCAAAAATTCAATCAGCCGAGTCGAACACCAGATCGGAATTTCCTTATTCTTGACAGAGATGATAAGTCGGGCGATCCCCGCCGCACCCAATGTCAGGCGACGAGCGCGCTTGAACTTAAAACGCCATGGAAGATCTAAAAGATAAACCGATAGATGCTTCAACAAGGTACTCATCCAGCCGGATGTCTGAGTCACGAAAAGTTGAAGCTCTTCTTGGGTGAATGCCAAACGACCAAAGAGCAAAGTGGCCGGGTTGGGCTCATGCAATCGCTTGGCATCTCCTCCAAGAGCGTCCATCGAAATAGGCGATGGCTCCATGGAACGGTGTCCCGGTTTCATTCCTGGGGCTTCATTAAAATAGTCGGGGTAGCTCGGCAGGCTCTCGTAGCGAACCACAGAATTTTCATGAAGAAAGTCGACCATCTTCGGACCCACCTTGAGGTAAGTATCAATTAGGTCGCTTTGATACTCCTCGGGTGGGATGGTTGCTTTTAGATATTCACGGGCTTCTTCAAGAGAATCATCAACGCCCGCCTCCCGGGCATATCGATTCCCCGGGATCCAAACACCCCCTCCCGAAGCTGCACTTGTTCCCCCAATAAAGCCTTGTTTTTCGATCACCAGGACACGGTCTTGTTCGCTCGATTTCGCGGCCAAGGCTCCCGTAAGGCCGCCGTTCCCCGTTCCGATGACAAGAACATCGACGAGATGATCAAATCTCATATCGCCTATAGATGGCAAACTCTACTCTCCTTGGTCGATCGAGAACAAGTCCCTAAGCGGCTTCCTGCTCTTCCCAGCTCTTCAGAACCGGCAGCACTTCGCGACTAAAGAGGGCTTGACTGTTCTGTGCATCTTCAAAAGGCAATCCGGCATACCGAAAAATCCCTAAGATCCCGAACTCACCAAAGATTTTTCGTCGCTCCTCAAACTTGCGGAGCATCTGATCCGGTGTGCCCCAAGCTTGTAAACCCACATACAGCTTGGCGAATTCTTCCATACCCATTTCTTTGAAGATCTTCGCATTCTGACCGTAGGCATCATAGCCGCCTACTTTGTCAAAGTGCTCTCCCATCATCTCATAATGTGCCATGACGCTGTGCAAATAGGCTCCGCAGTAACGCTCTGCATAATCGCGAGCACGATCAGCATCGGAGTCGCAAAACACAAGATCAGCCAACATAGGCCGCGGTGGCTCAGTCGCGTGCTCTTTAATAAAGGCCGCCCGATAGTCCTCGAACTCAGCCTTCTCTTGCTCGCGTGCTTTGATACTGAAAGCCATCATGGGAAGGCCTAGATGGGCGGCCTGAAGCGCAGACTCTGGGCTCATCGCAACCTGCCATGTCCTTCCCTTAAAGCTTCGCTCCGGTCGAGGTCGAATCTCGGTCCGCTTCTGCTTGAAATGTTTACCATCGTGTTCTTCCATCCAGCCTGTCTCAAGGGCTTCAATGATCATGGGCGCCGACTCATCGAACCGCTCTCTCGACTCACCCATTTCAATACCAAAACCTTCAAACTCATGACGGGACAACCCTCGACCAATCCCCAACATGAACCGACCGCCACTCATGTGATCCAACAAGGCCGCCTTCTCAGCGACACGAATCGGCTGACTGTTCCAGGGAAGAATGGCTGCCCCTGTCGCTAACTTAATCCGACTTGTGCGTGCGGCTATATTGGCGAGATAGACGAAATTATCGGGACAAAAAGCGTAATCGGCAAAGTGGTGCTCGACGACCCAAAGGTGATCAAAGCCCTGCTCTTCGGCCTGCAGGGCCATCGTTGTGTCCTCGTCATAAACCTGAGAATCACTCACACCTTCGTAACCGAAGCTCTGCATCATCAACACCATACCGACGTCCATTTATCTCTCCCCACATCGCACGATTCAGATGGTTTAATTTGTCCTAAAAACCAGGCCCTCATTGCCCTAGGTCAGACCTCAAATTATAGGAGGTCTCACCAACTCAACACCACTCTGATTCACGTTTCAGTCTGGATCTCGTAAAATGGTCCACTTAGAGTCGCCAGAATTCGAGATGCCCCGCCGGAATAAGGGCGAGAGTTCCCCTATACACATGTACTCCCCTCCCCTGCATTCATGGCCCTTCCTCGATACCCTTTAGCCTCTATTTAGCCCTTATTGTTCGGGCGCTTGTTGCCAGGCTTTCCAGGAGGATCCCCATGAGTAATGTGCCTATTCGAACCATTGACTCCACACCCCCCCCCAGTCGATATGCAAGAGGCTGGCACTGCCTCGGCCGATCCGCTGATTTTTCCAGTGAACCCCAGAGGGTAGAAGCCTTCGGCACTCACCTCGTGATCTTTCGGGACAGCGAAGCAAAAACACACATCCTCGACGCAGCGTGCCCTCATATGGGCGGAGACCTCTCCATGGGAACCGTCGACGGCGATCTGGTGCGATGTCCCTACCATGCATGGGGCTGGGGCGGAGATGGCTTCTGCAAAGACATTCCGTACGCGAAGCGCGTTCCCCCGAATGCCCGAATCAAATCTTGGCCCAGTTGTGAAGAAAACCAACTCCTCTTTATTTGGAACGACCCTGAAGGGAAGCCTCCCCCCGAGAAGGTCGTCGTGCCCCGCGAAGAACTATGTCACTCCGAAGGCTGGTCCGATTGGGTTCTCGAAGAAAACATAATTGAAATCAACTGTCGCGAACTCATCGACAATATGTCCGATAAAGCCCACTTCATGACGGTCCACGGTGTTCCTCCAACATACTTTAAAAATATTTTTGATGGGCACACGCTTACACAGATTCTGCATGGGAAAAACGATGAGGGCTCGGAGTATGACGAAGGAGGCGAGATGGTCTCCGAAGCCACGTATTACGGGCCAGCGTATATGCTTTGTAAAATGATCAACGAAGGAAATGGCATGAAGCACCGCTCTCTACAGCTCGTTAGTCATGTCCCACTGGATTTTGATCGTTTCCTCCTACGGCACGGCGTCAAAGTAGAAAAAATTCCAGGCCTCTCTGATGCCGAGAATCAGGCGATCGTGGATCAATACACGGAAATGACCCAACTGTCATTCAAACAAGATGTCGACATATGGCACAATAAAATCCGCGTCGACAATCCGCTTCTCTGCGACGGCGACGGTCCATTAAATCTCTTAAGAGACTGGTACATGCAGTTTTATGTAGACGTCTCGGAAATCACAAAAAGTCAAAGCGAGAGAAAAGAATGGGCATGGGAGCCACCCAAATGATGCTCAATCAAAAAGTGGCCCTCGTTACGGGCGCAGGTCAGGGCGTGGGCCAAGGAATCGCTCTCTCCCTCGCCAAACACGGCGCCCGCATTGCCGCGTATGGCCGCACGTCGGAAAAAATAGAGAACACTTGCGCTCAGATTCAAGAAGCGGGCGGCGAGGCCTTCCCCATCACGGGCGACGTGAAGGATCTGAATTCAATTGAAGCGGCCGTACGTCAAGTGATTGAGCGATTCGGCGGGATCCAGATTCTCGTCAACAATGCTCAAGAAGTCCCACTGGGTTCACTGCTGAATGTCACCGAAGAGGCTCTCGAAGCCGGCTGGCAATCGGGCCCCCTTGCGACCCTCAGGTTCATGAAAGCATGCTACCCCCATCTACGAGGAGATGGATGCATCATTAACCTCGCAAGCACGGCGGCTCGACGATGGGATGCGGCCCACTATGCCGCCTACTCAGCCGTGAAAGAGGCCATTCGCGCACTCAGCCGAGGGGCGGCGAGCGAATGGGGAGGCGAAGGGATTCGAACCAATGTAATTATGCCTCATGCCAAATCACCTGGCTTGGCGGGGTGGATAGAAGCCAACCCTGAGGAGTCGGCGGCCTTCATAAAAACCATTCCTATGGCGCGAGTCGGCGACTGTGAAGAGGACATCGGAGAATTTGTTGCTTTTCTCTGCTCTCCCGCTTCCGCTTATGTAAACGGACAGACCATTGCCATCGACGGTGGCCAAGCCTACATGCCCTAAATCGCCTCAGGCTCTAGGCCGATCTCTCACCCTCGTTCAGTTAAAGCGGTTCAGAAGATAGCTCGACAGATCTTTTCTCTCGGCGTCTGTCATTTCGAAAACAGGCATCGGCGGCTGAGGGACCCGTAAAAACTGGGACAAAGAGGCCACATCATATCGTTTCGACAGTGACGCAAGAGGCTTAATCGGAGTTACGGCGTTCCCCTCTACATGGCAAGACTCACACGAGAATTTCCGCCAAAGATCGCGCCCAGAGGACATCGCAAGTTCGCTGACTGGAGCGCTCTCTACCAACGCCGCTTTATCCCCCGAGCCCACATGAGAACGGAATGTCGAAGCCAATGGTGTCGAACCATATGTCACTCGATAGATCGTCCCTGTGTAGTCATCTGAAACAAATAACTCGCCGCTTTTTCCCACCGCGACGCTCACCGGTCGGCCGCTGACATCGTCGCCGATCTGAAATCCCGTCAAGAAGGGATCAGCCGTGCTGGTCCCGTCCTCATTCAAGTGGACGGCCAGTACCTCATACCCTTGCTTCTCCCGGCGATTCCAGGATCCGTGCAAAGCGACGAAAGCTGCATTTTGATACTCAGAAGGAAAAGAACCTCCGTCATAAAAAGCGATCCCGAGAGGGGCTGTGTGGGCCGGTAGGTTATGAACCGGCGGTGTCGTAAGCGCTACTTTCTCTGGATCGCGTCCGCCAAAATCAGGGTCGGGGAGATTGGGAGCATTTGCATAAGGCCAGCCATAGAACCCTCCCTCTTCGATGAAATTAATTTCGCACGGAGGAAAATCGTCGCCCAGCAAGTCGCGCCCGTTGTCTGTTGCAAAAAGTTGACCTGTCTCTGGATGCCAGTCGAAATCCACGGAATTTCGTAAACCACTCGCTACGATTTCGCCTTTCGACCCATCAAGTTCGAAGCGCATCATTGTTGCTCGCCGAACATCTTCTTCTTCGCAAACGTTACAGCTCGATCCAATCGACACATACAGCTTATCATCAGGCCCAACCCGAACGGTCTTTGTCCAATGATTTCCACCATTGGGCAAATCAGAAATAATCCGTTCCGGGCTACCCGTAATGAGGCGATCTTTAGGATCAAAACGAACCCGACTAATCGCGTCCCCTTCACCGATATAAAGCCAGCCATTATGCCAATCAAGTCCATGTGGCCGGTCCAAACCTTTAAGCAAAAGGCGAATTCCATCGGGAGAACCATCTCGATTCGCATCACGCTCGATCAACCTAATTTCACCCGACCGAGGTGAAGTCACAAGAAGGTCACCGGCCTGGGTGACATAGAGCATTCGAGCGTTGGGTATCCCCGTTGCCCATTCCTGCACGGCGAAGCCAGGAGGGAGCTTGAGACGCCCCTGGATCGCATCTCCAGTCATTGCTTTGATCTCGGCACCCATGAGCGCATGCTTAGCTATCGCAACGTCAACGACCATCCCTCCAGGCAACTCCACCACACCCGTCCGGGTAAAAAGCCAAACCGAGGCTATCAGGAACAAGGTCATCAACGACCCCATCCCTATCAACAAGGACTTTATCAAGCGACGATTCCCTCTCTATTATCAATTCAGCAAGAGCAGCACGAAGCAAAATACCTATCGTAGAGAGCCCTCGTTTGTCGGGATTTAAGAATAGTACACGCAGAGAAACTCTGCGCCTTGCTACCCGGGTTTTAGGTACCTAGAGTGAAGAAGAACGGACTCCAATCCGGGGCGTTCTTGAGTTTAACCGGGCAAACCTTTTCCATTCGTTTCTCGGCCCAAAATCCGACACTCTTTCGGGGTCCTCAAAATAAACAGACCAGGAAGGTCAATGTGACTACCAAGAATATTTCGCTTACACCTGCAGTTTTTCATCTTCCCCATCGCGTGAATGCCATCGCGCCGATTTATGCCGAAAATCCGATTGTGCCTCGCGGGCCCCGCCTCGCTCCCATACTCGGACGTGTGCAAGAAAAACTCCGAAAGGCTCTCGGATGTCAAGAGACTCATGACCCAGTCATGCTCACTTGTTCAGGCTCAGGCGCAATCGCAGCCGCGCTAGGCTCATGCGTTCGCTCCAAAGATTCGACACGGAATCCGAGAATTCTCGTGATCTCCAACGGCGCATACGGAGAAAGACAGGCTCGCTATGCGAATCAAATCGGCCTCTCTACCACCCATTACGCCCTAGCCTACGGCGAACGTCCCGACCTCGATGAAGTCGAGAGACTAGTCACTGAGAACGATGTTGATGCCATCGGTCTTGTCCATGGTGCAACGAGCACCTGTAGCGTCAATCCGATGACAGAAATTGGAGCCATCGCGAAACGACTCGGGAAAACCTACGTTGTCGATGGAATCGCCTCACTCTTTGTCGAAGAAATCGACCTTGAGGCCGCTTCCGTCGACGTGATGATCGGATCCACCAACAAAGGACTTCACGCGAATCCAGACCTAGCCTTTGTTCTTGTCGCCAAGCCTCTATTGGAACAAGTCTGCGAAGAGAGTGGCCGAATTCCCTATCTCGATTTAGGTGAAGCTTGGAAATCGCAACGCTCTGGAGGACATCCCTATACCATCAACATCCGAGCACTTCTTGAAGTTGAGGCCGCGCTCGATTCTCTCAATGACGAAGGCGGTGTCTCCGGCCGAATCGCGATTTATAAAAGCAGAAATCAACTCTTGCGAGCGGGGTATCGCGAGATTGGTCTCAAAACCTTTGAGCACCCAGGCATGCCTCTGCAAAATATTGGTACTGCTCTCTGGATTCCCGAAGGCGTTCAATACTCGATCTTGGCCGATGATCTCGCGAGTTGGGATCATGAAAACGGCGAATGCTATGAAATCTATTCTGCACAGGGTCGGCTCGCTGATCGTGTGTTTCGAATTTTTAATATGGGAGAATATTCTCTTGAGACCTACTCCCGCTTTCTTGAAGCGCTCAAAGCCTGCCTCCAAAAACAGACGGGTTGAAGTCCTTCAAAAAACTGAATACCTGCCTTAAAATGAATTCTTGAGGGCCGCCTGAGGCATGAATCATGATTAGGTCAGGCTTTCCGAATCAGAGCCCCCTCGTATACATGACTGGGCTGCATCCAAAATCTGCATCGCACGAAGCGCGTCTCTCTGGTCAACAGAAAAATCGATTCCGTCTCGGCAGCAAAAGAGAAAACTCTCCAGTTCATTTCGGTACGCAGTGCCAAATCGACCCAAAAACTCCGGCGAATCTTCAGGTGAAGGAGCCAGCGTAAAGCTACGAGAGACTGAGCCTCCCGAAATAGAAAAACATTCCACGTCAACCTGTGTAGGGTCAGGCTGAAATCGTCCGACATGAATTTCACCCTCCGAACCCCAGAGGCTCGTCTCTACTCGATACCCAGCCCGATGATTCCGGCTCACTTGAATCACGGCCGATAACCTCTCCTCAAAGAAAAGCTGAAGAGTCGCATCATCGAAATCTTCCTCAACCGGAGAATTAAAGTGGCTCAAAAGATTATTTCCAACAGCACTGACCGCATATGGGAATCGCCCCGACCACCACAGAACTTCATCCACATTATGAATGGCCATGTCTGCCAGGATCCCGCCCGATACATACCCTGCCGGCAAGGGGCCTGAATCCTCAAGACTCGACGAAATTTTGAAGACCCGCCCAATCCGACCCTCACTTACGAGGTTTCGCGCGTACAGCAGAGGCGGATCAAACCTTCGCTGTAGTCCGATCATAACGCGACCCTGAAAGTGCTCATCGATTGTCTCTGCAAATCTCCGATCGCTCTCAAGTGTGGCCGTTAGAGGCTTTTCAAGTAAAACGCGAAAACCCGCACCTAGAAGGGAAAGCGAAACCGATTCGTGTGTCGATGTCGGCGTGGCGACAATTGCAGCATCCGCGATACCAGAATCAATCAGGGATTGAACATCCGCAAAAGATCGAGGCGCCTCTCCCCCCGATACTGCCAAAACAGCAGCTTCTCGAAGTGACGAGTCGGGTTCAACGACGGCCACACATTCAAAAAAATCTGTCTCTTGAGCGAGACTTCCGATATTGAGAGCGTGAATACCTCCCATTCTTCCGGCGCCCACTAATGCAAGTCGAACACGCTGACGGGTCATGCAATCAAACCTCTCTGCCTTTTTTGCGGTCCCAAAAGTCTATTCAGCTGCAACCTTAAGGGCACTGTTAAATTCATGGGGCACCCCTGGGGATCGGCAAGAGCGGCCTGCAAACTGGAAGACGATTTTTTTTGTTCTAGTCTCCGGCACTGAAAAGAGCGTTTCGTATTTTTCCGTTCTCTCATGAAGAGGTTTTAGATGTCCGATCTGTATCGTATTTTTGGTTCTGAAATGTCACCCTACTCGGTTAAAGTAAGGTCCTACTTCCGGTACAAGCAAATTCCGCATGAGTGGCTGCTGCGACAGGGAGACAATCTTGAAGAGTACAAAAAATACGCTCGACTTCCGATTGTTCCCACCATCGCGACTCCGGAAGATGAAGCGCTTCAGGACTCTACACCGATCATGGAAACGCTGGATGCCAAATTTTCAGACCCTTCCATCCACCCCGAGGATCCGGCTCTATGTTTCTTGTCTCAGCTAATCGAAGAATTTGGCGACGAATGGGGCAATAAATGGATGTTTCACTACCGCTGGGCACGTGAAGTAGATCAGATCGCAACGGCTAAAAGACTTGTCGGCGAGATGATGGCGGGAGCCTCCGAAGAACAGATGGCCCCGATGATCAGCAATGTTCAGGAGAGAATGGTTGGGCGAATCGGTGTAGTCGGTTCTAATGAAACGACAGCGCCCATTATTGAAAGAAGCTTTCAAGCTGGCATCGCTCTCCTTGAGGCTCATTTGAGCGAAAGGCCGTACTTGTTCGGTGGTCGGCCCTGCTTTGGCGACTTTGGTCTCGCAGCGCAAATCAATGCCGCCTCAACTGACCCAACAGCAGGTGCTCTCCTGCGTGAGTCGGCACCTCTGACCTGCGAATGGCACGAGCGAATGCTGTCCCCCATCGCCGTTGGAGCCTTTGAAAGCTTGAGCGCACTCAGGCCGACCCTGGAGCCTTTCCTGGCGGGTCCCGTTCGCATCTTTCTCACATGGTCCGCCGCTAATGCGATGGCCATCGACTCGGGCGCAGAAGAGATGACGGTCGATATCGATGGTCAGGCGTGGACTCAAAGTGTTGGAGGTCCTCAGAAGTATCATTCGAAATCGCTGAAAGAGATCCGCCGAAAATATCAAGCCGTCGCCACTCACTCAGAACTCTCCGAACTGCTCGCCCAAGCAAAATGCTTGGAATGGCTAGCCCAATAGATCTCCTCTACATACGGATAAAAAATGACTCAGGAACTTCAAAGACGATCGCTCCCGGTCCACCCTCTTGAACCTCTTTCACCCGCTGAGTTAAGTCGATCCGTCGAGATTTTACGTGACAGCGAACTCATCAGTGAAGCGGTTCGATTTTCATGTGCTCTTCCCATCGAACCCTCAAAAGATGTCCTCGACGGATACACGAGTGGGACACAGTTCGAACGTGAACTACGCCTTGTTGGTTTTGATGTCGCTCATAAGAAAAGCTTCGACGCCCATATCTCTTTGACCCAGGAATCTGTTCTCAACTTCAGCGTAATACGAGATGGCAGTGCCCCGGTGAACATGATGGATCTTTTGCGAGCCATTCAAATCGTCAAGGAAGACGCAGGATGGCAAAAAGCCATTCAAAAACGAGGTGTAAAGGATCTATCTCTCGTTCAAGTTGACCCGTGGCCCGCAGGAGGATCCCTTCCCGAAGAGATTCCCCATGGGATACGCATGTTGAAAGCCATCTCTTTTCTGAGAGAGTTCCCCGGTGACAATGGATACGCGCGACCCATTCAGGGACTGATCGCCTATGTCGACCTCGAAAATGAAACCGTGATGCGATTAGAGGACGAAGGCGTAGTTCCCATCCCTCCCGAGTCAGCCAACTATGATGCCAATAGCGTAGGTGAGCTCCGAACAGACTTAAAGCCAATTGAAATCACACAGCCTGAAGGTCCTAGCTTTACGACTGACGGACACGCCATCCAATGGCAAAAATGGAACCTTCGAATTTCAATGCATCCTATTCATGGACTTGTTCTTCATGATGTCGGATACAACGACCAAGGTCGGATTCGAAAAATTTTACATCGCGCCTCGCTCTCCGACATGGTCGTCCCATACGGTGATGAATCACCTATGCACAGCTGGAAGCATGTCTTCGACGCCAGTGANTATTGTATCGGAAACTTCGCCAATGCTCTCAAACTAGGTTGCGACTGCCTGGGCGAAATTCACTACTTCGATTCACACTTTCTAGGATGGGACGGCATTCCGGTCACCATTGAAAACGCCATCTGCATGCATGAAGAAGACTATGGAATACTTTGGAAGCACACAGACCTTCACACGGGCAACGTCGAGGTCAGGCGCTCTCGCCGCTTAGTGATCAGTACGATTCACACTGTGGGGAACTACGAATACGGGTTTTTCTGGTACCTCTATCTCGACGGCACGATCCAAATGGAGGTAAAACTCACAGGCATTGTGGGTGTTTCCGCTGTGGCTCCTGGCGAAAATAGCGATACTGCTCCACTGATTGCACCCCAGTTAGCCTCGCCAAATCATCAACACTTATTCTCTTTCCGACTGGACTTTGAAGTTGACGGCCGAGACAATAGTGTTTTCGAGATCAATGCAATCCCCGACCCGGTGAGTTCGGAAAACCCCGCCGGTACCGTTTTTCGATCCACTCCCACTCCACTGTCCTCCGAACGCGATGCAATGCGCAACACCCATTCGGAAAGCAGTCGCCATTGGAAAATTACCAACCCAAACGTCCTCAACCGCCTCGGCCAACCCGTCGCCTATAAACTCCTTCCTCAGGGCACACCGACTCTTCTCGCCCGCGATGGCTCCGTCCACTCAACACGTGCTGGCTTCGCGCGACACAACTTCTGGGCGACAGCACATAACTCTTCAGAACTCTCAGCGGCGTCTGAGTTCACTAATCTAAATTCGCGAGAGGGCGGCCTTCCGGAATACGTCAAGCAAAATCGCTCTCTTGAGAACACGGACATTGTGGCTTGGCACACCTTCGGCCTCACTCATGTGGCTAGGCCAGAAGACTGGCCAGTCATGCCAGTGGAATACTGTGGCTTTTCTCTTGTGCCGGTTGGATTCTTCGACCGAAACCCCGCCCTCGACTTGCCTCCATCCAAAAAATGCGACAGCTGAGGACGGTTCCATCAGACTCAGTCTGGCTGCTCAAACTGCATATCACTCATTTGCCAATACCCTCGCAGGTTAGTGATTTGGCCGGTCTCATTTACGTAGTAGGTAAAAATACCTCGTACCGTCGATTTAACTCCGCCTGGTAGAGCTGTGGTGAGTGTCAGTACATGGGCAGACGTATTGCCAGCTACATGTGACTCATGAACTTCCACCGAGATGTCAGAAGTCGACATGTTCTGATCGTAAAAATCACTCAGCTCAGTTTTTCCTCGTACTCCCTGCCCTGTCGGATTCGTAATCGCCACGCCAATTGGGTCTTCTAGGCAGATGTCATCTGCCATAAGCGCCAACCAACCCTCTTTATCTTTTGCTTGGACACATCGCCAAGAGTTTCGCGCCGCTTCCATCGCTGGGTGAATCTCACTCATCACTCTCTCCTTCAATTAAAGTCAGTCCACCGCCTTCGACGTCTTCAGAGTACGTACGACCGCATCGACACTTCAGGTTTCCATCCAGCTTTTCACCACAAACGCAGGCCCAACCGACCCGTCGAGCTGGATTTCCAACGACGAGTGCGTGCTTAGGTACATCTCGTGTAACCACTGCGCCCGCACCCACAAATGCATACTCGTTGATCGTAACTCCGCAGACAACGGTTACGCCTGCAGCCAACGAAGCGCCTTTACAAACTCGAGTCGGTAGCCATCCATTCTCTTCCGTACGGATAGCCACTCGAGGCGCTGGATCATTCGAAAACACTGTGCCTGGCCCTACGAAGACTTCATCTTCGATTTCAACTCGATCATAGACCTGCACGCCCACCTTTAGAACGACGCGATTTCCCAATCTGCAGCCTGTCTCAAGAAAGACATAATCACTGATATTGCAACCAGAACCAATCACAACACCCGGGAGAATATGAGAAAACGCCCAAATCCGAGTATCAGCTCCGATTTGATCACTTTCGCAGATTGCTTTTTCATGGACAAAAACACTGCTGTCCAAATTCATGAGGGCCGCCTTCGTCTTTTATCTCAATATATCCTTAAAGTATGTTTCGATGGATACACTTTTTTCTAACAACTTTTATCTCATTAAAAAGCCTACCATTTACTTCCAAGATAAAGATACCAAAATCAGAATATTACCCATAGGACCCGTCCGAGACTAATCGTTCACCTTTCCTCAGAGGACTATCGATGTATACGCCACCTTGGTTTGCCGAAGAAGATAAAAAGACTCTCGTTTCATTTATGCGCGAGTATCCGTTCGCGTCTCTCATCTCATATGCAGAGGATGGACCCATTGCGTCGCATCTCCCTCTTGAGTTTCTAGCGGATGAGCGCGAGGAACACGGCGTTCTGGTAGGTCACGTTGCTCGACAGAATCCGCACTGGCGTAGTTTTAAATCGAAAAATGAGTCCCTCATCATCTTCAGTGGACCACATGAGTACATTTCACCCTCTTGGTATAAATCTAAATCCCTCGTACCTACATGGAACTACGCCGCTGTGCATGCTTACGGTCACATCGAAGTCATCGAAGAAGAGCAGCGCGTCCGGGACATTCTCAACTTACTCATAGACCGCTTCGAGAGCCCTCGGGCGGAACCTTGGGTGAATGAGCTAGATCCAGACTTCATGCAGAAACTACAGTCCTCTATTGTTGCTTTTTCGTTCTCGATCAATCGCCTTCAAGGGAAATTCAAACTCAGCCAGAACCGCTCTCAAGAGGACCAGCGGGCCAGCCTTCATGGCCTTTTGAAAGAACCTTCCAAACCCAAGGAAACACTGGCCGCATTCTGGCAGAAAAGGCTTGAAGAGCACGACCTCTAACGTCGCTCAAGCGCATATCCTATTAAGAGGTCTAGGCGCTGATCCACCTTATCACGCCAAAGCTTCTCTTACAGGAGAAGCCTTTTTGACGGCCCCTTGGACTCTCCGTGCACTTCTAGATGGAATCGGTGGTCGGAACGACCTTCTCAACTGAAACAGACAGGCGGCCCTCTGCGAGTGGAGCAGACTCAATCCCACCTTCTTCAGTAAATATCGAGCACGTGTGAGAAATCGCGCCGAGTTCAGGCCGCCCTCGCAAGGGTCTTGAGCACACATGGAGACTCATCTCAATCGGAATCTCCACAACATGAATCTTCAATCGACTCACCGACATTAAAAACCCTCCATGTACCTCTCGATTATGGATATATGAAAAGAGCCCTTCGTGTGCAGCCATGCACTGCGCCATATATTCGATGGCCAACCATGTCGGAATCGAGCCGTCTCTAGCTTGCAACCACCTACTCTTCCCAGCATCAATATGAGCAATGGTCTGCAAATCCGTATGCTCAATGACTCGATCAAGCAGAAGCGCCGACCCTTTGTGGTACAAAACTTCATCGAGAGGCGGGAGATCACTTGTGCGCATGGGAATCTCCTGACCAAAAGTCATAGAAGTTGAACCACTGAAAAGGGGAATCCAGGCAATAGTACTCAAGTCTTGAAACGAATCTTTTCATCTGGCTCAAGACTAGAGCATCTCTTTCAGAGCGAGGCACTCTTTCGCCGTCAGACAATTCTTCCATAAAAACTTCATACCTACCCCTTCCTCTTCTAAGTCCGACGGTAAAAATAATCGGCAAACCCATCAGCGCTGAGAGATGAAACGGGCCTTGCGAGAAGGAGGCTTCGCTTCCCAAAAAATTAATTCGAGAAACCCTTTTTTGAGAAGTTTCGCCAACGCGGTCCGCCAATATGGCGACGAATTCTCCTCGCTCTATACAACGACGAACTTCAAACCCAGTCTGTGAGGAAGTGGGGTCTAAATTAATCACTCGAATCATGGACTCGGGATCAAGTGCCGAAAAAGCATCATTTATTCGCTGCGCATTATCGATATACATGATGACATTTACGGGTACGTTTGCCTCGCGGGCAACCAAGCGAAGCATGTCAAAGCTCCCCAAGTGGGCGCCAACCAACATAGCCCCCTTGCCCTGATCCAGTAGCTTTTCCATGCATCCTAGACCCTGGTATGTAACATTAAACCTCTCCGTTCGATTCGCCCAAAGTGCAAAACGGTCTAGGATAATTTGCGCGAAGCAGTGAAGATGGCGGAATATATCGAAAGCACGAGGAGGCCTCTCACTTTTCGACAACGCCACTCTGTTTAAAAAATCTTTTGAAGATTTCCGCGCAGACGAATCAAACAAGAAGTAGTAAAAAGCAATCAAGGGGAGCAAAAAGCGAAGAGACTCTGAGCTTAGGCGCCGAGCACCCCAGATCGCAAACTTCATCCAAAGCCCTGATCCGCGCTCGGCTCTTTTGTCCCATGTTGAATCGCGAGACATTTCATCTGACTCTCTATACATTACGTGCGCCGCATCTTGGTAAGTCCATTCCGAAACGGTTCGATGGCTAAGCGAATATACGTTCTCGCAATGAGCAGATTATCTTCCCGCATTCTAAAATGCGAAATACCAAAGTCTGGATATCTCACGGAAGTATCAATGTTCTTAACCGGCACACCCGCTCTCACCATCCGTATCAGAAGCTCTGGGTCAAATTCCATACGATCGGCTGTGCGGTGACTTTCAATAATTTCAATGACGGGAGCAAGAGGGATTACTCTGAATCCGCAAAGCGGATCAGCAATCTTCATGGAAAACGTTTCGATCCACACAATGAGCCTTGAGATCTTTCGACCGTGTAACCGATGCCAAGGAACTGAATCGTCAAAAATTGGATTTCCAAGCACGAGAGCTCTGGGCTGAGCTCGTGAAGCTTCAAGAAAAAGAGGGATATCCGATGACGCGTGTTGACCATCCGCATCAATCTGGACAACGTGAGTTGAACCTCGTTCATAAGCAGCCCGGTAGGCAGTACGAAGAGCTGCGCCTTTGCCACGGTTCTCGGCGTGATGAATCACCTCTAGCCAATCGTATTCTCCCTCGAGTCGCTTAAGTTCTGAAAGTGTATCGGCGCCACTTCCATCGTTGACGATAATGCACGGAAGACGTAAGTCCTCAAGGCCCTTCAAAACGCCACCGATACTCGCACCATGATTAAAAATCGGGATGACCAAGCACGGAATCAAGAGACTTCCTCCTTGGCCCGCGTGATAGCAGCTAGGCTGATCGTTCCCTTCACGAACTCGGCATCGTCGCCCCATATGCGGAGGCGGAGTTTACCGTCTTGACTCTTTCGTACGTTGACTCGAAAAAAATCTCCTGGACGTAATGTCGTCAAGAACTTGAGCGAGTCGATCTTGGAGATCCTGGGTGCGCCTCCCAAGAGCTGAGACGCCGTATCAAGGGCCCAGTCAATTTCGAGGACTCCGGGAACCATGGGGTTTCCGGGGAAGTGACCAGGAAAGCAGGAAAGGTCTTCGGGGACCTGGCAAGCTCGCTCAATAAAATGAGAACCATAAAACTCGTCCAGCAGAATCGGTCGATCCATGAGGAACTCGTTAAAACCTGCAGAGGAAAAAAGACCCGCCAAAGCCTCCTTCGTCAGTTTTCCAACAGAATCCTCCGGCAATTGATGCACCATCCTCCAATAGCGAGGATGCATCACAGGATCCCAGGATTCGACAAGCGTGGAACGAATTTCACGGCCGTACAATCGCCGCCCCTCGTCCTCCAAAAAACGCCACCCTTCCGACGAAGGGACAACAGCTGCAGCCACACGCATCACGGCTTCTTTTTCGATCCCGAGCAAGGCCACCTCATCGATTAAACGATGCTCACGCAAATCTGATTCCATTCGAGTAAGATCAATCCGTTTCTCGCCGATCTTAACCACGTGATCAACTCGACCCTCCAGACGAAAAGTGCCGTCGGCCAGAAGAGATATACGATCTCCTGTAACAAAACCCACATCACCCGTGTCTACGCTGACGAAAGGCGAACTCACCCGCATCACGTCTTGATCGGATTCGCACTCAAGATCAACAGAAGGAAAGCAAACCCAAAGGTCAGATCCTTTACCTTTCCCTTGAGACCTCCACGCAATGCCACCGGTTTCGGTTGATCCAAGAACTTCAATCGGAGGAATCTCTAGTAGCTCTTCAATTTTTTGAGCCGTGGCTTCTTGCAAGGGCCCACCCGATGAAAAAATGAGTCGACAGACTCCATTCAGCCCCGAAGTGCCTCCGTGTCGGACCAAGCGCTTGAGGTGAGTCGGCACACTCGCAAGCACACAATCTTGTGCGGAAATCATGTTTTGAATCGCTTCTTCTGCATGAAGAAAATGTCGTGAATGGAAAACTCGATGCGTCCCCAACGGCCAAAGAACACCAAAGAGGAGACCATAGAGGTGTTGATGAGAGGCGGTCGCGAAAATCATTGCACCCTGGACGCCCTCTCCCCAAAGAGCTTCAATTTCAGCCACTTCATCCTCTAGATGACTAATGCATTTCATAATCGGCTTCTCGCCGCCCGTCGTTCCCGACGTATACAGCTCAATCGCTTCGCTATCACGTGCCAGTGGTTCTAATTCCCGAAAGTCGTTCGTTTCTATTCCGTCTAAGAGCGGATGAAGAAAATGCCCTTCTGGCAGCCAATCCGGCCGATCGCAAATCACACCGACAGCCCGCGTCTGCAAACTACGCAAAGACTCGGGCTGGCGGTTTGGGGGGGAAATGGCGTACCGGCCCGAATGCCAAAGAGCGAACAATCCCACTGCAAAACAGTAGGCATCATCCGTTAGGAGAATCCATGGGCCATTGGGTTCCCGGATGAGACGTTCCCGTAGGCTCCAGACGTCCTCGCGGAACTGTAACCAAGACACTCGATGATCAGTCTCCGAAGAAGAATCCCAACGACGAGCCACTTCTGCTGCAGGCTCCCGCTGCGAAAGGAGAAGACTACATACGGGATTCAATCCTATGAACTCCCCAGAACGAAATCGGCCAACGTCTTGATCGATACAAAAATTTTCTGATTTTGATCTGGATCATCGCCAAGAGTCACGCCGTACTTCTCTTCGATCGCCATTGCAATCTCAAGAGCATCAATCGAATCGAGGTCTAGCCCATCTCCGAAAAGGGGAGCCTCAGTCTCGATTTCAGCCCACGTGACATCTTCAAGAGCAAGAGTATCTACAACTAATTCTTTGAGCTCATCACAGAGCGAATTCACGTCAGACAATTGAAACTTGCCTCTCAAAATAATGCCGCATTGATTCAGTAACCTCTCGAGCGACCCGAGCCTGACTTTCATCCGACTGAGCCATCCTACACACCGGCAGAGAATCACCAACGCAAAGTGTTAATTCAAATCTCTTTCTCGGCACATCCCACCATTTCTCTTCTCGGTTGAGGGTAGGCGGATTGCATCGAATCGTTACAGGCACCAGGCTCCTATTGGCCCTAATCGCGATGTGTGCCGCACCCCGATTGAATGTCCCTAAACCTTGACTTGGAGATCTCGTCCCTTCTGGGAAAATCATAATAGAGCGCCCTCGATTCAGTTTCTCAACGCAAATATCGACCATACGAGGACCGTCTCCGCTGGGAATATAGCCAGCGCCCTGGGCAGCCAAACCCAAGAACCTGTCGTGGAAGTACCGCTCCTTGACCACACAGTCCACCTGCGGCATCTGAGACATCAATACGACAGCATCCAGAAGGGTCGGATGATTGGCCACCACTAAAATCCCGGGCTCTTTCAACTTCTCCTCTCCCTCAAATCGGATCACGCACGTGCCGGCTGCTTGAATCAAGAACAAATAGCCCTGCGCCATCCTTTGAATCCAACCCTGGATTCTTACTTCCTGTTTTGTACCGGTGCCCCATATGAATCGAGAGATCGGGATAAGAACTAGCCCTAAAAGCAATGACAGAACCCCAAGAAGAATAAAAGCAAACGCTTTCACTAGCGTCCGAAACACCCTTGAGACAGACCTCCAAAGTGGCCCCGCCAAACGCTCATCCACCTTTTTGGGCTGGAATTCACTCTGCATGGGCAGAGTGTACAGCGAGAACCTCACGTCTGTAAGACCTCGGGTGGAGGCAATCTCTGGATATCCGCATGAATTTCAGAGGAGCCGGCAAATTTGGATCACTTTGACCCCAGTCGCCTTTGACTCGCCGAGAGGACTCACTCTCGTTTGCTTCAAGAGTCCAGTCTCGATAAGACTTCGCAGGTCTCCCGATTTACGTCTTCCTGTCAAACGGAGAGCGCGGCACCCGAATGCCTCGTCCCAGGTCTGCCCCATTAAAAACGAAGTGATGGGCTTGGGCCTGTGATCCCCTATCTTTATGCGGGCATCGCGAATCTTCATGAGCCGGGCTCTTTAAGTACATCCAGAATGGGCAAATGAGTGACCTAAAACCTCGCATTAATATCTGCTTACGAACAACGATCCTCCTCTGGGTCGTCGGCTTATCGTTGAGCCACCCCCTTGCAGCCGAACCTGCCGGCGGTGACGGTAACTCGATTAAAACTCTCGAAGATCTCATGCTGGTTCTCTCCGAGAGCCGGGGCGTTAAGGCCAACTTTAGCGAGGAGCGGAAGCTCTCGATCTTAAAGACACCGGTTCGTTCGGAGGGAACACTTTATTTTGACCCGCCGAACCGCCTTGCGAGACATACACGTCGTCCCGGCCGGTCAAGCATGGTGGTTGACGGTGACCTTTTGATCATGAGCGACGAAGTCAGCTCTCAAGAAATCGATCTGGGCTCAAGCAAAGTCGCTCGATCTCTAGTAAATAATTTTATTTTTCTGCTCAGCGGAGATCTAAAGTCACTCCAAGAGATCTATAAAATCGACTTTGAAATGAATAGAAATCTAAACTTAACAGGCGAGCCTAGGTGGATTATAGAATTAGAACCTCGGCAAAATACTACGCGTGCGCTTGTTGAGAAAATTCGGATAGAGGGTCAACTCGGTGAGATTTCATCTATGGAAACATTTGAAACAAATGGCGATCGTTCTTTGATGACTTTCTCTGATGTCCGAACCGGAGTGACCTTCGGACCAGAAGAGTTGACGCATGCGTTCTCTTCTCAAGTTCAAGATCCGACGCGATGAAGAACTCGAGTGTGCGCTGGCTCACCATCGCCGTATTGAGCTGTGTCCTCTTGTACTCTCTTACGAGACTCGAGATGACGAACTCCATTACCCATTTCATTCCAACTGAGACCAATGCGGAACTGGTCGATTTGTCTGTCAGGCTTGTGGAGTCGCCTCTCGCCCGCCGCATGCTCATCTCAGTCTCAGGCGGCAACGAATCTAAAGAGGCTGCCCTCTTATTAAAATCTACTCTCTCAGAACACCCCGAAATCGAATGGGTTGAAAGCGACTTTAACGAGCAGGCCGCCCAAGAAATTTATCAAATTTATTTTAATCGAAGATTCTATATGGCCTCTTCGAATCCCGAATTAGATATCCCAAAGACACTTGAAGCTGAAGAACTTAGCCAGAAAGCCAAAGCTTTAAAAAGCCGACTCCAGAAGCCCAATGCTATGCTCGCAGCTCGAACCGCACCCGAGGACCCCCTAGGCCTCTTCGAAACCATCCTCAAGCGAATCCAGTCCGCGAAACCAGAGTCGACCACTCCACCTTCGAGAAACTTTTACGTCTTTGCCATTGGTTTAGCTTCAAGTCCATTCGATGCACAAAGCCAAACGACACTTCTTGAATATATCGATGAAGAGTTTCAGGCCCTGCGTGATCGATACGGTAACCATCTAAAGCTAGAGAAGAGCGGAGTTAACGTCTTCGCTGTCTCCACCGAACGAAGTGTTCGGCGAGATGGAAATCTTATTTCAATCATCGTTATTTTTATCGTGAGCTTACTCTTCTTGTTGGTGTTTAGATCCCTTCAAAAATTGGCAATCGCGATTTCAATCCCAATTTTCGGATTTTCGGTCGCGATGGCACTGGCGGTCAGCAACCCCGAGCCTGTCCACGGCATCACATTAGCCTTTGGATTCGTACTCATCGGTGTAGCCATCGACTATGCCATTCACATCATGAGCCATCACGCCCTTTCTGACCCGTCCGAAGACCCTCACTCTATTATTAAAAATATGCGCCCCTCTCTATTACTCAGCGCATTTACTACAACGGTCGCGTTCTCAGCTCTCGCCTTCAGTGATTTTCCTGGGCTCTCTGAAATGGGAACCTTCGCAGCGGTGGGCATACCTGTCTCGCTCCTGATCTCCCTTTACTCACTACCCGCTTTTCTCCCAAAGGCGGAACACCCCACGCAGTCCCTTTTGCGACTCGCGACCACATTTGATTCTCTGATCTTGATACTTAAAAAACGTAAGTGGATTGCCTATTGCATTTTAGGAACGGGCGTAATCATCTCTGTTTCTGGCATTCCAAGGTTACAATGGCAAGATAACCCTTCCGCTTTGATGACCGTAGACCCTGAACTCTACGCAGAGAGTGAACGCGTGCGGGATCAAGTTGCAGACTTCGATGGAGGTCGATTTGTCGTCGGCCTCGCGGACAGTGCCGAACAAGCACTCATTCTCAATGACGAGATTGCGCGGCGGCTGCAACGCGTTTCATCCACAAACGCCCTAGGAGGAATCGGCTCTCTCCACTCTTTTCTATGGTCGCAAGAACTTCAAAACCGGAACCTAGAAGCTTTCCAACATACGCCCAATCTCCGTGAACGCATAGATGAAGCCTATGAGGATCAAGGCTTCCAACCGAACGCGTTCCACGCTTTTGATCGCGCGATCGCACAACCCACCCTTCCCGCTCTTGAACCTAAAGATCTGGAAAACTCACCCTTGAGGCGAGCCGCCGGCTCACTTGTCGCCTTTGATGATCGCTGGGCCGTCGTCACCTACCTGAAAGGTGTCCAATCGCCTTCGGCTATTCGGGAATCCATCGCCGAGATGGAAAACACTCACTTCGTCGACCAGCAATCCATTATGTCCGAAATCTACACGGACTACCGACGATCAACGATCAGAGCCATCTTCTTCGGAAGCCTGCTTATTTTTATCGTCTTGCAGCTTCGATATCGAAACTTTATAAGAGGCCTTCTCGCCTTTACGCCCCCATCACTCGCTTGTCTAACAACTCTCGGAATACTGGGGCTTCTCGATATTCCTGTGACCGTCGTCTCCGCAATTAGCTTGCTCGTCGTTTTAGGCATGGGGGTCGACTACGGAATATTTTCAGTGGACACCGGGCGCCGTGGCGATAAATCAGGGACAACCCTTTCAGGCCTTCTCATCTCCTGCTTGACCTCAACTTTTGTTTTCGGATTTCTCGGATTTGCCGGGCAACCCGTACTCCGCTCCATCGGCCTCACTACGGGGATAGGGATTCTGCTCGCTTTCTTTTTTGCGGTGCCTGCTCTCACGTTCGCAAGTTCAAACGTCCTTCAAGATGAAGCGAACGAATGATGTGGAAGGCCGCTTTCTTCATCCTCCTTTCTCTCAGCACAGGGTGTACCGCCTACCCTCGACTTCCGTCGGAAAACTGCCCTGTCAAACTTATTCATACCTCGGATTTACCTCAAGATCTCTCTCTCCGCGCCCAAGTTCAACTTCAAAAAGGGAAACATCGAATCAACTTTGAAGCAATCGCCGAATCCAAATCAGGAGTTCTCACGTTAGTTGGAATCGCACCCTATGGAACTCGCCTTTTTCAGATTCAACAAAAAGAAGGAAAAATTCATTTTTCCGAACTCGATTCTTCGATCAATCGAAGCCTTGCCATTTTTACAATGGATGCCCTCTATCGAGCGTACTGGATTCGAACTCCTTCAAAAGAAGCGAGTTGGGATTATGCGAATGAAATCGTTACCGAAGGATCCCATCACAATGAACGTTATCGAGAGTTTCGCCAAAGTGGCCCTCGTGAAGCTTCCAGCTCGGTTAAAATCGACTATGGTTTCGAATCAGGTGATCGAATGACTGCAGTGACTACCATTGAGAATCCATGGTGCGGCTACAGCGCCTCAATTATTCAGCTCAAAAACAACAGTGGGAATCAAGAGCCTTGAATAAAGACAAGCAAAAAGGCTTTCCAATTACCGCATGGTCAGCGGTCAACAGTCTTGGAACAAACACCAAGGAAATCATCAAAAATCTTCGAAACGGATCCTCCAGGTTATTTGACCCTCCAGAGGGCACCCCCTTCCAAGCCGTTTGCGGCCGGGTCGACACAGAACTCCCTGCTCTCAGCCTCGATCTCCAAGGCTATGATTCACGTAACAATCGATTCGTGCAGCAAGCCATCTCCGAAATCGAACCTTCGCTGAGGGCAGCTCTTGATCGCTGGGGGCCCAAGCGAGTGGGTATCTGCGTGGGATCCAGTACCTCCGCCATGGATGAATTAGAAACTGCCTACACGGATCAAATCCAAGGCCGAAAAGTACCCTCTGGCTCTGCTCTCTTTGCTAGAGGGTCTGCTGAAGGACTCGTCCATATTCTGCGAGAGCTTTCAGGCTTTCTGGGCCCGACTGCCGTCATATCCAATGCCTGCGCCTCGAGTGGGAAAGCTTTTGCCAGTGCGAAACGTTGGCTCGATGCAGATCTGGTCGATGCCGTCCTTGTAGGTGGTGCCGACAGCCTCTGCCAAACAACGCTCCGCGGATTCCGAGCCTTAGGACTACTCTCAGACCAACCCTCTCGCCCATTTAGCCAAGATCGCAGCGGGATTAACCTCGGTGAAGGCTCTGCGTTGTTACTGATGGAGCGCACGGGCGAAGGACCACGACTCCTCGGAGTCGGCGAGAGCACAGATGCCCACCACATGACCACGCCTGATCCAGAAGGCAAAGGTGCTTCCGCAGCTATGCAAGCGGCAGTTCGCGAATCAGGTTTGTCCATGATCGACATTGACTACATCAATGCTCACGGCACCGGAACTCGCGCAAACGATATCGTTGAGGCCAATGCAATTCGAGCTTGTGTGGGCCCACGAGCCCAGCCCCTCGTGGCATCCACCAAGGGATACGTCGGACACACTCTAGGCACTGCAGGTGCGACCGAGGCGATCTTTGTCTTAGAATCTCTGGTGGGAGGCTGGGTCCCTGAAAGCGTAGGTGCGGCGCCTCTCGATCCCGATATCCATATCGATGTCCCGCTCAAACTCTGGCAAGGCGAAATCAAATTCGCTTTAAGCAACTCATTTGCTTTTGGCGGCAGCAATATCAGCCTCGCCTTTGGAGCCCCTGAATGAGTCCTGTTTTTGTCAAAGGGTTTGGCCTATGGAGTCTCGGGTTCTGTGACGTCATGGCCTGGCTCACGCAGAACAGAGACTCCACGGTTTTAAAACCGGAGGCCCGTCTCCTCAAAGGGGCTCTAAAGCGAAGATCATCGAATGTCACTCGAATGGCTGTAGAAGCGTATAGCCAAGCGGCTAACGATGCAGGCTGTAGCCCCAACACGGCGCATTCCGTATGGGCCACCGCTCATGGAGAACATGAAACAGCTCTCCGGTTATTCGAAACAATGCATGAGGGTGAAGGAAAGGTTTCTCCCACAAACTTTCACAATTCAGTGCACAATTCGCCGAGCGGCTACGCTTCGATATCTGCAAAAAATACTGCCCCCTCGACCACCCTCACTGGAGGAAGCGAACTCGTCGCAGCCGCATTGATCGAGGCCAGTTGTATGGCGCGCTCATTCAACAACGATACGATTCTCGTGTTTGCGGATGAGGCCTTAAAGCCCCCTTTTGACCTTCCCGGCTCCGAACAACCTCTTGCAGTGGCCCTGTGTCTAGGAAGCGAATCGAATGGAAGTCATGCGAAAATTTCGGGAATACGCCGAGACTCTGCACCCCTTCAACCTGTTGAGGGCTTCGGACACCTCCATATCAGCGCTATCCTTCCTCTCGTCGAACAAATATTGAAAAAAAGAAGCGGTCGAGTCTCACTTGAGTTTGGAGAAAATGAAGAGGTCTGGGGAGTCGATGTCGACATCGAAAACTCATAAAAGACGAGGCCCATTATGAAGTCAAAGATGGCTTGGCCGAGACAGAACTGTCTGGCGTACTCTTTTGAGGCTGATTAAAACCTGTACTTTTCTTCGATGGGAGCTTTAAAGCGATGGAGGACGTAGACCCAGGAATCGATGAGATTAAGGCCACCCTTCACCGAGCCTGCCAAAGCCCCCTGTACAAGGCTCGTCTTTGCAATGTCAAAATTAAAGATTTCGATGACTTTCATAAGCTTCCACTAACTACGCGCGAAGATCTTCAAAGCGTCGATATTCACGGTACGCGAGCCGTACCCTTAGAAAGGGTCTGCCACTACGGGGAAACCTCAGGTACGAGCGGGAAAGCCAACTCAACCTGGCTAACAACAGCCGACTTTACACGAAATGCCCAAGCCATTGCAGCACGACATCCAGATGTATTCAGTGCGGGTAGAATTCTTCTTAATCGATTTCCATTCATGGCCGCTCCCGCTCACCTGATCCAACTTATGGCTCAGCAAGGAGCCGGGGTTAGCATTCCAGCGGGCAATATAAATTGGGACGTCCCTTTCCCTCGCGCCCTAGACCTCGCACGACGAACAGGTGCTCACGTTCTTGCTGGTTTTCCATTCGAACCAATCATCCTTGCAGAGCTCGCTCGCGCGCAGGGATTGGACCCTGCTAGAGATTTAGCTCTCGATACTTTTTTCCTCGGCGGTTCACCTCTTCCTAAAGTTCTTCAACAAAGAATCGAAAAAGTTTGGGGCGCTCGAGTGATCGAACTCTATGGATCCACGGAAACCATGCTTTTAGGGACCAGTTGCCTTCAACGATCCCTTCATCTTGAAAGCAGTCAGGCCTATGTCGAGATTTTGAAAATTAATTCAGATAACCCCGCATCGGAAGGAGAGATCGGTCGCTTGATCGTCACCACTTTGAGTATAGAAGGCAGTCCGCTGATCCGATTTGATACGGGTGATCGAGTACGTCGACTGGCTCCATGTGGATGCGGAGACCCTCGTCAGTCCATCGTCGTTATGGGACGTGAGGGTGACGAGATCGAAATCGATGGCCACCAACGCTACCCCTACGAAATTATCGAAGCAGCCGCAGCTGCGGCCAATGCCCTCGAAAGCTCCATCTTCTTCACAGTCGTTTTACCAGATCGGCTACTTATACGGATTGAGTCTGAGAAAGAAGATAAGAGTCATGCATACGCAGCAATTAAACGATATCTGGGTGGAATGAACGTCGAAATAGAATGCGCGGATCGAGGCTTGATTTTGGATACGGAAACTCTGTCCCGAAGCCCGAGCGTCTATAAACCCGTTTTAATCAGCGATTGGCGCGCTGAGATGGGGCGCCAAATTTTGTCCATCGATCAAGGCATGATCGAATGGCCCTCACTGAGCTTTGCTGAAGGCAGAAGCTGGTTGAATCGTACGATTAGACGAAGCCTACGAAGCCGCCGCCTACGGCGAGAAATCTAACTGGCTAAAGACTCAAGGCAGTGATATAGAGGAACTGTGATGCCCTTCAAAATATCCCCAAAAACCCTCGAAGCAACTCGCGACACGGCGAAAGCCAACGCCCAAGAAGGGCGAGGCATGGACCTTCTGGGTCGACTTCGACGAGGAGATTCTCTATCAGACGAAGAACTCGCTACGATTTTCTTGAGCCCCGACATAAAAACCTCTGAGCTCATCGATCTGGCTAAGGAAATGCGGGAACCTCATGCACTCGAAATTGAGACATTCTGTCCTTTATACATATCGAACGAATGCGATGCCGAGTGCCTTATGTGTGGCATGCGAAACTTCAATAACTCTTTGATCCGACAAACCGCTGACGAAGAGACGATAAAAGATCAACTCAAGATTTTAGGTCACAGAGGAATTCGGGGCGTTGCACTGCTTACCGGTGAATATCGACACGGCAAGATGCGCAAAGAGATGCTGAACAGAACGTCCATCGCGACACGAGACGCACTGACCTCTCAATTTGAACATATCCTTATCAATGTAGGTTCCATCGAGGAAGAGGAATATGAGCCTCTTCTGCATGGCGTACCCCGCCTTGATGACGGTTCGGTCTCACCACATATCACCATGTGTACGTTCCAAGAAAGCTATCACCCTGACGTGTATAAAAAATTCATGGGGACAACTACAGAAAACCCTAGATCTAATTTCACAAGGCGCCTTCAAAACTTTGATCGAGCAGCTGCGGCCGGAATGCGTTCGGCCAATCCCGGAGTTCTTGTCGGACTCAACCCGGACTTGACTTATGAAATGTTGGCGCTCCTCGCACACTGTCATCATCTTCAAAACCTTGGAATGACGACTTACGTGAGCCTTCCGAGGCTACGAAAAGCAAGCGGTGCGCCCCACTCAGCCGGCGTCGGAGATGATGAGTTTTTCCGTTTAATCGCAGTTCTTTCAGCCGGAATTCCAAAAGCCAAACTCGTTATTTCCACTCGAGAAAGCCCTAAAATTCAACAAAAGCTCTTGCCCATTATCGATGTCCTCACGCCAGGTTCTCCAGGTGTAGCACCTTATACACTGGAGAACGCTCGCTTTGAGGTCGAAGCCAGTCAATTCGAAGTCGCCGACCATAGACCCTTCGAAGAAATTCTTGGAGAGTGTCTTCGAGCCGGCGCCAAAATCGATGGATATGAGCCCACGACTTCGACTGACCTGAACGGCTAAATCTATCCCATGCGAACGAAGTTGATCTTCTTCGGAAACCTAATATTTGGTTTCCTCCTCTTGAGCATCATTCTGTGGCTCTATGGGGGACCTGCACTGCTTGTTCTAGCACGCGATCCATCTCTGGCTTTGATCCTGGCTTTCGCGGTCGCTCTCGTGGCGAGTATTACATCTCTCTCCTGGCGCTGGGGCTATCTGCTTGCTGGACTTAACGAGAGTCTTTCGCTTCACAAACTCGTGGCTTACCGGAGCGGCGCTCACACTCTCGCTATTCTCATTCCAAGCGGCAAGTTGGGAGGAGATCCCCTAAGAGCTTGGCTTGCGATTCGCGCCGGAGTTTCCCCTCCCACAAGCATTGCCAGCGTGGCTGTGGACCGAACTCAAGAAATTGGGTCTACTGCGCCTTTCAGTCTGATTTTTGCTGCTCTTCTAATACAAGCGGACGTCCCACATGTTGAACGCGCTCTCATCACTGTGGGAGTTGGTGTCCTAGGACTAGCAGCGGGAGTCACCCTGTCTTTGAGACGGCTCCGAAGAGGCGCCGGACTCATCTCGGCTCTCATTCGATCAACCCGCCTCAACCGCATCAACTTCATTAGATCTCACTCCGATATTATCGAGACATCGGAGACCTCTCTTTTGAGACTGTCTCAGCAATCGCAAAGAATGATTATCGCCTTCGTGATGGGATTATTCGCAAACCTAGTAGTGATCCTCGAGTTTGCGTTTCTTCTCTCTGCCTTCGACCTCCCCGCCAACACCACCGCCATCGCCGCCGCGCTCTTTGCCACAGGAGCAGCCCACCTACTGCCCATCCCCGCTAGCGTAGGTGTGCTGGAGGGAGCTCAGATTTGGATATTCGGAATGCTGGGCTACCCAGCCGATATTGGCCTGGCCGTCGGCCTCGCTGCGCGCCTACGTGAGCTCTTATGGATGCTGCCCGGGGTCATCTACTTGATCGCAAGCCCACTTACGGACGGGTCCTTGGGCAATGGGAAAGCATCAAGTCTGTAATCAGCTTTTCGTATGCTCCTTCATTAACTGGGTCATCTCATCGAAAATATTCGGAGTACATGTTCCCGTCGCACCTCGCCCACGCATAGTCATAATGTGTTCGCCCATGTACTTAATCTCAAAGCGAACATTATTCACCGTCCCACACGACTGGACGCTTCGCCTCTGTCCGATTTTTACACTCAAGTAATAAACCGAGTTTTCATAACTCTCCGCCGTTTTAAAATCGGCTTTCGAGAGCGCCTCGACGACGCGCTTCCCCTGCTCTGGAGAAACAACAAAGAAGGGGCGATCTCGGTCAAGTGGCATAGCCGCCCCCTGTGTAATATGCGGTTCAACGATCGACGCGCATCCCAAAGTCGCAAGCAGTCCTAAGACGAACGCTACGTAATAAATCTCTTTCATATACTCAACCCTCTCATACTTTGATGTCAACTAACGATACGACTACGACTGCGGCGGTTATCCGAAAGGCCCCGTAGGTGCTGCCAAAGAGGACCGTGATATCCGTTACTTCGGAGGACATCGAACAGATTGGCATCATAATTGACTCCAATTGAAGGGATACTCCACCACGGAAATTCTTTTTTGTGCTCCTCTAGTAAACCCAACACTTTCTCACGCAAAACCATTCGTTCTTTCGCCAACACGGGATCAAGAGCTTCGTAATCATCAACCCAGGCCATCAAGATGGCACTAAAAGGGTTCAGGTCAACAATAAATTCGACAGTCCGAAGGACGTCGTCAAAGCTCTCGCCAGGCGTCCCGAGTAAGAATGTATGACAATCGGGGAGCCCTGACTTCTCAGCCAAGTCATGCAGGTTTCGGATCTGCTGAGTCGTAAATCCTTTTCTGAGCCGCTTCAAAACGTCATCTGAACCAGAGTCCGAACCAACTTCCATTCCTGCACAATGAGCATGGGCCATTAGCTCTGCCAACTCGGCATCAAAGCCAAGAGGATTCGCATAACATGTCCACGGAGTCTGCACGCCCCGATCGATAATCTCTCGACAAATATCTTTTGCATGTTTCCGAGGAAGATTAAAAACGGAATCAACAATAAAAACATGATGAAGATCTGGGTTCTCATGGATAATGTCCACCCATTCATCGACTACATCAGCGGGAGAACGAGTTCGCCCGATTCGACCTTCGATTATGGGATACGTACAATAGTCACAACGAAGGGGACACCCTCGCTTAGTCTGAAGTGACTCGATGCCGTATTCGGAACGATACCGAGAGCTCACAAGAGACCTATCCGGTCTTCTGATTTCGCTCATCTCTAAAAACTCACGAGGGGCCGGAGTGGACTTCTTACACCCGCCGTCAAAATAATGAAGATTTGCGATCTGACTAACATCAGAGTCCGATTCGAGAGCATGGATCAGTTCAGGAAATGACTTCTCGGCTTCGCCGCTGATTCCAAAGTCTGGACGCAATCGGTCCATCAATTCGGCCGGCATAACACTGAAGCCGCTCCCTCCCATGATGATGGGAACCTGTGTGGACTCTCGGACCGTCTCAATCAACTCTGCGTAGTAGTCGATCGTATTCGACGTGCCGCTGTAGTCGGAATTTTGGATATTTCGCATCCCGATGGCCACAACCTCTGGCTGGAAGTCGAGAATGCCTTCTTTAAGCGCCTCCATAGGTCGCTCTTCAAAGCAAAGATCAAGCAGACGATTCGGGTGCTCTTCTGAGACGCTGGCCATCACATACAGCAAGCCGAGCGGCACGACTGCGTCCGGGAGTTTTTCACGATTGCCAGAAACGAATAAGACACGCACAACGCCAAACCTTACTACAAGTCTCAACTGATTCGAAATACGGCCCGATGCACGACGGCGGGTTGCCGCTATTATTAAGGCTCCTCAGAAAAGACAGGGAAGTGACTTGGCTCAACGCGTATTGATCACGGGGGGAAGCCGGGGAATCGGTCGCGAAATCGCGCTCAAACTCGCCTCGGAAGGGTTTCGGACCACCATCAACTTCAATTCGAGAGAAGCTGAGGCGCAAGCCGTCCTCGACCAAATCATCTCCGAGGGAGGAGATGCTGAATTACTCCCTTTCAATGTGGCCGATCGAGAACTGACTCGCTCACGACTGGATGCCGATATCCTCAAGAATGGGCCTTACTTCGGCATCATTTGCAACGCCGGCATCCACTCAGACTCCGCTTTTCCCGCCATGAGTGCCGAACAATGGGATGAGGTGATAAGAACAAACCTAGATGGCTTCTACAACGTCGTTCACCCGCTCGTTATGCCCATGGTTCGAGCACGCACAGGAGGCCGGATTATCACGATTGCCTCCGCATCAGGAATGATGGGCAACCGAGGGCAAGTGAACTACAGCGCCTCTAAAGCCGGCCTCATCGGTGCGACGCGTTCTCTCGCCATGGAGCTCGCCAAGCGAGAGATTACCGTCAACAGTGTCGCTCCGGGGCTCATCGAAACAGAAATGACCCAAGGGCTTCCAATCGAGGACATCTCTCGGCTCATCCCCATGAAAAGAATGGGCAAGCCCACGGAGGTCGCTGCAGTTGTCAGTTTTCTTATGGGCGAAGGGGCCTCCTACATTACGGGAGAAGTCATTTCAGTAAACGGAGGTCTCGGATGATTGAACAGAAACAATACGATGTCGCAATCGTTGGAGGCGGACTATCCGGTCTCTGCCTAGCTCTCCAGTTAAAACAAGCTGTACCTCAAATTCAGATTCTTGTTGTTGAGCGTTCCATCTTCCCCCAGCCCGAAGCCGCCCACAAGATCGGCGAGTCATCAGTGGAGTCCGCCAGTCATTACCTCGAAAACATTCTCGACTTAAGCGACCTGTTAGAGAAGGAACTGCGAAAGTTCGGCCTGCGCTTTTTTATGAGTAACGAAGATAACAAGGACATCACCCGCCGAACCGAGTGTGGGCCGAGTCACTATCTCTCGTTTCCCAGCTACCAGATCGATCGAGGCCAATTTGAGAATGGTCTTGCAGATCGCGTCCAAGAGCTGGGCATCACGTTGATCGATGGATGCGAAGTGGAATCGATCTCTCTCAACAGTGATCTGCACTCAGTTGGTATCACATGCGGAGACGAGCATGCCGTAGCTACCTGCCGATGGGTCGTTGATGCCTCTGGACGGCGATCTCTTCTGAAAAAGAAACTCTCCCTGGAGCATACAAACCGTCATGCCGTTAACGCAGCGTGGTTTCGCGTGGACCACGTGATCAACCCAGATGATTGGGCGGATGATCCCAAATGGAGCCATCGTTTACACGAGAGTCGACATCTCAGTACCAATCATTTTATGGGTGATGGCTACTGGGTCTGGCTGATCCCCCTAGCCAAAGGACGTACGAGTGTCGGGATTGTGACCGACGGAAAGACTCATCCTTTTAATAAAATTTCTAACTTTCCGAACGCTATGGCGTGGCTTGAAGAGTTCGAACCGCAACTTAAGAGCGTCATCGATCAACATCTCAACGAGCGCATGGACTTCGGTGCTCTCAAAAATTACTCCCATGACGTAAAACAGGTTTACAGCAAAGAACGATGGTGCTTGACCGGTGATGCGGGCGCCTTCATCGACCCGCTCTACTCTCCAGGTAGCGATTTTATTGGAATCTCAAACAGCTTTGTCACTGACCTCATTGCACGCGATCTCGGCAAAGAAAACATCGACGAACGAGTTGAGCTGTACGATCAAAGCTTTCGCTCGCTGAGCCGAACCTACCTTGCAACCTACCATCGACAATATGCCCTCATGGGGCACCCCAGGATCATGATTACTAAAATCATATGGGATTTCTTAATGTACTGGGGAGGTATTGCACTCATTTTTCGATCTGGGAGGCTCACCGACCCTGACTTCATGAAAGCTGCAAACAATTCTCTTCAATCCTTCGCGTATCTAAACATCTCTACGCAAAGCTTCTTTAGAAAATGGGCAAAGCTTTCTACGACTTCCAACTGCCCACCCGACGCGTTCGTCGACTATGCCGATCAATCATTCCTCACTGAATTGAATCAAAAACTGACTTTAGAGCACGACGATCAATCACTTCTCGATCAACTTGAGAGCAATTTAAATTTGGCCAAAAGCTTAAGAACTGAAATCGAAGCAGAAGCTTTCTCTCAAACGCCCGAAATAGGCAAAGGCCAATCCACACCTAAAACGAATTTCCTTGAGAGTGTCTTTCATTCCATGTCCGGCGATCAAAAGCCCAGACGAAACATTCTAAATCCAGAGCCTTCCTCAAGCGAGGAACTGTCTTCGAGGGGCGTGTAAACCCCACCTAATAGATACAAATGTCAAAAATAAAGTACTCTGTATCAGTTATCGCCTTCACATCGCCATTGCCGTTTATTCGCAGGGAGAAATCATGAAATCAATCGCTCTTTTCGCATCCATAATTTTTATCTTTACAGGTCTTCTGCCCATCGCGTCAATGGCCGAAGGGAAATCGAGCGCCACCAGTTGTCGTCTGGTTTACAACATGAGTGGCTGGTCGTTTTTTTACAAAACATCGAATGGAGAGGGCAAAATCACCTGCAGCGATGGAACGTCTGCTGAGGTGACTCTTCGAGCACGAGGAGGGGGTTTGTCCGTAGGCAAATCAAATATCATCGATGGCGAAGGGAATTTCAGCGAGGTCCTCAACATTGATGATCTTTACGGCAACTATGTCGCCGCCGAGGCTCATGCTGGAGCAACGAAGTCGGCTGCGGCCCAGGCTATGACCAAGGGGGAGGTGTCTCTTTCTCTAAAAGGGACGGGTCAAGGATTCGATATCGGGATTGCCTTCGGTAGCTTTCGAATCGAACCCAAATAGGCAGCGCATCAGCTCCGGCAGGAGACCTCTTAGAGAAGGGCTTCGATCAGCATTGGGCCGGGCTCCTGAAAAGATCGCCTCAAGGCACCCACGACTTCTTCTGCTCGAGTCGCCCGGACCGACGGAACGCCCATACCTTGCGCTATCTGAGCCCAATTCAATTCCGGTGACGACAACTCGGTCATGCTCATGGCCGCAGAGCCGGGTTCCGAGTTTCCAGCGCGTTTGAGTTCCGCTTGCAGGATCCGGTAGGCTCGATTTGCACACACGATAACGGAAATATTTAGCTGCTCCCGCGCCATCGTCCACAGCCCTTGAACCGTGTACATCCCAGAGCCATCTGCCTGAAGCGCAACGACGGGTCGATCTGGTGCCGCGATGGCCGCACCGATCGAATTCGGTAGCCCCTGCCCAATCGCCCCCCCGGTTAAGTTTAGAACGTCATGCGCCGCAGCCGTTTTAGAATGAACAGCCCAACCCAAACTTGATGTGGCCGACTCATTCACAACAATGGCATTCTCTGGAAGCACCGAAACCAATGCTAAGCCTAGATTCATTGTATCTAGCTGACCCTCCGGCTCTATCGGTGGGGCACCTTGTTGACCCGGAGTCCATCGGGGCGCATCTAATTCGTCTGCCATCGCTAAAAGAGCAGGCGAGGAATCAACCCCCAAACCAGAGATGACGTTGCATTCGCAATCGTCTGGAAGAAGCTCACTTCGACCAATGCTTTTGTAACCAAAAAAAGCGATGGGCCGTCGACTTCCTGCAACGACCATAGCTTGAAGACCCGAAAGCTTCTCAATCGCTTGCTCAGGGAAATAAGGCAGAGTTTCGAAATTTGGCAACCCCCTGCCCTGCTCCAGTCGAGCCATAAATGTGTCAAGAAAAACTTGGCATCCCGTTGCGGCTTGAATCCGAGCGGCGGCCTCGAGGCTCGGTCGAAGTGCTCTCGAACCCAACAGCAGAGCTCCTCGCTCTCCCCTCTCCTTTAGGTCTAACGCCGCTCTCTGAATCAAGTCTTCGTCTAGAGAAGATTCAGGAACACTCACCGTCGGCATTCCAGCGGATGCCTCATTCCAGGCTGCATCCTGAGCCACAATTAAGGACGCTACTCCAGAAGGTGGACCTTTAGCCGTGGCTATCGCCTCCACCATGTCCTGAGCGAACCTATCTGCTGAATTCGAACGGCGAACCCATTTCGAAACGGGCGAGGCGAGGGAGTCAATGTCAGAAGTAAGTGGCGAATCACTTTCTAGATGCCAACTCGGATGATCTCCAATTAGATTTACAATCGGAGTTCCGGCGCGCCGAGCATTATGAAGATTGGCGATCCCATTTGCAAAACCTGGCCCAAGATGAACCAATGTTAAAGCTGGCTTCCCAAGAATACGTCCGTATCCATCCGCGGCTCCCGTCGCAACGCCCTCAAATAGACACAGAACACTCCTGATTGCTGGACTTGAATCCAGAGCCGTCACTAAATCCATTTCAGTTGTACCCGGATTCGCGAAGCAAACCTCTACACCCGCAGCACAGGCCGCTTCCAGGGCATGTTGCGCTCCATTCATCTCTCGCTCCTAACGAAATAAAGTCTCAAATATCAGTAACCGGGAGGCGGCACAAAGCCACCGATCTCGTCGGCCAAGAGTCGCGCGAAATCAATGCAGGTATAGTCGCTGTACTCAGACCCAACCGCTTGAAGACCGATGGGCAGACCTTCCTCGGAGGGTCCAGTGGGAAACACCGTACTCGGCAAATACGACACGGTGACGAGGCCCGCCCAGAAGACCTGCTGAAAATAGGGTTGGGATTGCCCATCCACCATAAGCGTTCGTTGACCCATAGGTCGGTGGTCGTGCTCAAACGCGGCCACTGGCATCTGAGGGCAGATCAAAATATCCCACTCCGAAAAGAAGTCTCGCCAGATCATCCGCAGCTTCTCTCTCTCATTGCTATACCGCAGCCACTCTCCATGCTTCTGAATAGAAGAACGGCACATGATTGCGTCGGCTGACCGATCATTGGGGTCGAGTGTTTGAGCTTGAATCTCTAGTGCAGCCACTTGATCCGGAGTCAGACTGGAAGCCATGACGCCGTTCAGCATATATCCATAAATCTCATGACTCCATGAAGGATCTAAAGCTGGCCTCGCGATATCGGAAACGGTCGCTCCTAACTCTCCGAGTCGATCGCCAAGATCCTGAACACGGTCAGAGACCTCGAGCGCGACTGGCGCCATCGGATCAGTGGGCCACAGAGCCACTCGGTAATCAGAAATTTTAGTTTTCGTGGGCCTCGGAAGATCAAGCTTCCAACCCGGTGAGCAGAGGGGTTCGGGGCCAGCCACAATATCCAAGCTAAGCGCCAAATCTTCTGCACTCCGCGCGAGTGGACCCACCACGGCAATATCCGGTGTTGAAGCCATGCCGGGCAACGAATGACCTTGCTGTGGCACGATATTCCAGGTGGGCTTATGTCCGTAGACGCCACAGAAATGAGCTGGGTTGCGAATCGACCCGCCAATATCTGAACCACTCTCGAGGGCCGAGAAACCCGCCGCCAGCGCAGCCGCTGAGCCTCCTGATGACCCACCCGGAGTTCTCTCGGAATTCCATGGGTTCCGAGTCGTGCCATATATTTCATTGTAACTCTGGAAGTCAGCCAAGTGAATCGGCACATTCGTCTTTCCAAGAAAGTGTGCGCCCGCGGCCTTAAACCTTTTCACCGTCTCTGAATCTTGGGTTGCGATATTGTCTTTAAACTGGGGGATGCCCCATGTTGTCGCTAGCCCTTCGACGTTATAGGCCTCTTTGATGGTCATGGGAACTCCGTGAAGAGATCCGAGTTCCCTGCCCTCCGCCAAGGCACGATCTGCTGAATCCGCGGCCTCGCGCGCTCTTTCGAAATCACGAACGACAACAGCGTTCAAACCGTCATCTAAACGCTCAATTCGATGGATATACATATCAGTCAGCTCCCTAGAGCTGATCTCCTTGTTGCGAATCTTCTCAGCGAGCTCAGTCGCTGATGCGAACTCAAAAGCCATACGTTTTCCTCTAGAAGAAAAAAGATTTCTCAATCACTTAAACATTTGGACTACGTCGACACACTCAAGCTTATCGAACAAGAGCCATTTCAGGTAAATCAGTATATCGAGTTCAGTGTAGCTCATACAGATTTGTCTCCGAACAGGTCGAGACAAAGGTCCAAGCACCTAAACAAAGCATCTGGAGAGACCTTTAATACCGTCACTCGTCAAGCCCTTGTTATTCAGAGCCACTCCATGCAAACTGTAGATAACCGCGACTGCAATCGAAGGAGATCAACATGCGACTCGTCACTTTCACACATGCCGGATCCACCCGGCTCGGGCGCCTCGAAGGCGACGAAATCATCGACTTGGGGCAATCATCGCTTCCCGCAACAATGCTTGCTCTTCTTGAAGCAGGACCTGAAGCGACCTCGAGTGCAGCCGACCTCGATGGACCGCGTGTGGCACTCGAGGAAGCCCGACTTGAGTCACCCATTGCGCGACCCCCTAAAATTCTCGCTGTCGGCCTGAACTACGCAGATCATGTCGCCGAAGCCAAGATGGAGACTCCTAAAGTCCCCATGATCTTCAACAAACAATCTACATCTATAGTCGGCCCCTATGACTCAATCCATCGGCCTCGCGTATCTCACCTTCTTGACTATGAAGGTGAACTCGCCATCGTGATCGGCAAGCGGTGCAGGCATGTCCCTAAAGAACGGGCACATGAAGTCATCGCAGGCTACACCGTCTCCAACGATGTTTCTGTCAGAGACTGGCAACTGCGAGTTCCTACGTTCACGATGGGAAAATCCTTTGACACCCATTGCCCGCTGGGTCCGGCCCTCGTTACCGTGGATGAAATCGGAGGAACGCCTTCTGGCCTTTCCCTCCTGACCACCGTCAATGGTGAGAAAAGACAACAAAGCAACACTAAGGAACTCATCTTCGACTGCTTCGATTTAGTCGAACACCTATCGACCGCTTTCACGCTGGAGCCTGGAGACATTATCAGCACAGGAACATGCGGTGGCGTTGGAGGGGCCATGAGCCCGCCGAACTGGCTTGTCCCGGGCGATGTGGTTCGAGTCGAATTTGAAGGCTTAGGGGCCATCGAAAATACCGTTATCGACGAACCGGAAAGCACCGTGGTCATTTAGGGATTCGAGACGATCAAAAAAGTACTGAGTCATCTGAATCCGTACTCTTTCGAGCCCGTGATCTCCTGTGTACAAGAAAAACGTATCAGTAATTCTTGACCATTTGTGAACAACCCAAACCTTAAGCGACTGCGAGAAAAACCAGCGGAGAATAAAAATGGCTTCGGAGACAGATAAAGCAAGTCATTTACTCGCAGAAGCCTTTGATGAACTGATTACCAACCTCAAAAAAGCTCGCGACGCGATCGATCAGCCGGAGTTGATGCCGCCTCCCGCCAGTCCCCGCATTCTCGCAGAGGGTTATCGCTACCTCATGGGCTTTTTACACAGCGCCATAGAGCGTTCGTTCCACCAAGACTTCAACCGGCCCGCTTTTCGTAATGCGTTAAGCATTATCAATCGAGCGACCATTGATAATGCTGATGCCATTTACTTCTATGCCCCCATCGACGGTCAGCGAAGTTACCTTATACGAGGAAAGGTGGAGGACCACCGACATTGGTCGGGCGAGGCTCCAAACTCTACTGGACCTCTGGCCCCTCACTACCTGATCTTCGAAACCAGTGAGGGCGGGTTGGCTGGAGATTCCGGAGACCTCCGAGAACTTATGCCCGGAGTCAAGACTCAAACTGGCCGACTCGATTCGTCTTTGATGGAAGTCGATGCCGATGGAGAGTTTGAAATTTTACTCGCCCCCGAACGACCGGAAGGACATTCGGGAAATTTTATTTCGACTCTTAAGATTGTAAAACAGCCCCACCCTCTTGAGCCCCAAAAAGCCCCAGAGCGTTATGCCAACTACATCAGCGGTCGACAACTTTTCTACGATTGGCAACGAGAGGAAGCCATTCACCTCTCAATCACTCAACTCGATCCAGAGGGAAATTTAACCTCCGCCTACGATGTGGATTCTGCAATAGACCAAATACGGAAATGTGGCGAGATCGTCCAGAACCAGATGGCATTCTGGAATGCCTTTTGGACAATTCCCATGGGCGCCTACGGAGTCAGGGAAGGCACCCTACCGGGAATCAGCTTTCCACGAAATGCGTTTAATACTATCAACGCGGCCTCGGGGGCCACCGGAGGGGGGATGAGCACCAACCTCTATGCGGGCGGGATCTACGAGTTAGACCTCGATGAAGCCTTGATCGTGGAGACCCGGATTAAACTCAAGCCTCAATATGTCGGCTTCCAGGTGGGAAACCTTTGGGGTGAATCGATGGAATACGGCGGACGAACGGGGAGCCTGAACGGAGCTCAAAGCACCGTCGATCAAGATGGAGCGATCCGTTGGGTGGTGGCCCATCGAGACCCTGGCGTTCCAAACTGGATCGACACCTCAGGTCATCAGGAAGGCTTCTTGACGCCCCGCTGGGCCTATAGCGAGACACCCGCTGCCGATGATTGGCCCACGATTTCCGCAAAAAAAGTCAAGTTCGACCAGGTCCGAAAGCATATTCCGGGAGAAACACCCCATATCTCGCCCGAACAACGCCGAGAGCAAATTGCGATTCGACAAGCCCATGTCCTGAAGCGATACCGCTCGTTCTAAAGGGCTTCCGGCGAATTTTCGGTCGAGTACCAGATCGGGGAACTCCAAGCCCTTTCTTGAATCACAGGCTGATGGGATTCCGCACAACACGGTTCAAACCCCTCGCTGATCGTCGACGGGTCTGAGCAAACGACACCCGCCTCGACACATGCCCATTGACTCCAACGGCAGCTTGGATTTTCGAAAGCCCTCGCGTAATAGAAGGCCGACTGAGCAGAATCGAAATCTGGGTCTTGCCAAACCGTGCACAGACGCGAATGCCCCGTGCCCTTTCGTGTACAAGTCCCTAAATCCACGGTCCCATCCGTATCTCCTCCCGCTACGGTGATGACCTTCTCACGCAATTCTCCGTCTTCCAACCAACCCTTGATGATCTCTATACGCTCAAGGGGAGCTTGTTTCTTCGAAGGATCACGCAGAGCGGAAACAGCAAAAGTCGGGGCCGGCGATGTCTCTGTGACCGGAGAAAGGTCGCCTCCCATAGGGACGCCGTGGGCGTATGCATGTTCGATAAAATCAGATTGATCGCAAAGGTCCTCGGGGTAATCCCACCCCCCGAAGAAGCGAAGAACAGGACGCGTGCCGCTCGTGCCATACACTTCGCGACGCAACATGGATTCAAAGAGGCTGTCGCGACTCTTATCTTCAGCCCATAAAACAGCTAGGCCTCCAGGATTAAATTCAAGATTGTCGACGAGGCCGACAGGCACTTCGTCACGCGCATACTTACCCGCTCCGCCATGGCCTGGGTGCCCCTTCTCCTCAGTGAGGCCGGGTGTCCCAAGGTGTGTATCCGTACTCGCAATCATTCCATACTTAAGAGGATTTACTCCCAGTTTTTCCTCTAGATCTAAACCCCGCTTAAGAGCATCTCGAACATAATCTACCTGCTGCAAAGGCTCAGGAGGACCGAACATCGAATACTTTCGAACAGCCACTTTTTCAAACTGGCAGGCCTCATCGCTTGATCCCGGACTGATCGCACACTCAGAGTCACCTTTGTGCTGCATGACCTCTGCTAGGCGATCGTAACGGTTCCGCAACAGAGCTTCCTCTGATCCAATTTCACCCCCGAGTTCAGCTGCCGATGTGAACGCATACCCCTTTGACAGGTTCGAATTATGAGGAATCGTGATGGCTTCACAGCCGTCTCCTGCGCCGCTGCACTGACGGTCAAGCTCTTTCCAAAGGTTGATCGCTTCCAGGCCCGTTTCCATCTTCGAAATAGGGAGATCAACGACTCGTTCATTCCTAAAAATTACGTTTCGATGTAAGTGCCCACCTCCGCCCGGTGCCGTCGTCCACTCATAACCCACAAAACTCGTAAATTGACAGTCTTCACTGCGATCATAGGCCTCTTCTGCAGCCTCTTGAGTACTTGTCCAAACGGTATCCGCCGCCGTCAAGCAGTTCTCCCCGTCCTGCCCGCAGTACCCCCATCGGTCATCAGAAAGCATCGCATATCGAGCATTCATAATGAAAAAGGATACTCGTGGAAACTCTCGATACATCCAACATACCCAGCTGTCATAGCCAGGTGCGTCAGGCGTTTTACAGATATGGACTTCACCTATTTGTTCTCCATGATCAGTGACCACCGCGAAGTCCAATGGCCGGTCTAGCATCACACTTCGGAGAGCACGCCCTTCGCTATCAAAAGGCTGAATCCCAGCAGGATGCCCCTTTGCGAATCGGTAAGCATCATCCGGTGTCATCCTTGTGCCCTGAGTACTTGCATCCTGGGAGTGAGTTGTATGGATATGAGTATCTCCAAAAAACGGCTGACGCAGTCGATCATAATCACGGCAAGCCTCTCTCATCTCGCTGATTCGGTAGGGCCTAGTCGATGTCTCCATCGACCCACTTCCCTCTCGTGATTCCGAGTGAGCTAAGGAAACAGAAAAACTGTTGATACAAAGGCTCAACAGAAGTGCTTTCAGAATCATAGGGGCTCCTCGTCTTCGGCCTTCCTGGAATAAATCAACGCGACTGCGCTAAACTCTGGTTCGAAATTTCGGTCTCCTTTAGGCTACACCAGTGAGAGCAGAGTATGCTGACAACAGAAAATCCCTTTCGTAAAATCTGCCAAAGCTCAACCCGCTGGCCTTCATCGAACTCAATGTCGGGAATCACCAGGAAATTCTCCCGATTCGACAGATCAGCTCTTGAGGCCTCCCCGCTGAAAACGGACCTACGCATGTCTTTACTCTTCCTCGCTAGCGCCCTCCTCTATTTGTTATTTTCGGCTCCCATGGGATGGGCAGCGCCTTCTGTGCCCGAAGGGGCCTTTGGAGCGGGTGGGATCTCAAGCGAAGGACCGGTGGTTGAGGCGCGTTTGCTCGTCGATGCGAGCGCCGTGATGCCCGGCGAAATGATTCATGCCGGAGTGCTTTTCGACATTCAAGACGGCTGGCATATGTACTGGCGCAACCCTGGAGACTCGGGCCTTCCCACGCGACTGGAATGGAAGGTCGAAGGGGCGGATGTGGGTCCCATTCGATGGCCGGCGCCGACGGCATTCAAAGAAGCCGAAGGTACGCTTATGACCTACGGATATGCGGATCGCGTCTTGCTCGAAAACGACTTGCTCATTACGGCTTCAGTGGGCAGCCAACTTAATCTCGCCGTCGACGCCGACTTTCTCATCTGCAAGGAACTCTGTATCCCTGGAGAGATTTCCCTTCGGCGCTCTGTTCCTGTCACCGAAAGGTCAGAAGCAGCCGGCTCCAAAACTCAAGATCTTTTTTCAACTTGGGCCGCGCTCACCCCTGGCTCGCCGGCATCTATGGGCCTGTCAGTCAACGAACTTTACTCACAGAGCGCGATTCGTCCAGGCGACCGATTTACCGGGGCCATTTCGCTGACCTGTGAGCCCGACACGCTCCTTTCAGAGAAGTGTCAAGGATTAAAGCCCTACCAAGGTCGCATAGAGGATCGCTTTATTCCCGATGACTTGCATCCGATTGACTTAGAGGTCTCTGGAAGTCGTATGCATCCATTTTCGGATGGAGTACTCATTACTTTTAGGGCCGAAGCCTATGCAGATCGCTTTCCCGCGGAATTGCGAATTCGAGGCGTGGCTCGACTCCAGAACGATCGCGATGATCTCTTGCTCGTTGAGATCGACCTGCCCATGACTCTCGCTGAAGCCGGCAGCGAAATCCTCCTTCTTGAAAACCCTTGGCTTGAACCCGAAGATGAAGAGAATTTCAACTTGTCCATCTCGCTCTGGCAAGCTTTTCTGCTCGCTTTTCTTGGCGGTTTGATTCTAAATTTGATGCCGTGCGTGCTTCCCGTTCTAGCAATTAAAGTTTTTGGGATCACGGAAAGAGCACACAGCGCTCGTTCCGATCTGATCAAAAATGGGGCCGCCTATACGCTTGGAATTCTCGTGACCATGGTGGCGCTTGGGTCAATCGTCATCAGCCTTCGAGCCGCAGGAACATCGGTGGGATGGGGCTTTCAGTTCCAAGAACCCGTGTTCGTCGCCTCTATTGCGGCCCTTCTCCTGGCCTTCGCGCTCAACCTTTTCGGCGTATTTGAAATTGGAGTCCCAGGGGCCCGGTGGATGCAAACCGGAGGGGCCTCAGAGGGCAGCGAATTTCGAGCCAGTTTTTTTGAGGGGCTTCTCGCTGTCCTACTCGCCACGCCTTGCTCAGCCCCGTTCTTGGGAACCGCTGTCGGGCTTGCCTTTGCGAGCTCAGCACCGGTCATTCTCGCGATCTTTATCGCGATCGGACTGGGTCTCGCCGCGCCCTTTGTTCTCATCACCCTGATTCCTGGATGGGCTCGGATCCTTCCCCGAAGTGGGCCATGGATGCTCCAACTCCGAGCCGTTCTTGGGTTCGCCCTCTTAGCGACTCTGATCTGGCTTCTCTGGATCGTGGGTCGACAAGTCGGGACGGATGGAATGGCTCTACTTCTCCTCTTCCTCTTGTTTCTCGGATTCGCCAGTTGGTTGTATGGAGTCCGGCAGCGTTCAAACGAAGATGGGCGCGCTCCCTTTGCGGCCATCATTATGATTCTGCTCACTATCGGAGCGCTCATCTGGCTTCCTCTTCGCCCCGAAGAAGAAAAAATCGAGAAACTCAAGGTTCAATCTGAGATCCCTTCCTTCGACCCTGTAGAAGTTGATCGAGAGGTCTTAGCCGGCAGGCCTGCCTTTATTTATTTCACAGCGGACTGGTGTCTCACCTGCAAACTCAATGAACGTACGGTTCTTAATGACGAACGCGTCCTGGAGGACCTCGAAAAACGAAACGTCGCTGTATTCAAGGCCGACTGGACCCTTCGAGACGAAGAAATAAGACAAGAACTCGCGCAGTTCGGTCGAGCCGGTGTTCCGCTTTATCTGCTCTACAACCCCGAAGAACCGAACCGGCCTAAGGTTCTCCCCGAACTTCTAAGCGTGGACCTCGTTCTTGATGAACTCTCACAAGTGAGAGAGACCACGAACAGAAAAGCCGGCTTCTGAGTCATCTCGAAGACGAGCCCCATCCGTCTTACACCGCAAGGCCGGGGAAACCTTACTTGCTCCAGCCTCTATTGGCATGTACTATGTCGAAATAGTCAGACACTGCCCGAGCATGACTAAAACATCGCTGCAGGAGAACTCCCAATCATGAAATGCCTAAGAACACCCGATGAGCGCTTCAGTGACCTTCCCGATTACCCCTTTGAGCCCCAATACACAGAGGTCGACGACGGCGACGGCGGAAGTCTCCGCATACATCATGTAGATGAAGGGCCTGCCCACGCACCCATTGCGCTCTGCATGCACGGCCAACCCAGTTGGAGCTTCTTGTATCGGCACATGATTTCTGGACTGACACAGGCAGGGTTGCGGGTCCTCGCCCCCGATCTGGTGGGATACGGTCGTTCAGACAAACCAGCGGCCCTCACCGACTACTCTTACCAACGGCAAGTTGACTGGATGACCGCATGGCTGATCAAAAACGATGTCAAAGGAGCCACCTTCTTTGGACAAGACTGGGGCGGCCTCATCGGCCTAAGAATGGTGGCTGAGAATCCTGAACGCTTTGATCAAGTCGTCATCTCAAATACAGGTCTTCCGGCCCCTCAAAATACTCCATCGGAACTCTCCGAAGAGGTTCGACGTTTTCGCGCCGAAGCCCCAACACCAACCCTACCCGAGGTCATGGAAGCACTCGCCGGGGGTGACCCCGATCGGTTTGCCTTCTCCTTTGCTCATTGGCAGAAATGGTGCTGGGAAAATGAAGACCTTCCAGTGAGCCTCGCCGTACTGGGTGCAAGCGGGGGCAAGCCGCTCACGCCCGAAGAACTCGCCGCCTATGATGCCCCCTTTCCCGACTCCAGCTACAAAATGGGCCCGCGAGCCATGCCTACGCAAGTGCCCACTCTGAGCGATGACCCCTCGGTCGCAGCGAATCTAAAGGCTTGGGAAGTTTTTAAGAAATGGGAAAAGCCCTTCCTCTGTGCCTTTAGTGACAATGACCCTGTGAGCGCTGGCGCTGACATTCATTTTACAGCCACGGTGCCGGGGGCAAAGGGCCTCAATCATTCAAGAGTAAACGGCGGCGGTCACTTTCTGCAGGAATCCAAAAGTGAAGAGTTGGTTCAACGAATTGTCGAACTCGCCAAGTCAAATTGAAGATTCCTGATTGAACTTGGATAAAAAACTGAAAACCTTCTAGATCAAGTGTTTTCGATTTCAGAATCCGGCCTTAAAAAGTCTCGTGCAGTTTAAGTCTGTTCTGATTCCATCGTGCCATACTCCAAGCTATGGAAATATTCTCTTGGATAGGCGACTTAGCTGCTTGGCAGGCAGGCTTGCTTATCGCGGCTGCAGTCGCGACCTCGATTATATCGGCCATCGTTGGCATGGCCGGCGGCATCACTCTTCTTGCCGTCATGCTGCTCTTTATGGATCCACTGGAAGCCATCCCACTCCACGCAATCGTTCAAATGGTTTCCAATGGGTCAAGAAGCATCATCCATCGAAAACATATTCAGTGGAAGATCATTTGGCCTTTCCTTCTGCCTCTCATTCCGTTGGGATGGTGGAGTCTTGAAATTGCACAACAGCTTGAGCCTGACTTAGCGCGCACCTTAATTGGAGTCTTTGTGCTTGTGGCCACTTGGCGACCGAATTGGATTTGGCTCGGTAGAGAACCAGCGAAAGCAAGTCCAAAGTTTCGTTTTCTAGGACTTGGTATTGTGGTGGGGTTTCTAAATGTGACATTTGGTGCCACAGGCCCACTCATCGCTCCCTTTTTCTTAAATCTCGGACTCAATCGCTTTGAGCTCATCGGCAGCAAGGCCGCTTGCCAAATGGGAAGTCATATCGCAAAGATCTTGATCTTCGGATTAGTGGGCTTTGCCTATCTCCACTGGGCCGGGCTCATCGTCTGGCTGTGTGGCGGCGTTATTGTTGGAACCGCTGTGGGCACTCGAATTCTTGAAAAAGTTGATGAGGTCTGGTTTGTCCGGATTTATCAGAGCGTACTCACTCTCGTTGCTCTACGTCTCGCCCTTGCAGAGATTCCCGCCCTTCTGGGCATCTAAAAAGCTGAGGCTACCGACTCACCCTGAAAATCATTCTTCGCTACGATTAAGCTCTTCCAACGCGCTCGACGGAGTACCCACTGAGCATCGACCAAACGATTGATCAAGCCTTTCAGCCTATCGCACGGTTTGTCTCAGAGGCGGTTTTCTACTCCGTCTCGATCGGCGGTTCAGATTTACCTTTAATCGTCGTCTGGCTCATCGCCGGAGCTACTTTTTTTAGCATTTACCTCGGCTTTATTAATGTACGAGGCTTGGGTCATGCCCTTCGCATTGTTCGAGGCAAAGAAGACGACATCGACGACCCGGGCGAAGTCTCACACTTTCAAGCCCTCACCGCCGCTGTCTCTGGAACGGTAGGCGTTGGGAATATCGCTCACGTCGCCGTAGCCGTTTCCATTGGAGGGCCTGGCGCTGCTTTCTGGATGGTGATGGCTGGATTTCTCGGCATGGCTTCGAAATTTGCCGAGTGCACATTAGGAGTGAAATACCGGCAAGAAAATCCGGATGGCAGCATCTCCGGCGGACCGATGTTTTTTCTACACCGCGGCCTTGCGCAGCTCGGATGGCCTCGAGCTGGTCGCGGTCTAGCGATCTACTATGCCATTTGCGTTGTCGGCGGAAGCATCGGCGTCGGCATGTTCCAGTCCAACCAAGCATTCGTACAATTTGTAGCGGCCACAGGGGGCGAAGAGAGCGTCATCGCAGAATCAGGGTGGCTCTTTGGAATCGTCCTGTCTGTATTCGTTGGGCTTGTCATCATGGGTGGAATACAAAGCATCGCCCGCGTGACCGCCAAGCTCGTACCCTTTATGGCTGCAATTTATATTGGAACGGCCCTCTTTGTCATTCTTGCGAATGCGGATCGAATTCCAGCAGGCTTACTTGCGATCGTCCGCGATGCATTTGAACCCGAGGGCATGGCAGGCGGCGTGCTGGGGATCGTTGTGCTGGGATTTCGTCGCGCTGCATTTTCAAACGAAGCAGGGATTGGCTCATCCTCCATCGCCCATGCGGCTGTCAAAACCCGAGAGCCTCTCACTCAAGGCTTTGTCGCCATGCTTGAGCCTCTCATCGATACCATCATTGTCTGTTCAATCACAGCACTGGTCATCGTCACGGCCTTTGAGCCTGGCTCAATTGCAACCGGAGAAATAAATGGTGTCGAGCTCACTTCAGCGGCCTTTGAACAAGTGTTGCCTTGGTTTCCCTCTGTTCTCTCTCTCGTCGTCTTGCTTTTCGCCTACTCCACATTAATTACATGGTCGTACTACGGGCTTGAAGGTCTCATCTACCTTGTCGGTCCAAGTCCCGGCGTAAGGTGGACCTTCAACATCTTCTACTGCTTGTGCGCGGTCATCGGCTGCACGACCACACTTGCGACAATTCTTGAGTTTTCGGACTCAATGATCTTCGCCATGGCTTTAGCCAATCTTATTGGGCTCTACTGCCTCGCCCCCGGCCTCCGGCGGGATCTAAAAACGTATTGGTCCGGCATTCAAGCTCGGAAAGACAAGATATGAAAAACGGCTATGACTTAGTAGGCAAAACCGCTTTTATCTCGGGAGCCGGCTCTGGAATCGGTCGTACTATCGCCATCTCGCTGCTCGAAGCAGGAGCCGATGTATACATCTGCGATGTTCACCCGGAGCACCTCTCACGCTTCCTGGAAGAGCACCCGAGTGCCAAAGGTCGATTAGCCGATGTCGGTATCTCAGAAGAAGTCGAAGCCGCTTTCTCAGATCTAGATCGTAGCTACGGTCAACTCGACATCCTCATCAACAACGCCGGAGTCTCTGGGCCTGTCGTTCCAGTCGAGAAAATTCACAAATCAGACTGGAATCGCACTCTCAATGTGAATCTAAATGGGCCCTTCCATTGCACCCAACAGGCCGTTCCGCGTATTCGAAAAATGAAGGGCGGCACAATCCTGAACATCGCTTCAAATGCCGCCTTTACAGGAACTCCCCTCCGAAGCGCCTATGTCGCTAGTAAATGGGCCATGGTCGGACTCACTAAAACCTGGGCGATGGAACTCGGTCGAGAAAACATTCGTGTCAACGCCATCTGTCCAGGATCCGTCGAGGGGCCTCGCATTGACGGCGTCATCCAAGAAGACGCTGATTCCCGGGGCTTGTCCACTAAAGAAATCCGGAGCCTCTACCAGAAACAAAATTCAATGGGCATCTTTATCCAACCCGAGCAGATCTCAGCTTTAGCAACTTTCCTTTGCTCGGATTCGGCAAGTATGATCTCGGGACAAGCCATTGGAATTGACGGACATACTGAAAGTCTTGGCAACTGGTTTGACTAGCGATAAGGCAGAACGCGATGGGTGCATCGCCATCCAACGATATCGCCAAGTCAAAAAGTTGAGGAAGCGCCTTATTCTGAAAGGACTTGGCGGGCTAAAACTTCCCGAATCGCCATCGCAATATCATCCAGTCCCACCCCGCCATCGTTATTGAGGTCGAACTTTCGATCGGCACCGTTCATCTTCGGCTCAAAGTCCGACACCACTGGAACCTCAATCGGGCCCGGGGGCAGAGGTCTCACGAGTCCAACGCCCACTGCCGAATCAATCACCACGTCATTGCCGCGGATCGTCAGCGGGATCGT
>NZHD01000100.1 GCA_002691205.1 Deltaproteobacteria bacterium
AGATCGCGCGAGATTGCGCCAGATTGCATCACTGCGTGGACGAAAGGCCCGCAGGTCCGAGCGACTTGCCGCGCGTCAGGAAGGGCGCGGTGGACGCGGGCCCCCCAGCGTTCTGGAGGTGCGCGAGGTCGCTCGCGTTGGGCATACGAACGGTGAACCCGCGGTCGGTGTCGAACGGGATGCTGAAGCCGTGCTTCTCGAAGTCGACCGTGTTCGTCTTGAGATTCACGTACGTCTGCGCCTCGCGATACCACTGGATGGTGTCCACGAGGGGTTCGCGCAGGTCGAGCACGAGCAGCGCGTTCTTGATGTGGATCACGACGGTCGTCCCGTCGGCGAAGTCCTTGACGACGACGGCGGTGCCCACCTCGGTCACCTTGGTCGAGGAGCCGACTTGCCCGAACGTGACCATGGTCTCCTCCGCGACGGGGGAGGTGCCGAAGGGGAAGAAGCCGCGGTGGTTGAACATGGTCTGCTCAGCGCCGGAGTCGAGGCGCAGCGGGAAGGGGTCCCTCGTGTAGTCGATGTCGCGTCCGCCCATCGCGGCGTTGCCGACGTTGACCACGACCACGTTGGCACCGAGCACGACCAGCTTCTTCGGGCGCGGGGCGACCGCGGGCGCGCCGGACTTCAACTCGGTGGCGGCGTTGTCCGGGGGGTGCGCGTTCGTGTAGCGTTTGACGGCCGCGTCGATCATGGACTCCTTGCGTGCGTCGTCGACGGGGGTACCCTTGATCGTGTCCGGGAGGATGCCCTTCGCCTCGTCGCGGGTCATGGTGCCGAGGGCGACGCCTTTGCCGACGCACGGCCCCCTGTGGAACCCGTTGCAGTCGGCGCATGTAGTGCGTTCTCCCCCCCTCGTGGCCGCGAACGCGCCGATGGTGCGGGGGTCCCCGGTAATGAGGTTGCCGATCCGGGTGAGTTCCGCGCGCAGGGCCGTCACCTCGGGCTCCAGCGCAGGCGGGGGCGTCTCCTTCCGCGCGAGCAGTGCGCGTCTCTCCTCCGTGGCGGCAGTCTTGGCCACGGTGCGGTCGCGTTCCTCGAGCAGCTTCTTGAGCAGGTCGTACGTCTTGTCAAAGTCGGTGAGGATGGCTACGTTGGTGATCTTGAAGGTCGAGACGAAGTCCCCGTCCACCGCGGCCATCGCGTCGAGGATCGCGATAACGTCGAGCGCCCCTTCCTGCTTGTACGGAGTGGACGCCAGTTGCGTGTTGTAGGTGGTCAGCTTGTCGACGAAGGCGGTGAAGGCGTCGAGCGTGATCTTGGTGAGGCCGGCCTCCACGTGCTCCTTGCGCCCCTGGGCGATCGACGCGGGGCGCGAGTCGTTCACGGTGACGTCCCACCTCTCGGCGATGTGCATGTACGCCTTGTGTCCGTCTTTGTTGTAGTCGCGGTGCAGCTTGCGCTTCAGGGAGGTGTTGGAGATGTTGAGGATCAGGGTGTTGAACACCTCCTCGTTGTAGTCCTCCTTGATCTCCGTGAGGTGCGCGTCGATCTCGGCTCGCTCGGTGACGCCCAACTTCTTCAGGTACTCCATCTCCTTGCGCGTGCATGCGCGGTGCAGCGAATACTTGGTCATGATGGAGTCTAGCTTGTGCGGGTGGTTGTTCATCTTGGCGGAGAGGTCCAGGAAGAAGTCGTCAAACTCCTCCTTGCTCGCGTGCATGTAGGGCTTTTTGCTGGTGAGGTAGGTGTTGGTCTCGGACATGGTTTATCCGGTAAGTGCTGAGATCTCCTCGGTAGGTGGTTGTAGTAGGCCTCAGAGGTGCTACCAGTGTGAGGCTGGATTTATGCAACGCAGTGACCGATACTTTACGGTATTTTCTGCCTAAGAGTCCGAGACTGTCTGGGCCGGACTCCAGCATGTCCCTGCAGCGGCAAACCCCGCCGGATCGCTATGGTTTGGGCGCTTTTGGCTTGTTCTGACCAGAACGCGTGGCGCAGCGTGGCGCATGCGCGCCAAAGGGTGTGGGGCGCATCAGGATCACGTCGGATCGTACCAGATCGCGCCAGATCGCGCTAGATCGCGCGAGGTTGCGCCAGATTGCATCAGCCCCCCATGCCCGCGTGTCAACAAGCGGGCAGTGCAGGTATGCGGGATAAGGGGAAGGGTCAGCCGCTCATGTACATCGCGCGCAGCGTCTGGAAGCGCGAGCGCGGGATGTGTTTGGTGAAGATGTCGGCCGCGTTCTTCTCGGATTTGACGTAGCGCACGTCCACGATCTTGCGCGCGCGCAGCTCGCGAATGTGAAGGTGGCGACGCTCGATGTGCTTGGCCTTGGAGTGGTCGGTCGGGTCGTGCGCCAAGTCGATCGCGGCGGTGTTGTCCATCAGCAGGGTAGTAGGACCCGAGGGCGGGAAGCCGAGGTCGGTGAAGAGGCCGCGGAGGAAGACAGCCTCGCACGCGGCGGCCGAGCCAGCCATGATCTCCGCCTCCATCGTGGAGAGCGCGATGGAGGGCTGCTTCTTGGCCCCCCAGGCGACGATGCCGCCGACGAAGACGAAGCCCCAGCCGGACATGGAGCGGATGACGGACCAGTCGGAGTCGCTGCCGCCCTCGACGTCGGGTGGCGCCCAGGTGGTGGAGAGCCGGGGGTCAGCGACGCCGCGCTTGTACGTGATCCCAAGGCGGCGCGTCGAGTGAGCGTACATGAGCGCGCGCTCCGCCTGGAGAAGGAGCCACGAGGTGGGCGTGGCCATACGGCGGGAGAGCATCGCCGCGGCCCAGGCAAGGTCGGGGCGCGTGGTCACCGCGAGGTAGAGGATGGTGCCGACGATCTGGTGGTAGCGGGTGTGCGGTGCCGAAGCCAGCGCGTCATCCGGGTCGAGAGGGGTGTCCACCGCCTTGGCGAGGCCGTCGAGGGTCGGGGTCTCGTAGACGTGGTGGACGCCGCCGGGGAAGAACTGCGCGGCCACGTCCTCGAGATACCGGAGCGCGTCGAGCGTGATCCCCTTCTCGTTCTGTGTGATGCCAATCGAGAGGAACTCGGAGAAGTCGGAGTCGAATTCGATGCCGTAGCGGTCGTGGAAGTCGCGCTCGAAGGACTGTGCGGCACGGCGCCCGGCCTTGGTGCGCGGGACGGAGACCAGGACGTCGTCCACGTAGAGCACCATGTGCAACGTCACGTCGCCGACGCGGATGGTGTACAGGCAGTGATCCCACTCGGAGCGCGTCGCCGACCACTCGTCGTGCGGCGTGTCGACCAGCCACTTGTCGAGAGACTTGTTGAACCGGCGTCCCATGACCGGGTCTCCGTACAGGTTGGCGACCTTGACGCACATCTTGCGCCCCGTTTCGTTGGTGTAGGCGTAGCCCTCCGGCATGCGCGCATATCGCGCGGGGTAGGGCTCGCCGTCGATGTCGTGGTCGCTCTGCGTGTACGCCTGGGGTATGTCACCGCCGTGGATCTCGCAGTCACCCGCCGCCGCCGCAGCGCAGAAGCCGCGAAAGGTGGTGTGGTTGACCGTGGGCGAGAAGGTGCGGTTATAGTCGATCCCGTAGACGAGGTGGTTGCCCCCCAGACACGTACGGCCCTTGGCGCATCCGGAGGACTTGTACTTGAAGTGGGAGTGCAGCGGAAGTATCTTGGCGCCGGACGGGAGGGTGTCGACGTACACGGGGATGAGCGTCTCCGAGTCGAAGAGGCCGTCGACCTCCTTGTAGTGGGCCGTGTAGAACTCGTCGCGGCCGGGTTGCTCCATGCGCGCGATGGCGGAGAAGGAGGTCGGCGCCTTGCGCGTCGCCTGCAGGGCCGAGGAGGGGTGCGTGACCGACGAGGAGAGGCAGACGACCGCGGCCATGTCGGACAGAACGTTCACGACGCGTGCGGCGCGCCGCGAGTACGAGAGCTGGTCCGCGGCACTGCCGTAGTCCACCGGAGCGTGGCGTGTGCGGACCGAGCGGCGGGGCGCATGCGGCGCGGGCGGCGGCGGCGCGGGGGCATCGTCGTCGGAGCCGGTGTCGGAGCCCGTGTCGGACCCGACGACCGTGGGCAGGGAGTCGTCGTTGGCGGAGTCGTCGGGGTCGGNCTCCGTCGCGTACGGGTACGCCTCGTCGTCGACGCCGGGGTCCGCGTCGGGGGTCTTGAGCGGGAAGACGTTCTCGAGGAAGATCACCTGGTCGGTGGTGATGAGTTCCCCCTTGCGCTCCCCGTCGAGGATCTCGAGCAGATAGCCCGGCTTATTGCGGGAGGTGCCGAGGTGCATGCAGCGGAGCGCCTGCGGCTTGAGCTTGTTGAGGCGCTTCGCTGGCGGGACGCGCGCGTACGCGAGGCAGAACATGACGCGGATGCCGCCGAGGTGTGCTCGCCGTCCCGTGCGCAACTCGTGCGGGGTGGTGCCCGGTCCGGTCCAGGCGTGCGAGGAGGAGTTCTCGATGAGGGAGGCCTGCGCGGCCGCGACGTCCCAGTACTCGTCGCCCGCCCCACCGCGGTGCATCATCTCGCGCATGTCCGACTCGAGGGTGCGGTTGGAGCGTTCCGAGTAGCCGTTCTGCCAGGGTGAGTACTCGCACGCGTTGCGCATGGTGACCCCGTACTGCTCGGTCACCATCTTGACGTCCTTGCTGTTGAGCACGATCTCGTTGTCCTGGTAGAGGAGGCCGCCGGTGAAGTCGCACCCGGCCCGGTTCTGGTTCTCGAGGAAGTAGGTCATCAGCATCTTGGGGTACTCGGACTTCTGCACGGCGAAGGAGGTGGAGTACGTGCCGGAGTGGACGTCGACGAAGGGGACCACGTAGCGGTTACCGAAGTGCTTGGACGGCGGGAAGGGCCCCACGAAGTCGGCGGAGGTGATCTCGCCCGAGTGTGTGGTGGGCACGCGCTCGCCGGCCGCGGAGACGTGCAGCTTGGGCATGTTCGCCGTCAGACTCTCATCGTTGAGCACGTCGAAGATCTTCGCGTTGGCGAGGCACGCGGGCGCGTCGGCCGTCGACGTCGGCAGGTCGCGCAGGCGCCTCGTCCCAAGGCAGGTGCGCGCCTGCCATAGCGCGATGGTCTGCGTGGACGAAAGGCCCGCAGGTCCGAGCGACTTGCCGCGCGTCAGGAAGGGCGCGGTGGACGCGGGTCCCCCAGCGTTCTGGAGGTGCGCGAGGTCGCTCGCGTTGAGCATACGAACGGTGAACCCGCGGTCGGTGTCGAACGGGATGCTGAAGCCGTGCTTCTCGAAGTCGACCGTGTTCGTCTTGAGATTCACGTACGTCTGCGCCTCGCGATACCACTGGATGGTGTCCACGAGGGGTTCGCGCAGGTCGAGCACGAGCAGCGCGTTCTTGATGTGGATCACGACGGTCGTCCCGTCGGCGAAGTCCTTGACGACGACGGCGGTGCCCACCTCGGTCACCTTGGTCGAGGAGCCGACTTGCCCGAACGTGACCATGGTCTCCTCCGCGACGGGGGAGGTACCGAAGGGGAAGAAGCCGCGGTGGTTGAACATGGTCTGCTCGGCCCCGGAGTCGAGACGCAGCGGGAAGGGGTCCCTCGTGTAGTCGATGTCGCGTCCGCCCATCGCGGCGTTGCCGACGTTGACCACGACCACGTTGGCACCGAGCACGACCAGCTTCTTCGGGCGCGGGGCGACCGCGGGCGCGCCGGACTTCGACTCGGCGGCGGTGTTGTCCGGGGGGTGCGCGTTCGTGTAGCGTTTGACGGCCGCGTCGATCATGGACTCCTTGCGCGCGTCGTCGACGGGGGTACCCTTGATCGTGTCCGGGAGGATGCCCTTCGCCTCGTCGCGGGTCATGGTGCCGAGGGCGACGCCTTTGCCGACGCACGGCCCCCTGTGGAACCCGTTGCAGTCGGCGCATGTAGTGCGTTCTCCCCCCCTCGCGGCCGCGAACGCGCCAATGGTGCGGGGGTCCCCGGTAATGAGGTTGCCGATCCGGGTGAGTTCCGCGCGCAGGGCCGTCACCTCGCGCTCCAGCGCAGGCGGGGGGGTCTCCTTCCGCGCGATCAGTGCGCGTCTCTCCTCCGTCGCGGCAGTCTTGGCCACGGTGCGGTCGCGTTCCTCGAGCAGCTTCTTGAGCAGGTCGTACGTCTTGTCAAAGTCGGTGAGGATGGCTACGTTGGTGATCTTGAAGGTCGAGACGAAGTCCCCGTCCACCGCGGCCATCGCGTCGAGGATCGCGATAACGTCGAGCGCCCCTTCCTGCTTGTACGGAGTGGACGCCAGTTGCGTGTTGTAGGTGGTCAGCTTGTCGACGAAGGCGGTGAAGGCGTCGAGCGTGATCTTGGTGAGTCCGGCCTCCACGTGCTCCTTGCGCTCCTGGGCGATCGACGCGGGGCGTGAGTCGTTCACGGTGACGTCCCACCTCTCGGCGATGTGTATGTACGCCTTGTGTCCGTCTTTGTTGTAGTCGCGGTGCAGCTTGCGCTTCAGGGAGGTGTTGGAGATGTTGAGGATCAAGGTGTTGAACACCTCCTCGTTGTAGTCCTCCTTGACCTCCGTGAGGTGCGCGGCGATCTCGGCGCGCTCGGTGACGCCCAACTTCTTCAGGTACTCCATCTCCTTGCGCGTGCATGCGCGGTGCAGCGAATACTTGGTCATGATGGAGTCCAGCTTGTGCGGGTGGTTGTTCATCTTGGCGGAGAGGTCCAGGAAGAAGTCGTCAAACTCCTCCTTGCTCGCGTGCATGTAGGGCTTTTTGCTGGTGAGGTAGGTGTTGGTCTCGGACATGGTTTATCCGGTAAGTGCTGAGATCTCCTCGGTAGGTGGGTGTAGTAGGCCTCAGAGGTGCTACCAGTGTGAGGCTGGATTTATGCAACGCAGTGACCGATACTTTACGGTATTTTCTGCCTAAGAGTCCGAGACTGTCTGGGCCGGACTCCAGCATATCCCTGCAGCGGCAAACCCCGCCGGATCGCTATGGTTTGGGCGCTTTTGGCTTGTTCTGACCAGAACGCGTGGCGCAGCGTGGCGCATGCGCACCAAAGGGTGTGGGGCGCATCAGGATCACGTCGGATCGTACCAGATCGCGCCAGATCGCTCCAGATCGCGCGAGGTTGCGCCAGATTGCATCAGCCCCCCCATGCCCGCGTGTCAACAAGCGGGCAGTGCAGGTATGCGGGATAAGGGGAAGGGTCAGCCGCTCATGTACATCGCGCGCAGCGTCTGGAAGCGCGAGCGCGGGATGTGTTTGGTGAAGATGTCGGCCGCGTTCTTCTCGGATTTGACGTAGCGCACGTCCACGATCTTGCGCGCGCGCAGCTCGCGAATGTGAAGGTGGCGACGCTCGATGTGCTTGGCCTTGGAGTGGTCGGTCGGGTCGTGCGCCAAGTCGATCGCGGCGGTGTTGTCCATCAGCAGGGTAGTAGGACCCGAGGGCGGGAAGCCGAGGTCGGTGAAGAGGCCGCGGAGGAAGACAGCCTCGCACGCGGCGGCCGAGCCAGCCATGATCTCCGCCTCCATCGTGGAGAGCGCGATGGAGGGCTGCTTCTTGGCCCCCCAGGCGACGATGCCGCCGACGAAGGCGAAGCCCCAGCCGGACATGGAGCGGATGACGGACCAGTCGGAGTCGCTGCCGCCCTCGACGTCGGGTGGCGCCCAGGTGGTGGAGAGCCGGGGGTCAGCGACGCCGCGCTTGTACGTGATCCCAAGGCGGCGCGTCGAGTGAGCGTACATGAGCGCGCGCTCCGCCTGGAGAAGGAGCCACGAGGTGGGCGTGGCCATACGGCGGGAGAGCATCGCCGCGGCCCAGGCAAGGTCGGGGCGCGTGGTCACCGCGAGGTAGAGGATGGTGCCGACGATCTGGTGGTAGCGGGTGTGCGGTGCCGAAGCCAGCGCGTCATCCGGGTCGAGAGGGGTGTCCACCGCCTTGGCGAGGCCGTCGAGGGTCGGGGTCTCGTAGACGTGGTGGACGCCGCCGGGGAAGAACTGCGCGGCCACGTCCTCGAGATACCGTAGCGCGTCGAGCGTGATCCCCTTCTCGTTCTGGGTGATGCCAATCGAGAGGAACTCGGAGAAGTCGGAGTCGAATTCGATGCCGTAGCGGTCGTGGAAGTCGCGCTCGAAGGACTGTGCGGCACGGCGCCCGGCCTTGGTGCGCGGGACGGAGACCAGGACGTCGTCCACGTAGAGCACCATGTGCAACGTCACGTCGCCGACGCGGATGGTGTACAGGCAGTGATCCCACTCGGAGCGCGTCGCCGACCACCCGTCGTGCGGCGTGTCGACCAGCCACTTGTCGAGAGACTTGTTGAACCGGCGTCCCATGACCGGGTCTCCGTACAGGTTGGCGACCTTGACGCACATCTTGCGCCCCGTTTCGTTGGTGTAGGCGTAGCCCTCCGGCATGCGCGCATATCGCGCGGGGTAGGGCTCGCCGTCGATGTCGTGGTCGCTCTGCGTGTACGCCTGGGGTATGTCACCGCCGTGGATCTCGCAGTCACCCGCCGCCGCCGCAGCGCAGAAGCCGCGAAAGGTGGTGTGGTTGACCGTGGGCGAGAAGGTGCGGTTGTAGTCGATCCCGTAGACGAGGTGGTTGCCCCCCAGACACGTGCGGCCCTTGGCGCATCCGGAGGACTTGTACTTGAAGTGGGAGTGCAGCGGAAGTATCTTGGCGCCGGACGGGAGGGTGTCGACGTACACGGGGATGAGCGTCTCCGAGTCGAAGAGGCCGTCGACCTCCTTGTAGTGGGCCGTGTAGAACTCGTCGCGGCCGGGTTGCTCCATGCGCGCGATGGCGGAGAAGGAGGTCGGCGCCTTGCGCGTCGCCTGCAGGGCCGAGGAGGGGTGCGTGACCGACGAGGAGAGGCAGACGACCGCGGCCATGTCGGACAGAACGGTCACGACGCGGGCGGCGCGCTGCGAGTACGAGAGCTGGTCCGCGGCACTGCCGTGGTCCACCGGAGGGTTGGGTGTGCGGATCGAGCG
>NZHD01000101.1 GCA_002691205.1 Deltaproteobacteria bacterium
GGCCCGAGGAAGCATTCGGACCCATCGCCTCGAACCCGAGCCCATTCGACGTCGGGCAGAACACGCCGGTCATGCCCTACTTGACCCGCCAGTTACCTCAAAGCGGCTTCATGTTCGGCGCACCCAACGGTGGGCCCGCCCTGACCCTTGCCAATCCAATGGGCATCAGCATGCCGGGATACCATTCGATGTTCATGGGACGAGCGACTTTTTGTGTCAGCAATGAATGCAGTCCCCCCATCGGGCAAAATTTCTTTGAACGAGTTCAGGAATATCACAATCTCCCAGACGAAGCCGTTGCGATCTACACCACCTGGAAAGGCTTGTGTCCGGCTCTCAATCCATCTGAATCTTTCGACGCCCACTGCGGACAAGACGCCGTCAATCATCAGTGGCGATTACTTTTCGAATCGGGTCTCGACGGTGCGAAGTGGAGCCCGCCTGGCGAAACGGACGATGTCATTTTCGAAATCGCGATGGAAAGACTCCAGGCACCCACTTTCCAAGTGCTTTTCCTCGCATTCGACGGAAGCGACGGCACGGGGCATAGCAATGACTACCCGGGCCATATCGAGACGCTTAAAAAATTCGACCGATGGATTGAAGGGATCGACACGCAGCTGCGCAAGCTCGAGTCAAACGGGCAGCCGACCGTCTTGCTGGTCTCAACGGATCACGGTCGCGGTGAAGGGGAGCTGTGGAGCGAGCACCGATGGAACATTCCGGGAACCTCAAAGCTCTGGATGTTCGTGCGAGGGCCGGACGGTCTTGAAGCAAAGCTGAAACCCTCCGCTGATCCCCTCACGATTGCAACTATTCGGCCGACCCTCGAGGTACTCATGCAAGTCCCTCATGTGACTGGCTGGCCCTACGAGCAACCAGCGATCACTCTCGAAGGCGGAGAGGAATTATAAAGGCCCTTTCTACACCCTTCGCCAGGTCCGGTACAAGGTGTAGAATGGGCCTTTATAATTCCCATCCGCCCGGCTCCTGGCTGCCACCGTCCAGATCAAGGAGTAAAAGAAGTTCTCCCGGCTCGTACGCTCTCATTCGAGTCCGATCCAGTCCGGCGCATAGAGGCCGGCCGAGTACGCGGTACAAAAAGCTTGTTCGTCGCCCGCATAGACCGGATCCTCTGCCACCAAAGCGGGTCGGATTCGATTCCACATGCCATGCAGAAAATCTCCATCTCCCGCGTTGCGCGTGACAATCACGAGGTCCAAACCCGGATGGATTGCGATGACCTGTCCACCTCCACCGGCTGCACCAAACACACCCACGTCGTACTGCTGACGACAAGAGTAAACCCCGTCGTATCCGCAGTCGGGCGATTCGCTCAGACCATGCGGGTAATCGGGCCAGAGTCCGGGCGGCTGGCAACTGCTGAAGGGCGAGAAGAAGAAGTTTGAGTAACCCGGCACTTTGAAACCGTACTGAGAAGCCACATAGGTGAGATAACCGTAACCGGTATTCGAATCTTCGAACGTCGAGTGTCTCATGGACTCGATCCAACTCGCATCAACAAGCCGCTCTCCATCCCAGACCCCATCGTGGGCGAGAAAGAGTCCGAGCCGGGCGAAGTCGCGCAGGGTCGACTGCCACCCGGCAGAGATTAAGAAGAGACCCGATCCAAAGAAATCGATGACGCTATCTCGCATTCCGAGTTTCGCGAACAGTTCCGTCTCGACAAAAGCTTTCGCAAAGTTCGGCTGAGCCTCACCCTCCAGACCACTGAATTGCGCGGGGTCTTGGGCGATGACTGCATTCATGACGTCGATTAGTCGATTGAGCTGTTCGTTGCCTATGGCGTCGTAGAGCCAGAGTCGATTTCCGTAAGTGATGTCATTGCCGGCCTCGGGATCCGCGCGCGCGACTTGTGCCAGCACATGGGCCACTTGAGCATCGGGATCGATCGGGTTGAAGTCGTTCGGATTGGGCTCAATCCACTGGTCCATTCGGTCGGTATCCGAAAAAGGAACCTGAAGCGCCCGACTCATTCGGGCCAATCGCCCGATGCCGACTGCCGCCATGGTCTTGGCCGCAGAAAAATTTTCAGAACGATCCTCTGCGGTGGACTCGCCCGGATAAAACTCATGACAGAGGAAACCCCGGCGGACAATCGCATACGGAAAATCGACGCTCTCATCAACCGCTTGCAAAATCTGAGGATTCAGACCGCACAATTCCGCCACATCGGATTCAGACACCGGCTCCCAGGCATCCTGACCGGGGTCGCGATACACGACAACGCCTGCGCTGCCCGCCTCATCCGCGGACGGACGGCAGCCCAGTGTCACCAGCAGAGCGATCAGAAGCCAACGGCTGAGTCGATATCGATCGCGGCGGGTTCGTTTCATATTTCTCTTGGGGCCTCCCCAGCGCCTGACCTCGTCGATGAGTCGGTCTGTCTGGACAAAATATAACCTTCGCGCGAGGAAAGGCTAAGGGGGAGAACGCTCCCGCGCGGCCCGATCGCTAAAGCGCATTCATTCGGAGCGATCAATAATTCCCAGGGAATAGCCGCGTGTCCGCCCCAGCGCCTGTCTGGGCCCGACTCCGGCGCAGGCTGGCGCATTGCTGCCGCCTCAGGGTCCCTGATGATCCCGTTTTCGAAGAGGATCGCGTACGCGGACCATCAAGCGAGATCCATCGATTGCGGGATTGGCCATTTGGACTATTTTTCGATTGTGGTGAAGCAATCCGCCAAAGTTTTCCTCCGAGTCAGTGCCCTCCTGCTCCTGATAGCAGGATTGTTGGGCGCAGACTGCCGGCATTGCGATCTCGCCCTGGGAGCCCTCGCCTCGGACTCCGTGGTGAACGCAGGGTGCCATCAAGCCGCTGGGAATCACATTTCGCTGAGCTTTGATTCCGATGCGACGCTGGATTGCGATTGCTTCGAGCACGGTCAAACCGCGACCCTGCCCGCCACCCCCGCAACGCCGTCCGCCCCGGAGTGGCTGAGTTGGGCGGCAATCCCCGAGACCGACTTCGCGTGGGCCGCATTCGACCGCAAACCCGTGCGGCCCGATTGGCACCCGCCTCCCTACCCTGGTTTTTCAGAGAACACGATTGTCCTCCTGAATTGATTCGATTCTTTCCGCGGCCTCAATCCGCAAAAGATTCGACCTTTCAATGAACGAGATGACGTCATGCTGCCCTGCCTGAAGTGGGGCCCGCGTCGTCCATACGGAGGATCAACACCATGGATCGAAGAGATTTTCTAGTTGGCGCCACCACGGGCCTAGCAACAATCGCTCTGGCGAAAGCCTCGGCCGCGTCTCACCCGTCGGGTGGAGGCCACGCCGGCCACGCTCAACATGAGGGCGTCACGAAGCTTCGAGAAGCAACGTTGGCTTGCGACGCAGCCGCTGCGGATTGTATACGACACTGCCTGGCCGCCATCGCAGAGGGCGACGTGGCTCTGGCCGACTGCCTCAGCAGCGTACTGAAGACGCAGGCGGTCACTCAGGCCACCTACTCTGTGATCTCCTCAGAGTCGACGCCGGATGCACCGACTCGGCAGCTCGTAGCCGTCTGTGCAGAATTTTGCGAAGCCTGCTCGGCGGCCTGTCAGCCGCACGCCGAGAAACACGCCTCCTGCAAGGCGTGCATGGAGGCATGCGACCGCTGCGTTCAGGCCTGTGAAGCCCTGGCTGCTTAATCGCATCTAGGTTCTGATCTGACCCAACAAGCCCCCCGATGCCTCAACGGGCACGGGGGGCTTGGCTTGGGGAGCCCCCAGAGATCGGCTCTCGGTCCGTTTAGCCCAGAGAATGGGCATCAACCGGGTGACCTGGGCCGAGCAGGAGGGTGGCATTCGGCATCACCTCTCGGTGCTGATGCCTTGCCTCACGGCCGCGGCCAGGCGGCAATTCGAGGCTGCAATGACGAGATTGTCTGCGATGCATGTGGCCAGAGGAGACGCGTGATTCGAGTGGGAGAGCAGTCGTGGAATATCTACAATGGTTCTCGCGCCGGTACACACTCTCGGGACAGTCGAAGACCTCGTCCTGAATCTGGAGATCATGAGGAATTTGGAAATAAATGATCTAGTGTGTCGGCGCAGCACGAAAACCTTAACTTGAGGAGAAGAAAACAGGTATGAAATATTTGGCTTTGAGTTTCTTGATGGTATCTCTAGGGATGTTCACAATCGTGGGATGTTCAGACAATGACAACGGCGGAAGCGGCGGGATACCCGATCCGTTCAGGTGCTCTGAATGCTTCAACGACGTGCCCGCAGGCCCCTCGGTAGATGCACAGGCCTGCACGGACTACGGCAATGCCTACGGCTGTACCAGCGCTGTACTCACAAATGCAGACCAATGCGGCGACCCGCAAGCAACATGTGAAGTAAGGGGTTGTACATCGGATCCGAGACCCGGCTGTGATTCGCCCTAGCTGAAGATAGAGTCCTGACACGATCATTCGACGGCACCAAGTCAGGGCTTCACGAACACCAGAAAAGTCCTGGATCCGATTGAGATGCGCCATTCGAATCGGATCAAGGATTTTTTCTTGTTGTCGAGCCTACTTCGAAGTCGACTCAGATAGGAATTTCAAAGGCCCATGGTGCACGCTGGGCCATGTCCGGGACAGGTTGAAGAGGGACACGGGGGTTCTCTAGAGAGGACTGGGGTCCGTAAGTTGAATTGTTCCGTGGATCATGGGAGGAATGTATTTCTGGGTCTCTACTAACGACATCTCAGATTCGATTCCGGGCTACGCGCAATTCGGCTTCTTGCTGACCTTCTTATTCTTCAACACCTTCGGCCTAAACATGTGGCTGCAATACAAGAAGGTCGAAAAGTGGAAGCTCTACGAGTTTGGAGAAAAGGGCTACATAGTTCTGAGCTTGGCATCCAAATCAATACTGGCATGGGTAGTAGGAATCGGAACTCTCAACCTCTAAACCCCAACGGTTTGCGGGCACTCACCGGCCAAGAATCTTGGTGCGACCCCGGGGCTTGAACCCGGAAAAACACTGATTAAGAGTCCGTAGACTCGCGACCTACTAAGCCCTAGTTTTGGTGGCTCGGGCGGTGCTAACTGCTGATTCGCGCCCAATACGTGCCCAACGTGATTCCAATTTCATGGCTCTAAAGCATGAGGCTCGGTGATCACGCCCCAAAACGTTCACCCTCGGGCGATTAGTAAATCGCAACCACAAACAACACAATCGTAACTATGGCAAAGATTGCTATCGCGACTTGAGTTAGGTTCACGAATCGAGCCGAGGAGGCAATGGCAGTTTCGAGTGCAGAATCGGAGGCCTTCATGTCTTTGATAAGAGCAGACCCCTCTCGAATTGCTGCGAGCTGATTTATCAAGGAGAGTGCGCCAGTGGTAACCAAGACTGCAACCGCGAAAAGCTTAACCTCTACGCTTGAGTCCACAAATTGCCCAGTTGCAACCAAGTAAAGCACGACCGCCAACATTATTACCGAAGACATTTGCGAGTTTATGATGCTTTTTCTCAAGGTGTTCCATGTTGCGACAAGTGCCGTGGAGTCCATTTTGATGTCCTTTGATTGGGAGACTACTTTTTATTTACCCTCGACTTGAGTAAACGAGACTAACTGCGTGGAAGCATTTAACCAGCGGATAGGAATTTTAAAGGCCCATAGTGCACCCTGGGCCATGTCCGGGACAGGTTGATGAAGAATAATGGCGCGCCCGGCACGACTCGCTGGGCGGCTGCGCCGCCTTGCATCGTCTTCCTTATGCATACTACGGGGACACTGGGACTCTCGCGAAATGCGGAAACGTATATGGCGCGCCCGGCACGACTCGAACGTGCGACCCTCAGCTCCGCAAGCTGATGCTCTATCCAACTGAGCTACGGGCGCGCAGGCCGGCTTCCTTTTTTGGCTCTTTGAAAACCGGGAGCATTACACTAGCAAATGCAAAAGAGGGTGGCGGAGAGAGTGGGATTCGAACCCACGGTACGTTGCCGTACACACGCTTTCCAAGCGTGCGCCTTAAGCCACTCGGCCATCTCTCCTAAAATTGTCCTGAGGCAAAGCCCTTTCTGAGCCACTCACCTCTCTTGAAGAGTAAGCGAGGCCTAAAATCTGTGGCGGAGAGGGAGGGATTCGAACCCTCGAACGGTTGCCCGTTACACCCTTAGCAGGGGCGCGCCTTCAGCCACTCGGCCACCTCTCCACGGGGTGAGGAGAATAGGATCTCCCCTCCAGATTCCCAATTTATTTATCACTTTACTTCCCAAGAGGGCTACCGGGCTTCTCTGGGCCCGCCTCTGCCCCCGTTGGGCAATTTCAACGTACTGGCGGAGAGGGTGGGATTCGAACCCACGAACGCTTGCGCGTTGCCGGTTTTCAAGACCGGTGCCGTCAGCCGCTTGGCTACCTCTCCGTGCAGGCCCATCCTAGCCCGATTTTCGAAAGGATCCGGCCCCAATTGGCTTCGGAATCAACCCGAATTCGTTTTATCGGCCAGATTTTTCTCTTTTGAGAGCTCCGGCGCTCTGCCAAACGACTTCAATGGGACTCAATCCGACCTTCGCGGCTCAAAGCTCCGAGCCCAAGGTTCACGGGAAAAAAGACAAGACCCCGGGGAATAACGCAAGCCCATGGACTCATGCCATCCATATTCCCTCCCCTGCCGGTCCGCGCCAAAATCTGACTCATCTCAAGGCCTTCTTCCTCCACTTATACCCGGAAGGCATCTCCCACCGCCGCCGCCCGTCACCCACCCCTAAAATGTAAAAAAATCAGGCTCCTCAAGGCCAGTCGAAGCGACCACCTCGAAAAATCAGCCGTTATCCAACACGGCCAAAAAAACCTTGATTCCAGCCCCGAATCGCCGAGACGCCCTCTCCTTGGCTGCTCGAAAAAAGCAAAAAGACGGTGCACCCTCAAGCAGACAGAATCCTTTTGGATCAAAAAAGACTCATCGACAAGTCGCAGAGTCGTGCGCGAGAAAATCTTCGTACTACCCTTGAGGGTTACGAAAACCCTAAGTGAAAACAACAAACCCTGAACCTGATCAAGCTCCCCGGGAGAGACCATGTACGAAGAACTCCGCGAAGTCTGGCAAGAACTCACCGCTCCAGGGGCCCCTTTTGAGGTCCACCAAGTCGAAGTGAATGGTGTTTCGGTTCGAGCCTATAAATCGGTTCCTCCCTCGCTGAGAGAAATCTGGCTGGGTTCGGCCGGGCACGGCGATGCGGACTACTTGGTTTACGGCGACGAGCGCTGGACCTATGCGGAAGCCCATCGGGAGGTCAACGCGGTAGCCGGTTGGTTAAGCGCGCACGGGATCGTACCAGGAGACCGGGTCGCGATTGCGATGCGAAATTTTCCTGAATGGATGCTCGCCTACTGGGCCACGGTCTCCATGGGAGCCACCGTGGTCGGCATGAATGCCTGGTGGCTGGGCCCCGAGATGGTGTACGGAATGGAAGACTCTGAGCCTAAAGTCCTGATTGCCGACCAAGACCGACTTGATCGATTCTTGCCTCACCGGAGTGCCGCCCCAGACTGTCAAATTGTCTGCGTCAGGCCCGAGGGCGAACTGCCAGAAGGGGTCACTTCATGGTCCGAACTTCGAGAGCACGACGGCTCTCTGCCAGAAGTGAGCGTTGAGCCCTTGAGTGATGCCTGTATTTTTTATACCTCAGGAACCACCGGGAAACCTAAAGGGGCACAACTCACTCATCTCGGCTGCGTAAATCAGATCTTTAGTCTCGCTTTTTCAAACCTCGCCTACGCGGCCGCGTCAAACCGCGTGGCGAGTGCTCTAGAGGACGCCGAGGCCTCGGCTGAAGAAGCGCCCGCCCCGCCTCAACTCTCAGTTTTGGTTGTGACTCCTCTTTTTCACGTCACCGCCAATAATTGCGTGGCCCACTCCGCCACTCTTGCGGGCGGGAAGCTCGTCCAAATGTACAAGTGGGATGCGGGCGAAGCCCTCAAGCACATCGAGGCCGAAAAAATCACAACGCTCTCGGGCGTACCCGTTATGGCCCGTGAACTCATTAACCACCCGGATTTTGATCGGTACGATACTTCGACCCTGAAATCACTGGGCGGCGGCGGTGCAGCGCTGCAGCCAGACCTGGTCAAGAAAATTGATGAACGAGTGAAAACAGCGAGGCCCGCTACCGGGTATGGAATGACGGAAACCTGCGGCATCATTACCGCGATCTCGGCAGGTTTTTTCGTAGACAAACCCGCCAGTGCAGGCCCTCCCCTGCCTGTCTTTGAAGCCCGTTGTGTTGATGCCGACGGCAAGACGCTGCCCCAGGGAGAAGTGGGAGAGCTCTGGGTTCGAAGCGCACAGGTGATTCGAGGCTATCTCAATCGACCCGAAGCTACGGCTGAGGATATTACAGACGGCTGGCTTCATACGGGCGACATCGCGCGCATCGACGAGGACGGCTTTGTCTTTCTAGTCGACCGCGCCAAGGACATGGTGCTTCGGGGTGGCGAAAACGTTTACTGTGCAGAGGTCGAGAGCGCCATCTTTAATCACGAAGATGTGGCCGAATGCGCAGCCTTCGCCGTTCCCGACGATCGTTTAGGCGAAGAAGTGGGCGCTGCAATATTTCTAAAAGACGGCGCCACCGTGAAAGGCGACGATATTCGCGAGTTCTGCCAAGAACGAATCGCCAAATTTAAAATCCCTCGCTACATATGGATTGTTCAGGAATCCCTGCCCCGAAATGCCAGTGGCAAATTTCTAAAGCGAAAGCTACGTGAGGATCTCGCCCTCTCCGATGCCCAATAACCCACATAGCAGGTTCGGAAAGGCTCTGGCCTAGGCCTTTGAAACACCCCACATATCCAGTCTGTGGCTCTTTGTGACCCGCGAGCGCTTAGCCATGATTGTCGTCTATCCTGAATCAAGTTAGCTGGGGGCAGGACCCATGAACGCATCTAAATGGTTTGAAGTCATATCCGGTCGAAGTCAATGAGTTCCATCGAGCCTTCGGCCAAATCAATTTCCACTCGCTGGGTATTCGCAAGCGGGGGAATTGGCCCCGGCCTGATAGACAATGCGCACTACTTCGTACTCATTTTCTACAACCAAATCCTTGGCCTCTCAGGGTCATTAACCGGCATCGCACTTGCGGTGGGCCTCCTCTTCGATGCGATCTCAGACCCTCTCACGGGGTTCCTCTCCGACAACTGGAAATCACGTTGGGGACGAAGGCACCCTTTTCTCTACGCATCGATTCTGCCGGCCGTAATTTTCTATTTTTTACTCTGGCATCCGCCCGACTTTATTCGAGGCGAAAATCTTCTCTTCCTTTATCTCATTGTCTGCAATATCGGGCTCCGACTCGGACTAACCCTGTTTGTTATTCCCTCCTACGCAATCATCGCGGAGATCACGTCCGACTACGACGAGAGAACTCGCTTAGTCGGCTACATGACTTCGGCCTTCTCCGTCGTAGGCAATGGCATGTCAGTCGCCATGTATGCGTTTTGGCTCGTGCCCACGCCTGAAAATGCAGATGGCGTTCTCAATGCCGCGGGATACGGCGAGGCCGGTCTATTCGGAGCCATCGCCATCGGTGTTTCAATTCTTATTTTTTGCGTCGGCCTTCACAAATTCATCCCTCACCTGAGGGAGTACCGAAACGTCACTTCTCTTGCTCCGAAGGAGTTCTTCCGACAGTCGGTGGACGTCATTCGCGATGCTTCCCTCCGAGCCATGGGGATGGCGGGTATTCTCTATTACACCGCCTCCGGCACCTACGCTGTTCTTTGGGTGTATATCTACAGTTTCTTTTGGGAGTTTTCGAGCGAAGAAATCTCCCTGCTTGTCGTGCCCATGGTGATTGGTGGGATGGCTTTAATACCGCTTCTTCCTCGAATCACCTTCAAGAGAGAAAAGAAAAATGTCGCGATTCTCATGTTTTTGGGGGCCAGTCTCATCAATGCGATCCCCATCTTACTCAGATTGCTTGGACTATTCCCGGAGAACGGCAGCGACACTCTTTTTTGGATGATGATGGTGGCCGGTTTTTTTGAAACGCTTCTGTTCCTGATGCTTGATGCCATATGGATCTCTATGGTGACCGACATCGCCGAGCAAAACGAAGTCAACACGGGTCGACGGAGCGAGGGCATTATTCTTTCAACGCTCAGTTTCGTTCAAAAGTGTGCAAGCGCTCTGGGCACTCTCGCCGGTGGCCTGATCATTGACTTCATTGCGTTTCCAGAGAATGCAATCGTAGGCCAGGTGAGTTCAGACACGCTCTTTGATCTCGGACTGGTCTACGGGCCGCTCATCCTTACGCTCTACTTGGCCGCTTGTTTCTTCGTCAGCCGCTACCGCATCAGCCGGGAAGACTTCTCCACCGCATTGACTGAATTAGAAAAGCCATAGATCAACACGGGCTCTTCGGAGCATTGAAGCTTCGGTGCGATCTATCGCATACTTCGAAAGCAATCTCGCACTTCACCCACAAAGACCTCAGGCACTTCAAGCGCGGCAAAGTGACCGCCCTTATCGAGTTCGTTCCAATGGATCAAGTTTGTGAAACGTTTCTCGGCCCAGCGCTTAGACGAACGAAAAATCTCTTTTGGAAAAATGCTACATCCAGTTGGGCATTCCACAACCGCCAGGGCATCGGCCGTTGTGCCAAAGCTCTGCCAGTAAAGGCGTGCAGAGGACGCCGCTGTGCCGGGAAGCCAATACATCATGACGTTGTCTAACAATTCGTCGCGACTCAAAACATTTTCTGGATGCCCATCGCAATCCATCCATGACCAGAATTTCTCAATCACCCAAGCGGCTTGGCCCGATGGCGAATCCACAAGGGCGTACCCAAGCGTCTGAGGTCGCGTGCTCTGTTGCTTCGAATAACCCGAATCTTTCTCCTGGTAATGCTGAATCCCAGCTAAAGCGCTCTGCTCAAGCGGAGTCAAATCCCCCATGGTCTCCGGGTCAGGCGCCACAACCGGCATATTCATGTGAATGGCGGCACAGTGTTCGGGGTCACGCATGCCGATTTGGTTGGTCACCATAGACCCCCAATCCCCGCCTTGGGCCATGTATCGGTCATAACCGAGTCGAGCCATCAGAGCCGCCCATGTGTCCGCGATCTTCTCTACGCCATAGCCTTCCTCAGAGGGCTTTTCGGTAAATCCGTAACCGGGCAAAGAGGGACACACCACATGAAAGGCATCTTCGGCTCGACCGCCATGAGCCACTGGGTCTGTCAAAGGACCGATCACTTTATGGAACTCAACGATNGANCCCGGCCAACCNTGCGTGATAATCAGNGGAAGCGCGTTGGGCTCGGGCGATTTGACGTGAATGAAATGGATATTAAGGCCATCGATCTCTGTTTTGAACTGATCAAACTCATTGAGTCGTGCCTCACGGGCCCGCCAATCGTAACCGTCAGCCCAATAGGCACAAACCTCTTTTACATAGTCGAGCGGAATCCCCTGAGACCAACCGTCGACGGTCTCCTTGTCGGGCCAGCGGGTAGCCAATAAGCGTCGCTTTAAATCATCAAGTTCGGCGTCGCTGGCTTCAATCCGAAAAGAATGGATGGCATCGCTCATTAGGAGACTCCTCAAAGATCTGTCGGACAAAGTTCCGGCAGCGGCTTCGAAGACTAGCTTGATTTGCGAGACTTCACCGCTTCCTATTTAATCGGGCAAGCGCACTGAAAATGAGAGCGATCCTGAGCACAAGCTGCGTTAATCTGGTCCGCCAAACNCGCAAAATTAATTTTAGGCCGACTCAAAGCGTATGAGAGGTGACCGTACCGTGAATCCACGCGAAAAAGCCATGGCGGAGCATCCATCTTTCCCTTGGCTCGAGGCCGGTCAAACCAAAGAAATAGAAAAGCTCTTACGTCAAAAAAAATGGCTGGCTGAAACTGAAAAGATCGAGCGNGCCGACCGGGCGGGCGAGGGAAACATGAACCTCACCCTACGGATCGAAACCAACGTGCGCAGCTTTATTCTCAAGCAAGCACGGCCCTGGGTCGAGAAGTATCCTGACATCGAGGCGCCTTGGGAACGCTCAAGCCTTGAGCAAGCCTTTTATGTTCATGTGGCGCAGATTCCTGAAGTTGCCTCCAAGATGCCCTACTTGATCAGAGTCGATTCGGATACTCATATAACGGCTCTTGAATATTTACCGGGCGCCAAAGACTTAAGCTCTCTTTACTCCGGGCAGAATGACCCTCCTCTCAGCGTAAACGAGATTGAACAGCTCGCAGCTTACCTTGCAGCCCTGCACGAAGAGGGGAGCGGTGCAGATCCCACTCTTTTCGAAAATCGAGCCATGCGTGAGCTCAATCACGCGCATATTTTTGAGATCCCATTANAACAAAATAACGGACTCGACCTTGACGCGTTCGAAGTTGGTCTGCAGGCGGCGGCCGTCTCGATCAAACAGGATGNAGATTTTATTCAGGCCGTCCGTGCCCACGGTCAACGCTATCNTAAAAACGGACAGACTCTTCTTCACGGCGACTTTTTTGCTGGAAGCTGGCTCCGNACCGAGATCGGCTTACGCGTAATCGATCCGGAGTTTGCTTTTCTTGGATNCGCAGAGTTTGATCTTGGATGCGCGNTTGGACACTTCGCCTTAGCCCAACTGCCCGTATCCGAAGCTGACTTTTTCCTCACCGAATACGCCGAGCGACGCGGCGCAACCCTTTCCTTCGAACGTATCGCCCAAACCGCCGCCTGCGAGGTGATGCGAAGATTAATTGGCGTCGGCCAACTGCCTATTCAAAAAACTGATGGTTGGAGAGTCGACCTCCTCGAAAAAACACGATCCGCTCTCATCCAATCTCAATANAGGACTCTCTTTATATGAGCACGCAATCAATCAATGTATGGGTCGATACGGATACCTCCATTGGCGTTCAGGGCGCCGATGTCGACGATGGCCTCGCCCTCATTCAGACTTTTCACTCGCCAGAGCTTCATCTGCGAGGCGTCAGCTCCGTCTTCGGAAATGCGCCGATCGAATCTACGCAAGCCCAAGCCAGCGAAGTGGTTGAACGNTTTGGGCCCGTNGGCATGGANGTTCATCTGGGCGCGGGCTCATCGGCTGAACGGGGAGCCTCCTGCCCGGCCGTGGATGCACTGGCCTCCGCNCTGGAGGAAGCCCCGCTTCACATCATGGCCATCGGGCCGGTGACCAACGTCGCCAGCCTNCTNTTACTTCATCCTGAGCTCGCGTCAAAGATTCAATCAATCGTGATGGTGGCGGCCCGGCGGCCCGGCCAAAGCTTTTTGTCCCACCCCGACCAACCGATACCCTTCCCCGACCTGAACTTCGACTGCGACCCTGGAGCCATGCAAAACCTTCTTGATTCGTCGGTCCCCCTGGTCTTTGCACCCTGGGAGGTTTCTTCGCATGTGTGGCTAAAGGCCGAGGACCTTGACCAACTTGAGAGAGCTGGGGGGGCCGGCGCCTACATTGCCGAGCATTCCCGTTCATGGCTTGCAAACTGGACCGACGGACTGCTCGCTCCCGGATTCAACCCTTTTGACACATTGGCCATTGCCGCTCTCACCCACCCCCAATGGCTCGAAGGATTCCGTTGTGGAGTCTGGATCGAAGAGGGTCCCGACGACTTAGCCAGTGAAGATGAAAAAAGAAGAGGCGCGACTAAGCCACACCTTTTGGTGGACGCCGAATCGACTCAATCCAAAAGAGAGGCTCTTTACTACTTCCGTCCAGACGCCCAATTTAAACCCATGCTGCTTGAGCGTCTCGCAGGCCCTTCGCTTACTTAATCGCACCCAGCTCGCGTAACGCCTTGACCTCGGTTTTTGAAAATCCCAGATCTTCGAGGACCGAATCGGTGTCGGCGCCTGCCCAGTCCGGCGAAGGCCCCGCCTCTCCCGGGGTCACCGAAAGAAGAGGGGTGGGCACCAACTCTGGCAGAGGTCGGTCTGGTAAAAAAGCGCCCCGCTCAACATTATGAGGATAGGATTGCGCCTCGGCCAAAGTCAGCACAGGCGCGTAGCACGCATCCGTTCCCTCAAGAAGAGCAGACCACTCATCACGCGTTTTTGTCTTGAACACAGCGGCCATGCGGGTTCGCAACTCGGGCCAACGAGATTCATCCCACTGAGGCGGAAGATCCTCCGCCCCGAGTCCCATCTTTTCGATCAAAATGGCATAGAAGTGCGGCTCAATCGGGGCGACGCTCACGTAACGCTCGTCGGCTGTTTCGTAGATGTTATAAAACGGCGCGCCCCCGTCGAAAAGATTGACGCCACGCTCGGGCTTGTGCATCCCCATACTATCCATGGCATAAAAAACACTCATCAGAGACATCACNCCGTCCGTCATGGCAGCATCCACCACCTGACCTTGCCCGGTGCGGGCCGCTTGCAAGAGCGCACAAAGGACGCCGTAGGCCAGATGAAGGCCGCCTCCTGCGAAGTCACCCAAAATTTGAAGAGCAGGCACGGGCGCTCCACCTCGTGGCCCAAGACTGTGGGTCACCCCCGTGATGGCTTCATAGTTGAGCGAATGACCGGCCGCCTGAGATAAGGGACCCGTCTGTCCCCAGCCTGTTAATCGGCCGTATACCAACTTTGGGTTTCTTTCATGCATGACCGGCGGACCTAGGCCGAGCTTTTCGGCAACGCCCGGGCGGAAGGACTCTAAAAAAACGTCCGCCTCATCGACCAAACGAAGAACGGTTTCTAGCCCATGTTCGTTCTTCAGATCCACAGCCACGCTTCGCCGGCTCCGATCCCAAAAATTATGCGAAGCCCTCTGAGGCTCATCCGGAACCTCTGATACCCGGTGGACACGAATCACATCCGCGCCCATGTCACCTAATTTCAATGAGGCAAAAGGCAGCGCACCCATGCCGGCGAGCTCAATGACGCGAATCCCCGAAAGCGGTCCACTCATACATGCTCCCTCTTCAGCCTCTGCACCCAGACTAAAAAACGTTAGCCCTGTTCGCTCGAGGAGCACCCTAAACAGAGTACTCACTTCCTGCCACCATACCTCTGTATGCTTTTGCGACAAGGAATTCAGAAAAAATCGAGATCGCTCAGGTACACATGTTTTGAAGTCAAGCGTCACGAAAGGGTCCGGGGCCGATTGAAGGCGGGCCCACCCCGGTTGGCCCCTATTATTCTTNCTTTTACAGCCACACGGTTTGGTCTACGCTTTTCAGTCTAACTTTCTACATCAACGCGGTTGAACCAAGGAGATGAGCTTGCCCGATGAAGCCGACCGGAACGAGAGTTCTCTTGAAGATGAGATTCTCATTGAAGGAATGATGGCCGCTGGGGCTCTGATCGCACTCGCGGATCAAAATCTCGAAATCGAAGAGACCCTCACTCTCGAAAGTCTTCTCAACGGCCCCGAACTCCTCAAGCGCCATGACCTTGAGAGCGCTTTAAAACTCTACCTCTTCTACATCGAGCGCCTCCGAGAAGACTTTCCTTCAGGNAAACAAGAAGCCCTTGAAGCCATCACACTCTGCAGTCAAGACATTGAGGGTCCNGCCCTCATCGTCCGCGGCGGAATCGCAGTGGCTCAATCTGACCACGAACTTTCTGATTGCGAGGTCACGATGATTGAAGAAATCTGCCAAGCGATGGGCATCGAAGGCCTAGACACACTCGGGCTGACCGGCCGCCCGACTCATCGGAGCAACTAAAAAGGCGGCACGCCCCCGATCTGCCTGTATCAAGACCCCGAGGCGGGCCCCACCCCCTTATGGGTCAAGGAGCAAGAAACCCGCAAGCATGAGGCCCCTTCGGCTGGGGTGAGTCACGAAAGAGCCGAGCAAGAGGCGATTGAATTCACTCCGTTGGGCTTCAGCCCCGGCGTTGATGGGAAACATGCCCTTTTCTCCGCCAAGCTTGCGTCTTCATGGAAGCTTCGGCCCCCTCTAAATGAGACTCATCACCGGGCTGTTTCTCTTTATGTCTCGACGGATGAGTCCGGGCCTGCGATGATCTCCAAGCGTAATTCATTCCTTTCTCCATCCAAGCCCATAGGGCTAAAACAGGAGCTAATTCATGATCCGAGCATTGATCCTAGTAGGCCTCTTGGCCTTTTTCGCAACGGCCTGCGCCACCGACACTCCGGAGCCGGAGCCTGTCAAGCCAGCGCCCGTCGTCCAACCTGAGCCCGAGCCGGAACCCGAGCCCGAACCCGAGCCCGAGCCCGAGCCCGCACCAGCGGTTCTGCCCAAAACGGCCAGCCCCCTCCCAGCTGTAGGACTGGTCGGTCTGTTGGCTTTCGGTCTGGCGGGAAGCGTTCGAGTGCTGCGGCGCCGACTGCAATAGAACTCAGTAGAAACCGGCCGGCCACGGGGTTTCGTGGTCGGCCGGGGTATTCCCTTGAGAGNTCCTCATGAGACTGGGAATACATCCAGTTGTCCATTTAGGCGTCCAAGATGCGAAATAAAAAATTGAGATCTCAGAAAGGCTCGCAACGTGCTTCCTCAAGCAGGACGCGTAAGTGGGTCTACCTCGAAACAGGCCTTATCACCATCGGGGTCCTGTGCATCAGCGTCTATTTGTCCGCCTGTGCGCAAAGATCTCTCTTTCAAAGCACAGAGTCCCATTCGTTTGATCATGAGCTGACGAGCAGGATCCAAACCGAGACTCCCAATCAAAAAGAATGGTCCAGCCTGCGGATCGAACGTTTTGACCAAATGCGCCACCAAAACAGCCCATCGAGTCAAAGCGCCGTCGGACGTTTAGTCATCCCAAAAGCTGATGTGGAAGTGATGGTCCTTCACGGAACCGACGAGGAGACCCTTGACCGGGGCGTGGGCCTCATCGAAGGTACGGCGAAGCCCGGAGACGGGAGCAACGTGGGCATCGCAGGCCATCGGGACAGTTATTTCCGCGGCTTACGCCATCTCAGGGCAGGAGATGAAATCGAACTCGCTACCCTAAAAGGCTTGACCCGCTACGAGGTCAGCGAAATTCTCATCGTCGAGCCCGAATATGTTCAGGTGCTGAATCCAACCGCGGAGTCCAGCCTCACCCTGGTCACCTGCTACCCCTTCTACCACGTGGGTTCGGCACCGCAGCGCTACATCGTCAGAGCGAAAGAAGTCGACTTTGAGGAGTGGACTCCCGTTCGGGTGGCTCGCTTCACAGCCTCTCCGGTCGAATCGCCCTAAACCCAACAGAAGCTTCGTCATATTCACGCATGGCAGCTACTCCTAGGCTGTGCTTCCCTTGGCGGCCATGCTTGATCCACGCATCATTCGAGAGCAACGCGACGAAATCGTCCGCAGCTGCCGCATCCGAAACGTAAAAGCGGATGTCGATTCTGTACTTGCGGAACAAGAAGAAGCCAATGCTCTGCTCACGGAACTAAATGAAGCCAACCGAATGCGGAACGCTCATCAGAAATCCGGCCAGCGACCCATGAGCGAGGCCGAACGCGAAGCTCACAAAANCGAGGGCCGGGCCCTCAAAGACAAAGTGTCTCAGATCGAAGATCAGCTGAAAGTAAGGCAAGAGAAGCTGGATGCCTTACTGATGGACCTCCCCAATTTCGTACATCCTGAAGTCCCCGAAGGTCACGAAGAAGACTTTCGAATCGTTCAGGAAGGCACCCCGAAGACTTTCGACTTCGAGCCTCTCGACCATTTGGCGCTTTGCGAAAAACACGATCTCGTTGATTTCGAATCGGCTGCAAAGGTATCGGGGCAGAAGTTCTACTACCTCAAGAATGAAGCCGCCCTGCTCGACCTCGCTCTCCAACGCATGGCTCTCGACATCGTCATGGACGAGGGGTTCACGCCCATGGTCACGCCAGACCTCGCGCGACCCGCAATTCTCACGGGCCTAGGCTTCAACCCGCGCGGGGAAGAAAGTCAAATCTACTCCGTAAATGACCACGACCTCTGTCTTGTCGGCACGGCTGAAATCACCCTGGGCGGAATGTTGGCCGACACCATAAGTGCCGAGGAAGAACTCCCGATTCGGTTAGCGGGCGTCTCACATTGTTTTCGCACCGAAGCCGGGGCTCACGGGCGTGAGAGCCGAGGCCTCTACCGAGTTCATCAATTTAGTAAGACCGAAATGTTCGTTTTCTGTCGCCCCGAGGACAGCGATCAGCAACACGAAGAGCTTCGACGCATTGAGCAAAGAATTTTTGATGCCCTGGAAATCCCCTACCGAGTGATTGACGTAGCGAGCGGTGACTTGGGTGCTCCCGCCTACCGCAAATACGATCTAGAGGCTTGGATGCCCGGGCGCGGCGAAGCGGGAGACTGGGGTGAGATTACCAGCGCCTCGAATTGCACTGACTTTCAAGCCCGGCGACTCAAAGCCCGGTACCGACCCAAGGGCAGCAAGAAACCTGAGGTTCTTCACACTCTAAACGGAACCGCTATTTCGAACGCCCGAGCCATTTTGGTGCTCCTTGAGATTCATCAGCAGGCAGACGGTCGAATCCGAGTTCCCGATGCACTGATTCCCTACCTCGGACGCGACTTCATCGGCCAGTGAGCGAGAGCCCTGACCCTGAGAATGAAACACAAAGCCTGGTACTTGGTACGGCCGGTCATATCGATCATGGCAAAACGGCTTTGATCCAGGCCCTGACAGGGGTCAACACAGATCGATTGCCCGAGGAAAAGGCCCGTGGGATAACGATCGAACTGGGTTTTGCCGCCCTCGACCTCCCAGAGATCGGCCGCCTCTCTGTCGTAGATGTTCCGGGACACGAAGGCCTCGTTCGAACCATGGTTTCCGGCGCAACCGGCATCGACTTGCTCTTATTGGTGGTGGCTTCAGATGAGAGTGTCATGCCCCAAACACGAGAACATGTCGCGATCTGCCACCTCCTCGGCATCAAGCGAGCAGTCATCGCACTCACAAAAATCGACCTCGCCGATGAAGAGTTGATCGANCTATCGCGCGACGAGGTCTCAGACCTTCTCGACGGGACACCCTTACAAGATGCCCCCATCGTGAACGTCTCTTCTGAAACAGGTGAAGGGATCGAGCAGCTTCGAGAGAAACTGGTCGAAGCCGCCCAAAAGGCCCGGCCTCGAACCTCTCGCAACGGTCCGCCGCGACTGGCCGTTGACCGAGCCTTTGCCATGCGAGGTTTCGGAACGGTGGTCACCGGGACATTGGTGGGCGCACCGGTGAAACGAGGTCAAAACGTGGAGATTTACCCTTCCGGCCTGACTTCACGCATACGCGGGCTTCAAAGTCACGGACGTGAGGAAGACGCTCTCAAACCAGGCGCACGGGGTGCCGTCAATCTTCAAGGCGTGGAGGTGGGCGACCTACATCGAGGAGATGTTCTCAGCCTCCCCAAAAGCCTTCTTCCTACCCCCGTTGCCGATGTTCACCTCGATTGGCTTACCGAAGCACCCCTCCGCGAAGGCATCACAGCAGTTGAACTGCTTGTGGGAACGGCCGAACGAAGAGCTCGCCTTGCAGGAATCGCACAGGATCGCTTTATGCCTGGAGAATCCTCTTTTGCTCGTCTGCATATCGATGGATCGCCCGTAGTGCTTCTGCCTGGCGATCGATTCATCGTTCGCGGCTTTTCAAAGACAAAAGGCGTGGGAGCGACTCTGGGGGGAGGCGTTGTGCTTGATGCGCACCCACCCCAACGCCGCCGAAGCGATCCAACACTCGAAAAAGAACTTTCAATTTTGCTCGAAGCCTCTCCATCTGAAGCGGTCCGTATTCGAGTTCAAAGAGCGGGCTTCGCGGGAGTCGACCAGAACAGACTCGAAATTGAAACCGGCCTGAGCGATTCAGAAGCCAGTCATCTACTGGCCAACTTAGAACGAGATGGACACGTCCTCGCCGCCAGTCGTGGCGCCTGGTTTGACACCACCGTCATCAACCGGCTGCAAGAGAAAATGACCGCTGCACTCACAGCTTTTCATGCCGACCAACCCATTCGTCCCGGCATGCAAAAGGCCTCTTTGCTCGGAAGCCTACCTTCCAACGTGCCTAATTCAGCCTCTGAATTCGCACTGGAACGACTTGCTGCGGAAAAGGTTCTAATCACAAAGAGCGACGTAGTCTGGCTTTCAAGCCACACGGCCCAACTGGACCCCGAAATCGAGGCCGCTAGCCAAAGACTTCTTGTCGAGGCGGATGCTGCGGGGCTCGAGCCACCCAATGCGCGTGAATGGGCGCAATCACTCAACCTCTCAACAGAACGCTTCCGAGACCTTGTCGCACACCTAGAAAGAGAGAATAAATTAGTTCGAGCTCCAGGCGATCTATGGTTCTCAAGCAACGCCGTAGAAGAACTGCGGCGCCGCGTCGTCGCGCATTTTGATAAAAATGATGAGCTCGACACGCAGACCTATAAGTCACTGATTGGAACTACGCGTCGAACCGCCATGCCCTTGATGGAGCTTATGGATGAACTTCACGTTACCAGTCGACAGGGCGCTGTCCGTATTCTGAGATCGGCCCCCTCTCGGTAGACTGAATCGCCCGTCTCATCCACTTACGCTGAAATACAACAAACCCATCAAGCTTTCTCCCCATTCAAAGGGAAGCTCTGGATTCGGCCAAAGGCCAAAACCGAAAGCGACCGCCACACAAGCCAAGAGGACGACTAATTCCGTAGTCGACGGAAGAAATGATTCCGAGACTTCAAGTTCTTCTCTCATGAACATGACGATGGGAACTCGCATACAGATATAAAGAGAAATCACACTCGCGAGAGTTTGAACCACTACGAAACTTAGATCTCCCGCGGCCACTACAGCTGAAAGCAACTGCCAACGAGCCCAAAATCCGGCCATCCCGGGAATACCCGCCAGAGTCAGCATAAAAACAGTCATAGCCACAGCGAGTACTTTGCGATGGCGAGCAATTCCCGCAAAATGCTCTAAGCGATCTCTTTCTCGCCCTCCCTCAGCTGTTGTCATGATGATTCCGAAGGCGCCAGTCATGCCCACCGCTTGAGCGCCGAGATAGAAGATCAAAGCACTGTACGCTTCGGGTGAATGCGCAGCGAAGGCCAACATAAATGTGCCCAGCTGTGCCACCGCGAGCCAAGCGAGCATCCGCTTCAGATTCCGCTGGAATAAGGCCATCAAGTTCGCAAAGAAGAGCGTGACAATCGAAAGCACCAAAAAGACCGGGGTCAGCAGCCATTGCATTTCGGGCAAGCCATGTAGAATCAGACGCAGCCAAACGAGAACCATAGTCGTCATTCCGCACACGACGATATAAACACTCACCGATGTCGGTGCGCCTTGATCAACGTCAGGAAACCACTGATGAAAAGGAACCAGCCCGAGCTTCATCGCCAGACCAACGAAAACGAAGGCCAATCCTGCGAGAGCCAGAGGTTGCTCGGGGTTAAGCAACACCTTTAGGGAAGCAAAGTCGAGGTGGCCGGTGGCACCGTACAAAAAGGCTGCGCCATAAAGCATCACGGCACTACTCAAAGCCCCGGCGAAAAGTGCTTTTTGTGCGGCTTCACTTGAAGAATGGCGTTCGAAGTCATACCCCACTAAAAAAACAATCGGGAGGGTCGCCAACTCGATGCCTAAAACAAGCAGAAGCAAATGCTCAGACCCAAAGCAAAGAAAGCAGCCGGACAACGAAAACAGAAGCAGCGCATAATATTCGGCTTGCGGCAAACGATAACTACTAAGGTAGGTCGACGACAGCAAGATAATAGCCCCGGCCGCGAGAGCCACTAAAATCGTCGAAACGGCGGCTAGAGGATCAAACACAAACATTTCGGATGGGTCGGGCTGAATATTCAAACCCATTTGAGTGATTGACCAAATCACACACGCACCCACTCCGGCTAAAGATAAAAATGAGAGGAAAAGCTCAACTCGAGCTCCTCGTGTCTGCCAAGACGGTCTAAACCAAACTCCGATCACTAGAATGGTCAAGGCAAATACAGCCATAATCAGCGTCGGGATCGGTACATGCGGTGAAATTTCAAGACCGGTCAAGGGAGGTCTCCCACTGATCGATTTGCACTTTGGGCCTCGACTTGACGTACATCAACAAAACGCATCAATTCTAGAACTGAGGGCTCTACGCGACGCAGTACGGGATTTGGATGAATCCCTATCCAGAGCATAGGAATGATCAAGGCGATCAAGACGCACCTCTCTCTGAGATCAAGATCAATCAAACCTCTATTTTCGGGCACACGAAGCGGCCCAAATATCATCCGCTGGCAAGTCACATAAAGCAGAATGGCGACACCCACCACACCCACCACGGAACCCATCAGAACAACCGGACTCCCTTGCGAAATACCGGCCAGCAATAAAATCTCGCCCACAAAACCCGAGAGCAAGGGCAAGCCCAAAGAGGCCCCTACGATGATCGAAAACAAAGTGGCCAGCACAGGCATGGGACGCGCAAGCCCACTGAAAGCCTGAATGCTGAGAACTTCACGTCGGTCGTAAAGAAAACTCAAAACTAAAAACAAAGCCGTTGCTGTTAAACAGTGGTTTAGAATGGCCACAACCGCGCCGACGAACCCTTGTCCTGTCAGACTAAAAACGCCGATCACGACCAAACTTAACTGCGCAATCGAAATAAATGCAAAACGGCGAACGAGGTCGGACTGGAGCGCTGCTAAAAGAATCGCGTACAAAAGCCCCACGAGAGCAAGGCCCATCACATAGGGGGCCGCCGCGGCCGCAGCACTCGGAAACAGAGGAAGGCAAAGTCGGATCAAACCGTAGGGCCCGAGCGGCAAAAGCAAAGCCGTTATCAGAGCACGCCCTCCGCCTGTCGTGTGCTGCTCCGCCCCAGGCAACCAAAGATGCAACGGAACCATGGGAAGCACCGAGGCGAAGGCCAAGCCGAAACCAACAAAGAGGCCCATCTCAACCTGAGCGCTAGAGAACCCCGCTTTCATCGTCACTACAGGATGGTCGAGGAGACCTGGACCCAAACCTCCTGATGTCGCAATAAGATCTAAATTCGGAAACCCCGCCGCGTTCAAGTTAAGTTGGGCAACTACCAAGATCGCTAACCCCATGCAAAACGAACCAAAGCCTGTCATCAGCAAAAAGCGCGTGGCTGCCCGAACCCCTCGACCTCCTCCCCAACTTCCGATCAGAAAAAAGACCAAGACCAACGCTAACTGCCAAAATATGTGAAACAGAAGTACGTTCCAGGCCATTAGAACGCCGAGTACGGCTGTCTCGAGTAAAAGCACATAAAACACAAAGCTACGCAATGAATGCTGAACTTGATTCCAACAAGCCAGTAGCACCAAAGGCACGATGGTGGTCACACCTAGAACCAAAGGCAAAGCAATCCCATCCAGGGCCACGAAATAGTGGAGTCCCACTTCGGGCATCCACTGACGATGCTCAATAAACTGAAGGCCTATGTGCTCTGGGTCAAAGTCACTCCAGGCGCCCGCCCAGGCCAACGCAGACGTGAGGCTTGTCGAACTCAAGGCCAATGCTCGCCAGACTTCACCGGGTATCCCTCCGGACCCAAAAAAAGTCCGAATAGCGCCGTTAAAAATCAGAAGCGAGAGCACGGTCAAGCCCGGCATAAAGATCAGCCAGCTCAATAGATGTCCGTCAATATACGGCCCCATACGCTTAACTGACCACCTCCATTACCACGCACGACCTCCCATGAGAACGAAGTAAGCCAGAAGAATGAAGCAACCCGCCGCCACGAAACCTAGATAGTGCTGAAGAAAACCCGACTGGAAAAATTTTAGAAAAGGCTCTGGCAAACCTGATGAATGCCCTCTCATCGAAGGCAAGGGACGTTCTTCTCGTATTCTCCGGACCCATCGGTCCCTCTGAACTCTAAGTTTCGGAAACTCCAACGCCCCAAAGGTCCGCCCAGATGACCAAAGTCGATCACGTACGGATTCAGCGCGAACTCTCCAGTTGGGCCTCAAAATATAAAGCCAAAAAGCAGACATTGCGCCCAGCCACGTCACTAACGTCGATTGTCCCACAAGAGACCATTGATCAGCCGGCTCTCGCGAAATCCGATCACCATCAGAAAGCACACCCGAAAGAAAATTTTGAAGGCTGTTTGAATCCTGTACCTCACCTGAAAAGAGCAGGTCCGACCAAATTTGTGGAAGCGCAATGACTGAACCTGCAATAGACAAACCAGCCATAATACCCATGGGCCAAAGGATGCGAGGTGCGGGATCTTCAATCGCCTCCCACTTCACTGCAGACGGGAGGCGAGTCGTCCCGTAAAGACTGAGGTAAATAAGGCGAAGAATATAAAATGACGTCAAGGCGAAGGTCAAAAGAATCAAAGCGTGGATGATGGAAAGACCCGGAAGGTTCTCTACTCGAAGCACCGACTCGAAGACGCCCTGCATGGAGAAAAAACCCGCTGTGAGGGGCACTCCCCCTGCTAAAGCAAAGGCACCAATCCAAAGGTCGATCCGAGTAAGAGTAAGCCGGCTCCCTATGTTTCCCATCCGCCGCATATCATGCTCGCCCGCTACGGCCAAGACGACTACACCGGCGGCCATAAAGAGTAAGCCTTTCGAAAAAGAGTGAGCAATCACGTGAAATACCGACTCCGTATATCCCCCGGCGCCAGCCGCCATCAACACCAGTCCGAACTGACTCACCGATGACCACGCCAAGACACTCGTGATCTCAAAGCGAGTGCAAGCAAGCACCGCTGCCACACAAGCGGAGATGACGCCCAGCCATACGATTCCCATCGAAACGTGGGGGGCCAATGCCAGCCAAGGAGAAAACCGGGCCAAAAGATATCCAGCAGCCGCCAACATTGTGACCGTCTGAATTAAAGCAGAAGCGGGCACTCGCCCACGTGAACTCCCAGGCAGCCAGCAAAACAAAGGCCAGAGTGAAGCCAACCCACAGGCCGCTAGACCTATCCCGAAAGCCAAGACTTCAGGCAACGGCAAACCAGAGCCGCCGAGCCAACCAGGTAAGTCCACTGTGGCCACAGCCAGCGCAGGAAGTGAAGCTTCGAGACTAGAGAAATCCAACCCCGGTCGACCCATCTCGGCTAAACCTCGGAAGGCCATGCTGATGGAAAAGAGTAAAGCTCCAAACGCGATCAGTCCGACCACGCCAGACACCGTCGCACTCTTGGCAAGATCTTCATCCGAGTAGGAGAAGGCCACCAAGAACTGAACTCCGGCTACAACCGCACCAAACCCCAGGAGCAAAATGAGCAGGTTGTCGGCTAGCACTAAAATTAACATGGCTGCGATCTCAAAAGAGATCAAGCCAAAAAACCGAGCATAATCGCCAACCGCTTCATCCGTCGATCGCATATGCACTACGCCGTAAAGAACGATTAAGAAGCCAATGCCAGAGACCAGCAAACTAAAAACGGCCGATAACGGATCAAAGCGAAAGGCCAATCCACCGACGAGGGCGCCTGACCCGACACCTACGCCAATCCACTGCGCAAGCCGGTCAATGAGAACGACCTCGCTGGACTGCGAAAAAAATCTGAAAACAGAAACACAAGTAAAAAGCAAGGCACTAAAAGAGGCCAAGATGACACTGCTTGAAACCCAACGAACCGGAATTTCCCAGCGCAGAACGCCTCGCGTCAACACATAAAAAAATGCGAGCAGCAGAGGAAAAGCCGGAATTAGCCCCACCCAAAGGCGTTCGTCTAGTTCCATGGATTTTTCACCATCTTAGATCACTCGCATCATCCACGTCTGAAGAGACCCCTACATGCTTTTGCGAGAGAGTCACTGACAAACCCACTACCAAGTGAATGATGGCAATCGCCAAGACCAGCACTGCAGCCGATTCGCCCACCGCGCCCTCCCAAACCGCGCCCTCATGGGCGTAACTTCGAGCGAAGCTCACAAAGGCAAGAGCCACAGATACAAACAACCACTGAACTCCCATGAGCATCACTATGACATTGCGACGGACCAGAATCGCGATCCATCCAAAGGCAAAAAGGATAAGAGAAAAGGCAATCAACCACTCTGATGGAATCATGACTCAGACCTTCCCATGACCAGCGCCAAAGCTCCCGTCGCCGAAGCCAAGAAAATGAGACCTAGGGCCAACATAAGCAGATTGGATTCGCCAAAGAGAATACGACCCAGTAAATCCGGTTCAGCGGTGGCTACACCAACAATCTCTCGAGATTCAGCGATGGGCAGAAGGCTGGCTAATAGCACCACGATGGCCAGCACCGAAAACGATCCAACGATTTTGCCGACCAAGCGACCCACGTGAGCCGAATCAAAATTTTCGCCGCCTCGACCCTGAATACGAACGCCCACGAAAAGAAACACCAGAGCCGTGGACATCGAAAGCGAAAACAAAAAAATTGAAGCGAAGACGCCGCCGCCCAAAAGCATCACGCCCGATAAAGCCAAACTGACACCCAGATACCCAGCCACGAGACTGGTGGTCCGTCGACCTTCGGCCAGCAAAAGAAGGCCTCCTCCAATGGAGGCAATGGCTAAAACAACGAAGACAAAAAGAGCGATGATCATGCTCCTTCCTTTAATCGCCATGCCACGACGATGGCCGTCGCAACGCAGTTGAGCAGAGCCAGGGGGACTAGACCTTTCCAGCACAGGCTAAGAATCGGCTCAAAACGCACTCGGCCGAAACTCTGAGAAAAAGCGCGTTGTGCCGAAAATACGAGAGTCACCTTGAGTACGAAGCTAAGTAAATGAATCATCAACGACAGAAAGCGGCCTACGCTGCTCCCGAAATAGGATTCAATAAAAACCGTGAGCGAGGTCTGTGAAACCCATGGCAGGTCGCCCGCCCCGAGAAAAACAACCGTCGCCACAACGGCGATCAAAAGAGCTCTCAAGGTGTCTGCCAAAGCCAGGCTTCCGGAACCGGGAGCAGGAATTCGAGAAACGCGCCCTCCGGCAAGTTCCTCCTCGACACGACTCACTTCGAAAGGCGG
>NZHD01000102.1 GCA_002691205.1 Deltaproteobacteria bacterium
CAGGGGCGCAAGGCGTTCTTGAAGAAGAGGACGCAGAAAGTGTTCGACTCACGATTTACATGTCCTCCCAAGCAGAATCGTTGATCACCGAGACTCTGCAAAAGTTTAAACCCGAAGGCGTGCAGCTTTTAGAAGCGCAATCCGTCCCAGAGGAAAACTGGTCCGAAACTTGGAAGGAAGGGCTGAATGCCATTGAAATTTCCTCTCGGCTCGTCGTCCGCCCCCCATTTATAGACTACGCACTCCTTCCGGGCCAAAAAGAAGTGGTCATCAACCCAGGGCAGGCCTTTGGTACAGGGCGGCACGAATCTACTCGCCTGGCCCTTGACTGGGTCGACGCGCTGGCGGGTTCTTCCAAATCTTTGGGGCGAACCCTGGATGTGGGAGCCGGTTCGGGTGTCTTGGCCATGGCCGCTCTTCAATTGGGCGCCGTCTCCGCTGTGGGATTTGACCTTGATGCGGTTGCGATGGCCGAAGCCAGAGAGCAAAGCAAAAACAACCCATCGGACTCCCCGATTTCGTTTTTCACGGGCCCGATTAACGCGCTCCGAGCCGTCCCGTTCGATCTCGTGCTCGTCAATATGCTCCGAACAGAGATGGAACCCATCACTCGCGAAATCTCTGACCGGGTCGAAGGGCGACTGGTGCTGTCCGGACTCCTTGAGAGCGACTGTCGCTCGATCATTGAAACCTTCCAGAACCATGGACTCCAACTCAGAGGCGTACGGAACCGAATCGATGACTCTGGGAACACTTGGTCAGGTCTTCTTCTCGAAAGAGCCTGACCCCTCTTTCCACGCAAACTCAATCGCTGGCTCCAAAGAGGGAAGCGCTGGAATCAGGCTCCCACTCGTTTAACGCTCCGGCTTCTCTCGATCTTGTCGGACTCGTTTTCGCCAGTAATGGAGCAGTTCCTCAATGATCTGATTCATGGAGTATGTGGGCCGCCAGCCCGTCTTTTCACGCAACCGAGACGAATCTCCCACTCTGGCATCTGCTTCTCTCCATCGAGACGGATCACGCTCAATTGAGATTTTAGTTTCCGTCTGATGAAGAAGCGATTCAAGCACTTCACCGATCTGTGTGGCTCGGCCGCTTGAAACGTTGTACGCCCCGGCTTCAACGTCTGGCTGAAGCAAGCGAACATAGGCTTCCACGACATCGTCTACGTGAAGGAAGTCCCGAGCGCTCTCTAGATTTCCCACGCGGAGGACAGCCTCGGCGCCTTGTTCGATGAGAGCCACTTGGCGGCTGAAGTCCGGAACCACAAAACGAGGCTCCTGACCTGGACCCGTATGATTGAAAGCTCGAACTCGAACCAGATCAAGGCCTTCCGCTGAGGCTTCAAGGGCCATTTTCTCGGCCTCTGTTTTTGATTCGGCATACGGCCCCACACCCAAAAGCGGCGTCGTTTCATCGAGAAGACCCGACGAAGGACTGACCGGAGCGTACTGTTCACTCGAACCCACAAGCAATAGTCGAGCCTTCGGCGCACTTTCCTGAAGAGCACGAATCACGTTGCGGGTTCCGCCCACGTTGATCTCTCGAGTCAAAGCGGGATTCTGTCTCGCCTCAGGCACAAAACTGATGGCGGCTAGGTGCACGACGGCGTCCGGCTGAGCCGCCTTGATCGCCTGCATAACGACGCTGGCGTCCGTCACATCCACCGTATCGCGATCACAGCCCGAGACCCAATGACCATGGCTCTCAAGCTTGGGCAAGAGACGTTGGCCTACAAAACCCAACGCGCCCGTGACAAAGATTCTCATATGGGCAATCCTGCCAAACGAGGGTGTTCAAAGCAAATCCTGGCGTCTCGAAACTGCTAAGCTTCGAGGCGTTCATTCTAAAAGATGAGGGCATATGATCATCGGAGTTTCGGGCTTAAATGGGGCTGGCAAGGGAGCGCTCGTCAGCGAACTCTCTGAGCACGGTTTCAGTGTTCATTCACTTTCCGATGTCATTCGTCAGAAGTTGAGCCGACTTGGATTGGAAGAGACCCGAGAGCGGATGATCGAAGAGGGACGCAACCTGCGGCGGGCAGGCGGACCCGGAGCGCTCGCCCAGGGGCTGGTCGCCCAATTTGAAGCCGGCGGTCGGTATGCAATCGATTCAATTCGACACCCAGCTGAAGTGGACGTCCTGGCCGCGCAGAGTGGCGGGTTCAAACTTGTTTGGGTTCAAGCGACTGAAGAGATTCGATTCCAACGAATGCAAGAGCGAGGGCGATCCGGAGATCCTGCTAGCCTTGAGGAATTGCGCAGACTGGAGGCTAGAGAACTCGGAAGTTCGGATGCAGCCGCGCAGCAGTTGCTGGCCGTGCGCGAACGCGCCGATCTGGTCCTCGATAACGATGGAGACCGCTCCGCCCTTCATGCTCTCGCGGCTCCCTTATGGGGTGAAGGCTAGCTCAAGGGCAGAGCGAACTGGCTCTTCGTGTCTTCCGCCGGTCTCCCTCGAACTCGTAGGCGATGTGTCGTTTCGGTGTCTTTCGCTGAGGGTGGTCCTCGGGGGGGGCAATGGCCCCTTTTGTTCAAATCGGCCTGAATTATGAGGTTTCCCATAGGTCTTTTACCTGAGTCAGGAACCTTCGTTCACGATTTATCTCAATTCATCCGGAAGAATGGCCGATTTTAGGGGCAGTTGAACTCTTATTGAACCGAACTGGAGTGCCCCCTGTTATGCGTCCTCGCCCAAGCCAACTTCTCGATTACAAGGAATTTCCGATCCTTTACGTCGACGACGAGCCCGAGAATCTGCGGGTCTTCGAATTGGCTTTTAGGCGTGAGTTTAAGATCTTCACGGCCACTTCCGCTGAAGAAGGGCTCCGTATACTCAACGAAAATCCGGTGGCCTTAGTGCTCTCTGACCAGAGGATGCCTGGCGTCACTGGCGTCGAATTCCTCGCTCGAGTGCGGGACATCGATGCAAAAACGATTCGGGTTCTCGTGACCGCCTACGGCGATGTCCAAATCCTCGAACAGGCCATCAACGACGGCAATATTTACCGATATGTTTCGAAGCCTTGGGAGCCCGAGGATATGCGACTCACCCTGGCACGAGCCATCGAAACCTATGCTCTCGATCAAGAACGCCAGAGTCTCTTAGAAGAACTCACTCTTCTCAACCGCTTATCGAAGGCCCTTCACAGTGAAATGGATTTAGATCGCCTGCTGAATTTGCTCATGAACGCATTGGTCAGAGAGGTCGAGTACGACGGCGCCGCGATCCTTTTCCTTGAGTGCGAAGGAGATCAACTCTCCTGGCGGGGCATGATGCCAGCCGATAACACGACGGCTCAGCGACTGCGAGAAATTTCCCTTCAAAAAGAGACAGCGCCCGAATTTTTCGACTCTTTGGAGCGCGGTGAATCTCAGGTACTCAGAATGGATGATGACGAATTCCTTGAGCCCGCTGTCAGAGAATGGGTCACTGAAGTCTCCGCGGATGAAATCTTGGTCATTCCATTAGTTGGAAAAGATCGAGTCATCGGAGCCTTAGCGGTGGACAATCGGAGAGGCGGAAAATCCTTCGGAGCTGAAGACCATACACTCCTTGATGGTCTCTCGACCCAAGCCGTGATCGCGATTGAGAATGCGCGCTCGGTGGAGGCTTTGCGTTCCTCTCGCGAACAGGTCATGCGGGCTGATCGCCTGGGGACACTCGGAACAATGGCGGCCGGCCTCGCGCACGAAATCAACAACCCACTCGTCTCGATCAATACTTTCCTAACACTGGCACCCGAGAAAAGAAATGAAGCGGACGACGCCTTCTGGGGAGAGTATCATCAGTTGGCCAGCGCAGAACTGAGTCGAGTTCAGTCGTTAGTTTCCACCATGTCTCGGCTCGCTCGAGGACACGATGACTCACAATCGCCGAAAACCGAGGTGGATCTGTGCGACCTCAGCTACGAGGTGACAAGCCTTCTGCAGCGGGATGTTCAGAATAAAAATATCGCGCTGGATTTAAAAGTGGACGAAAAGACGCCCGAGGTGCTGGGCGTGCGAGACCACCTCCACCAGGTGCTGCTCAACTTGATCATCAATGCGCTCCAAGCGACTTCGGAGAGAGGCCGGGTAGGGGTTCAGGTGTCGCCCGACCCAGACCATCCTGGTCACGGCGCTCTCCTTCGGATCAGCGATTCAGGTCATGGAATCGCTGATGAGAACATTGAACGCATTTTTGACCCTTTTTTCACGACCAAGGACCCCGATAAAGGGACGGGCTTAGGCCTGATGATCGCTCATGAAATCGTGGCCGATCACGGAGGCGAGATTGAGGTCAGCAGTTCTCCCGGGCAAGGATCGACTTTCTCGGTAAAACTTCCGACTTCGACTCCGAGGGCTCAACCTTTCAGTATCAGTTGACGCACGCCCAGGGATCCTAGACACTCCCTCCCAGTCTCGATGGCGAGAAGGGTCATGCCACGTGAGACTCAAATATCAGCCGAGCCTCCCGGCGTTTTCTCGCCCGTGTAAGCTCGATTTAGAGGGGGTTCTGGTGTCTACGGTTCACTCAAACACACGCGGGGCGTCCCTGGTCGCGGGTGCGCTCGCCGTTGTCCTTTTTATCACGGGGTCTTTTTCACAGGCTCAGGCCCAGCCTCAAGAGAAGCCTGTCCTTTTGCTCCTTCCCGTGCGTGTCCACAGTTCTGAGAATCCCACGTACCTCAGAGAAGGCTTGGCGGACATGTTAGTGGCGCGATTCCGGCAGGCCGGAGCCTTCCAACTCAAGGAGGTCACAGATCCCGCCAAGTCCACAACGAACCTCAGTCAGGCGGTCGCCACAGCCCAAGAGGAAGGGGCGGACTTCGTACTCTTCGGTTCATTCACGCGCTTCGGCGCAGGGGCTAGCCTCGATATGCAGGCGGCCACCACCCAGCTTGGAGGTCAAGATGAGTCCATGCGAGAGATTTTTGTCCACTCGGGCAGCATCGCAGAAGTGATTCCAGATCTTGATGACCTTGTCGGAAAGGTCTCTCAGTTCGCCATCGTGGATTACAGCGGATCACCGGATGAGGGAGGTGGAGAGGCCCGTCAAGCCCCTGTCTCTGAACTGGAGCAACTCAAACAGCGAGTCAGCGCCCTGGAAGCTCAGGCCGCGGAGAGCGCCAACATGGCGCCTGGGAATGCGACTCGCTGAGATTTGGAAGTGCGCTAAGTTCCCCGCGCTGAATCTCTCGGGGAGTGCCGCCGAGAGATCGTGATTAGGGTAGGGCGGTGTAGCTCAGTCGGTTAGAGCGGCGGCTTCATAAGCCGTAGGTCGGTGGTTCAAGTCCACTCACCGCTACCAACCTAAATCCTAAAATGACAAGTTAAAACAATCCCTTAGGAGGTGGGCTCTGGCGAGGATTCGTCAGGTGGCAAATTTGGGGGGCCACTTGGGGGGCCACCCTTTTTGGGGCTTAAATTGGCGAAATTCAGCCTGGTTTTCCCGCCAGGAACGACAGCGCTCCGCTGACGGCCCCCCCACTCACAGAGAACTCCCTTCGCCCCCTCGACAACCTGTTTTGGCTGGCCGGACTCTCATGCGGCCATTGATTTCCCTCCGGCCGTTTCTGACCACAGCCAGGTGCACGATGAGCCGTCCCGGGGAACGGAGCCTGTATGAGGCTGGCTGTCACGATGGGGTCGCTGATCTCGGTAGGGCGGTGGGTTTGTCTGCGTCTTTCGAATCCTCTTTTATTACGCTCTTTATTACCTTGGCCATAGCGTACTCATTTGTACGATGCGTTCGGGACTCGACGCTCTTATTCGCTCAGCTTTCGCGTCACCTTCTAGCCCTTTTTCTCGTAGGCCCGGAAGCGTAGTATTGGTCTATTACCGTCCTAGTTTGTACCCTTGCTCTTCATGGAGTTTTGGATTTAATCATGATTCAGACACAGATTTTTAGGCGAAGAAATTTCCTCCGATACGGTTCGAACTCGCTCTCTCGTTTTTTTATCGGGGTGGCTATTTCCCTCTGGCTGCTGTCGTTGCCTCTTGGCTGCGGCCGAGGGGAGGGAGACCTCGATCAAAGCCAAGATGAAACCCTAAGTCTAGAAGCCGATGTCGAGGCCCAATTACGAGCCCTGGGATACGCGGACTTCGAAGAGGTGCCAGAGGAGTTCAGCAGCAAAGTCGGCGTGACCCTCCACCGTCCCGAAGCGGCTTCTCCCGGACTTAACCTCTTCAATACGCGTACGACGAATGAAGCTTTCTTGATCGATATGTCGGGTGAGGTTGTGCACCGCTGGGAGAGCCCAGGCCTAGGCGGAACCTGGCACCTGGTCGAGCTCCTGCCTAACGGAGATGTGCTGATCATCGGGAACGATGGTTACCTAGCACGTCTGGATTGGGACTCGAACCTGCTTTGGAAAGAGGAGCTGCGTGCCCATCATGATGTAGAGGCTATGCCAAACGGTGACATCTATGTTTTTGGTCGAGATCTCTACGATGTGCCCGTGGGAGTCGGATCCATCATCCCCATTGTCAACGATTCGATTACGCACATTTCCGCCGAGAGAGAGATTTTGGCAGAGAGTCACTTCTACGATTTATTCGAAACTTTAGTGTGGGCCCCACTGCATAAGCTGTGGATCCTTGAGCTATTCGGCAAAGGCCGAGGCGGAGACCCGTGGGACATATTTCATATGAACTCCCTAGAGTACGTGGACAGGGATCTAGGGGACATTGATAGCGAGGGGACCCTGCTCGTTTCAGCGCGGAACCTTAACTTGGTCGCAATGATCGATCTGGACTCCGGCGAAACAATCTGGAGTTGGGGCCCCGGGGAGTTGGATGGACAACATAATCCCTCGGTCATGCAGAATGGAAACATCCTGATTTTCGACAATGGCCTCTACCGAAAATGGAGTCGAGTGCTGGAATTAAACCCATCGACTCTGGAGATCGAGTGGGAGTACCGAGCAGACCCCCCTGAATCTTTTTACTCGGAGGGGGGCGGAGCGGCACAGGAATTGCCTAACGGGAACATTCTCATCACAGAAACGACCAAAGGCCGCGTCTTCGAAGTGACTCGCGAGGGCGAGCGGGTTTGGGAGTTCTTCAACCCTGACCTGTCCAAATCGGAGTCAGGAACTCTCGAAAGAGGGCGGATCTACCGAATGAAGCGAATCGACCGCTCGGAGGTTTCCGAGCTACTTGGCTCCACTTCTTCTTAAGAAAATTGGATTCGCAGAACCAAAAAGGCTCAAATGTTCAGCCGACCACGTCACCGATCATGGAGCCAGGGGCGAGTGGCTCCATCAGGCCCCTGAAGCGCAACCATCACCCACGGCTTTCCATTGAGGTTTTAAAATGAAACGACTTCAGGACAAGCGAGTGCTCGTTACCCAGGCCGAAGACTACATGGGGCCGGCTACGGTGGAACTCTTTACAGCCGAAGGAGCTGAAGTCGTCTCGGATACCCGTGACCTCACGGTAGAGGGTGCCTGCGAGGCGGCCGTCGCAGATGCGGGTCGGGTTGATATTCTCATTGCCAACCTAGCCTCTGAGAACTTTTCCGGTCGCGCCGTCACCGACCTCGTAGATACCGAATGGCACACCGCCTTCGATGTCATGGTGCATCCTCTTCACCGCCTGACCCAATCTGTTCTGCCTCAAATGATTGAACGCGAAGAGGGAAAAATTGTTGTCTACGGCAGTGCCGTCGCCCTCAAAGGATTAAAAACGTTGGCTGCCTACAGTGCGGCTCGGGCGGCACAGGTGGGCTACGTGCAGTCGGTCGGCGTCGAGGTGGCTCCTCGCAATATCCAGATCAACCTCATCGCGCAGAACTACGTCGAAAATCCCGTCTATTACCCTCCGGCCTTGCGAGACAACGAACGGTTCCAGGCCTCGCTCAAAAGGCAAGTCCCGTTGGGTCGTCTGGCCCGGGCCGACGAGGACGCTCGATTCGCGTTATTTCTAGCCAGTCATGAGTCCGACTTTTTCGTCGGACAAGCGATTCCTTTCAGTGGAGGCTGGACTCAGCGCTGAAGTGAAACATCATAGCCACGGGGGCAATGATGGTATCTGTGGCCCCAGTCGGTCTAGACCGGACTGTCATGGATGCTCTAGTTCTGAAGGTTGAGAGTTCGTTCCTCCCAGGAAGAGGAAGAAGAACGAAAAATAAGAATGCGGCGATTCGTTCTCAGGGTCGCCAGATTCGCCGCGGCACTCACCGATTCAATTTTTTCTTTGAGATCAAGCTCGACTTCGACAAAGCCAGGCAGGAGCGGAGAAAACCCTAAGCCCCGTCGATTCGTGACAATAAGGCCTACGTTCTCACCCACCCGGCGAGCCTGGATTTCTTCGTGGATGCCCAAAGGAACCTCGGACACCCGGGGAGGGTCGCCCCCGAAACCCATAACTCGTCGGTTTGTTACAACCAGAACGACACGGTCTCCAAGCAAGGCCTCTCCGTTCACGTTTTCAGTCAGGCCGATATTAATCACTCGCCAACGGGTTGACCCGACACCCACGAGGAGAACTCGTTGGTCCGTGATCGCGCCTCCAACGGCGCCCTGGGAGCCCAACCAAAGCAACTCCTCCTTCAGCCTTAAGCTCACCTCCATCTGCCCCCCCGATTGCGCATCAAAGGCCAGCATCTTTCGATCCGCCACCATCACCTCAATCAATTGAGAGAGTGGGACATCGTTTAGGCCGGGCACGGCCTCTGCCGCGAAGGTCGGCCAAGGTCGCCCCACAACGAGAAAGAAAATCAAAAGCCACCTCTGAATCATACGAACTCCCGCGCAATCCCACCTTGGACTTGAAGGCAAAACGCTCTCCAGCCGGCTCCAGGGACTCCCCACCGAATCGTTGAGCGCGAGACCCGAGATTCTGTGTCAACCTGTTTCAAGAAGTTTAACGTGATAACCTTGAGGCTCGCAAACAAGTCGGGAGATCAGCCATGGATTCAAAGACACCCTTTCATTTAAGAGGGAATTACGCCCCGGTCAAAGAGGAACTCACTGTTTTTGATCTGGAGGTCGAAGGCCATTTGCCAAACGAACTCAACGGCTCGTACCTGCGTAACGGCGCCAACCCCATGAGTGGCAAATCGGACCACTGGTTTCTCGGTGACGGGATGGTGCACGGCATCCGCATCGAGAAGGGAAAGCCGGTCTGGTATCGGAATCGATACGTCCAAACCCCGAGGCTCACAAATCCAGGTGGAGAGCGCATTTCAAGTCTGGGCGAGATTGATCGCACGATCTCGGCTGCAAATACTCACATTGTCAAGCATGGAGGAAAGATTCTCGCCCTTGAGGAAGGCTCCTTCCCTTATGAACTCGACCCGGAACTGGCCACCATCGGTCCTGTGGACTACGACGGAAAACTCACTTCAGCTTTCAGCGCGCACCCGCATGTTTGCCCCAAAACGGGTGAAATGTTGAGCTTTGGATACGGGCAACTCCCTCCCTACCTGACTTACCTTCGCATCAGTCCATCGGGTGAGTTGCTGCAATCCGAGGAAATCGAAGTTCCAGGTCCCACCATGATGCACGACTTCATGATTACTGAGAAGCATGCGATCTTTATGGATCTTCCGGTCATCTTCGATCTTGAAACGGCTCTCAAGGGCCTCATGCCCTTCAAATGGAGTGATGACTACGGTGCGAGAATCGGAATCATGCCGAGAGAAGGTTCGAATGCAGACATCCGATGGTTTGAGGTGGAGCCTTGCTTCGTCTTTCACGGGCTCAATGCTTGGGAAGAGGGAAGTCGGCTTTCATACGACGTTTGCCGCTCCAGTGAAATCTGGCGGGAAGCAGGAGACATGCAAGGCGGCGAGGGAGAACTCACTTTACACCGGTTCACTTTCGACCTAGAGACGGGCGGAGTCAGCGAGCAGACTCTAGACGAACGCCCCATGGAGTTCCCTCGAATCGCAGATGATCGCGTTGGCCTAAAAAATCGATACGGCTACACCCTAGGCGTGGGCTCGTCTTCGGACAAGCATCCCGCGTTCCTAGGCCATTACAAGATTGACATGGAGAAAGGGTCCGTTGAAGCTCGACCCGCCCAAGAGGGCTGCGTGGCCGGCGAAGCCGTCTTTATCCCAGCGGAGGGCGCAGCCCCGAACTCGGATGAGGGCTACCTCATGACCTATGTCTATGACAACGGAACCAGTCAAAGTGAATTGGTCGTCATGGACGCATCTCGATTTGAGTCGCCCCCTATCGCCCGCATCAAAATGCCCCAGCGGGTGCCTTTCGGGTTCCACGGCAGTTGGATCCCCGAGACAAACTAAGCCTCAGGTGCTTTCATTCTGATTTCAGTCAGACTAAGAGGAAGAGGGCGCAGGTTGAAACGGAGAACTCAAATCAGGGGGGCCCATATACAGCACGCTGAAAGCTCTTTCAGCAAACAGCCACTGCGAATTCACAGGAATGTACACGTCATCATAAAGACCGATTGTCAAAAGAGCGGCGCCGTCTGAGGCCATCCGAGCATATTCCGTCATGCTCCATCTTCCGGTCGCTCGGCCGTTTTTCTCGAACGAGATCATACCGCCATGAGGGTGCTGAATGACAGCTTCAAGGCTTCGGGTCACGTTTTGGAAGTGAGTCACGATAGCATTCTGTCCCTCATGGGTATTCCCCAGCAGCGACCATATACCGTCCTGCGACCATGTCGTTCGCCACTCAGAGATGTCGTCACAGCAAACCGCATTCGAGTAACGGGCGACAAGAGAACGAATCGCCAATTCATCGCGCAAATACTCACCCGTCGAATCTTCCGTCATGAGTTCATCTCCCCCCTGCGGCCGTCATGGCAAGCGCAGACCATTCGTCTCTTTTCTATCCCAAATGCTTCCGCTTCTTATCGTATCAGTTCATGCAGCCCTCCGGCCGTGCAAAGGATCTTGAATGATTAAAAAACCTTTCCGATTTGCAATTCAATCATTTAGTGCACGTTCTGCGAAAGAGTGGCGGGAGCGTGCGCAAAAAACGGAAGCCCTAGGGTATTCCGCGCTGCATCTTGCAGATCACATCCTCGGGCCCGGAGAAGCGATTGCCCCCACATTTCACCCCATTCAAGAACTGGCGGCCGTACCCGCGATGGCTATGGCGGCCGAAGCGACGAGCACCCTTCGGATCGGTTCTCGAGTATTCTGTGTCGACTATCGACAACCCGCAGTACTCGCCAAAGAGGCGGCTACGCTTGACCTTCTTTCAGACGGACGTCTGGAACTGGGACTCGGAGCGGGCTGGCTCAAAAACGAATACTCAGCCATCGGAATCGATTTCGAACCCGCATCTCTTCGCATCGATCGACTCGCGGAAGTGATCACTCTCATTAAATCCCACTGTCGTGCAGAACCTCTCTCACTGTCTGGAAGGCACGTTCATGCAAAAGGCTATCAGGGCGTGCCCGCCTCTGTGCAAAAACCTCACCCTCCCATCATGATTGGCGGGGGAAGCCGGAAAATTCTTGAGTTAGCCGCTCGAGAGGCGCAGGTGGTCAGCTTCAACTTCAACAACCGAAGCGGCGTTCTTGGCACCGATGGGATCATGACGGCCACGGCTGAGGCGACGGCCACAAAAGTAAAGTGGGTGACCGCGGCGGCAGGAGATCGGCTCCAAGCCATGGAATTTGAAATCGGTGCATACTTTGTGGATGTGGGTGATCAAGCCGACTCCACCTGCAAAAATATGGCAAGCGCATTCGGGCTGGAATACCACCAAATGAAGAGCCACCCTCATGGAATCTTCGGGACAATCGAAAGCGTATGCGAGGAACTCGAAAGAAGACGTGAAATCTATGGAATCAATTATGTCACGATTGGAGACGACGCTATGGAAGACTTTGCCCCCGTAGTCCGTCGACTCGCCGGTGGCTAAACACTGAACGGCTCTGCGTCTCAGTACAAAACGGAGCGGAGATTAGGAGTATCAAGAGGCCCCGCTCCGGGTCATTCAAGTTGAACCCGACCCAGATACCATGCCGCCTCGTCTATGCTAAGATTTATTTTCATGGGGCATGAACAAACAACAAGACTCACGGTTCGAGAGTGGCCAGCTTTGATGAAACGAACTTCGTCGAAGGCCATCCTTGATGACGTGTACTTGTGCTGCCCGCTTCGCGTAAAGACGGTCGACGTCCACTCGTCGGGATAAGTGACTCCGCAGCTCCTCTGCGTCTCCCTATCCGAAGCCCTCCCTTAGAAGCCCGTCCTCTAAACCACAGAAAAGAGATTTTTTATGAGCGAAAGTGCAATCCGTTTAGTCACCTCAATCCCAGGCCCGAAGAGTCAAGACATCGTCGCTCGACGTGAGGCGGCCATTCCACAGGGTGCCGCCAAGTTGACGGGGATTGCGGTGGAAAGTGCACATGGTTCTCTCGTGGAGGATGTCGATGGGAATCGGCTGATTGATCTGGCGGGTGGAATCGGTGTCTTGGCCGTAGGACACACTCCCGAATCAGTGTCTCAGGCCCTCGCCGAGCAGGCCCACAAGCTGATTCATATGTGCGCGATTGTCAGCAGCTACGAACTCTATGTTCAAGTCGCCGAAACTTTGAACGAACTGACCCCAGGCGACTTTGAAAAGAAGACTTTGCTCGTGAACACAGGCGCCGAAGCGGTTGAAGCCGCTGTTGCCCTGGCGAGAGTTCATACGGGGCGTCAAGGCATCATTGTTTTCGAAGGGGCCTATCATGGGCGCTCCAACCTCACGATGGGGATGACCTCAAAGTTTGCCCTCTTCAAGAAGGGCTTTGGCCCGTTCACCCCTGAGGTCTACCGATTTTCATATCCCGACGTGTATCACCGCCCAGAGGGCCTAACAGAAGAAGAGTATATCGATCTTGAAATTGAGAGATTTGACAAGGGGATGATCTCAATTGTTGACCCCTCGCATGTGGCCGCTGTGGTCGTAGAGCCAGTCCAAGGGGAGGGCGGGTTCATCCCTGCGCCTACGCGCTGGCTCGAACATCTTCGGGGAATTTGCGACACCCACGGTATCGTGCTCGTGGCCGATGAAGTTCAATGTGGAATGGGCCGGACCGGTCGTCTCTTTGCCATGGAGCACTCCGGGGTGACCCCGGATATGGTCACCACCGCAAAGTCTCTCGCAGCGGGCATGCCTCTAGGAGCCGTGACGGGCCGCAGCGAGATCATGGATGCGGCTCACCCCGGCGGACTGGGCGGGACATACAGCGGGAACCCTCTTGCTTGCGTGGGGGCTCTTGAGGCCATCAAGATCATCAACGACTCTGAGTTTCTCAATCGCGCCCAAGAGGTGGGAGCCTCCATTCGAGAGAGACTCAAAAAAATTCAATCTCGCTTCCCTGATCTCGTAGGCGATGTACGCGGGCTTGGCCCCATGCTCGCGATGGAGATCGTGCAACACGCGCAGACTCGCAAACCCTGCATGGAGAGCACCGCGGCGATCACAGCCGAAACGCTTTCTCGAGGCGTGATTACCATCCGTGCCGGACTCTATTCGAATTGNATTCGATTCCTCCCAGCCCTTAATATTTCTGACGCTGAACTNGAANAGGCCCTCGAAGTCATTGAGGAGTCCGTCGCGCAAGTGGCCCTCAAGCGCGCGGAGAATCAATCATGAGTCCTTCTAATAAAAAAGGCAGCACACAGGAAGCGATACGCATGAGGCGAATTCACCTAAGCGGCTCGGCGCGAGAGAGGGGGCTGTGTCACGGAGAAACCTACCGAGACGAAATTCGATCTTACAGCGAAGACCGAGTGGCCCTCTCGTCGAATGGGAGTTGGTCGGGTCGCGCCGCAGGCCGCGAGGAGGTCATCGCCCTCGCCAAATCCATGATCCCAGCCCATCGTCAATACTCCGCTGAACTCAGCGAAGAAATGGAAGCTATGGCGGAAGCGAGCGGACTCTCCATCGAGGAAGCTATTATTGTGGGAGGTTTTACGGACTTCGTAGATGCGGTGCGTGCCACCGGTGCGGGCGTGCCCGAAGAAGATGATTGCACGGCCGTAGTCGTACCCTCTCATATGGCAGACGGTCACGGCTATCTGGCGCAGACGTGGGACATGCATGACTCGGCCACGGAACATGTGACGCTGCTTGACATCCAGCCCGACGAAGGGCCTCGCAGCTTTGTTTTTTCAACCGTGGGCTGCCTCGGTCAGATTGGGCTGAACGAAGCGGGAATCGCTGTTGGAATCAACAACCTCGCGGCGGAAGTGGNAGCGCCGGGAGTNACTTGGCCTTTGGTGGTCCGCAAGGCGCTGGCCCAGACTTCAATCGAGGACGCGCTGAGGTGTATTACAGAAGCTCCGCTGGCTGGAGCTCATCACTACCTCCTCATGGATTCGGAGGGACGAGGGTGTGACGTAGAAGCGATGCCTCAAGGCCACGCGATTCGATCCCTCGAAGAGGTGCCTCTTGTGCACACCAATCACTGCCTTGACGCGAAAACAAAAGCACACCAAGCCGTCAAGCCAAGTGCTCTTATGGCCTCGTCTGAGGCGCGGCTAACACGTGCGACCGAATTGCTCCATGAAGGACCCGTGGGCCTTTCGGACCTCATGGCTCTGACTCGAGATCCGGAAGCCATCTGTCAAATCTCGAAGCCGCCGTACCATATTGAATCTTCGGGGGCCGCAATTATGCGTCCCGGAACAGGCGACCTTTGGGCCGTTTGGGGGGTACCCAGCGAAAATGAATACGATCACTTCGAGTTTTCAAAATGAGTGAGCTTCGATATCAGAACTTGACCGTAGACTGGGCACCGGCCTGCCGGCGTCTCGAATTAGCCGTTTTTGACCATGCCAACCCAGAGGAGTTAATTGGCGAAAACGATTTTGAAGCCTACGCGCGGGTTTTTCCGGAAGGCTTTTTCTTGTGTATTGACGGTGAAGAACTGGCTGGGCAGGCTGGCGGTATTTTTCTTGACTTCGATTTTTCATCGCCCCAACACA
>NZHD01000103.1 GCA_002691205.1 Deltaproteobacteria bacterium
GGGAGGCCACTGCGACCCAATAATGTCCCCTTTGGCATCAGCCCCACTAAGGATGGGAGGCCAAGCAAAGCCCCAACCGCGATGACAAAGAAAGCCTGAAGAGGAGCCTGTGTTTCCAGACCAAGCAGAAAGCACCCCGTCCCCACGGCGAGCAGAATCGAGAGAATTCGGGGGTCGAGGGACCGGAGCCTATGGGCTCCGGTGGACAGAACTCCACCCTCACCGGCATCATTATCCTTTCGCCTAGCCTCATCGGGCAAAGACTCCGCATGAACGGGTTGTAACAAACTCAATGGACGTAAGGCCAGAGCTCCAAAAGCCAGAGTGGGTCCCGCCAGACCGAAAAAGACCCAGCGCCAACCTATAAATTCCGCCACGCTGCCAGCGAGAGCGGGGCCGATCAACCCGGGCACAACCCAGGCCGTGGAGATCAGAGCGAGCATTTGAGGCCTGGCCTCTTCAGAATAAGATCTCCCTATTGCGACATAAGACACTGCACCAATCGCCCCTGCCCCAAAGCCTTGCACCGCCCGAGCCGCGACCAAGCCAGACATGTTCGGGGCAAACCCCGCGCCAAGCAGACCCACCGAAAAGAGAAAGAGCCCAAGGCCGAAAGCTCGAGCGGGCCCCTTCCGGTCTGCGCTTTGACCGGCCGTCACAAGACCCACAAGGTTGGCCAACATAAAAACGCTCAGCACCCAGCCATAAAGACCTAAACCTCCAATTTCGGTCACAATCGCAGGCAAAACCGCGATGACCGCTAAGGCCTCAAAGGCTGAAAAAGAGACACATAAGACCAACGCAAGCGTGAGGATACGGTGCTCGCGGTCCCAAATTTCACTCGAGGACCAATTTTTTTCTGCGATCTCGGGATCCACGACCGAAGGTCCTCTCGATTTCTTTCTCATTTCCCATCGGCCGACTTTTACCTTCAGGGACTCTCGCCAGACAAGGAATCCTCGGCAGCGTTCTACGTGCACAGAATATCATTGATCTCGGTGTCTCGGTAAGTGAAGTGGGTCTCAGACCGAATGACCCCCATAATCCCAGACATCAACACGGCGCTTTCGCACGAAAGCCCACCGAAGCCAGGCCCATACAACATGGGCCTTCTCCAACGAATAGACCATGGACCCCTCGAACCGGCTTGACCCGAATGGGAATCCGCCGGATAGTCTCGAGGAACCAACGAGTCAAATCGTTGAGATCAAACCTTCTTGGAGCGTGTCATGTCGCCTTCTGTCAGCGTAATCCTGTACTGCCGCAACCACCAAGCCTACGTCCACGAAGCCGTAGACAGTATTCTCTCTCAAACGCTTTCAGACTTCGAAATCATCGCCATTGATGACGGATCAGAAGATGAGACCTACTCCATCTTAGAGAGCGTAGACGACCCTAGATTCCAACTCGTCCAACACGGTGAGCCCCAAGGACTTGCAAAAACCATTAACGAGGGAATCCGTCGATCTAAGGGAACCTACATTTCAATCCTCAACGCCGATGACCTTTATCATTCGAAGCGACTTGAGTATTGCCTCGAAACCACGGAGGAAAATGACCTGATCCTCTTGGGAACAGATATTGATCTATTGGTTACGCCTGATCAAATCTCGCAAGCCACGAAGTCCGCCTGGCTTGAATGCTATGGAGGCCTCAAAGGTCGTTACCTTCAGTCAAGAGACCTCACTTCAACTCTAATTTCGGGCAACCTTTTTATCAGTTCATCCAACCTATTCTGTCGGCGTAGCCTCTTCGACACCCTGGGCCCGCTTAAAGACGACCCTTACGTTCAGGCCTATGATTTTCTTTTAAGATGCCTTGTTGCTTTCCCTGAAAAAATACATTGGTCAGAGCACCGAATGCTCGCCTACCGCCTTCATGAAGACAAAAGAGTTCTGCATGATCCTTTAGCTGCCAGTCGTCAGACTCTTGAAACTCTAACCCACTGGATTCCTCATTTGGCTCATGGCCCCGAGGCGAATGAACGCCTTGAAACTTTTGAGCAACATGTCATTGGGCTCAGCCAGTTCATCGAATGGAGTGCAACCCATGAAATAAAGGAGCAATGGCAGACCGAAGCCATTGAGTACGAAAAAGGAATTCAAGAACGGAATACGGCCCTCGCATCGTTACGTGAAGAGACTGCGAAGAAATTAGATTCAGCCGAAAGCCAGCGGGCCAAATCCAAACAAAGAGAGCATGAACTCGAATCGGAATTGGCCCTCACTCAAGCTGAACTCGAAACCAGTCATCAAAACATCAGCTCGCTGAAGTCGGAACAGGCTTCCAACGATGCCGCCTTACGGGCCAGCAAACAGAGGGAGGCGACCTCCCTCTCCTACACTCAAACCCTGACTCATCAGCTGAATCAAACCACGACTCACCTTGAGGAGCATCAAGAAGTCCTCGAGTCGCTCAATGCATCGGCCAGCTATCGACTCGGATATGCGCTTTTACAGCCTTTTCGCCTGTGCCGAGCCATTGCTCAAAAGGTGCTTGAATGGATCCCTGGGCGCCCTAAAAACTGAGAATCCCGAGGCCGTCTCTCGCCCTGAGAGACCTCCTGAACCAACTCAAGACCCAAAGACTTCAAATCTTCAGGAGCGGAACATGTTCTCGGGCGAGAAGAGGGAGCCACCCGAGGTGACAAAAGGCGAAAACAGAGCGAAAGTATGGAGATGGCCTCCACCTCTCCCCTCGCTCGTGAATACGTTGAGTTGCGCTCTCGGAGCGCTTTTTCATTCTTAGAAGGCGCCTCAAGCCCCGAAAGCCTGGCACTCAACGCCGCCAGCCTCGGCCATTCGATACTGGCACTAGGCGATCGCGGAGGTGTCTATGGCATCCCCCGTTTTCACAAAGCCGCTCAAAAGATCGGACTGAGGGCCATCGTGGGAGCTGAGATTGAACTCGACCTTCCCGAAACAGCTCATCTGCCTCGACTGCGCTTTCTGGTTGAATCGGCTGAAGGGTGGAGACGCCTATCACGACTGCTCACCCTTGGACACCAAGGCCGATCAAAAGATGAGTGCCGGATCGGATGGAACGAACTTGAGGAGCATGCTCAAGGTCTGACCGTATTGCTCCAGGGGGACGAGCGACTCACTCCTAAAATTCTTGATCGAGTGCGCGGTCTCATCGGACCTGACCCCGAGCGCCTCTGGGTGGATGTCTCACGCCACCTTGACCGACGGCTCCAACAAAATACTCGCTACGCCATCGATTTAGCTGAAACCTACCGAATTCCCATTATCGCAACGGGCGATGTCCGTTGCGCCCTGCCCAAGGAACGCCAATTGCTTGATGCGCTGGTATGCCTCCGGGATAAAACGACACTTGATGGCGCAGGCCGCCGCCTACTCTCCAATGGAGAACATCACCTCAAAGCCCCTGAAGCGATGGCCCATCGATTCAAAGATCAACCCGAATGGATTCGTGCAACCCGAACCGTAGCCGAACGCTGCGCATTTGATCTCGATGATCTCGACTACCGATTCCCCGAGTACCCCATTCCCAACGACGAGAGTCAAAACACACACCTGCGAAGCCTCACCTTCCGTGGTGCGACGGAACGATACGGCACACCGCTTCCCGGACCTGTCAAAAAACAACTGGAGCACGAACTACGAATGATTAGCCGACTCGACCTCGCAGGCTATTTCCTCATCGTGAATGACATTGCAGACTTCGCCCGACGTGAACGTATCCTCTGCCAGGGAAGAGGCTCTGCGGCCAACAGTGCCGTCTGCTACTCGCTCGGCATTACGGCCGTAGACCCGGTTGGCATGAAGCTGCTCTTCGAGCGCTTTTTATCCGAAGAACGCGGAGAATGGCCTGATATCGACCTCGATCTGCCTTCCGGTGATCAACGTGAAAGAGTCATCCAATACGTCTTTCAGAAATACGGCGAACAGGGTGCTGCAATGACGGCCAATGTCATCACGTACCGTACAAAAATGGCCGTACGTGAGATGGGAAAAGTCCTCGGCCTAAATCAAGGCCTACTCGATCGATTATCAAAACAACTCTCTGGCCTTGATCAAGACGATTCTGCAGAAGACATCGAAAAACGACTTCACGAAGTGGGCATCGACTCCAAAGCCCCTCGCATCTCCCATCTGCTTGAATTAACTCAATCGATACAAGGCCTCCCACGTCACCTCGGTCAGCACAGCGGCGGCATTGTGATCGCGGCGGGACGACTCGATGAGGTCGTGCCCATTGAGCCTGCTCAAATGGCGGGACGCCGTGTTGTGCAGTGGGACAAAGAGGACTGTGCGGATCGCGGCATTATTAAGATTGACCTCCTTGGGCTCGGCATGCTGGCCGCACTTGAAGAAACGATCCCATTGATTCGTGCCCATGAAGGAATCGACGTCGACCTGGCTCATTTGCCCAAGGACGACCCCGACACCTATCGCATGATCCAGAAGGCCGACACTGTAGGAGTTTTTCAAATCGAGAGCCGTGCACAAATGGCCACACTTCCGCGTATGAAACCCCGTACCTTTTATGACCTCGTCGTTGAAATCGCAATCATCCGACCCGGTCCAATCGTAGGAAAAATGGTTCACCCTTACCTCAACCGACGCGCTGGCCGAGAGCCCATCACCTACCCCCACCCTTGCCTTGAGCCCATCCTTGAGCGAACTCTCGGCGTACCCATCTTCCAAGAACAGCTTCTACGAATCGCCATGACGGCCGCCGGTTTTTCTGGGGGGGAAGCCGAGGAACTGCGTCGAGCCATGGGTTTTAAGCGCTCGAATGAACGCATGAAAAGTCTTGAAATTCGCTTAAAAGAAGGAATGCAAAAAAAAGGACTCTCTCTGGAAGCCCAGGACGACATCATTCGTCAGATCACCTCTTTTGCCCTCTATGGGTTTCCCGAATCCCACTCAGCCTCGTTTGCACTCATCGCCTATGCGTCTTCATATCTAAAGTGTCATCACCCGGCTGCATTTCTAGTAGGGCTTCTGAATGCCTGGCCTATGGGTTTCTACAATCCAGCCACGCTTGTCAAAGATGCTCAGCGACATGGCGTAGAGGTGCGCCCCATCGATGTGACGCGTTCCGATTGGCGATGCACCCTCGAAAACGACTCCTCGTCCTCGGCCCCTCCCTCCGTACGCATTGGCTTGCGTTTCGCTTCGGGCCTTCATCAATCCACCGGTCACTGGATTGAATCAGAGCGGGCTGAATCCTCTTTCCAGAATCTCGCCGATCTCGTACGACGGGTGCCTCTCCAGGAAAATGAACTTCAGACTCTCGCCGAGCTCGGCGCGATGGCCTCCCTTGATGGGAGTCCTAAAAGTCGCCGTGCGGCCGTCTGGCAGGTGTCCGGCATAGAAAGAGATCGCCACTCTCTCTTTGCTGGACATATGCCCCGGAATGAATCGGCTCCAATTCTTTCTCCTCTTTCCGACTTAGAGCAAACCTTGGCCGACTACCGTTTAGCGGGTCTGACCACAGGACCTCAGATTATGAAACACGTGAGGCCTAACCTCAAAAAACGTGGCTTTAAGACTGCTGCAGAGTTGAGTCATCTTCCCGACCGACAAGCCGTTCAAATCGCCGGACACGTGATCGTTCGCCAACGCCCCAGCTCAGCCGGAGGCTTTGTCTTCCTCACCCTTGAAGATGAAACCGGACTCGCCAACGTCGTCCTGACTCCCAAGCAGGTCGAACGTTTTCGTATTCCTCTCCATAGTGCGCGCCTGCTTGAAGTGGCCGGCCCCCTCCAACATGCTGAGGGCGTCATTCACCTTCGATTGCGTGATCTTGCCCCTCTCGACCTTAATGCTTCACTGCCTTCTGAGCGAAGCTACCGTTAGGTGAAAAGGATTTGTGCTGACCTTTAATCGACCTTCACCGAATCGCGAAAGCCTCAGTACCCAGAAGCTTTCCTGATTCTCACCGCCCACCCGCCCAGAGTGCTAGTTTTGAGCGGCATATCCATTGAACCCCTTTAAGAAGCCCCAGACTGGAGCAGTGAGTTGGATCGAGATTCTCTTCGAGTTGCGGTAATTGGCGCGGGGCCTTCGGGCATCGCGACGGGTTATGAACTTCTCAAAAAAGGATTCAGTCAGTTCACCCTTTTTGAGAAAGCCGCTAAACCAGGGGGCACTTGGCATCTCCACACATATCCAGGACTGGCCTGTGACGTCTGGGCTCATTCCTACACCTTCTCTTACGCTCCAAACCCAGACTGGACAGCAAGCTTTGCCGAACAACCTGAAATCGAAGCGTATCTTCAGAGATGTGCGACTGAATTCGGACTGGATCCACATATCCAACTGAACACCCGCATCACTTCGGCCCGCTTTCTACCTTCTGGAGAGTGGGAACTCACGAGTGAATCGGGCGAGAATTTTACTTTTGACGTCATTATCAATGCCATGGGGAACCAACACACCCCTCTCTACCCAGATGTCCCAGGAAGGGAAATCTTCTCAGGAGAAAGCTGGCACGCGACGCAGTGGAATCATGATATCCCTCTCAACGGCAAACGTATCGTCATTGTCGGATCAGCCGCCAGCGCAGTCCAGATCGTGCCCGAAGTCGCCGAAGTGGCCGGACACCTCACCGTTCTTCAGCGCACCCCCAATTGGATCATGGCCCGAGGGCGAAAGCCTTATTCCGAAAGCCGCCGAAAATGGTTCAAACGTGTTCCTGCCCTCCTCCGAATGACTCAAAAATTTCAGCAGTTCCTCATGGGCTTTGTTCAAGATGCCGTCACCCTGGGAAACAATCGGATGAAGGACTTCGAGAAGAGAGCCCTTAAATTCATCCATCAAGAAATACCGGAAGGTGAACTTCGAGACGCACTCACACCGAAGAGTCGGTATGGGTGCAAGCGCGGACTCGTTTCCGACGGTTTTTATCCGGCTCTCATGAAGGAAAACGTCGAGCTGATTGCGGAAGGGCTCGCAGAGGTCACCCCTCGCGGCATTCTGACGGACGGCGGCCGTGCTGTGGACGCCGAGATCATCATCTACTGTACGGGCTACCGAATCCTCGACTATGACCGAATCGAAATACTCGGTAAAAATGGACTGTCGCTGGCCGAAGAAATGGGCGCAGCGCCTGAGGCCCACAAAGGAATTGCTCGACCGGGATTCCCAAATTATTTCTTCGCCGTCGGTCCCAACGGATTGGTTCTCAACGTGCCTTACTTCAAAACGGTTGAGGCCAACGTAGCCAGTATCGTGCGTCTGCTTGAAGAAAAACAAGCGGCCAACGTAACCACCCTTGAAGTCAAGAAGGAGGCCCATGAGGCCTACAACGATTGGATGGCCACCCAATTCGAACTCTATTCTTGGGGCTCCGCTTCATGCAACAGTTACTATCGAAATGAGGCAGGACGAGCGCCCTTCCTATTTCCAGGAGACTACAAAGCGTATACGGCTTTCCAAAAAGAAGGCGGACTTCACGAATTTGACGTCGGCTGAGGGTTCTTCCTTTTCGCCATCACCTCAGCTCACTCAAAAGGAATTCGGCAGAGCTAAAAAAGCTTGGCTGTTCCCCTTCTTGGAATTACTCCAGATGCGCTTCGATCCGAGCCACGACCTTCTCGGGCGTAAAGCCAAAGTGATCCGCCAAGAAATTCGCGGGGGCGCTCTCTCCAAAGGTCTGCATTCCGATGATCAGCCCCCTACGGCCTACGAATCGACGGAAACTTTCGCCCCGTCCCGCCTCCAAGGCCACCACCGGTGTGCCGTCATCAGGCACGAGAGCCAACTGCTCTTCCTCGGGAAGTTTTTCAAAAAGCTCAAGGCAGGGCATGGAAACCACGCGAACCGCGCGCCCTGAAGCCGCCAAAGTCTCAGCGGCCTCGCACGCGAGCCCCACCTCAGACCCTGAAGCCACGAGCACAAGGTCTGGAGCCGCCTGGGTCTCCCGCACCACGTACCCACCACGCCAAACATCCTCAGGCTCAAACGCTTTGGGACGTTCAAGCACGGGCACACCCTGGCGAGTGAGCGCCAGCATCACTGGCCCATCAGAGCGCTCAAGCAGCCACGCGTAAGCCATCGCCGTCTCAAGGCCATCCGCCGGACGAAACACCGACAACCCTGGAATTGCGCGCAAGGAATCAAGCTGTTCGATGGGCTGGTGAGTCGGTCCATCCTCCCCAACATAAAAAGAATCGTGGGTAAAGACGAAAAGAGAACGGATTTTCATCAGTGCCGCCAGCCGAATGGCTGGCCTCATATAGTCGCTAAAAATCAGGAAAGTGCCGCAATAAGGCATAAAGGTGCCATCGAGCGCGATCCCATTTGTAATCGCCGCCATGGCGTGTTCGCGGACACCGAAAAAGATATTTCGCCCCGCGAAGGAATCTTCCCCTTCAGCGGCTCCCGGACCCACAAAGCCCAAGGACTTCAAAATCGGAGGGGCCGCCGAGCCCGCGAGGTCCGCCGATCCGCCCACCATATAGGGCACCTGCTCGGCCGCTCGCTCCAGAACCACCGCAGAGTGCTTGCGGGTTGCATCGGCCTTCTCGGCCATCCCCTCAACAAGGCGGTCTACGAGGTCTGCGGGCAACTTCCGGTTTCGGGCCGCATCCCAAAGTGAAGCTCGGTCCGGGTGAGCTTCTCTCCACGTTTGGTGTTTTGCATCGATGGCCTCTCGTGCAGCCTTTTTAGCGAGGCACCGCTCCGCCAGGTAGGTTCGAACAGCCTCGGGTACATGAAACTCGGGTTCTACGGGCCAGCCCATATTCTCTTTTGTCCGGGTGGCCTCCTCGGCCCCCAAGGCGGCTCCATGCGCTTTGTTCTTTCCTGCAACGCCGGGACTCCCTCGGCCAATGACGGTGTTCAAGATAATCAAACTCGGCTGATTTTGAGTAGCTCGCGCGGCTTCAAGAGAAGCGGACAAGTCACCCACTGCTTGTCCATCCACCGGCCCTTGGACGTGCCAACCTTGAGAAGCAAAGCGGGCCCCCACGTCTTCGCCGAAGGCGAGGTCCGTGGAACCATCGATCGTGATCTCATTTGAATCGTAGATGAAGATTAAATTCCCGAGACCTAAGTGACCCGCCAGAGAAGCTGCCTCAGAGGAGATGCCTTCCATCACATCTCCATCGCCCATCATTCCGTAGACGAAATGACTTCCTGGTCCTCCGATCTCGGCACTTCCCATCTGGGAAGATGTCAGCCGAGCAGCCAGCGCCATCCCGACAGCATGAGCAAAGCCCTGACCTAGGGGCCCGGTGGTCATCTCAACACCGGCCGTCACTCCAAATTCAGGGTGGCCTGGAGTCTTAGATCCGAACTGACGAAAGTTCTTAATCTCTTCCATCGACAAGTCGTAGCCGTAAAGGTGAAGCAATCCATAAAGAAGCATCGAAGCATGACCGCCTGACAGGACGAAGCGATCTCGGAGCGCCCAGTCTGGGTCCGAAGGATCAAACTGAAGGTGGTTGTCAAAAAGCTCAAAGGCAGCCGCCGCCAAACCCATGGGAGCCCCAGGATGACCGCATCCAGCCGCTTCAATGGCATCGACAGCTAGGAAGCGAATTGTATTTTCGATCTCTTCGCGCAGTGCGGGGGTACAGTCGGCGGACATCGATCCTCCCACCTCAAAGGGTGTGAACAAGGTTTCTGATTCAGGAGGGCCCAAACCTCACATGGACCGTTCCAATGGCCAAACACTACAACCGATCTCCCGTGACGGGAAGCTCTGAGAGCATGAGTTTCTAGGTCAGGCCGACTGTTTCCCCAAAACCCCAAATCGGGCGGAGCCGAAGCCGCCCGGCCCCCTTGGCTTTTCGCCCCAGAGCCCCTAAAGCTTGATCCGCGCGGCTTCCCTGATCCGGCGAACGGACGCTTCTCGGTGAATCACAAAAAGCACGAGACGATTAAAAAGGTCCAAATACCACGGCATACGACGGGCTACGTCGAGGAAGAGGATCACACGCACCTCATCGGAGTCGTTCGCGGCCTCATGCATGAAGGTGTCGTCGAGCATCACACCCTCTCCATCGTGCCAGAAATAACGTTCTCCCCGATCAATCAGGCCCTTGTCGTCCGCCGCATTATCATCCGGGTCAGCGTTCACTCGGATCCAGCAGCACTCGTCCGCGTTGTTCCGAGGCACCATGACCCCCATGTGGTAGCGAATGAAACCTTTGTAATAGCCGTAATGGGGCTGGATGTGCTGATTCGGCTCCAGCACTGAAAAGAAGGCTGTATACACCCGCGGGACTCCTCGAAGAACCGCGGCCGTGCGAGGTGCGAGCTCGCAATTCTCCTCAATGAACTGCCCCGACTTAAACATCAGCGTCGTCCATTGAGCCGAATGCGTATCCCCGGCCGTATAGCCGCCTCCCAGCGAGGCCATGGGCACCAGGTTTTCGCGTCGCTGCATTAAAGCTTCGCATTCTTCCCGAATCACACTGTAATTTTCTTCAATCTTCTGAAGCCCTGGATAGTCACGGAGATAGTCGGTTTCAAAAGCCGGATGCCGTGGGAATCGACCTTCGCGCTCGGCCCGAACAAAGACCTCATTGATGCCATCCTTGATGGCCGTCTTCTGTTGAGAGTCGAGAGATGCGACATAGCGCCGAACACCAAAAACGATGGCTAAAAGTATGCCGACTAGAATCAGCAAGGTCATCATCGAATTCCCACCCTGAGCCTGCCCCCGCCTCGCAGCGTAAAAGGGCCTAGCGTCTTAAAGAGATGCACTAAATCGTGTCCATGCAGGTTCTCAAAAATCCACAACGCACACACAGATATTTACAGTGTCCCAGAACTCGGAGCGGCCCACCGCATGCGTCGCACTCCATCCAGGAGAGTTCGCGCAAAACAGGCTCCACCGCTTCATCTTTCTGCTCAGACTCCATTCAGCACCCCCTTTTGGATAGGCTAGCAAAGGACCTCGCTTGCTTGAAGCTTCTCAGTGGCCGCTTGACGAGAAACTTCGGAGGCTTGAACCATCCACAGTGACACCTTCACCCAATCTTGCGGGATGCCTTAGATTTCACTTGATCCCCTCGTGTCAGAAGGCTCCAGACTTTGGGCCGTGTCAGAGCCCAGTCGGCCCACGTCCGGCGGACGCCATGAAGCAGGAGGTCTCTTGAGACCACAGAGAACCTCCATTTGCCCGTTTTCACTGAATTACTTAGGCTACCGGCTGTCTCTACGAGTCTCTACAACAGTCTTCGCAAAAGACCTTCATCGAGAGGGAGAATATGCCCAAAGCAAAAGGAAACGGTGTCGAACTTGAGTTTGACGTCTTTGGATCAAACAAGGACGAGCCTATTCTCCTGATCATGGGGCTTGGTGCCCAAATGCTGCTGTGGAACGAAGAGTTCTGCGAAAAATTAAGTGCCCGAGGACATCAGGTCATTCGTTTCGACAACCGCGATACCGGACTTTCCACTTGGTTTGACGAACTCGGGACCCCCAACCTTGCCGAAATCATCGCAGCGGGCCCGGGCGGCGCTCATTCCTCCCCCCCCTACACGCTCGATGATATGGCGGATGATGCCATGGTCGTCCTGGATGCGCTGAATATCGACCAAGCTCACATCTGCGGTGCTTCAATGGGCGGGATGATCGCGCAGACCGTTGCGATCCGACATCCAAAGAGAGTCAAAAGCCTGACTTCGATCATGTCGACGACCGGCAATGCTGAACTCCCGCCTCCGACTCCTGAGGCCATCGCCATGTTGGCCACACCCGTCCCCTCCGAGCGAGAGGGCGCGATCGAACGAGCCGTCGCGGCTGAACGGGTCCTTGGTTCGCCGGCTTATCCCGTGGAGCCTGAAAAATCGAGAGAACAAGCAGGCATACTTCATGATCGGGCGTTCCATCCAGAGGGCACCGCTCGACAAATGGCCGCCATAGCGGCCCACGGAAACAGATCGGCCGCACTCAAAACGCTCACGGTCCCCACTCTCGTCATTCACGGCCGACACGACCCTCTGGTTCCTCTTGAAGGCGGCCTTGATACGCATCAAGCGGTAGCCGATGCGGAGTTGCTCCTCATCGACGGAATGGGACATAACATGCCCGAACCACTCTGGGACCAAATCATCGATCGAATCGCTCAGCTCACGGCCCGAGCATCGAAGGACTCTGCCCTGCCCTCGGACGAGACCGCATAACATTTTTCAAACCCATCACTCAGAGTTCAATAAAACAGAACTCGCACCAAAAGGATCGAAAATGATTAGCTACATCACCATCGGCGTTAAAGACATGGAGCAAGGCCTGGCCTTTTGGACGAGCCTTCTTGAACCTCTTGGAGCGAGCGTCTTCATGAACATGGACCGGATTGCCTTTATCGGCGAAAGTGCGGATAAGCCCATGCTGTCGGTCTGTACGCCCTACAATGAAGAAGCTCCACATCCGGGGAACGGAAATATGATTGCTCTGCCCGCGGGCTCCCGGGAGAAAGTGGATGAAATGTATGCTCGAGCTCTTGAACTGGGCGCCACGGACGACGGCCCGCCGGGGGAGCGTATGCCCGGTTTCTACGCAGGCTACTTTCGAGACCCCGATGGCAATAAAGCCGCTTTTATCCAGATGGGATAGCTCTCTCCGAGAGATCCTCTCGACCTAAGAGAGCTCCTCTCAATGCCATCTGGTTCAAGACAAAGCGATGCGAAAGGGATGCATAGGGTCGCACTGAGGCCCATGCATCCCTTTTATGTCGCGAACCAAGTCCGCACAGGTCTCAAGACGGTTTCACTGACCGGCCCAAGAGCTTCGCTTGGACCTAAACAAATCCTACAGAACCCCGCAAAGGGGCTTCAGCCAGCCTATAAAGCCTCCCCGGCGGGCAATGGCGGACGGCAGCCTAGGGGCGTGCTATCACGTGGGATCCATGGCGAGAATGGAAAGACCCTCGCCTAACACACTGAATGAGGTGAACTCCAGTATGAGCCAAAAAGGTCAGAACCTTTTCGACAAGGTGTGGCAGGCCCACAAAGTCAGAGAACTCCCTGGCGGTCAAACACAGCTGCTCGTCGGAACACACCTGATTCATGAGGTCACGAGCCCTCAAGCTTTCGCCATGCTCCGAGAACTCAATCTGCCCGTCCGTTTTCCCGAGCGCACCTTTGCGACCGTCGATCATATTATTCCCACTGAAAATCAGTCGCGCCCCCTCTCGGACCCTTTGGCCGAAGCCATGCTCTCGGAGCTTGAGAAAAACTGTGCTGAGTCAGGCGTTACGTTTTTTGGCCCGGATCAGGGGCAGCAAGGCGTCATCCATGTGATTGGCCCCGAACTCGGGCTCACACTTCCTGGCTCAACGATTGCCTGCGGGGACAGCCACACCTCCACTCACGGCGCCTTCGGGGCCATTGCGTTCGGCATCGGAACCAGCCAGGTCCGCGATATCCTCGCCAGTCAGTGCTTGGCCCTCGCTCGACTCAAAGTTCGACGCATTGAGGTCACCGGCCAACTCTCGTCCGGCGTCTATGCCAAAGATGTCATTCTGGCCATCATTCGAAAACTCGGCGTCAATGGCGGAGTCGGCTTCGCCTACGAATACGGCGGCGAAGCCATCGAAGCCATGGATATGGAAGCACGAATGACGCTCTGCAACATGTCCATAGAAGGCGGCGCCCGCTGCGGATACGTCAATCCGGATGAGAAGACCATTGACTACCTTCGTGATCGTCCTTTTTCACCAAAAGGAGATGCGTTTGAGCGGGCCGCGGAGCAATGGCGAGCCGTCGCCAGCGACCCCGATGCCCAATACGACGACGTGATTACTCTTGAAGGCGAAGCGATTGAGCCCTCCGTGACCTGGGGGATCCACCCCGGGCACAACATTGGAGTCTTGGAGGAAATTCCGACACCAAACAGAGCAACGAACGAGGAACGCGCCGGCATTGAGGAAGCCCTTGAGTACATGGACCTCACGCCGGGGGCCCCCATCCAGGGCACACCTGTTGATGTCGCCTTCATCGGATCATGCACCAATGGAAGGATCACCGATCTGCGAGAAGCCGCGAAAGTGGCCCAGACAGGCCACGTGAAAGAAGGTGTGCGTGCACTCGTCGTCCCGGGATCGCAAGAAGTTGCACGACAGGCCGAAGCGGAAGGCCTCGATCAGGTTTTCCGAGATGCTGGATTCCAGTGGCGCCAAGCGGGCTGTTCCATGTGTCTGGCGATGAACCCCGACAAGCTCATTGGGCGCGAACTCTGCGCATCCTCGAGCAACCGAAATTTTAAAGGCCGCCAGGGTTCTCCTGAGGGTCGAACGCTTCTGATGTCGCCCGCCATGGTGGCGGCGGCCGCTCTTGCTGGATATGTGGTCGATGTACGAGAGGTCAATTCTGATGTCGCAAAGTGAAATGACGAGAATTACCGAGATTAAGGCAAGGGCCTGTGTGATCCGTGGGGATGATATCGATACGGACCGGATCATTCCTGCGCGCTTCATGAAGGTCATTACGTTTGACGATATGGGGCTCCACTGCTTCGAGGATGATCGAAAAGCGGCCAAGGGCCTTCATCCGCTTGAAGACGAGAGATTCAAAGGAGCGGGCATTCTCATCGTTGGCAAAAACTTTGGCTGCGGTTCATCACGCGAACACGCCCCACAATCTCTCATGAGATTCGGATTTAGTGCGTTCGTTGGCGAGTCTTTTGCGGAGATCTTCGCAGGCAATTGCACCAGCCTGGGGCTTGTCTGCCTCACTCTCGGGAGCGATGAGATCGAAACCCTAAGGGAGAGCATCGAGCTAGAGCCAGACCAAGAAGTGCAGATTGACGTCGCCCAAGCGACCATCTCAGCTCGAACTGGACGCCTCCAAGGTGAGATCCCAGCGGGCACACGAGATCAGTTACTCGAGGGACGCTGGGATTCGACCTCCGTCCTTCTCGAGGCAGGCGAAGCCATCGAACAAACAGCCTCTGGGATCGGCTATATCAGAGGCTACTAAGGTGTTGGGGGTCGCGCCCGCTGGCTTTCGTGTCACACTCTCCTCATGCAAGTACGCAAGACAAAACTGATTGCCACCATCGGCCCTGCTTCGCAAGAACCCTCGATCCTCGAGCAGATCATCACCCATGGCATTGACGTCGCGCGCTTCAACCTTTCACACGGAGATAGCGACAGTCACCGTCGATTAATCGAAACCGTACGTGAAACGGTCCACCGACTGGGGGCCAATGTCGCGACCTTGATCGATACCCGCGGAAGCGAAATCCGACTGGGAACTCTCAAAGGAGGGGCAGCCGTCCTCACGAGAGGCCAGATCTTTACGCTCCACACGGAAGTCGGCATCGGAGATACCGACGGGGCACACGTCAGCTTCGCAGGCTTACCTCGTGCGGTCCGCCCAGAAGATCGAATCCTGCTCGATGATGGAAAAATCGAAATGATCGTTCTCCGTATTGAGGGCAGCGATGTTGTCTGCCAAGTTGAGTGCGGAGGCACACTTCGCGATCGAAAAGGTGTCAATCTCCCCGATACAGATTTGCTACCCGAAGCGATGGATAGCAATACGCTCTCGGACCTCACCTTTGCAGCTGAATGCGGTGCCGACTACCTCGCGGCCTCTTTCGTGCAAACGGCTCGAGACGTGCAGGACATCCGAAGGTTCCTCGCTGAAAAAAATGCCGAAATTCCGATTATTGCCAAGATTGAAAACCGCGTCGGCGTTCAGAACCTTGAGGAGATCGTGAACGAAGCCAACGGAACCATGGTGGCCCGCGGAGACCTCGGCGTAGAACTCCCTCTGGCTCAAGTCCCTGCTGTACAAAAGAAAATTATTCGGACGACGGTTAGCAGCGGGAAGCCCGTGATCACGGCCACTCAAATGCTCGATTCCATGGAGCGTAATCCCCGGCCTACCCGCGCTGAAGCCAGTGATGTCGCTAATGCCATTCTAGATGGAAGCTCCGCCGTCATGCTTTCCGGAGAAACCGCCGCGGGCCTCTACCCTGTGGAAGCCGTCCAAACCATGGCTGAGTTAGCTCGTGAAGCGGAAAATGCCCTGGATGAATTCGGAACTCTTCAGCACATTCTTCCGAACAGTACAGATGTCGTTGTCGAAGCCGTCGCGCAAGCCTCCACCACGATGGCAAACCATCTCGATGCAGCCGCCATTATCGCTCTCACAGATACGGGATTCACGGCACGCAGTATTTCTAAGTTCAGACCCAAGAGTCCTATTTTAGCCGTGACCAGTTCTCAAGCGGTCCGTAAACGCCTGGCTCTAAACTGGGGCGTGATGCCCATTGTGTACGAAAACAATGGGGACGACGATGATCGAATCAACTTCGCCGTGGGAAAAGCGTGGCAAGTCGGCCAACTCCAATCGGGGGACGTGGTCGTGGCCACCGCCGGTCGTTCTCAAATGACAGGGGGCACCGATATGATCCAAGTGCGAAGGGTATAGCGAGACGGAAACTCGCCAACCCAGGGTCCCATCCCAGCGAGCACGTCACCACGACGCGAAGGCAGGGGTAAGCGAAACTGAACCGGCTCCGTCTCACTCAGCTCAGCTTCGTCTACGAGTTTGCTCCACCCGCGAAAAACACCCATGCGGGCACTAGAGGGAAACTGTTCTGCAACGTCTTCTCATTCAAGCCCTATCTACTTTGGCCATCGGTCTTGTGGTTTTAACCCTCGCCTGCGACCCCTTCCATGGAGAAAGCAAGGCGCCTGCACGGCCGCTGGTCTCTGCATTGCGCGACAAACCTGCGGCTGGTCTCCACTACGCCAAGAGCCCTTGGCCGACAATCCATCGTGACTCTCGAAATTCAGACTATGCCCCCATCGGCGTGAGCCCAAATGTCCAAGTGAACTGGACCGCCTTGGAAGGCGCTGCCCTTCTCGTCGGCCCGATCATTGGATCAAACGGTCAGCTCTACATCACAAGCGGACGTGGTCGCGGGCACTCTCATCTCCATGCTTTTAACCGAGAAGGCGAGGCACTCTGGGAAACGAAGCCTATGGAAACTCTGGCTGACTTTGATCATACCGCCATCGTTTCCGCTCCCATCGTGGATACTGAAAATCATATTTTCGCAGCCGACTCCAATCAACTCTGGTCATTCACATCGCAAGGCGATGTACGCTGGACCGTTCACCTCCCCGACTACGGAATTAAGGGATTCTTCGTTACCCCCATTTTTAACCACCAGGGGAAAGTCGGCGGAGTCAGCACCGATGGGAAAGTGGCGTTCTTTGAGCGCGAAACAGGAGAACTGGCCTACCCGATTTTAAACCTACCCAGCCGACCGGGCCCGGCCAGTCAACCTCCTCCGCCTGGGCTTTGGGAGGGCGGACTCGTCGCCCCCGAGTTCATCCGCCCGCTTTGGGATCTCACCTATGGGCGAGGCCTTAAAGTGTCGAACACCCCGGCCGTTCATCCAGAAACAGGACGTATCTTTGTGACGGCGGGCGGCCAGAACGCCAACCAAGGCGTTCTTTACGGTCTTGACCCTCATGATCGCGGCGTTGACATTGCCTTTCAAACTTCCATGGGACAGGGCTCGGGGGCGAGTCCCGCTATTTCACCTGATGGAAACCGAGTCTATGCCGTCGACGATGATGGAAAAATGACTGCGATGGATACTCTTACGGGAGAGCCGATTTGGGAGATTGAAAACACGATGGGGCAAGCGTCTCCGTCCATAGGCCCGGACGGAACTATTTATTCATTTGCAGGTCTTGCGGGGACCATCGTTGCGGTGGATGGAGTCACTGGGCAGATCAAATGGAAACGGCAGTACAATCATCTCGCCCGTTCACATCTGACATGGATCCCCTTTCTTGACAGAATCACAACCGTAGATGGGCTGATTACGGTGACGGATAGCGGACTTTTTGCATTCTTCGATCTCAATTATGAACTTCGAGGAGGAGACCAACCTTACCCTCAGCCCAGGCAAGTAAGGGTGGGTCAGATCGATTCTGAAACAGGAAAAATCCTCGCAAGCTTTTCTTCCCCGGATACCTCAAGCGCCTTTCTGGTCCCCGACCTCGACGGCCGCAGCTATCTCTCGTTATCGGGTGCCGCCAGTTCCATCGCCTACTATGGCGTCAATCCTAAGCTTCCGAGATTCCTACGCGTTAAAGACAAACCGGTCGCCGGACTCGTCGCTCTGCGTACTCGCGATGGCTCCTAGTTTCCAGATCTAAAGAGAGCACTTGGCGTGTTTATCATAAAACCGATTTCAAAGAGATCTTCACTCAGTCCATCCCTGGATCGCCGATCTCTTTGCAAGTCAAAAATCACGTAAAAGAACCAACATCCTTTGGTCCCAGCCACGGCGCGGGATGGCTGGCTCAGCCCGCTTCCGATTGAGGTTCTGGATGAACGCACACTGAGCTTAAGACGTCGATAAGCCCCGAATAATCACTTCTAACGCGGCATCCGCCGCGTCTTTGGGTGACTCTGAGATTTCAGTCCTCACGTTGGGGCTCAAAAAATCACGCCCCAATCCGCCGAGGACATACGCCATGGTCCATGTATCAATGGGAATGATATCACCCTGAGAGAGCGCTTGATCGAGCAGCCCCTTTACGATCCCAACTAAATACTTTTCATGGGCTTCAGCGAGGCCTCGGTGCCCTGGAGTCTTTTTATAATCTTCGCTCAAGACCCCTCCGGTGGGCTGAACCGCCTCATGAGCCGCCCTCAAGTAACGACGCAAATTCACCAGGGGCGACTCCTCCGGGTCCATGGACTCAATGGCGGTTCGACCTATGCGATGCAATCGTCGATCAAGAATGGTGAGAACAAGCTCTTCTTTACTGGGTAAAATCCCATAGAGAGTTCGCAACGAGCAGTTCACCTGGGCCGCAATTTGAGCCATGGTCATATCAGCGAGCTCAACCGAAACCACCAGAGTTTCAAGACTATCCAGAACTTGCCTCTGACGAGGCGTCAAGCAACGCTCTATTTCCGCCGGCATCAAGGGCTTCGGCGCCCTCACATCCGACAACTCGACCCGGCGTAGAACGCCTTCTTTCGGAGAAGCCATACTCAAGGCAAAAGAACCTCGGGAAGATCCACATGACGTGCTCGTAGCCACTCCCCCAAACTCTTCGCCTGACCATCTTGACGCGTCGACGCAGCCACGCCTTCTTCCAGAAGACCATGAATCAGGAAGTTCAAAGACCGTAATCCGGGCAAACGATGCCGATCCACCGGCAGACCGGACACCTCGGGGAGAAGTTCTCGCAGACGCTCAACAGTCAGAAATTCGTCAATCCAAGCCCAAGCTTCATCACTTCGCGCAAAGACTCCGAGGTTCGCATTTCCGCCCTTGTCACCCGATCGGGTCCCGAAGACTGTTCCCAAGGGACGCTTCTGGGTCGACCCACTCGGAGCTGAACCGGGTCTCTCAGCGGCGGGCGTAACGTTCGCAGCCAGAGGCGGAATCACAGACGAAATTTGGTGAGTCTCCCCATCCAAGAGAACCACATCCTGAGTGACGAGTTCGGACGGAATGCAAGCTGGCACGTAAACACCAAAAGGACGCCCCCCACCCGGTCCGCTCCCTACGCCAAAGAATCCGGGAATGGTCGCCAAGGCCAACTCCGTCATAGCATTTGCGAAAGCGCGCCCCGTCTTTTTTTGATCCGGGTCTTTTACCGTAATCCGAAACAAAGCAACGGCTTGCTCATTGCTTTCTGGATCGGGCTGATCAGTGCGCACAAGATCTGTACTGACCTGGGCATAATCGCTGGGCGAATACGGGCATGAGGACCAAAAGGCTTCTTCAATCAACTTCGCCTTGGCCTCAATGTTCAGCCCCGTCAAGCAGGCCGTCATACTATTCCGAAAACCGCCCGAACGATTGATGCAGACCTTGAGGGTCGATGGCGGCGGCTCTCCCTGAACCCCATACATCCGGACGCGATCTTCACCCACTGACTCAAGCTCAATCGTATCGAAACGAGTTGTCACATCTGGCCCAAGGTACTTGGGTCCGCCAATTTCATAAAGAAGCTGAGAAGTCACGGTTCCCACGGAAACCTGTCCACCTGTGCCTTCATGCTTGCCAATCACCGACGAACCGTCCTCAGCGACTTCAGCAAAGGGAAAGCCTGTATGAGTCAGCCCCGAAACCTCAGTGAAGAAAGAATAGTTACCGCCGCTCGCCTGAGTTCCGCACTCGATTACATGACCCGCAGCCACCGCTCCCGCGAGTTGGTCCCAATCGCCTCGCCCCCAGCCGTGATGCCAGGCGGCTGGGCCACACACGATCGCCGCATCCGTCGCACGCCCTGTAATCACGATATCAGCGCCTCGATTCAGGGCGTCCACAATGCCCCAACATCCCAAATAGGCATTGGCCGTCAAAAAATCAGCTTCTTTAATCGGATCTCCCGTTTCAAAATGGCGAATCTGGTCGGCGGTCAGTAGTTCATCGATTCGAGGCATCAAATCATCGCCATTCACGTAGGCGATCTTGGGGTGCAGGCCGAGTTGATCCGCCACCTCGGCCACGTTTTCGGCGCAGCCTTTGGGATCAAGCCCTCCCGCATTCGAAACCACTTTGATCCCGCGGTCCATACAGGTTCCCATCACCTGCTCCATTTGTGTCACAAAGGTTCGCGCATAGCCACCATTGGGGCGTTTTAAGCGAGTTCTAGCCAAGATCAGCATGGTGAGTTCAGCCAGCCAATCGCCGGTCAAAACATCGATGGGACCTCCTTCGACCATCTCGCGCGCAGCAGAAAGTCGGTCACCATAAAAACCAGAACAGTTCGCGATGCGAATCGGATCAGCCATCGGTAATACCTTTCGTGACTCAGGGTTTCGTACTTTCCCGAATCTTATCTATTTACCCAGCTACTCTCGTGTAGCTAGTCTTCGAGCTCTTCCACAACAAGAAGAAGAGTCCCTGACTCCACTTGTTCTCCAGCACTGACCAGGACTTGAGCAACCACTCCGTCTTCCGTAGCCCGCATTGGATGCTCCATCTTCATGGCCTCCAAGATCAGAACCGTATCCCCTTGAGCTACGCGATCTCCTGGCTGCACGCGTAATTCAACGATTTTCCCAGGCATACTGGCCACAAAACCGCCCTCTGTTTGCTCTGTTCCAGGCAGAACAAAACGAGGTTCAATTCGAAAAACGAGATCCCCTTGAGGCCCGCGGAGATACAGGACATCCTCATCTCTGGTGATTTTCACGCGACATCGACGACCGCCTACCTCAGCGTCCAATCCATCCGGTGCCCAATCGTAAATTTTAGCCCGAGTCCCATCGCTGAAGCGGAAAGTGCCATCGCGCTGACTCTGGTAACGAATCGTAAACGTTTCCTGATCCACACAGAGCACTAACTCTTGATCGGGCATCCGGGAACTGAGCCAGCCACTCCTGAACTCTTTCCAGACGGGTGCTTTGTCTCGATTTCCCCCCTGTACCCAAAGAGTCGCCATGCACGCCATCCGGCCCAGTTCCTCTGGCTCCAGAATCAAACGCCGGGGAGGGGCCACGCGATCAATAAAATCGGTCGTCGTATCACCCGCCAAAAATTCAGCAGAACGCAGCGTCGCCACCAAAAAATCACGATTCGTCACAACACCGCCAAGGTGCGAGCGCTGAAGACCCAGTGCCAAGCGCCCCGCAGCCTCGGTTCGAGTCGGCGCATAAGCGATGACCTTAGCCAGCATCGGATCGAACTCAGTTCCGACCACCGAGCCCTGAGTCACTCCCGAGTCCCAGCGCAACTCGGGCGCACATGCCGGTTCGTAACCCACCAAGGTGCCCGTCGCAGGCAAAAAATCGTTGGTGGGGTCCTCTGCGTACAGTCGAGCCTCGATGGCCGATCCCGTAAAGGAAATGTCTTTCTGCCCATACCCGAGTGGCTCCCCGGCCGCGACCCTAAGCTGCTCACGGACGAGGTCTATCCCAGTCACACATTCGGTGACGGGGTGCTCCACTTGGAGACGAGTATTCACCTCCAAAAAGAAAAACTCGCCCGTCTCGTCGTCAACCAAAAACTCAACTGTTCCAGCTGATTCATAACCAAGATGCGCCGCTAAATTCACTGCAGCCGTTCCCATTGAATCACGCATACTCTCATCCACTCGGGGTGAAGGCGACTCTTCGATAATCTTTTGATGCCGGCGCTGAATCGAACATTCTCGTTCTCCAAGATGCACCACGTTGCCGTGAGAATCTCCCAAGATCTGAATCTCGATATGCCGTGCGCGAGTCACGTAGCGTTCAAGAAAAACACGATCATCACCAAATCCGCTAGCGGCTTCACGGCGCGCGGAGGCCACTGATTCGTCGAGGGCCTCAGCCGACTCGACAATACGCATCCCCTTGCCTCCCCCGCCCGCCGAAGCTTTCACCAGGAGAGGAAACCCCACGGAGGCGGCTTCATCCACGCTCTCCGACCCAGGCAGGGTGGGCACTCCACTGGACTCAGCTAAGGCTTTCGCCGTGATTTTATCCCCCATCTGCTCAATCACTGCGGGTGGAGGACCCACCCAAATGATTCCTGCCGCAGTCACATCGCGCGCAAAGGCGGCATTTTCGGAGAGGTAGCCGTAGCCCGGATGAATCGCTCCCGCCCCAGTCGCGCGAGCCGCATCAAGAATTCCCTGTCCATCCAGATATCCACCTGCGAGGCGTACGGCCTCGTCGGCCTCCGCAACGAACGGAGCGTCCGAATCGGCATCCACGTAGACCGCCACGGTTCTAATTCCCATGGACTGAGCGCCCCGAATAACTCGACGCGCAATTTCGCCGCGGTTGGCAATAAGCAAAGTTGAAAATATCACAGTCGGAATACCCCGTATCCCTTAGCGCCCTCAACGGGCTTGTTTCGGACAATGGAGAGGCTCATCCCAAGGACCGTCCGCGTATCCCGCGGGTCGATCAAGCCATCATCACTAATGGCCCCCGTGGCCTCTAACGCAAGAGACCCCTTCTCCTGACTGGACTCCACCGCAGCCCGGATGGCTGCATCTTGCGCCTCATCAAAGGGCTCGCCTTTACGTTCAGCTGCACGCCGTCGCACAATCGACATGACACCAGCAATCTGCTTGCCCCCCATCACGGCAATCTTGGCACTCGGCCAGATAAAGGTAAAACGATTATCAAAGGCCCGTCCCGACATGGCGTATGTGGCCGCGCCATATGAGTTCCCAACAATCACCGTCATGTGAGGAACCGTAGAATTCGTCACCGCATTGATCATCTGAGAACCCTTCTTGATGATCCCTGCGGTTTCGAACTCGCGCCCCACGATAAAGCCAGTGACGTTCTGCAAGAAGATCAGCGGCATGTCGATGTGGTTACAGAGTTGAATGAAATGGGCTGCCTTCTCCGCAGACTCTGGGTAGATCACTCCGTTGTTGCCCAGAATGCCCACCGGATATCCATGGATGGAGGCCCAACCACAGACAATCGACTGTCCGTAGCGCGGCTTAAACTCTTGAAAACGCGACCCGTCCACGACGCGGCCAATCACATCTCGAATATCAATTGGCCTACGTAGATCTGGGTCCAACAGCCCCAAGAGTTCTTCCGGGTCAAGCACAGGCTCGTCAGGGCGCAGACTCGGTGGAGGACCTGGTTTTCTCCAATTCAGATGAGAAACCACTTCTCGACAGAGTCGAAGCGCATCCCGTTCGTCTTCCGCGAAATATTCGCCAAGACCTGAGACTTCAGCGTGCATCTGAGCACCGCCCAGACTCTCATCATCGGATTCTTCTCCTGTGGCCATTTTGACCAAAGGAGGGCCAGCCAAAAATATTTTTGACTGTTCCTTGATCACAATATTGTACTCAGACATCCCGGGCTGATACGCACCGCCCGCCGTAGATGAGCCGAAAACGACGCACACTGTGGGAATCCGGAGCTTAGAGAGTTCGATCATCTCGTAGAAGAATTCACCGGTTTCAGCAAAGTGCTGAGTCCGAGCAGGACGCGCCTTCTTCGGGTCGCCCCCGCCACCTCCACCACGACGAAGATCAGCGCCCGCGGACTCCACAAAGCTCACGTACGGGATGTGATTGTCCCGCGCGATCTGAAGAGCACGCATCCACTTCTTTCCCACATAAGGAGTCAGCGCTCCGCCCAAAACCGTGGGGTCGTTGGCGAAGATCACACACTCCACCCCCGAGATAATGCCAATGCCTAAAATCGCACCGCCGCCCGGCGGGTACTCTGAGTCATATCCAGCGAGAGGACTGATCTCTAAAAAGGGACTGTCCGGATCAAGCGCCAGAGCGATGCGCTCACGAACGGGCAGCTTCCCTCTCTCGGCGAGACGCTTGTGATGATATTCCCCACCGCCTTTCTCAGCCTCGTCGTGAAGGGCTTCTATGACTTCGATTTTCTCGAGCATGTCGGCTCGATTTTCATCGTATTCAGGACTTCGCGTGTCCATCCGGCTCTGAAGAACCGGGGCAAGAAGGGGTTCCATGATGATCCTGTGCGGTTTGAGGTGAGAGTCTCAATGCTCAAGACAGATGCTTAAGCGGATTGACAACTTGGTAACACGTGGGGTAACCATGTGCAATGAATATTACCGCTGGTTTTTAGTCAAAATCGGCGCCCAGTGGGTCGCGGCAGATTCATCCAGGGAGACAACCGTCCCAGGCTCTGCTTCTATCGCCCCCCCCTCACAGAATCAGCACGAAATCAGGAATGGAGTACTCATGAACCCGGTCAAAGTTACCCTCAAAAATGGAATCATGACGGCCACGCTGGCCGATATCGAAAACCGAAACGCATTGGGGATGGCCCTTCTTTCGGGGCTAAATGAAGCCCTGGAAACCGCAGAGGCCGATCCTGAGGTGCGAGCGCTGGTCATTACCAATGAAGGCTCCACTTTTTGCGCCGGTGCCAACCTAAAAGAAAGATCAGGCGCCGTTAGTTCTGATCCCACCCCTCAGAAAACCATTCACTTCGAAGAAATACTTGAAAAAATTCAAAGTACTCCTCTCCCCGTCATCGGCCGTATTGCCGGACACGTCGTGGGCGGAGGGAATGGCCTCGCAGCCTCTCTGGACATTGCCATCGCCCAGGAGGACGTGAAATTTGGTTTCACGGAAGTCCGGCTCGGCGTTATTCCAGCCATCATCTCCGTGGTCTGCTTGCCCAAGATGCGCCCAGGTGAGGCCATGGAGGCTTTTCTGCGCGGAAACCGATTCCCCGCCACGAAAGCCGCTGAATTTGGACTGATCAGCCGGGCGGTCCCGGCCGAAGACCTCGACCGGGCCATCGAGGAAGTCCTTGAGGATCTTCGAAAAGGAGGGCCTCACGCTCTCGGACAGGCCAAACGACTCGTTTATGAAGTGCCCGCCATGGAACAAAAAGAAGCCTTCAAATACACCGCTAAGCTTTCAGCTAGCCTTTTTGCGGGCGACGAGGCCAAAGAGGGAATGGCGGCCTTTCTCGGCAAACGAAAAGCCGCATGGGCGAAAGAGGATGAGGCATAACTCGCCAGTTGCGCTGGGATAAGGGCACAGATACCGCGTCAAAAAGGCTAGACTCTCCTTCCCGTTCCTGAGTTCCCTCATTCCCAGAATGAGCCAAAACCATGGAATCTGAATGGGTCCAAAAGAATTGAAATCTCATTTATCAAAGGAGCCACCTGATGAAAATCGATGCCGGAATCAACGGAAACCTGGCCGACATTCCAACACGAGCCAAGGAACTTGAAGCTCAGGGCTACGATGGTCTGATCTCGGCTGAATTGGCCAATGATCCATTTTTCCCGCTTCTTCTGGCCGCTGAGCACACGGAGAGAGTTCAGTTGATGACCTCCATCGCCGTGGCATTCTCGCGGAACCCCATGGTGGTGGCCGGACTAGCCAATGATCTACAAGGACTTTCAGGAGGACGCTTTATCCTCGGGCTCGGCTCACAAATCAAACCTCACATCCAAAAGCGCTTCAGTATGAATTGGTCAAAGCCCGCCTCTCGGATGCGCGAATTCGTGTTGGCGATGAGAGCGATCTGGGACTGCTGGTACGAGGGTAAAAAACTCGACTTCGAGGGCGAGTTTTACACACACACCCTGATGACTCCGATGTTCACGCCCTCTGATAACCCTCATGGAGCTCCTCCTGTAGTGGTGGCCGCAGTCGGCCCCAAAATGACAGAGGTCGCAGGCGAGGTCGCAGACGGCATGTTGATCCACGCCTTCACCACCGCGAGATACCTACGCGAAGTGACACACCCTGCCGTCGCTCGGGGCATGGCGGTCACCAATCGGTCACGGGATGACTTTCAGTTCTGCTATCCGGCTTTTGTGGTCAGTGGGAAAAACGAACAACAATGGGAGCAAACCCGCACGGCCGTGTCACGCCAAGTCGCTTTCTATGGTTCCACGCCCGCTTATCGAGGCGTTCTGGACCTGCACGGCTGGGGTGATCTTCAGACTGAACTCAACATTCTCTCAAAGCGCGGAGAATGGGAAGAGATGGGCAAACGAGTTGACGACGACATGCTGAATGAGTTTGCCATCGTGGCGGAACCCGAAAAAGTAGCAGGTGCTCTAAAAACTCGTTTCGACGGGCTCATTGACCGCACTGTGGTCACATTTCCTTTCGCAAGCCCCGAAGAAACCCAAAACTACCTTGAAGAGATGCGCGCCTAAAGAAAATACCTTTGCTCTTTAAAGCCGGCCGAGGAGCCCCCTATGACACCCCCTACCCTTCGAACTGAGTTCTGCGATCGAGTTGGGATTGAATATCCCGTCATTCTAGCGGGCATGGGCCCGGTGGCGGGGACCGGGTCGCCCACGGCCTGTCCGGAGCTTGTCGCCGCCGTCTCCAATGCCGGCGGCCTAGGGGTGCTTGGAGGGGTGGGATACTCGCCCGAGACTCTCCGAAGCGAAATTCGAAAAATTCGCTCGCTCACCGAAAAACCCTTTGGCGTGGATCTGCTTCTGGCCGCTCACTTCCTCGCGCCACGGGGCCAGCAGAGCCGTCCCTCCACTCCCACCCCAGACAAACTTCCTAAAGAATACGTTGAAGCTGTAGAGCGGATCGCTGAGGAGCTCGGCCTTGAACTCAAACAAGCTCCCCCCGCCCCCGACGGAGTCGGCCAGTGGCTCGAACCCGGCAAAAGCTGGGCCGGCTCTCAAATCGAAATTCTTCTTGAGGAGGAAGTCCCGGTTTTTGCCTCAGGGCTCGGCTCACCCGCTCCCTTCGCCGATGCACTCAAAGCCAACGGCACCACGATCCTCTCCTTAGTGGGCAACGTTCGAGGTGCCCTTCAGGTGGCCTCGGCAGGGGCCGATTACGTGGTGGCTCAGGGCACCGAGGCCGGAGGCCATACCGGACGCATCGGAACCCTCGCCCTTTTGCCCCAAGTCATGGAGGCCGTGGACCCAACCCCGGTCATCGCCGCTGGGGGGGTTTCGAGTGGTCGCGCGCTGGCTGGAGTCATTGCCACCGGGGCCGTGGCGGGATGGTGCGGAACGGCTTTTCTAGTCTCCGAGGAGGCCAATCAACCCGACCTCCAAAAACAACGTATCCTTGAGGCCAACGCCGAAGATACAGTCGTGACCCGCCTGTACAGCGGAAAGACCATGAGAAATATTTCAAATCCGCTCATCGAGGCCTGGGAACGAGAAGGCTTGATGGCTCTCCCCATGGGCGCCCAAGCCACTTTAATTCGAGATCTCGAACACTCTGCCCGTGAGGCCGGGCGCCAAGAGTTACTCATGAATGCAGCCGGGCAAACTTCGGGCATGCTCAAAACGCGAAGACCGGCCGCCGAAATTTTAAATGAGATGGTGTCCGAGGCCGCCGAAATTCTGGCGATTGAATTAACAAAGCGGGTCACGGTCTCTGTTTAAAGGACCTAAGGGAGAAGTTCGTTTTGTCTGAATCGGGAGCTTTTCTTGACTGGTATGGCTGCGCGACCTTTCGCCTCAAGACATCGGGGCTCTGCATTTTCCTAGATGCCTATATTGATCGCGCAGAGGGTGCCGCGGGCACAAATCTAAGTGCCGACGATATTGATCAAGCCGACTGGATCGTCGTTGGACACTCGCACTTCGACCACCTCTACGGTGCTGAGCGGATTGCAAAAAGAACCGGAGCCCAGATCATCGGAAGCTACGAAACCATCCGAGTCATGGAACAAGCAGGCGTGCCCCTAGAGCAGATGATCTGCGTCTCCGGCGGCGAGACCATTGATCTGGGTCACGAAGTCAAAGTCTCCGTTTATCCAAGTCAACATTCCTGCGTCTGGAGCCATAGCCAAATGGCCGATGCGGGCGAGGTCTGCCTCGGTGAATTAGGCCTATCCTGGCAAGAACAGCGATCTCGTTTTGAAGAACTCGTCAAATATCTTGCCACCGAGATTCCACCACCATCCATTCAGCACCTCATTCAAACGAGCCAAGGCGACCGGGGCGACGGTGGCGCGCTGATTTACGTCTTTCATACGCCGGATGGAGACATCCTCTATCAAGACACCTCTGGACATTGGTCCGGGATCTTAGACATGTTGCGCCCTGAGGTCGCCATCCTCGCAGCAGCAGGCCGAGGAAACATCAACGGTCAACCCATCCAGGGTTCACTTGCACAATTTATGGGCCAACAAGCGGCACGACTCGCGCCTCAGCGACTGATCCTTTGCCACCATGACAATTGGATGCCAGGTTTCTCCATCGAAACGGATATTGAACCCATTCGAGAGGAGCTCTCTCAGGTCGTGCCCTCAACGCAACTCTTAGAACTCGACTATCTGGACGATACTCAGATTCTCCCCATTCGCTGATGGCTGATCACCCGATCCTTAATCCTGAAACCGAACGAAACGCTCCATGCTCAGGAAAGACAGTCTCGTCATCCAAGATTCGTTAAACTTTCAGACCGGAGGCCGGTCAATCCCGATCCAGAAAGAGTCCACCCCGAACGACAAACCCACGCTGCAGCGGGGTCACGTTAATCTGAAAGGTCAAGAATGACGAACTTTTGCGAAGGTCGAGTCTGTATTGTTACCGGAGGCGGAAGAGGCATCGGTCGCGAGCACGCCTTGATGCTCGCCGAACATGGCGCCAAGGTTGTTGTCAATGATCTCGGCAAAGCCCGCGACGGCAGCGGAGAGAGTTCATCTGCCGCCGACGATGTCGTCGCTGAGATTAAAGCCGCGGGTGGAGAAGCTGTTTCGAATTTCTCTGATGTTAGTGACTATCAGGCGGCCGGGGAAATGGTCCAACAAGCCATCGATGCTTTCGGTCGACTCGACGTTCTCATTAACAATGCAGGGATCTTACGAGATCGAATGTTGGCCAATATGACCCCTGAAGAATGGGATGCCGTGATTCAGGTTCATCTTCGAGGCACCTACGCGCCCTCACAACACGCGGCTGCCTACTGGCGGGCTCGATCAAAAGCAGGCGAAAGCGTCGATGCTCGTCTCATCAACACGACGTCGGTCTCCGGAATCTACGGAAACCCCGGCCAAAGTAACTACGGAGCGGCCAAAGCAGGCATCGCCTCTTTTACCATCATCACTGCCCAAGAACTTCAGCGCTACGGGGTCACGGTCAACGCGATCGCACCGGGCGCACTCACTCGAATGACCGAAGACCTGGGAGGCGCCATCACGGATCCCGAAGCCAGCAGCCCGCGGTGGATTGCGCCCATCGCAACCTGGCTCGCCAGCACAGAGTCACGCGAAGTGACCGGCCGCATCTTCGAAGCCTCCGGTCGAGTCCTCGCAGTCGCCGAAAGTTGGCATCGCGGTCCGGCCACTGAACCCGTCGGCGATCCAACCAAGATCGGACCCGTGGCTCTCCGACTCGTCAAAGAAGCCCGAAACAATGCAGACATGAACGGAAAAGACCTTAACTGAGCGAGAGCGCTCCAAAAGCCGGCTTCTAGGACTCAACACCTTCCCATCAGGAGAAACAGCCAACATGATGCAAGAAAGCCAAGACCTGATTGCAGAGATGGAAGACTTCGATCGTTTTCTACAAACCCTCAATGACGAAGACTGGAGTCGCCCGACGGGGTTCATGGATTGGACGCCATGGGACGTCGTCGCTCATCTTCACTACTTCGACCTTGTCTCCATGTCTGCGCTTCAGGGAGAAGAGGTCTTTGCTGAAACTCGCAAAGAATTATTCACTGCGATCGGCGGTGGCATGACGAACGCCGAGATCGCGCGTCAGAAGTTTGGAGAACTATCGCCTCACGAGCTTCTGGAAAACTGGCGCACGTCCTGCCTAAATATGGCGACGGAACTTGGAAATTCAGATAGTAAGCGACGGCTTCCCTGGTTCGGCCCCGATATGGGGGTTCGCATGTTCACCACAGCACGCTACATGGAAACCTGGGCCCACAGTCAAGAGGTCTACGATCTAAAAGGAGTCACCCGGGTCTACAACGATCGCATCAAAAATGTCGCCGCCATCGGTGTCCGCACCTTTGGCTGGACCTTCATCAATCGAAAGCTGGAGATTCCAGGGCCTGCCCCTTACGTCAACATCACGGCGCCTTCCGGCGCAATCTGGGAATGGAATGAACCCAGTGAGGCCGAATATGTCAGGGGAGACGCAGCCGAATTCTGCCATGTCGTCACCCAAGGTCGAAACATCTCCGACACAAATCTAGAAGTAAATGGAGATGTCGCCCATCAATGGATGGACATCGCCCAATGCTTTGCTGGTGGGCCGGTTGATCCGCCCGAAAAAGGGACACGCACCGCCGGATAGAGAAACCATCAGATCGAATAGCGAGGAACACAATGGATCTTGAATACGATAAAAAATACGAAACCTTCCGCCAGGAAGTTCAGACCTTCCTCGACGAGCACAAGCCCAAGGTCAAGGACCGCGCTACGTCGGAACTCAGCCGAGCAGATTTCGAAGAGTGGCTTCAGCTCCAAATCAAGCATGGTTACTGGGCACGAACCATCCCCCAGCAGTATGGAGGGTACGGCGCAGAGCCCGACCTGATGCATACGGTCATTATGGATGAAGAATTCAATCGGGCGGGCGTCTTGCGCGGAAGTCCAGCACAGGGGCCCTCAATGTTGGTTCCCACCCTTCTCGAACATGGAACTGAGGCCCAGAGAGAGAAATGGATCGGCGCCACCATGCAGGGCAAAGTTCGCTGGTGCCAGGGCTATTCTGAACCTGGCTCGGGAAGCGATCTCGCAAGCCTGCAAACGTCTGCACGAGAAGACGGAGATGACTTCCTCATCAATGGGCAGAAAATCTGGACGAGTACGGCTGACAAAGCTGATATGATGTTCGTTCTCGTTCGAACCGAACCGGATGCGCCCAAACACTCTGGGATTAGCTACGTGCTGCTCGACATGAAGACACCAGGCCTTGAAGTTCAGCCGCTCAGGACCATGTCCGGGGACATTGGAGAAAACAGCTTCAATCAAGTTTTTTTCAAAGATGTACGCGTGCCGCAAAGCAATGTCGTTGGCCAGCGAGGCGAAGGGTGGAAGATCGCAAACACCACACTCAAACATGAGCGCAATTCTCTCAGCTCCAATGCTGAGGGTACGCTCATGCGACTCATACGGCTCATGAATCGAGAAACCATTAACGGGGTGTCCGCTATGGCAAATCCCATTTATCGTGACCGCCTAATGAAGCTTCAGGCTCGAGTGCTCGCCATGAAGCATCACTCCATGCGTATTCTCACATACAGCCTCAAAAAAGAAAACTCAGGCACAGCCGGTCTTGTCACTAAGCTCCAGAATTGCCAACTCGGCTTCGATATGGCGTCTCTTGCCATCGATGTCATGGGCGAACTCGGCGTGCTTTATGACCATACAAAATACGAACGCGATAAGGGTTTCTGGCAAGCCCACTCCTTTTTCTCTCTGGGTCTCATCATTGGTGGCGGAACCGCACAGATCCAGAAAAACATTATCTCCGAGCGAGGCTTAGGCCTTCCTCGAGAGCCCAAGCCGGCAAAACCCGCGTAGGAGAATTACTTTGAATTTTGGACTCTCAGAAGATCAGACTCTGCTGCAAGAAACCATGCGCTCATTTCTGGCTGATCAGGTTCCGATTGAACGCGTTCGTGACTTGCGAACGGAAGATTGCCCAGGCGACCGGGCTCTCTGGACACAATTGGCTGAACTCGGTGCAACGGGCATTTTAATTCCCGAAGCCAATGGCGGCAGCGACCTCAGCCTACTCGATGCCGTTGTCGTCTCTCATGCCCTGGGATACGCCGTCACGCCCTCTGCCTTTCTAAGTTCTTCAGTCTTGGCCCCCCTCGCCCTACGCGCTCTCCCTGAATCGCAATCTTCCGATTGGCTGGCGGGAATCGGAACTGGCGAATTGGTCTTTGGCGTAGCCCTCACCGAACTGTTCTCCGTCAGAGAAAATGCTGGGATTCGCCTTGAGAATGGATCTCTCAGTGGTAAGTCCATGATGGCCATTGACCTATGTAAGGCTGATTTCTTCATCGTCGCCATCAATGAAGAGACCCTGGCCGTCGTTCGACATGACGCGCCGGGCCTCGAAGTAAACCGCCTAGTGACGACGGATGCTACGCGCTGCACCTCGGAACTCTTGCTGGAACAAGTCGTCCCCGAGGCTCTGATTGAAAACGCGGGCCCAACCATCTCCCGAATGCTCCAAGCCGGCCGGATCGCACTCTCAGCGGACACACATGGAGCAGCAGAAGCCATGATCGATCAATCCGTCGCCTATGCTCAGCAACGAAAGCAGTTCGGCCGACCCATCGGCTCCTTTCAAGCCGTCAAGCACATGTGTGCAGAGATGATCGCTGACCTTGAGCCCGCTCGATCATTGCTGTGGTACTCGGCACACAGCTTTGACGCTATGCCTGAAGAGGCTCCTCTCATGAGCTGTCATGCGCTCGCTCACATCTCAGAGATCAGCCGAACCATCGCAAGTGTGGCCACACAGGTTCACGGAGGCATCGGATGGACGGATGATCAGAACCTGCATTTCTGGTTCAAGCGAATTGGTATGAATCGGCATCTTCTGGGCGGGCCGGAAGCCCTGAGAGCGGAGGCTGCCGAACTACAAGGTCTCGCTCAAGCTTCGTAACACGAAGCGAGCACCTAGGCCCGTGCACAAGGGCGTCCCTCCTCTATGGACTAAAAAAGGCCTTGGATCTCACCTTCGTCGTTGACCGAAATGCCATTCGCTGCCGGTACTCTCGGAAGCCCCGGCATGGTCATAATGTCGCCGCAGATCACAACCACAAACTCTGCCCCAGCGAGTAACCGGACCTCCCTGATCGGAACTTGATGACCCGATGGAGCGCCTTTTAAAGATGGGTCTGTGGAAAAGCTGTACTGGGTCTTTGCCATGCAAATCGGGAAATTTCCATAACCGGCCTCTTCGAGTCGACGGATCTGGGTGCGCACTTTCTGGTCAGCCATAATGTCTTCGGCTTCATAAATATGAGTCGCGATACTTTTAATTTTCTGCCAGAGAGAAAGATCATCGGGATAGAGCGGAGCGAATTGAGCCTGACCATGCTCCGCAAGTTCAACGACGGCTCGAGCTAAATCCTCAGCCCCCGCGCCGCCGTTCTCCCAATGAGAAGAAACGATGACTTCCGATCCGTACTCAGAAGCCGTGGACTGAATCATCTCAATCTCAGCTTGAGTGTCTCCGGTAAATTTATTAATCGCCACCACAACTGGCATTCCGAATGTTCGAAGGTTGCGAAGATGACGGGCCAAATTTGAACACCCCCGCTTGACCGCTCCCACATCTTCTTGGCCAAGGTCTTCCAGAGAGACCCCACCATGCATTTTCAGCGCCCGAACAGTCGCCACAAGGACAGCTGCATCTGGATTGAGGCCTGCTTTTCGACATTTAATATCAAAAAACTTTTCAGCACCTAAGTCAGCTCCGAATCCTGCTTCGGTAATCACATAATCGGCAAGTTTCAAAGACGCCTTCGTCGCCACCACCGAATTACACCCATGCGCGATATTCGCAAACGGACCGCCATGCACGATGGCTGGATTATTTTCCAACGTCTGCACGAGATTCGGCTCAAAGGCATCACGCAAAAGAGCCGTCATGGAACCCTCGGCTGAAAGTTCCCGCGCAGTAATCGGCCGCCGCTTTCGGTCGTAACCGACAATAATGTTCCCCAACCTGCGCTGCAGATCAGCTAAATCGGAAGCCAAGCAAAAGATAGCCATGACCTCCGAAGCCACAGTGATATCGTAGCCGTCTTCCCGTGGATAACCGTTCCCGAGCCCCCCTAAAGAAATAGCGACTTGGCGTAAAGCTCGGTCATTCATATCCACGACCCGACGCCAGGAAATTCGACGTGGATCAAGGTCAAGCTTGTTGCCCCAGTTAATGTGATTATCAATGAGTGCGGCTAAAAGGTTATTGGCGGCCCCGATCGCATGAAAGTCACCCGTGAAGTGAAGGTTGATGTCCTCCATGGGAATAACCTGTGCGAAGCCACCCCCTGCAGCACCTCCCTTGCTTCCAAAACAAGGCCCCAGACTGGGCTCCCGCAAACAGACCGTGGCACGCTTGCCAATTCGACATAACCCATCCGTCAGCCCCACTGAGGTTGTTGTTTTGCCCTCTCCCGCCGGAGTCGGCGTAATCGCCGTCACCAAGATGAGTTTTCCATCTGGCTTGTCGGCTAACGAATCCAAAAAAGCTGTCCCTAGCTTGGCCTTGGTCCGTCCGTAAGGATCCAAAGCTTCTTCAGGAATATCCAGTTTGGACGCTACTTCGGCGATGGGAAGCGCTTTGGCTTCACGCGCAATTTCGATATCGGTCTTTGCCTGCATCAGAACCACCTTCCCTATTTACTATTGCCTTTTCATCTCCACAGATGGCCCCACCATCTCTGCATTGTTTGGAGAGCCTGCGCCTTCGAGTGAGTCTGGTTGACGAACCTTCTTAGATTTCTTTTTTTGATCGGCACGAATCGCTTGCCCTTCCGCAACCAATTTAGCTCGGTTCACATCAAAGGTCGGCCGCTGCTCGGGTGTCAAAACGCCTCGAATCGAATCAAGAACCTCATGCACCGACTGCAAACTTTCACGCGCCGCTTTCGTTTTTCCTCGCAGTTCTCGTGCCTTCGCAATATCATTTTCAGACCGTGCCACAGCCAACTGAACATCCAGCTTGCTAAAATTAGTGCGATTCTGCTTTTGGTCTCTAATCATCTGAGTGATCTCAGCACTTTGGTCGGGCGTCAACTTGATTCCCGAAAAAAGAGTTCTGCGTGCCTTCTGCCACCATTGATCTCTCTGACGCTTTGCTCGCACATGTTTACCACGGCGTTTTTGAACTTTTCCCTTATCCACTTCTCGATCTAAGAGGATTGTCCCCCCAGCGGGCTTTGGCTTGACCGAAGGGGCGATGGTTGGCGCGTCCACACTGCTATCTACCTCAGATTTTGCAACATCGAGGGGCACACATAGGCTCAAACACACGAAGAAAATGGACCCCAAATACAGCGTCGCGAAACGTAAATTTTCTCGACCACAAACGAATCTCTCACTCTTCCTAGGCTCCAACATTCTTAGTCACCCCTTCTCTCTCTCCTGAATCACTTATTCCACAGACAGAACTCAGCACGTCCATAACTTTCATGCCGCCTCGGCGAGACTGATTTAGATGTGTGCGTGCCGAACGATACTCAACGATCGGCCGATCATCCGTNTTGCGCATCGCTGACTGTGACCACGCCACCAAAGACTCAGAGCCGCAAAGCAATTTTAGAAAACGAGACTGGCTCTTCCGGAATTGAGGACGTCGGCCTGCATGCTGAGCCGNTTGNCCCACCAACCCTAAAAGAGGCACAGGTCCTGCCATTCTCGTCATCCATATTTCCCCTTCTGGAAAAACATCCAGAAAGGTCGCCACCACGATCCGAATCTCTTCAAGCGAAAATTGATCGGGCTGGAGCCACTGAACGTACACGCCCANAGGAGACAATCGATCCCTCACCGTCTCAAAATGCTCCGCCGTGTAGAGATAGCCGGTCCCTGAGTGCCATGGCGAGAACACGTCACCCACGATCACATCAAAGTTCTCTTTTCGACCGCGAAGATGACTCCGACCATCCGCAGGAACCGCTTCCACACGGGGATCGTTCATGATTCCTCGATTCGCCACCGTGAAGTAGGGCACGGCCTTGAGAACACCCGGAATCAGTTCGATGGCCAAGATTCTCTTGAGGCTTGAAAACTCTGACAGAGCACTCAGGCTGATGCCTCCCCCTACGCCAATAAAAGCTGCGCTCTGAGGGCGGTCCACAAACGCGAGGGGAAGTCGGCTTTGACTGCGTTGTGCCCGCAAGGCCGTGGGCACNGTGGAAGTCAGAGTATATCGATCGTTTACACGAAGCCTCAATGAACCACGAGGAAGACGTGTNACAGCCACTGAGCCCGACTCACCTTCCTCATAGAAAAGAATTTCTTCATTCTCACGTAACGTCAGCGGCGTAATGCCCCAACCTTCGAGGAGAAAAAGACAGCAGGATACCGCCACAGCCGCTCCCAGGGCCAGCGCNCGCACCCNACCCGAGCTTGAAAAATAAACACCGACTGAAGCGATGGACAAATACAAGAAGGCCAAGAAACCGAAACCAGGCACGATCCCTAACCAAGGCAAGAGGAAGAAACCCGCTAGGAGCGAGCCCGCTACTCCGGCGACCGTATTCATGGCCGAGACCCGGCCCACNTGGAGACCAATGCTTTGCAAATCGNGCGAGGCAACTCGCCAAACTNCGGGCAATATCATNCCCGCNGCAATCACCACTGGCGCCATGAGGCCCGCACTGATTATGGAAAACGCGAACCAGTAGCCTGACGTTCGCGAAATACTTTTAAGAATGTGCTGCGTTTCCGCAAAAGCGAGCGGAATAAAAAACGTCGAAACAGCCGCAACAAGACCCGCTACAGCGATGAGCTTCCAAGGGTTCCGAATGCGATCAATCAGCAAAGCGCAAAGGCCTGAGCCCAGGGCCAGACTCATTAAAAATAGACATAAGATCATGGCAAAGCTGTAGTTTGATCCGTCCGTGTGATTGACCAAGAGACGAACAAAGAAGACTTCGAGAGCCAGCGTCGAAAAACCCGACAAAACAGCCACAACGGTGATTGCGCCAGATCGATCAGGAGCGGGTTCAAAACCATTTATCTCTTCGGAAGGAACAGAGAGAGCGCCCTCCTCCTCACCGAACCCCTCCGGACCGGCTGAGCGGTAAAGCCTCCAGGCCACCAAACCCACGAAGACATTCACAAGGGCCGCNATCCCNATGGTTCCACGAGTGCCCGCCCATTCAAGTAAAAAAAACCCTGCGAGCCCCGCACCCACCGTGGCGCCAAGAGTGTTCAGCGCATAGGCGCTGCTCACGCGATAGCCCGCGCGCTNAAGTGTTTCTGTGACCGCTTGAGCCATNAAAGGAAGCGTCAGTCCCATCGCGACACTCGGAGGCCCCAAGGCCAACACCGCCAGCACAACTTGCCCCAGCAAGAGCGCCGCGGGGGCCGTCGCCATGGATTCATAAAAAAGGGGGTAAGCGAGTCGGTAGAGCAACAACCAACCCACCGTAAGCAGAGCACCCACCGGAATCAAGAACTCGACAACAGCATAGCGACGAAGCGAATCGGCCCGTGTTCCAGACAGCTTGCCCCCAAGCCAATAGCCCAAAGCCATTCCAAGGAACACAACGGAAACCACCGCTGATGCGGAACGAGTCGTTCCGCCGAAGATCGGCGTAAAGGCCCTCCCCCAAGCGACTTGATAAATTAAAGCGGCCGCTCCGCTCAGCATAAAGAGGATTGAAAGCAGCCAGCTCCGCAAGCCTGACCGTAAAGAGTCAACCGGATGCTCGTCCTCTTGAATAGAGATCACTGCACGCCGTAGCCCAAAGCACGTAGCTGTTGCAGTTGAACTTCATCCAGTTCAAGCATGGGCGTATCCTCACCCCAAGGCGGCGGCCGGCTGTCCAAATATTGCTCAGCCGATTCGTTCATCTCCAAAAGGACTTCTGCCTGCTCCGAGGCTAGATTGATTTGCTCTCGCGGATCCTCAGACTTGTCATATAGCTCCGAGAGCCGAGGGCTGGCGGAGCGGTAAATAAGACGCCATCGACCATCATTGTGCGCCACCATTGGACGAGGTTCCATGTCTGTCTTTCCCCAAGTTTGATCCAACTGCGCAAAAGCCACGCCGTCCTCATCAGGTGCATAGTCTGAATCCACAGCCCTTACCATGTCGGGGACCAAGGACTGACCATCCGGATCTTGCAAGCCAGGAAGACCAAGCAGGTCGAAAATTGTAGGAAAGAGATCGACATTCTCGCTCCGAGTCTCAACGACGAGACCCGGGTTAAGAGAAAATGGCAGACCTAAAATCAGAGGGGTTTCAGTCACCTCACCGTAGACATTTCGCGCATGCCCTTCTCCGTTGTGCTCGCCGAAAGCTTCACCATGATCCGAAGCAAATACAATGAGGGTCTTGTCGAGCAAGCCCTGCTTTTCGAGGGCCTCAAATAAAATACCTAGCAAGCTGTCAACCCAGAGGATGGAGTTGTCATAGAAGTCGCTGTATTCCGTTCCAAAAAGAGCCGTCTCTTCCGTGAAACCATATTGGTGAACATCCATCAGATGCAGATATAGGAAAAACCTTTCGTGGCCGTGAGAGAGCAAAAACTCCTCGGCCGAAAGAATCACATCTGAATCCGTCGCCCCCATCTGCATTCCAGGATTCGTCCCACGCCGCTGTGCCGCCTGGAGATGCGCGGCTGGCTTGGGGCTGTGATAGAGCTCAAAGCCCTGACCAAAGCCAAAATTAGGAGCGATCCACCCGTTGCGCCAAATCCCCGCTGTTCTAAAGCCCTGATCACGAAAGATCTCGGCCGGCATCGTGGCTTCGTCAGCCACTGCGTGACGATGGCGCAAAACACGAGTTCGAGCGGGATAAAGGCCTGTCCAAAGTGAAGCCATAGAGCACTTCGTCCAGGAAGACTGCGACACATGACGAGAGAACCTCACTCCACTCGCAGCGAGCTTATCTAGATTCGGCGTTGTGGGGCGTTCGTACCCATAAGCGCCCAAGCGATCTGCTCGCAGGGTATCCACTAAGATAAAGATGACATTCAAGTCATCCCTGTCCTTCAGCGAGAGAATATCTTCAACCGTCCCCTCAGGCCTCGCAGGGGCGTCCTCGTCGCCCGCGTCCATCCCCATCCAAACCAAACCGGCCAGTATGGCTGATAGAGGCAGCAAATAGAGCAGACGACTATCTGTAACTCGACGATTATTTTTTGTCATAGAGCATCCATCATACCCCTTCCTGTCGGCACTATCCAAACATAGCCTTTGGCTAAAAACTAAGAATCTGGTCCGGCTCGGCTCTTTTGGGCCCGGCTTAAGAAAATCAGCCCAAGAGTACCTGTGGACAGTAATACTATGGCTCCTGGCTCCGGCATAAAAGTGAGAGTGAGCCTCCGCATAAACGCGAGATGCGTTTGAGTTCCAGGTCCACCCGCTGCCGGATAATTGTGGTATAGGAAAGGCTGAACCAAAGAAAGCATGCCCGTAATCTCTCCACCCGATGTCAAAGTTCGCGTGTCATACCCACTTGCCACAATTTCAGTGGATTGAGATCCAGGGCCCAGAGACTGACGAACCGAGACCTGCCCTGTCGTCCACGGAACAATGGTCGAAAAACCCCAGTACTGGTAACGAAGCCTTTCGCCGCCTGTGGTCTCAAGCTGTTCGTGTTCAATCCACGTTGACCCATACGTTAATGTCTGCCCCAGGCTTTGCGGCTTCGTCAATCCATTCCGCATTGGCGGATTGTCATGATTCCATTGTGTCCGAATCGCGTTCCAACGGTAATCTGCATAGGACCCTGCGATGGGTCGCTCGGCTAGGCCCTCATAGTAATAATCTGGGCCAAAGAAAAAACGCATAGTGCCGCCAAAGCGTCGAACACCTGGAACGATTCGAATCGCCCCCCCGCGCGACGCCGCATACTGGCCTCCGCTCCGCGTCGTCGACTTCGCGCCGCGAATGGTGGTCGTCGTGCTCGGCGCATTTGAATGACTTGGATAGAAGACTCCAAGTTGATTGTGATAGGAATAGTGACGCGTCGCGACGGGGTACCCGGGGATGTGATACGTAGAGGGAAGGACGTGAGTCGATCGGCGAAGCGCCACCGAAGAAGCTGGGACCCAGACGGGCGGACGAGCCGTCCCATCAACAAGGCCCATTCTAAAAGGAGCAATCCGCTGTACCCCCAAACCCGGAGGACCTGTTCCCCAGTCCCCGGCGCACGGCGTATGGGCCGTCCTCACCGGACACTTTCCAGCCGAAGTCACAGGAACTGCAGACGGGGGCGGGGGCCCCATTCTTAAACCCTGGATTGTATAGCTTGTGCCGAGCACTGGGGCCGCCTGAACTCCAGGCGACCACCGATCAAGTCGAACCGAATAAAGGGCATAACCCGAGCCCTGACTGGCCGTTGTCGCTCCGATCAGGAGACCCAAGGCGAAGACAGAGCCGAAGAAAGTATGTAGTGCCCATTTCTTTTCTGACAGGATTGGCCCCTAAAAATGCATTGGCCGCTCTTTATTTAAAAGAGCGGCCAATGAAAATCCATCGATCCAAAAGGGCTAATGAAGGCCCTGACTCACCGAATCAGTTCTTTCTAGCCCTGTAAAGACCACCCATGCCTAAGATGCCAACCCCAAGCAGAACGGCCGCGCCAGGCTCAGGAAGGAAGGTCATGACCACCTTCTTAATCCACGCTGTATGGTAAGGCGAAGTCGTCGGTTGCCCAGCCGCTACGCGGTAGTTGTGGTAGTTGAGAGGCTGCACCAAAGAGAGCTGCCCGGACATTCCGGCGCTCGTTCGGCTGTCAGCGCCCGTCGCGGTCAAGGTTGTGGCGTAGTACCCCAAGCTCTGAGCAATCTCAACCATGCCTGTGGTCCACGGGACAATACTCGAGAAAGCCCAGAACTGATACTTCACGGGCGCGCCCATGCTCGTCTGAAGGGTTGTCGCTGTCTGCTGTGTCGAGCCGTAGGTATAGGTTTGCGGGATCCCACTGACGGGGCCGCGCTGGGGGTCAGTCGAGGCATAACCGTGGGTATTTCTCGTGGATCCATTCCCATTGTTTGTCAACGTGCGAACAGCGTTCCACCTATAATCGGCGTATCCTGGCGAGAGAGCCGCCTTGCCTTTGTAGTGATATGCGCCGGGCGCAAAGTAAAACCGCATGGTCCCACCGAAGCGATTGACACCGGGCGTAACTTTAATGCTGCCCCCTCGCGAGAAAGCATAGTTATTAAGGCTTCGAGTCGTGACCGTTGGGCCCATCAGAGTCGTGGTCGTGGTGGGTGCCTCAGAGTTACTCTTGTAAAAGTAGCCCCCAAGGTTGAAGTAGGAGTAATAGCGAGCGGCCTCGGGATAACCTGGAATGTGATAGGTCGAGGGAAGAATGTAGGTTGAAGAGGCGTAAGAAATGGCAGCGCCCGATGGAATGAAGGCTGAGTTTCCGCTCGTGCCGACCGTCCCGATCAAGCAGTAATAGCCCGTGGCACATGCGGTGGACCAAGTCGTTCCCAGACCGGGGTTGGCCATGGAGGTTCCCCAAGAAGCTGTACACGGCGTCGAACTCGCCACCACTGGGCATGCCCCCATGCTCGTCACAGGAAGGGCACTGGAGGGCGGCGTGCCGAGAAGCAAACCTCCCGTCGTGTAGGACGTACCGAAGTTAGGCGTGGTCGGGTTCTGCTGTGAGTACAGATCCGACCGGACCTGAACGATCGCAAAACTGGAAGCCAAAGCTCCCACCGGAGCCCATAAGAATCCGAGCACAAGTAACATGACGCTGTAGTGGCGCAATCGGTTCGTCTTCGTCCGCAACATATCTATATTCTCCCCGCTCCAAAGAGTTATACTGTCAGCCATTCTAGGACTACATTACGACGAAATATGCTTTAGGGTCAAGCACTTTCGACCGTCATTGAGTAATCGTAAACGAGTATAATTCAAGGACACTCTTCATTTCCCCCGGGGTATAATCTATGACGGTTCGGCGACTCCTTCTCCTCCTCATACTCGCTCTCAGTGCGCTTAGCTGCGCGGAGGAGACCCGCGAGAGCCGCATCGAAGCCATTCAGCAAATGCAGGCCAACGACCAATATCGGCAATCGGTCCAAGTTCTACGTGAAATGCTTCGGGAAACCCCGGACGATCCCGAAATTAATCATCTGTATGGACTGAGTCTCCTCTCGACAGGGCGACCTTCCCTCGCAGTCTGGTCTCTCCGCAAGGCCGCCAACCATGAGGACTTTGCCGTTCAGGACGGCCTCCTCCTGACCAAAGCTCTCATGCGAGGAGGCAGCGCGGAGGACGCAGTCAAAGCCGCCAATCAAGTGATCGCGTATGAACCGGAAAATATGGAAGCCTTGCAACTCCGGTTGGACGCCAATCTAACGGCCATGAGAAACGACGATGCGCTGGCGGACATTGATTTGATCTTGGAAATTGATCCCGACAACCTCGAGAGCCGAATAGCCCGAATTCGAGCGCTCCTCACCCTCGACCGCGTCGAAGACGGAGCGGCCGCCATTGAGGAAGTCAACGCCATAGTGGAGTCCATGGAAGACGAGGAACAAAGGTCGCTCTGGCTGCCCCGAGTCTGCGGTGGATCCGCCTCTTTCGCGGCCGAGCGCGGGGATCCAGATGGAGCGGAAGAGGTCTGGAACGACTGCGTCACTGACTTCCCAGAAGAAGTGATGATCGCCAACGCCGCCGTCGAATTTTTCGATTCACGAGGAGAGTATTCGCGCTCGCTTGAAATCATGCGGAAGGCGCATGAACTCCGCCCTTCTCACCTTCCCACCGTCATGCCCCTGGTGAACCGCCTTGCGGCCACCGGGCGAACCCAAGAAGCCGAAGACCTTCTCAATAGCACCGCCGAAGAAAGCCAAAATCAAATCCGAGTGTGGCTCACTATCGCCAATTACCACGAAGAGCGAAACGAACCGAAAAAAGCTCGAGACGCCCTCTTTCTTGCTCTCTCGACTATGGAGAAAGCACCCGTTGATTTGATTGGAGCCTATGCCGACCTGCTCATTCGGGCCGGTGACTACGAAAAGGTAGAAGCTGTTTTTGCGGATCTCCAAGACGAGCCTCTTATGCTTAATCTCTTGCGAGGCCGCCTTTATCTGGCCACAGGCAATCCAGAAAAAGCACTCGCCAACCTCGAAGAAGGTTTGCGACTTTGGCCCTCCAATACGGCCGCGCGATTCCTAGCAGGCCAAGCCGCTGAACAACAAGGCGATTTCAATCGTGCGCTCCAAGAATATATGGAGTCTCATCGCGCAGATCATTCCAACAAAGAAGCGGTCATGCGCCTCACGACCCTGCTTGAAGGGATGGGGCGCGGCGATGAAGCCTTGCAAGCCCTGAACAGATACAACCAAAAAAAGCCCACAGACCCCACTCCTCTGCTAGCCATCCTCCGAATCAGCAATCGGTACAACAACGAGCAGTCTTTCAATTATGCGATGGAGCGACTCAGCAAAATCCCTCGTCAACAAGGAGCCATAACCACAGAACTCGCACGCATTCGAGCCGAAGGAGGCGGGCCCATTATGGGGGCTGCGATGTTCGAACGTTCCGGCCTCGACTTCACTCTTCCAGCAAACTCCCTGGCTCTCGATCAATGGGTCACATATCTGATCGAACTAAAGCGTCTGCGCAAGGCTCTGAACCTGGCCCGCACCTCAGCCACCGCCGTCCCGCAGTTCCCTTCCTTTCAAGAAATTAAAGGCAAAGCACTCATTGCGTCAGGGGCCCACGAACAAGGAGTCAAAGCCCTTAAAAAAGCCCTTTCTCTCTCTCCCGAGCGAGCCTCGACTTTAGCCTTACTGGCTCAAGAACAGGTTCGCCTGGGGCAAGCCGCTGAAGCGATAGCGCTTTACGATCGGGCCACTCTCTCCGAACCGGATGAGCCCGATTATCCATGGCGAGCCATTTTATTAGCTCTCGATGAAGGCCAGACCGAGAACGCCCAAAGCCGACTGGAGACGCTCACGAAACGTCATGGCGAGTTCGCAAAAGCAAATCAACAACTCGCCCTGATGATTCTGAACGAAGAACCGGATCGAAGTCTCGAACTCGCCACCCGCGCTGTTCGATTCCGCGGAGGTCCAGATGCCTTAACGACACTTGGGCAAGTACAAGTTCAAAGAGGAGAATACCAAAAGGCCCTCAAAGCGCTCCGGCGCTCGCTCAATACACGCCCCAACTCGCCCTCGACTTCCTACTGGATGGCAATGGCCCATAGCGGAATGGGAGACTCGGCGGCTGCACGAAAAGAGCTCAGCCAAGCCTTGGAAAGCCCTTCTTTTCCAGAACAAGAGGCGGCAAAGAAACAATGGGCTCAACTCGAAGCTTCCCCCTAGCCAGCTCTCGCTCTTCTGAGCCTTCTTTTGAAAGTGAGGTCGCTAAAGCCGATTAGCGCCGACGAGACGGAGGAACCCGACCTCGTTTTGCTCGTGACTTATCGGAGTCTGTCTTAGAACGGACATTCTGATTGGGCCTTCGGATCAGGGTTCTCGCTTTTTCATCGAGGGGGCTGCTCTGAAGCCAAATCTCAGCTTGCACTGCGTCTTGGGCATACCAAAACTTGGCAGTCTTATTAAAACAGCGATTCTGGAGCTCTTGATCCAACACCTGTTCACACAATTCGATGGCCGCAACAGGGTCATCTTCAGCGATCTTGCGGGCATAGTAGGAGAGTGCCGGATCATGAAAGGCCGATCGGTTCTCGGACATGATCCAATCGGCCGCCGCCACTGGATCCTCATCCATCCAAGAGACAAAAGCATCTCGGACAGCCGGTTCACGTCGTTCTCCTTCAACAGGCAGCGATTGGATCCAGGTCAAGGCCGCTTTTCCGTCCCGTTTGCCCCATTGGTCCCCAATGATACGTGGCCCGTCATCGGCCCACTCTTCCCCTAAGTATGGCTTCGCCCATTCGGCGGTGAGCTCGGGCTCCCAGCGAGCACTGGTCCTGGTGGCCGTGCGAAAGGCGGCTCTCTTGATTCCATACGAATAATCCGGATCGTCGAGAACTTCACCGGTCCAACTGAGAACTTCGTCTGACCCGCCTCGACGTATTTTTGCATGAAGAACCTGGGAGAAAAATTTTTCAGGAGTCCGACTCTCGATCCCCGCAATATAATCGTCAAGGCCTGGCTGACCTGAATGGGCCCACCCCACGATGAAGTTGTCGATAATTCGACCCTGAATACGTGGGTTTTCCTTTAAGATTTCGGGGATCGCAGCACGCGCCTCAATGGGGTCCCGTATGGCCCATCCGCGAATCACTGCATCCGTACCGATCACTCGCTTGGCCGGATAGTCCCAAGCCATCGTTTCATCAAAGGCACCCCGGGCATCGAAGCCCGACCAAGCATCGGCCAGCAACCGAATATCGCAGTCACCCAGCCCTGAAAGCATCATGTCATAGACCTCAAGGACCTCGGGCAAATTCTCAGCATTTAAGGCCTCGAGGGCACGAGAAGATTGGCCGAAGCGCTTCAGGGGGCTGCCCTGCCCTAGGGCCTCTCGTATGGATACCGCAATATTCTCAGGCGACTCCAACGCGGGCGCAGTCGATGATTCCGAGACGCTGCGGCCCACAAAAAAAGCGAGGCCTAGAGAAGCCCCCCAACCGACCCAAAGGATAACCTTGTTCATTCACCTATCTCCTTCAAAAGTCCTCGACGTAGTCTATCCAATGCGCCAATCCATGCATCCAGACGATTGAGCCTCATTTCCAATGGACCGAAGGAGTTTTCTATAGAGCCACTCGGGCCATAATCTCAGTGGACTTCAGAAGGCGACTGTGCCAGCGTTGTCCTTCGACTAAAAACAACCTGCAAATTCAATTTGGTGCCATGCCGATCAAAATCCCCAGCGAACTGCCCGCCCGAAAAGAACTAGAGAGCGAAGGCGTCGAAATCATTGGCCAAGAAAGTGCCCTTGAACAAGACATAAGGCCTCTCAAAATTGTCCTTCTCAACCTCATGCCCAAAAAGCATGAGACAGAGATTCAATACGCACGCCTTCTTGGAAATACACCGCTCCAAATTGAATTAACGCTGATGACCACCGCCAGCTATGAGCCTCGAAACGTACCGCCGGGTCATATGGATCAATTCTATCGGCGGCTTGATGACATCTCAGACGATTTTTTTGATGGCATGATCTTTACCGGCGCCCCCATCGAGCGACTCCCGTTTGAGGATGTTGACTACTGGCCTGAGTTGACCGAAATCATCGACTGGTCCTCCAGTAACGTCGCCAGGCGACTCGGAGTCTGCTGGGGCGCACAGGCCCTCATGTATCACCTCCATGAAGTGCCCAAATACGAACTCCCTCAAAAACTCTTCGGCGTATTTGATCATGCTATGGAGACGGACGGAAGGAGAGCCGGTGTGCTCGCCGGTTTTACCAACCGCTTCCCCATGCCCGTGTCTCGCTACACCGGCAATTTACCTGAGGCCATCGACGCGGTCCCACGGCTTGAAGTTCTCTCGCGTTCCCTTGAAGCTGGCATCGCCATGGTCCGAGACTCTGCGACGCAAGATCTCTTTGTCCTCAACCACTTGGAGTACGACGCTGAAACTCTGGCCGAAGAATACGCTCGAGACCACGAAGCCGGACTATCCACAGCCCTCCCGGCCAACTATTTCCCAGAGGACAATCCAGACCTCCCGCCCGTTAACCGCTGGCGCCCCTATGCGTTTCTGCTGGTGGCCAACTGGATCAAGGACCTTTACCGACACAACCCCTTCGACCTCAGCGAACTGGCTCAGCGAAAGCTCTAGGGCTCATCGCAGAACCTAGACTTTGGCGAGAGCCTGATCGAGATCGGCGATGATATCATCTACATGTTCGATCCCGATAGAGAGACGGACATAGCCAGGCGTGACGCCGGTAGCCAGCAAATCATCCCCCGAGAGTTGACTGTGCGTCGTACTGGCTGGATGAATGGCCAAACTCCGGGCGTCTCCAATATTGGCCACGTGGTAGAGAAGTTCGAGATTGTCGATAAACGCTTGGCCAGCGGATTTGCCGCCTTCAAGCTCCATCCCCACCAACCCGCCATAACCGCCATTCAGATAAGCATCCGCGCGACGTCGCGCCTCCCCTGACTGTTGACTTGGATGAATCACGCCCACCACCTTTGGATGCTGCGCGAGATATGAAGCCACCTTTTCTGCATTCTGGCAGTGTTTTTCCATGCGTAAAGACACGGTCTCAATGCCCTGAAGGAAAAGAAAAGCATTGAAGGGCGACATGGCCGCCCCCGCATCGCGCAAGAGAGTCACACGCGCTTTCAGCGCATAGGCGATAGGCCCAAGGGGCTTGGCGGCTTCAAGCCAGACCGCGCCGTGATACCCTGGGTCGGGTCGAGTCAACAAAGGAAAACGCTCTTGGTTTCCTTCCCAATCAAAAGTGCCGCCGTCAATCAACATGCCGCCCACGGAATTCCCGTGACCACCTAGGTACTTAGTCGTGGAGTACATGGTAATCGCAGCCCCGTGTTCAAAAGGGCGACAAATCACAGGAGCGGCCGTATTGTCCACGATCAAAGGAACACCCAGCTCTTTTCCGATCGCGGCCACTTCAGAGATAGGAAACATTTCAAGCTTCGGATTGGGCAATGTCTCGCCGTAATAGGCGCGAGTCTTATCGTCCGTGGCCTTTCTGAAATTTTCCGGATCTGTCGGATCAACAAAGCGGACATCGATCCCCATATCTCGCAAAGTCACATTGAAGAGGTTCCAAGTCCCTCCGTAGATATGCTGGGAACATACGAAGTTATCGCCCGCTGAAGCAATGTTTAAGATTGAGAAAAGCGAAGCCGACTGGCCCGAGGCGAGAGCGAGCCCGGCCGCGCCCCCCTCCATCGCCGTCAAACGCTGCTCAAGCACATCTGTGGTTGGATTCATAATCCGCGTGTAGATATTCCCGAGCTCAGCCAGAGAAAAAAGGCTTGCTGCATGCTCGGCGTCATCAAATTGATAACTGGTCGTCTGGTAAATCGGCACAGCGACACTTCCAGTGGTTGGATCTGCTCGGTAGCCCGCATGCAACGCCTGCGTCTCAGTTTTATGAGCCATCCTATCCTCCTTGTTTTGCTTTAAATATCAATAGATGTGAGCGGCTAGCCAAAGCGGCCGTTCCCGCAATTAACGACTCACTTTGAATCCCGTTTTGGAAGTTTATTCCTTGACCTTTTTGGTTAAGACAAGAAGCTTCCGAACACCATGACTGGAGTACCCTAGCACCAAGTCCTCGACTTAGGGACCTTCCCAGTCAACGTCTGCGTACTCTGCACTCCCCCCCGAGAGATTCCAGTTGCGACCCCAATCTCGGAATCGACTTCGAGTGCTTGCGCAAATCGTGACATCGGGTGCCATCCAATACCCTGAGTTCACAACTCGCGTCGGTTCCCCATCTGGCCCGGCGACTGGTTGTACCTCCGCATCCAGAACTTTCGGAATGCTCACCTGCCAGCCCCTCCCTTGATCCTCAAAGGAAATCGGAACGCGCTTCGAACCCAGGAAGTTTGAAATCATCAGCGAGAACCAACCGATGCTCCCTCCAGCGGCACCCGAGAGAATTTCAGTAATGGCTTCTGCGGCAGGGTCACTCATGGATTCTTCTAAATAAAGCCCCACCGCCCAGCCCCCTTCAGAGAGAGGACCTGGAATATCCATCAACACGACGACCTTCAGGCCGTCTAACTTCACATCCCCCGCGTGCCCCTCTTCGATGTCGAGGGCCCACCAGGTGTGACAGACCCCGTGCGTTGGCCGGCTTTTTCCAAGCGAAGGCATACACGGACAAAAAACATCACAGTTACAACTTAAAACCACGCGACCTTGCAATCGCCATGAATCCATTTCAACCCTCTTCTGACTTCTTCATTAATTTTGGGCTCTCTCTAAACGCCTCAATGAACCGGTGGGCGCTCAGACAATATGACTTTCGAGGAGTCATGATACACCCGACAGGATCGTTTGACAGCGGACGTGAAACAAGGGAGCCAAGAAACAGGCCCCGTCTAAGGCCTTCATCAGGGCTCGGACCCTTGAGGCGCTTCGGGATAGACAGCGGTTTGGACCCCCCGAATGGGTGCGCCGAAGATGCCCCGCGGAACCGCCACCGAGAATGAGCCGACGCCGGGGCGAAAAAAGACCAAAGTCGGCGATGCCCCTCGGTCCCGGTCCACCTGCATCAGAGCGAGATAGTCCGAAGAGGTGAATATCTGAGTCCCTCCCTGTTCGGGGGTTCCCCCATAGGAAACCAGTAGGTCTCCCTTTTTTAGACCCAAGGAATGCCCCAAAGATGTCGGCTGCTGCACCTCAACCCGGTTGGCTTGGCCTGTGGCATAGAGCATGGCATCAAAATCACTCAGATCGCCTACTTCACTCTTCAGCGCCTGCTCGGCCAAGCTCTGAACTTCGCGCGCTTCACCAGGCGAAAGGCCCACCCCATCACCGTAGGGTCCCACACCCAGCCTCCTCATCACTCGATCGCGTGCGCCTTCATACTCGGATCTAAGACGTTGGACCTCTTGCGCCGAATAGCCCGCCTGAGTGAGGACACGATCATCAAAAGACTGCTCCCACACCGGACGTCTCATAGACTGCGTCTGTTTTCTCTTTCGAGGCGCCACGACCACGCCATCCTTCCTCGGTCGACGAGGGCGAAGTCGCCCAGCAGGAAGAGGACTCTCCGAGGCTTTAAGGCTTGGATTCTCCAGCCCCTCCGAAGCCTCTGCTGATCGCTCCAGCATCTCCATGTCAACGACTCTGGAGGGGGTCTCTACAGCTGGAACTGGAACCGGAGCCGTAGAGGGCGGCGGGTCACCCAAAACAAAAAGCCCCGAGAGGAGACCCAAACCGGCTAAGGCGAGGAAGAAAACGACTCGCTGAAAGTCTTTCACACGCCCTTTCCTTCCATGCTGTTTTGATTCCGAAGTGAGGCCCCGATCCATCGAGACAAAACCACAACGCCGGCCGAAAGGGTAGCCTAAATGAATCAAGGCAATTCGTTCACCCCTTACAGTGGGGCCTGCAGAGCTCGGAGCCACAAGCCAAGGCCCCCGAGAACCATTCCTCCACCTGTCCACTTCCCCCAACGATCAGCCCCCGGGAGAACCTTTTCCGCCAGCATGTAAACGGTCAAACCTGCGAGCCAAAGAAGATTAAGCATGCCAGCCACCCACATGAGACCCATCAAAGCCCAGCAACAGCCCACGCAGAAAAGTCCATGTCGAACCCCCATCCTCCATGCGCCCAGAGTGCCTTCTCGCCACTCAGTCAACATCAAAGCCAGAGGCGAACGACACCGAGAGAGACACGCTGTTTTAAGCGGTGTCCATTGAAAGATACCCGCAAGAACCAGCAATCCACCGCTGAAAGCCAGGCTTCGACTTTCGCCAGCCTGACTCACCCACGCCGCCCGTTGCAACCCAACGTCAAGCCATGCCGCGATCGCACTAAAACCAATCCAGGCCGTCAGATAACCCAGCACCAAAGCAAACACCGAAACACCCGGCCCCTGCGCGCTCTTTTGCCTTCGCGCCAAAGATGCATAGGTGAGAATCATGGGGGAGGCCGTCGGCAACATCATGGCCACGACCATCACAATCCACATCACAAAGAGCAAAAGAAAAGAAATCGAGGCGGGTCCATGGTGGGCGTGCGCCCCCCCTGCAGCCCCCGCCATGCCGTGCTGCTCATGGGAGAGGGTCGCCATATAGATCCAAGCTAAAACCGTCGCCCAAACGATGCCCGCCAGAACCCAAATGCGGTCACGCCTTAAAAGGGTCTCCAGCAACCCGTCCGAAGAATGATTTGAGACCGACTCGGTCCCAGAAAGGGGGTTACCCGAATCCATTCACCTTACCCGTTTCCGGCCCACGGCTCTCTTCGAGCGCGAGCGAATCTAAATTTCAGGGCAGCCCCTGTTTTGGGGCTGCCCTGAGTACTCAAAACCGGCCGGTTTAGAAGACAAGCTTCGCAAGCGAAACCGGCTCGGGCCAATCCGGCATGGATTTCAGAATCTTCTCGCCAATCTCTGACGGCGTCCAAGCCTCTTCTTTTCCATCGCGATCCGCAATGGTCTCAAAGGCTTGATAGAGAACTGAAACTCGATTCCCACTAATGACAAACTGACGACCCGTGATTGCGGCGGATTCGTCCGAACACAACCATGCGATAGCCGGCGAGACTTTTTCGGCCGCATAGTTCACTTCAGATCCTTCCGGGAATAAATCAGCCGTCATTCTCGAATAAGCATTGGGAGCCAGCACATTCACAGTGATGCCCGCGCGTGCGCCTTCTAGAGCCAAGCACCGCATAAAGCCCGCGATTCCGGCTTTGGCGGCCCCGTAATTTGTTTGACCAAAATTGCCCAGCAGCCCCGAGGTCGAACTCGTCATAATGATCCGTCCACCGGTGCCCTGCTCGAGCATGTGCATGTAAACGGCTTTTGTCGGCTGAAAGGTTCCTTTCAAATGCACCGCGATGACTGGATCCCAGAGATCTTCGGTCATCTTCTTGAAAGACTTGTCCCTCAGGATGCCCGCATTGTTAATGAGGATATCGACCTTGCCAAACTCAGAGACCGCTGTGTCAACCATTCCCTGCGCATCACTGGCCTCGGTGACCGAACCGTAGTTCGCCACCGCTTGCCCGCCGGCGGCACGAATCTCTTCCACCACAGCATCGGCCATGGAGTTGCCCCCGCCTTGACCATCCACCGTCCCGCCCAGATCATTAACCACAACCGCTGCACCCTCTTTGCCAAGCAAAAGTGAATGAGCACGTCCTAAACCACCGCCGGCTCCGGTGACGATGGCCACCTTTCCGTCCAAAATTCCCATTTCCAACTCCTTTAATAATGAATAACGGTTCGGCCTCAAGGCCTTCCCGACGGACGACTATAGTCGTTGCGCCGTCGATCATCTCCCCCCAATCCCAAAAACTCGATCAATCGACAATGAAGCCCCTAGGGAGGCCTGGGCAGCTCTTCTGACCCTCTGTCACGGCTCGGATCTTGACTTCCCGTTTTTCCCTCAGCCGCGCGGTTCGCTTAGGTTTGTACACCCCTTGATAAGCTGTCTCGGCCCCCCCACGCTCTCGCGACAGACCGCGATCAAAACGCCGGAGGATCTCATGTCCCATTCTTCTCAGACACGAGTGCAACTGAGAACAGTGTGCCTTTTCATCGCCCTAGGACTCCTGGTGGGCTGCCAGCCCAACGACGAAGATCCGGGGCTCTGGCTCAAAGGAACAGAGGTCACTCGGCCCGTCACCGACTGGACCTTTACCCAGTCGGTGGATGAAATCCTTATTGAGACTCAACCCTGGTACGGCCTTCCCCACTCAACGACCATATGGTGTGTTCAATTAGATGGAGCTCTTTACATCGGGTCCTATGGGAATGAACGAAAGCATTGGGAAAAAAGCATCGCGAACGACCCAAGGGCTCGTCTCTCCATCCAGGGCGATTTATATCCCGTCCAAATCCGTCCTGTCATCGAGGGCGAACTCAGCCAACAGATACTGGAGAGATACAACCAGAAATACGACATGGAAGAGGTGTTTGGAAAAGATGTGCCCGAGTGGTGGTTTTACCAGGTCGAACAGCCCGAGGCGTCTGCCAAAAAGAAACCCAGCTAAATCCAACAAAGAGAAGCTTCAAAAAACACCGTGAATTCCGCTCAAATTTAAGGACGAATGAGCTCACGGGCTCAAAAAGAGATTCTAAAGGTGTTACGCTACACGGGATTCATTGATTAGATCCACCCCAGCCATGCCGCTTTTCAGGATCATCGAAATGTTCATTCGTAATCTCTCCCTCTTCGTTTCATTGCTCGCTATCAGTGTGTTTCTTGCGGCCGACCTGAGGGCGGAATCCTCTGCGGGGTGCGGGCTCACCCCCCCCACCTCTCCGGGCGTTTCGGGGAACGTGTCTCTGGCCTATGGCGGACTGAATCGAGGCTACCGGCTACACCTGCCCCCCAGCTACGATCCAAACACCCCCATGCCCATCGTGATGAGCACACACGGCTACTACAGCTCGGGCGCTACCAACGAATCCTTCACGGGCCTCAGCAATCATGCAAATGCCAACGATTACATCGTGGTTTACCCCGAGTCGACCAGCTTCTACGCAGGCTCTTACAACGGTGAATGGTGGGGACAAGTCAAATCATGGAACGATCTCGGATGCAGTCAATCACCAGGACCTGAAGGGCCTCTTTGCGTAGACCCGCAGTGGGAAGATTACTACCCCTGTCCCACTGAGTGCGGAAGCTGCGGCCCCTGTGAATCCTGCAGCTGCAATGACGATGTGGGTTTTATCAGCGCCCTGCTCGACGACCTCGAATCGAAGCTCTGCCTCGACCTCAACCGCATCTATGGAGTGGGCTACAGCAACGGCGCCGGCTTCGCACATCGACTGGCGTGCACGCTCGATGATCGACTCGCCGCAGTCATCCCTCAGCACGGTGCACTCCCGAAAGGATACAACTGCGCAACCGATGATCGAATGCCCTTGCTGATCATTGGCGGTACCAATGACACAATTATTCCCATCGATGGTTCTCCGTCGCCCTCCGATGGATTCGTCTACTCCTCCATGCCCGACGTGGCTGCAGGCTTTGCGGAAGCCCAGGGCTGTGATCTCTTAACTTCGAGCTACCCGACGCCAGCCGATGGGACCGACGCCCTCACTTGTGTTCAACATGACAATTGTGACAACGACGCCGAAGTCGTCTTCTGCCAGTGGAACGGAGGCCACGACTACCCTGATGGATGGGGGAATGACCTCTTCTGGACATTCCTACAAAACAACGCTCGCCCCGTCCCCGAACCCAGTGCGACTCTTCAGATGAGCTTGGGGCTCCTCTCGATCTTTTTGTTAAATCGGCGCAAACGAGCTTGATTAAAAGCCAAAAACCCCTGTGCGACGCGTTGGGTTTGACGGCGGACCATGGGTTGCTCTCGATCGTAGGCGGCGGTGGCAAAAGTAGTCTGATGTTCGCATTAGGAAATCTCTTGCCTGGTCGAGTGCTGCTCACCACAACCACTCGTATTTTTTCTGCCCAGATGGATATTGCCGAACGCGTTTTTACTTTAGACGACCCGAAATGGAGAGAAGAAATCGCCTCCATCGCGGGGCCAAGCTTGTTGGTTGGGCATGTGGAAGGCGAAAAGGCAGTGGGAGTCCCTCCTGAGTTGCCAGGGGAGTTACTCAAAAATGGCCAAACGGACTGGATTGTCCTCGAAGCCGACGGATCTAGGATGCGTCCCACGAAAGCACCCGCCGAGCACGAACCCGTGATCCCTCACGACTCAAGTCAAGTCGTCATCACCGTGGGAATCGATGCGCTTTCGGGCCCGATACGCGAACAAACTCATCGGCCAGAGCGCGTCTCCGCCGTCACAGGTTTATCAGAGGACGCAACTCTCACGCCTGGGAGCCTCGCCAGGTTGATGACCTCAGCCCAAGGCGGCCTAAAGGGTATCCCTGAACAGGCCACGGTGAGCCTTCTGATCAACAAAGTGGAAAGCGATGTGACCAAACAATATGCGGAAGAAATTGCCCTTTTGGCTCTCAAGCACAGTCGAATCAGACGAGTGATCGCCGGAAAAATGAAGCCCACCGCAAATTCCCCATGGACTGTCTGGTCGCGTTAGACTCTAGGCTGTAAAAACCTGGAGAAAAGCGCTTTGCGTAATACCCGCTACGACATTTTATTTGAGCCGGTCAAGATTGGTCCAGTCACCGCTCCCAATCGGTTTTATCAAGTTCCTCACTGCACAGGTATGGGATATCGCCGCCCACAAACCCTAGCCGGCATGCGCGCCATGAAGGCTGAGGGAGGCTGGGGAGTCGTCAATACGGAGTATTGTTCCTTTGATGCAACCTCAGATGATGAGCCGTTCCCACACGCCTCCATGTGGGACGATGCCGATGTCGCCTCTCTTGGACTCGTCGCTGAGGCCGTTCACGCCCACGGCTCGCTTGCTGGATGCGAACTCTGGCACGGGGGAGCCGCGAGCGCGAATCTTTACTCTCGCCAAGTGCCCCTGGGCGTAACAAGTCGACCCGCTGGGGTCCTAGATCCTGTCCAAACAAGAGCCATGGATAAAAAGGACATCCGTGAACTCCGACGTCGTCACACCGATGCGGCCCGACGAGCCCGCTCTGCAGGCTTCGACGTCGTATACATCTATGCCTGTCACGGATATCTTCTCAATCAATTTCTCGACCCCAGCAATCAACGGTCCGATGAATATGGCGGCTCGGTGGAAAACCGAGTGCGGCTGATCCGAGAACTTTTAGAAGAGGCCAAAGAGGCCATCGGAGATCGTTGCGCGGTGGCCATTCGGTTTTCCGCCGGCACCCTTGGAGCCAATGGAAGACCCACGAGCGATGAACCCCGGGCCATGATCGAACTCATCGGCGATCTGCCCGACCTTTGGGATCTCACGGTCGACGATTACGAGCATGAAATGGGAACATCTCGCTTTGTGAAAGAAGCCGGACTTGAGCACAGCATGTCCTGGGTCAAGGAAATTACAGGTAAACCCGTCGTGAGCGTGGGCCGCTTAACCTCGCCAGATACGATGGTTCGACTCGTCAAGCAGGGGGTGGTGGATCTGATCGGAGCGGCTCGGCCTTCCATCGCTGATCCATTTTTACCTCAGAAAATTGACGAGGGACGAGACGACGAAATCCGAGAATGCATCGGTTGCAACATCTGTTACACCGGGGACCAGCAACACGTTCCCATCCGCTGCACACAAAACCCCACCATGGGAGAGGAATGGCGAAAGGGATGGCATCCTGAACGTATTCCCCAAAAGGGATCAGACAGTCGAATCCTCATTGTCGGCGGAGGACCTACCGGACTTGAAGCTGCGGTGGCTCTCGGCCGTCGCGGATACGATGTGACTCTCGCCGAAGCTCGAAAAGAACTGGGGGGCCGCGTCTCACTTGAGTCTACTTTGCCCGGACTCGCCGAGTGGATTCGTGTCCGGGATTGGAGAGTCGGCCAGATCAATCGCCTACCCAATGTAGAAGTCTTTATGGACAGCGAGCTCGACGAGGAACAGATCCGCGAGTTTGGCGCAGACCATGTTCTTCTCGCGACCGGCGCGCGCTGGCGAAAGAATGGGCTGGGCCGATGGCATGAGTCTGAACCCATTGAAGGTTGGGAGCTCCCCCACGTCTTCACCCCTGACGAGATCATGGCGGGCGCTCTCCCCAAAAGTCCGGTGGTCGTCTTTGATGATGATCATTACTACATGGGGGGTGTGATCGCAGAGAAAATGATCCAAGAAGGACTTGAAGTCACCCTAGTCACGCCGGCCTCACTCGCCTCGGCTTGGACAGAAAACACAGACGAACAGGAGACCATCCAAGCCCATCTCATGGAGATTGGTGTCACGATCCAAGCCAACACTGCGCTCGATTACATCGAGGAAGAAAGCATTGGACTCGTCGATACCTACTCGGAGGAAGAAAGAGAGATTCCTGCTAATGGCGTAGTGATCGTCACTTCTCGCGAACCGCTCAATGCACTTAAATCCGAACTCGGGGAAAATGTGGTCTGCACGGGCGATTGCAATGCACCAGCCACCATCGCCCACGCAGTCTATGCAGGGCATAGATACGCAAGAGAACTCGATGGGCCGCCTCCGGGCGATGTCCCCTTTAAGCGCGAGCACGCCGTGGCGCCCTCGTATCGATCAGAGCACGACGAACGCAATGCGGCAAAATAGTGGAGGCTCCCACTCGGGACCCGTTCCTAAGTCGCCCTAGACCTCGGTGGAACGAATAAGCACCTTGTCACCAACCTTGATTTCTCCCGCCACATCAACGAATCCCAAGGTTCCTCGTAGTCCGATGGCATGCTTGGGAAACATTTTCCCTTTCACCTTCGATCCTGAACGAGTCGTATGGATACGCTCGATTTCATCCCCCATTTCTGCGCAGGGCATCGTTTCTTCCTCCACCATCAAAACGGCACCAGAAGGAAAGACGAGTTTTGAACCCCTGGGCAAGACGGAAAGGCCGGGCGCGCCCTCCAAGCAGAAATTCGCGCCCAGGGTTTGCGCCGCCAAAGGCTCAGCCAGGTCCATCTTGGACGCAATCTCGGCCAAATCCTCCATAGAGACAGCCGACCATTGGCGTTCGTTGCGTCGAACCGTGCCCTTCGGTTCTGAGTCCCAGGACTTGGCGACTCGAGTGAAACCTCGATACTTGTCGCCCTCAAGCCCATCCTCTTTCGCTTGAACGCTCTCCTTCTCCTGACGTTCATCTTCATCTTCTTGACTGATAAAAATAGAAACTAAAGTCACCACGCTCTCCGGCATGTAGTCGTTCTCCTGTTTTCTCAGGGGTCCTTTCGGACTTTCACTCGGGCTACGAAAGCAATCGCTCGTTGGCCGGATCATAAAGCGGTTGCTCTACGACCCGAGCGGACAGGCTCACTCCCAACATGTCCACCTCTAGCTCCGTGCCTGGCGCCAAATAGGCGGTGGGAAGATACGCCAGTGCGATGGTCTTCCTCACCACATGCCCGTACCCGCCAGCCGCCACATACCCAATCAGTTTGTCACCCGATCGGATCGGCTCGAACCCATGAGGGTCCGCATCCTTTGAATCAATCACGAGGCACGCCAAACCCTTTTCAGGGCCCTCTTCCTTTTGCCGCAAAAGCGCGTCACGACCAATAAAATCCCCTTTTTCCCAATTTACAAAGCGCTCCATACCCGCCTCAAGAGGGGAATAATCCGCGGAGATATCCACCCCCCAAAGGCGATACGCTTTTTCAAGACGCATCGAATCCAAGGCTCGATAACCGTAGTTGACCAAGCCGTGGGGTTCGCCCGCTTCCATCAATCGATCGTATAAAGACCGTTGATAGGCCACGGGGTGATGAATCTCATATCCCAATTCACCGACATAAGACACACGCAAAACACGCACGGGCGTCATCCCAACGTGCATTTCACGACATCTAAAGAAGCCAAACGCTTTTTTCGAGCAATCCTCGCGCGTAAGCGACTGTAAAAGTTCTCGAGAGTTCGGCCCCGCTAGGGTGAGAACCGCATAGTGATCGGTCACATTGTCTAGGCGAACGCTTCCATCCTGAGGAAGATGCCGCTCCATCCAAGCGTAGTCATGACATTCAGTGGCGGCCGCAGAGATTACATAGAACCGATCCTCAGCGAGTCGTGTGACCGTAACATCACATTCGATCCCTCCCTTCGGAGTCAGCATCTGGGTCAAAACAATACGCCCGATGGCGCGCGGCAATCTGTTCGCACACAAGCGATCAAGATAAGCTTCAGCTCCCACACCCGATACTTCGAACTTGGCAAAACTGGTCTGATCAAGCACACCCACTGATGAGCGCACCGCCTCACACTCTCGACCTACGGTCTCGTGCCAATTGCCGCGTCGAAAAGAATATTCGTCCTCCACATTTGAATCCTGGGCGAACCACAGGGGGCGCTCCCAGCCGAAACGAGCCCCATAAACGGCTCCCTTCTGCTTGAGAACATCATAAAGAGGACCCGTCTTGAGCGGGCGGCCGGCCGGACGTTCTTCTTCGGGATAATGAATCTGATATTCCTGAGCATAGACATCCAGCGCGCGTGCCTGGGCATATTCAATACTTCCTGCAGCCTCGGAGAAACGGCGCACGTCCAGTTCCCACATATTGTCGCTGGGTTGTCCCTCGACGATCCATTCGGCCGCATACCGCCCTGCACCGCCCCCGAAAATAATGCCAAAGATGCTAAAACCAGCCAGTACATGATAGTTCGGAAGTTCCGGGACGGGGCCCATCAGACAATGTCCGTCAGGCGTATATCCATCGGGCCCATTCACAATCGTCCGAATACCCAAATCACCGAAGACCGGCACGCGGTGGGCGACCCCTTCAAGGACCCCTTCAAGTCGCTCTAAGTTAGGCTCAAGAAGGCTGCTGTGAAAATCCTCGGGCACACCATCTAAAGACCAAGCCACGGTAGACGGCTCAAAGGGGCCTACCAACAAACCGTCGTGTTCACCTCGAATATAAAACGAAGAACGAGTGTCCCTAAGCACGGGAAGCTCAAAGTTAAGCGCCGCCACTTCAGGAACGGGCTCAGTAATGAGATAGTGATGTTCCACCGGAACAATCGGCAGCTCAAGCCCCACCATCTTTCCCAATTGGCGCGCCCACTGCCCTGCTGCGTTCACCACAATTTCAGCGCGAATCTCACCTTTGGGCGTTTGAATACACCAGCTTTCACCGTCGTGACTCATGGCCGTCACAGGGGCTCGTCGGACAATTTCGGCCCCTTTAGAGGTGGCCCCCTTGGCGAAGGCTTGAGTCACCCCGGTGGGATCAACGTAGCCATCCGTAGGCGTATGCGCCGCCGCAAGCACACCGTCCGCAATCGCCAGAGGAAAAAGTTCCTGAATCTGTTCCGGGGGAATGAGATCGCAAGGGATCCCATGAAGCTTTGCGATTCCCAGTCGATGCTGAAAATCCAAAACCTGCTCTTCGCTGAAGGCCAGCCGGATGCTTCCGACCTGATGAAAATCAACTTCTTGACCTGTTTCTTCGGCTAACCGCTGATACAGATCAACGCTGTACTTGAGCAGCTTAGTCATGTTGTAACTTGAATTAAGCTGAGTGCACAATCCTGCGGCGTGCCAGGTCGAACCGCTCGTCAGCTCATCGGCCTCAAGGAGGGTGACATCGGTCCAGCCCAGATGAGTCAAGTGATAGAGCAAACTACATCCGGCTACGCCTCCACCGATCACGACTACACGCGCCTCTTTCCTCATCTCACTCCTTTCGTCTCAGGATTTCTAAAAAATGGCCACATTCAGCTTCACCGGATTCAGCAAGCAAATCCTAGATTAAGGCGATCCAGGAGCTTGAGCCACAAACCTCGACGCCCCGCATTGCGGTCAGCGCGCGCCATCTCTTTCATGGTAAAATGAACCGCTGGCCACCTTACGGGCTCAGGCGGCCAGGCTAGCGATTCACGCTGAACCATTTGCAACTGGAGGATATCCGTCGGGTCATATCCAAGGAGCTCAAGGGCCACCCGTGCCCCAAAACGCGTGGCCCCAACCCCGAGCCCTGTATACCCAACCGACCAAGCCACCCGGCCGTCGAAGGCCGTTCCAGGCGTCATACAAAAACGCGTCGTCGACGCGATAATCCCGCTCCAACGATGAGTAATGCGGACACCCGAAAGTTGAGGGAAGGTCTCGATCAAATCTCGGTAGTTTTTCTCAAACAAAGCCGGGGAGTCGCCACCGACTCCGTGAGTCTGGCTCCCGTAACGATACGCTACTGAGGTTCCACCGCCCCAGACAATCCGATTGTCATGGGTCAGTCGGTAGTAATGGAACATGTTGAGGTTATCCCCGAGTCCTTGTCGCCCCTTCCACCCGAGACTCTTCATCTGCTCGTCATTTAAAGGCTCCGTGGCCACTACATGGTCCCAGACCGGAATCACGCGACGGCGAGCACGCTTCACTGGGTTGCGGAAAGCATTCGTCGCAATCACGATCTTTTGACAGGTGATGCGACCGTGATCACATTCAACCTCCATACCATCGCCCTTGCGATCCATGCGGTTTAGAGGCGTGCCTTCAAAAACGCGAACGCCCAGTTCCTGAATGACACGCTTTAGTCCCCAACACAGATAAGCGGGGTCGATCACTCCATCTTGACCCTGACGATCCCACACGCCCCCCATGTAGGTCGGCGAATGCACCTCGGACTGCATAGCTTCTTTATCTAGCCAGACGACATCCCTTCCCTCTTCACGCAGTTCCTCAACCCATTCCTCAGATTCAGCGTTTTGGTCAGGGCGCAAATTAACTTCAATTTCACCCGTGCCCTCATAGCGAGCATCAATTTTGTATTTTCCTAAGGAAGAGATGAACTCGCGCATATTCTGACGTCCAAGCTCTTCCATCAGATCTTCTTCGCCAGGGAAATGAAATTCCCCATTATTGTCGCCATGCACCAAAGAAGACTTCAAAAAACCACCGTTCCGCCCTGAAGCGCCGTCGCCTATCTCTGTGGCTTCGATCAAAACAATGTCTAGATCTGGCCGACGTTCCCGAGCCTGAAGAGCGGCCCACAAACCCGTAAAGCCACCCCCAACAATCAAAAGTTCACAAGAAACAGAATCAGTTAAATGAGCTTGCCTCTCGGGACGAGCATCCTGATCAATCCACAGCGGTCCAAACTTCGAATCTTTGAAGGCGGCGGCGTGCGGTTGCAAGTGGGGACTCCTTTGATTTTTTAAATGCTCTGATGCAAACACTAGTCGAGACATCTCTCAAAACTTCTCGCGAGTGCTCTCTCGACTCAATCTAAAGAAAGAATCGACTCAGCTAGGCGCGAAGTCTCCGGTTCTCAGGATCAAACACAGGGTCATCTCCAAGAACAGTCGCCAGACAGCGGTCTTCCAAAAGATCTACTTCTAGCTTCTGCCCCACTTGACCGAGACCCGGCTTTACATAGGCAAGAGCCAAGCTTCGACCCGTCCTATGGCCGTAAGCACCGGAGGAAGTCACTCCCACCACTTCGCCTTCTGAAAAGATCGGCTCGCCGCCCATGCAATCTGCGTCATGCGTCTCTACGTCGAGATTAACTAGGACCTGGCCAACCCCTTCCGCCTGGATCTGAAGCAAGGCCTCTCGTCCTATAAACCCTTCTTTTTCCATGGGCACAAATCGATGAAGCCCCGCTTCGATGGGGCTGATTTCATTGGTCAAGTCGGCCCCGATCCCTCGGTACCCCTTCTCGATTCGCATACTGTCCACAGCTGAAGCTCCAAAGTCGACTAATCCAAATTCTTCTCCGGCTTTTTCGATGGCGGAATACAAATCGCACATCCTCTCCATGGGATGATGCAATTCCCAGCCCAGTTCACCCACATAATTAACTCGGAGTGCCCGACAAGAAACTCCCGCCACCTCAATCTGCTTTCCTGTCAACCATCTAAAATGATCGTTGCCAAGATCGGCCTCCGTTATTTTCGAGAGCAAGTCACGAGCGCGTGGTCCCGCAACAATCAGATTGCCCCATCGGTCAGTGACATTTTCAACGGTGACTCGTTCGCCGTCTCGGACCGCTTGAGAAAGCGCATCAAAATCCTTCACCTCCCAGGAAGAACCGGAAAGGATATAAAAAAGATCTTCTGTGATCCGCGTAACTGTAACCTCGCTTTGAATCCGTCCGTTGACACCCAGCCGATGAGCCAACTTAATGCCACCTGTTTTTTTCGGCATCCGATTCGCGAAGACTCGGTTCAGAAAAGACTCAGCATCTGGCCCCGAAACATCAAACTTGGCAAAGCTAGAGAGTTCGATGACACCCACCCGCTCCGTCACTCCCTGGCATTCGGCGGCAACCACTTCAAATATATTATTTCGTCGATAAGAGAGGTCTTCACCCCTGCCGTCCAACGAAAACCATTTCGGACGTTCCCAACCAAAGGCCTCGGTATAAACGCAGCCTTTCGATCGAAGAGTCTCGTACAACGGCGTCACTCTCGCCGGTCGACCGGCCGTACGCTCTTCTCCTGGAATATGAAGAGCGTACATTTGCATGTAAGCGTCGGCTGCCTTCTTCACGGTATAGACCTCGTCCGCATAGGCACCAAATCGACGTGGGTCCAAGCTCGCCATATTTACATCTGCATCACCGTGAACCATCCATTGAGCGAGATATTTCCCGCACCCAGCCCCTTGCGCGATGCCGATGGAAGCGCCGCAGCACATCCAGAAATTTCGCAAACCGCCCGCCGGCCCCAGCAATGGGTTGTCATCAGGCGTATGAGGAATCGCTCCATTGGTCACGGATTTGATTCCCACATCGTTCCAAATCGGCATACGCTCCATGACCCGCTCGAAATGGGGCAGGACTCGATCATAATCAGCCTCAAATAATTCACTGTGCGAGTCCCAATCGGGTAGCCCTCCCGAATCAGGCCAAGCTCCTACCGCCTCCGCGGTCTCATAAACACCTATGAGGGCCGACATTTGCTCTTGTCGGTAGTAGCACGAAGCCTCAGGGTCTCGCATCACTGGCATCTCTTCATCTCGATCAATGAATTCCTGAATCGGCTCCGTAATAAAATACTGATGCTGTGTGTTCCAAATCGGGGCATCGCTTCCCACCATCTGCGAAACCCTCCGCGCATAACAACCCGCGGCATTCACGACGTGCTCTGCAATGACCACTCCTCGCTCTGTTTCGACTTCCCATTCTCCGCTGATTCGGGGCCGAATATCTAAGACACGATTGTGCTTGATGATCGAAGCTCCCAAATGGGTCGCCGCCTTGGCCATGGCCTGGCAGGTGCCCGAAGGGTCCACATGCCCGTCGTCCAAAGTCCATGCCCCGGCGATCACGCCCGTCGTATCAATAAATGGGTTGATCCGTTGAATCTCATCGGGCCCAACCACCTCCATTCGATAGCCAATATGCTTCGCAATATCGGAGACATGCTTGAACCATTCCAGTTCCGCTTGTGTCGTAGCCAAGCGAACGCCGCCGCATCCATGCCAACTCGTATACTGCCCGGTCATGGATTCAAGCTTGGGGTAAAGCGTGTTTCCCACGTGATGAATCTTCGCCATTGTGTAATCGCCAATAAAGCTGGGGCACTGACCCGCCGCGTGCCAAGTCGATCCGGAGGTCAGTTCCCCTTTCTCAACCAAGAGCGAATCTGTCCAGCCTTCAAGGGCGAGGTGATAGAGCAAGCCAACGCCCATCATTCCACCGCCCACGATCACCACCCGTGCGTGAAAATCCATACTCATTCCGAACTCTTTCTTTCAATCGTTCTTAAAGTCGGCACTTAGCCCGGCGCAAGTTACGAACGTGGGGCCCTAGACCGAAACTTTGCCGGCCTGGCGCCCTAGGAGAATCGAGCTTAAACGACCTTGTCCCGTCTCATCTCACGCACCGCATGATGACCAGGCATACCCGTAGCCCCACCGCCCGCATGAGTTGCACTCGAGGCTTGATAAAGCCCCTGAATGGGCGTCCTGTAATCGGCGTAGCCCAGAGCTGGACGCATGTGGAACAACTGATCAACCGTTAATTCCCCATGGAAAATATTCCCGCCGATCAAGCCGTACTCATTCTCAATTTCCCAAGGGCCAATGACTTGTCGGTGTAAAATCGAGTCGTTGAAGTTCGGAGCGACTTCCGTCCAGCGATCACAGAGTCGGTCTGCAAATTTCTCCAACTCATCCTGATTCCGCTCCTCGCTCCAGGTGTGAGGCACCCACTGCGCAAAACAAGACACGATATGGTGGCCCTCGGGAGCCATAGTTGGATCGAAAACAGTCGGGATCACACAATCGGCAAAAGGCCGAGCGCATGCCTTTCCGGCCTTCGCCTCAAGAAAGGCCGTCTCGAGGTAATCCATTCCGTCTAGAATCTCGATCCCCGAGCCATGTACATCTTGGTCAAATTCTGGATTCGCCGTAAACCGCGGAAGGTCCGACAGGGCCAGGTTGACCTTCACTGTCCCGCTCCGACTGCGCCAGTTCTCAATATCGCTCACAAAGTCTTCAGGGAGTTCCTTCCGGTCAATATGGCGAAGGAAGGTGATCTTCGGATGACAGGCTGTCACCAAAAGAGGCGCCTTGATCTCTTCCCCTCCCTCAAGGACCACGCCGGTGGCCCGACCTCCCTCAACCGTAATTTTTTCGACTGGAGAGTTCACACGCACTTCGGCCCCAAAGGCTTCAGCTGAATTTCGTATGGCCTGAGCCACAGCGCCCATGCCGCCCATGGGAACCCCCCATGAAGCCTGCTGCCCCTGGGCCTCATCTCCGACAGAATGGTGCATCAAAACGTACGCGGTCCCAGGAGACTCCGGCCCTGCCCATGTACCGATGATCGCATTCACGGCAGCGAGTCCTTTGACGGCATCATTTTCGAACCAACGATCCAATAAATCTGCCGCACTCATGGTAAACAGACGGGTAATATCGCCCACCATCCGCTCGTTCAAATCCTTTCGAAGTGTCCAGGCCAGATGTCCCAGATCTTTAATATCGCGAAAACGCTTCGAACCAATCCGAGGCGGCGCTGAATCAAGCAAAGGGTGCAAAATATTAGCTACGCGCTCGATCCAGTCATTAAACAAAGGCAGTTGATCGGCGTCATGTTTAGAAAATTGGGCAAAAGTGTCATAGGTCTTCTGATCATCGTTGCACTGGATTAATGAACGTCCATCAGGATGAGGCATATACCCAATCCCCAAGGGCTTAGTCGCGTAGCCGTGCTTCCGAAGGTTCAGGTCTTGGATGACATAATCAGGCATGAGACTCATGACATACGAAAGGGTCGTCACACTATATTCAGGGGCCTCTGGCCAGGGCTGCGAAGTGTCGGTGGCCCCGCCTGTCTTATGACGAGCTTCCAGAACCACTACTTTTTTACCGTACTTTGCGAGGTAGGCCGCAGCCACAAGGCCATTGTGACCTCCTCCCACTACGATCGCATCATATTCATTCACTGACATGGGGAACTGATCTCCTGACTAAGACGAAATATTGGGTGGCCATTCTTGAAAGGCTCCGAGACAGTACCGAATTTCGCCCCCATCAAGCCAGTTCATCCTAAAGGTACTTTGCATCAAAAATCAGGGAGAAGCCGACTGATGCCGAGAAAGAAACTCCCAAATGGCCGGAGTCCCCCATCCCCCTGTACCCGCCGCCTGACCTCGGCAAGCCGCATAGTCGGGAATGCTTGAATTCTGAAGATCCCCTCGGCAATATCCTCGATCTGCCGACCCACCCGGCCAAGCGTGACCGCCGCCCAGAACCAGACAGTTCACCACCTCTGTCCCAGGTGGGCCTTGGCACGCCCGCCGCGCCGTACAAATGAGACCATTTTCCTGAGCCACAGAGAGCTCCGGTGCCACCTCAAGGGCCGCGCACCCCATGGCATCGGCCCACTGCGTCAAAGCAACCTCAGGCCTTTCGTAATAAAAGCCGTCCCAGGTGGCTGAACCGTCCGCGGGCGTCTGCGAGTCAGCATCACCGTAGATCTGCATATATGAAATCGGCGCATGAGGCTGACAACTCCGATCTCGAGGAATCGCGCCGCTGACCGAAACGCCAGCGGCTAACAAGTCTGGACGAAGACACGCAAACCTGTGCGCCATAGCGCCTCCATTGCTCAAGCCCACCACGTAACGACGAGAACCATCGACAGGATACTCATCACTCACCGATTCAATCACGGCTGCAATAAACGCGATATCGTCCGCACAACTTGTCCAGCCACATGCCCCGCAATCCCCGCATTCACTCGGACAAGCGTACCCGTGCTCCGAATCCCTACAAATGGGCCGCTCTCCTTCTTTCGCAGCGCGGTTTGTCTCCAGATCATTCCACGAACTCACGAAAGAGGGGGGATCGGTGCGACGATCCAAAAAGTGTAAGCCCTGTGGATAAACCGCAATGTACCCCTCTTGTTCGGCATGACGATTCATTCCCCCCGAAGTTTCTTCTTCGAAGCCTGTCGCGGTTCCCACGTAGCCATGCAGGCCCACCACGAGAGGAAGTTTTCCTCCGGCTTCTGCCCGCGTCGGCGTAAAAACAAAGTACTCACGCTCCAACCCATTAGAGACGAGCGTTCTCCGCTCATAGAACCCCTGGAGAGTGGGTTCTTTTTCGGATCTCGACGGAACCTGCATGGACGTAGGTGGATTCTCTCCCGAACAGGACAGCGTGAGACAGATCCCCAATCCACAAAGAAGCAAGCACACGAACCGTCTATCAAAGTGCCATTCAGAAAAAAACAACTTCCACTCCTCTGCCCATCCATCCCGACCCCCGTCAGTCAGAAGACGTAAAATGGAAATCGTTCTAAAAGGGGTTCTTATCGGTCCAAAGTATCTCAATGCAGGATGGATCGGTACTCATCTGCTTCCGAATGCCCCTAAACTTGTCTAGACTTCAGGTAGTAAAAACGCATTGAAACTTGATCGTCAAACTCACTTAAAAAGGGTTTTAACTTGATCAGCTTAAGCGGACTGCGAATTCTTGAACTCGGAGGCGGGGTGTCCGCCCCATGGGCTACGAAATGGTTGGCCGATCTCGGCGCGGACGTGATCAAAATTGAACCTCCAGGGGGCGACCCGGTTCGAAAACGCGGCCCGTTTCCAAAATCTTCAAATAAAGAAAGCCTCGAGGAAGCTGGCTTCTTCCATTATTTGAATACGAACAAGCGAAGCCTTGTTCTGGACCTCGACCTCCCCGCAGACCGCATAGAACTCACTTCTATTCTCAAAACAGTGGACGCCGTCGTTCACAACCTCAGTGCGCCTCGTATCGCAGAACTGAAGCTACGCTGGGCCGACTTAAAACCACTTCATCCCCAGCTCGTCTTATGCGCGATGACGCCGTTTGGCCTAACGGGACCTCGAAGTCATTGGAGAGCAGAAGAAATCAATACCGCTCATGCAGGCGGGTGGGCCTATCTAGTGCCGGGGGCCTCAAAAAAACCAAGGCAGCCTCCCCTCAAAGCGGCCGGTCATCAAGCGGACTTCCAGACCGGAACCACGGGTGCATTCAGCACATTGGCCGCGCTTTTTCGTGCCCAGCGAACGGGATCGGGTGAACACATCGACATATCAGGACAAGCCGTTGTCGCCTCTATGCTCGAAGCCGCCGTCCCTTACTACACCTATCGCGAGGAGGTGGTGGACCGCTTCGGACAAAGGGGACTCAACCCATGGGGCATCTACACCTGCCGGGACGGACTTATCTTTCTCATGATTGCGGAAGAGGATCAATGGGGCCGACTCATTGAACTCATGGGAAATCCCGATTGGGCTCAGCTTGAGATCTTCAAAAAGACAAACGACCGATTCTTAAACGCCGATGCCCTAGACATATTCCTTGAAGAATGGATCGCGGGCTGGAAGGTGCATGAGCTTTTTCACGAAGGCCAAAAGAGACGCATCTGCTTTGCTCCTGTCACCGAAATGTCGGAACTCTCGGACAACGAGCACTTGAAGGCGCGCGGCTTCCTGGCCCCTCAGAAAATCGGAGACGCCGAGATTATCGTCCCGGGGCCTCCCTATCGTCTGCCCGCGGGCGGATGGGGCCTTCGAACGAAAGCCCCCCGACTCGACGAACATGGGCCTGAAATCAGAGCCGAGTACGAGCCACTGCGAAGGTCAGAAGACCCTCAGGACTCCACGCCCAAAGAAGCGCAACGGCCCTTGGCCGGCGTGCGCGTTCTCGACTTAAGTTGGGTCTGGGCGGGGCCTTACTGCACGCTGCAACTGGCCCACCTGGGAGCAGAGGTCATCAAAGTTGAGTCCGAAACCCGACCCGACCTCGGCCGGCGTCTTCCCATCTACGCGGCCGACACCCCCCACGACCTCAACAGTTCGGGCTACTTCAATCAATGGGGCCAAGGGAAGAAAAGCCTGGCACTCAACCTCGCAGACGACAAGGGCATCTCGATCTTAAAGGAGTTGATGGCCGACTGCGATGTAGTCACTGAGAACTTTGCAAGCGGTGTCATGGACCGTTTAGGACTCGGCTGGGAAGAGCTTTCCAGAATCAATCCCCGTCTCATCATGGCTTCCATTTCGGGCTATGGACAAACGGGCCCCTGGTCGCACTACTCCGCGTACGGCCCGGCAACACCGCCCATCTCTGGACTTTCCGCCCTCACGGGATTCGCAGATGGCCCGCCCGAGGAAGTTGGACTGGCTCTGGGGGATCCTGCTTCGGGCCTCACCGCCGCGGTCGGCATCTGCGCAGCTCTCATTAGCCGCGAAAAAACTGGACTGGGTCAACATATCGATATCTCTTTATGGGAAGCCACATCGATTCTCACAGCCGAGGGTTGGCTCCACCAACAACTCCGAGGCGAACCGCGTCCCAGAATGGGAAATCGAGATCCAATCATGTCTCCCCATGGCTGCTATGCCACCTCGGATGAAAATGGCTGGATTTCCATTGCCTGCGCGAACGACTTCGAGTGGCAATCTCTCTGCCAGATTTTTGCCCCCGAACTCGCAAACGATTCGCGATTTATGACAGCTCTTCAGCGAAAAGACAACGAGGATGAGCTTGATCGTATTCTCGGAGATTGGGTGGCGGGTCACGAACGGTGGGATCTGACCGAACGACTACAAAAGGCTGGCATCGCCGCCTTCCCGTCGGCCACCACCGAGGACTTGGCTCATGACCCCCAGCTCAAAGAACGAGCCTATTTTGAGAAAATCCCACATCCCACAGTAGGCTCGCGTCTTCACGCCGGCATTCCCTGGCGCCTATCAGAGGGGTCTAACGGGGTACAAAATCATGCTCCGTTGCTGGGAGCTCATACAGAAGAAGTTCTCATCGAAAGGCTCGGCGCCTCGCTTGATCAGATTCAAAAATGGCGAGAATCTGGACTCTTAACCTAACCAACGGCCTGCTCTCATGGGACCGGACACAAGGCCCCTTCACTTCCATTCATCTTGGTCGCCGGCGTGATCTTCTTCCTGCGATTCACCCCGAATGATCTCACCCGCATCTTTCAAAAAAAGAACGAAGATCACCACGGAGCTCACTGCGAGTACCGCGCACATCAAGTAGGTAAAGAGATCCCATCCATTCATGTCCGGACAGCTCCCGGACCACCCTCATCTGATCCTGAAAGGACCTTTGGCTCATACGGGGTACCGAAGAGATTCCCAATCAAAAAACCCAACGCGCTGATGGGCAGACTAAAAAAAAGTGAGTATTCCTGCCAGAGACTGTATGTCTCTCCTCGAAAAGTGAAATTCCAAATATAGGTTCCCCAGACATCATCATAGACGCCGAGTTCAGCGATCCCAAAGTAGTAAACAAAGACGCTCAATAATCCAAAAAGAAAACTACAGACACCGGCCGCCGGCGTCTTCCTTCCTTGCCAAAACAGAGCGGCAAAGATTGGAATAAGAACCGTAGAGGTAATTAAACTCGCATTAAAAACCCAGAGAGCAATGATACGGTCAAACATAAACGCTAGGAGATAACCCATCACCCAAGAGATCACGATCCCAATTTTAGTGACACGCACGAGTTCTGCATCTGTCGCATTCGGCTTATAAAGAGGTCGGTAGACGTCGTAGGATATATTGGCTCCGGCCACCAATGAATACGAATCGATGGTCGACATGGAAGTCGCCAACACGCCTGCCAAGAAGAGCCCTATCAGACCCACAGGAAGGGCATAGATGACGGCCGTCAGCAGCGCGTCGTTTGAGTGCAGGCCCGCAGGAAGAACACTGAGCTCAACCGCTGTGCGAGCCAGCATGCCTCCTGCCGTCACCAACCAATCGTAAGCGCCCCAAACCACCAAGGCGATCAACATGGCATTACGAGCTTGCTTATAAGATCTCGCGGCAAAGATTCGCTGATAAAAGCCTGGATCGATAAGGATACTGATCCCCGTCGCGGCGTAAGCCAGCATCAACCAAATGGGAATGCCCCCAAAAATCTCAAAATGAGTCGCGGGTACATTGGCCGCAACCGCTTCGAAACCACCGAACTCGCCCATCAAGATTGGAATCGCCACCACCAAGGTCAAACACATCACGACAAACTGAAGCGTATCGGTGATCGCAACCGCCATCAGACCGCCAAGCAGGGTATACACCAGAGCTACGCTCCCCAGCAGGAGCGCTCCAACCCTGGCGTCGATGCCAAACATCACCTCTGTGATACGTCCCAGGGCGAACAAACTTAGAGCCGGAACCGAGTACATAATCGAAGAAAAAGCACCCAGCAGACCTGCTGTTTGGCCGTAGCTCCGTTCAAGAATCTCGGGCAAGGACGTAAAATTGGCTTCCCGCAAAGGCTTACTTAGCGCGTAGGCGGCAAATACATAGAAACCAATCATCAACTCCGAATACCCAAAAAAAGCGACCACGCCGTCGTTAAAAGCAATTTCGGAGGTACCGAAGAGGACATCTAAACCATAGTAAGTAGACGCCAAAGTGCAGATCAGAACCGGCGTCGTCATGGATCGCCCCGCCACGAGATACTCTTCGAACCCCGGAGAGCGCTTAAATACGAAAACTCCGACTCCAAGCATGGCAACCACGTAAAGGACCACCACCGAAGTATCAATCCAAGATAATCCCATGTTTCCTTCCAGCGAGACCTTTTGCTAAAGCATCCGGCTTATTGTGCGACGGAACCACGAGGTCATGGCTTAAGCTGTTCGAGATACCACTCAGTAAACTCCTGAGTGGTACTTTCCATGGGCGTATATGGCCCCGGTTTGTAATAACGAGAATTCACGCCGAACTGATTTTGCTCAATAATCCGCTTATCCGCGATACTCGTGACATCCCAAAGCCAACCCAATTCCTCTGGATCGTAGTCGACTCCTTCTTCGGCTTTCTCATCCACCAACCAAATGATCTCCATATCGGTCTGTTGAACACCTCTCGGCAGAAAGAGATACATGACTCCATGATCGGGATAGGCCAGAAAAAAGCTAGCGGGGCCAACATCCGCATACGTCATAAAGCCCCCGCAATAGTCACTGAAGTCGCCCATTAAAGGCGCCAAGGGGCTTCCATCTCGACTGCCAGTCACACATCCCTCATAGAGAGCATCATTGGAGCAAGCCACCCCCTCAAAGCCCTGCTCGCCGCCTCCGGGCCATCGATACACTTCCGAGATCTCAATGCCGTGATCAAGGGCGCGTTGACGAGCATCTCGACGCAAATGAACGGTCTCTTCCTCTGGCTTTTCAGTGGCATGGCCCTGAGAAAACTCTGGATGCGCGGGCCTGCAGTGATAACACTCTTGATAGTTTTCAGTGGCCAACTTCCAGTTCGCCGACACCGAGTAACGAGCCTTCTTGGCCACCCGAGCGCTTCCCCAGCCAAAGCGACCCAAAGACTGCTTCAAAGTGGCGTCGACGTGATCAAACTCAGGGGGATTTTCTGCAAAGCAGACAAATACAAGCCCTTCAACCACTCGGCAGTGAACCTGCGCGAGTGACAGCTCTGAAGCATCGAGGTCCTGAGACTTTCTAGCCGAAGCCAAGTGCCCTTCAAGGTCATAGGCCCAGGCGTGATACGGACACACCAGCCTGCGAGACTGTCCAGATTCCTCATAGCAAACTCGCGAACCTCTATGCCGACAGACGTTCACCAAAGCGCGAAGCACATGATCCGTCCCGCGAACAATGAGCAGAGACTCGCCAGCTACGTCAAAGCGAAACCAGGCTCCAGGCGCAGAAGCCTGACTGGCATGCCCGGCACACAGCCAACGACGCATATGGATGCGCTCCATATCCAGGTCGAAGATTTCGGGGTCATTGTAAAAGGGCTGCAATAAAGCCGACCCTTTAGGCTGTGCCTTAAGGGTTTCGATGAGTCGCTTTTCAAAACTCAGCCCAGAGTCAGTGTGCATGCTAAGTCCTCTCCTAACCTATTTCTTTCCCACGAGTCTACCCGCTTGAATCAAAAACGCCTCTATCAGAATATCAAAAAAAACCTCAAGCCTCCCAAGGCGCGAGATCACAGGAGATAGCCCAAAAGACTTATTCGAAGTAGATTCCAAGAGTCACACCATAGGTGCGAGGCTCTCCATAGACTTCAAGAACCTGCTTAAATTCGGGCCCCGTCTGATCAAAGGTCTGCGAGACGTATTGCTCATCGGTGAGGTTACGGACCCAGACCGTCAGTTGATAACGTTCATCATCTGACCACCAACCCAAGCTTCCATTCAAGAGCAAGAGGGGGTCTTCCGCAAAAGTGCCTTTGGGGAAGTTACACATTGTGCCCCTGCCCGAGCAGGCGTCGAAATAAATCGTATCGCGCCATGTTAGGGAAAAACGCGGGCTCAAATAACCGAGTTGCTTCCCGCGCAGCGATGGCAAAGGAATCAAATAATCAATCGAAGACGCAACGCTAAAGCGAGGTGACGCAATTAGCGGATTCCCGGAATATTCAATATCACGCGTGAACTGAATTCGTTGGCAATTCTGCGGACAGCCCCGCGACTCCACAAACTCAAGAGAGTTTTCGAAGTCGAGGTATGTACTGTCCAACCAGGCGAAGTTGAACTCAACATTCAAACCTTCTAAAATCTCAGCCTGCAGGTCGATTTCAGCCCCATAAACTCGGGCGTGCTCTGCATTAATCAACTGCGAAATAGTCGCACCTTGAGAGGTCTGCTCGAGGTTGAACACTTGAAGATCTTTGTAGTCATAGACAAAGAAAGCCCCGTTCACAGAAAGACGACCATCAAACCAGCGTGAATTGGTCCCAATCTCGAACGAGTCAACAATCTCCGGCTTCACCGGGTCGATCAGAGCTTGGCTATTGAAGGCACCCCCGTTGAAGTGCCCTCCTTTCCAACCTCGACTGTACTTCGCCGAAATCTCTGCTTCAGGCAGCACTTGATAAGTCAGGGTCACGTTCCCACCCCAGCCTGTAAACGTCCCCTGCTCGTACCCGGATTTGGATTCAAGCGCCTCCGTGGCCTCCTTGGGCTTCGCAAAAGCCACTAGGTCATAACTTTTTTGCTCCCAATTTTGGCGGGCACCGGCCTGCAACGTAAAGTTGTCCAAGAAGGTCCATGTGGCCATTCCGTAAACGGCGAAATTTCTTAGATCCTGCTCGTACTCAATGGTTTGGGTGGGGCCTGCACCGTAGTCGTAGGTGTTTTTGACTTGAAGATCTTCCTTAAGATAATAGGCACCCACAATCCAGTCTACATCATCACCAAAGCTCACAGGCGCAGGAATGATTCCACTCAAACGAAGCTCTTGGGTCACTTGCCATGACGTGTCCGTATAGTTTCCCACCAAAATATTGACAGGACTCGCATCACTGTCATCCCAGATGAAACGATCATGCCCTTCATAGCCGGTCACGCTCTTGAGTGTGTACCCGTCCCCGAACTCCCACTCCGACTCAAGATAAGTACCCCAGAGGTTGAGATTTTCGGGGCCTTGAGCATTGTAATCTCCAGCGAAGGGATCATTGTCATCATCTTCATAACCTGCGGCGTTGAGCGTTTTGAAAACTTGCCCGTCAGGTGTCAGTTTAATCACCGGAGGGGCTGAGGCCACCGTTGCATCCTTATTGTATTCCACGCCGTACTGCTGATACTGATAAGCCTGAGATGCATTCTGACCGCCATGAACATTCAGCAAAAAGCTCAAAAGCCCGTCCGAGACATCGGGTTCCCAAAGCAATTGACCGCGAAGAGCATAAGAATCGGCATTATTGACACGCTCAGTCACATCACCGATTAAAGGATTCCCCTTTTCCACAATTTGGAACCAGCATTCATTCATGTCGGCTGTATCCACACCCTCAGGCCGGATGTAGTTACTGGCAATACCGCAGCGATTCTCTGCAATCCCGTCTCTGCGGCTCCATGAACCTGAAACTCGACCCGCCAGAGTGTCCGTAATGCCTCCTCCCCCGGCCCCTTCGACTTCAATCTGATTGAAGCGCCCATAAGTCACATTCGTGTAGGCGTTTCTGTCTTGGGAAGGCTTTCTTGAAATCACTTTGATAACGCCTGCAGAGGCGTTCCTAAACAGCACGCCCTGAGGGCCTCGAAGAACTTCGACGCCGTCTACATCAAAGAATTGAAAGAGCTGGCCCGCAGGCGACTGCATGTAAATGTTATCTTGATAAACGGCCACCGCACTGGGCGAATTCGCATTAAAATCATCAATCCCTACCCCTCGAATAAACAGCGTCGCATTCGAGTTTCCGAAAGCGCTTTTAATCTCGAGGTTCGGAGTAAAATTTGAGAGATCGCGAATATCCTTGATGCCATCTCTTTGCAGCTCGTAGGCGTCAAAGCCGATCTCGGAGACCGCTTCTTGGGAAGCCGATCCACCCTGCTGGCCAAGGACGCGCACCTCTTCGATGCCCGAGTACGGATCGCCTAGGCCTGGGGCGTCAGGATCAACTTCTTGAAAGTCTGCGCCATCCGCACGCCCCACGTCGTCTTCATACTCGTCGTCGAACTGCCGTTCCCCTTCGGGCTGCTCGTATTGAGCAGCGACAAAACCGGCCGGGAACAAAAGCATGAAGCCCAGAAGCATCCCCGCCGGACCGAGAGACCAACACATTCGGCGCGTCACCCGCACGGGTAACGTGAGCGCTTCACGGCAGGACCTCTTCAGCATCTCACTCCTCAAAGTTTGGGCTCAATCCTCATGGACTGAAAGAGTACACGAACTGAGCCCCACATAAAGTCGGGTCAAACAGTCATTCGGAAAGGCTCGAAAGTCCTTGAAAATCGCAGAATCTGCGGACATCTTCCCTGGAGGCGGCCCCGACTTCCCTGGCTTATCTTATAAAAAGCCTTTGAAGAAGGGTCGAAATCGATACAAAAGTCAATTTCTGACTTTGCGGCCCATTCGACCTGAGAGAACCATGACCCTTAAAAAAAATGACTCTTCGTCCTCAGCGAATCCGGGTACCGCCGGAAGTGCGCTTCCCACATGGACGTATGCCCGCGAAGACTTACTGGAACTTGAATACCCACCTTTCTTTGTCGAAACGTGGCAATTCGTAGGACACGTCAATGAACTCCAACAATCTGGCGATTTCATCACGCTCGACTTATGGAAAGATAGCGTTGTGGTGACGCGCGCAAGCGACGGTTTACTCAGAGCCTTTCTCAACATTTGTCGTCATCGTGCGACTCGACTCCTCGACGGACGAGGAAACTGCGGTTCAATGATCAAATGCCCCTACCACGGGTGGACCTACCAAACCGACGGTCGATTGGCGGGCATTCCCTCTCCCAAAAATTTTCCGGGAGTCGACCGCTCGGAGTACGGCCTCTTCGAAGCACAGTGCGAGGTTTACCGAGGTCTTGTTTTTGTTCGGATCGCGGGAGAGGGGCCCAGCGTCGCAGAAAAAATGGCCAACGCCGATCACTGGGTTGAGTCCTACAAAGCCGAGGAATACGTACTCCTTTCCGAGGCCGTTACGGAGACTTGGAATGCAAACTGGAAAATTGCTTGGGACAACTACTTGGAGAACTACCACCTAGCCGTAGGCCATCCTTGCCTTCATCGACTCGTCGTCGAAAGCGAACAAGGAGCCATGCTTCTTGGAGGCAACAGCGCGGGTTTCTTTGAAATGAACCCTAAATTGTCTTCAGTCGATCAAGAGCGCCGCTATCAAGAAATCGTGGGCTGCACAGACCATCGCTACCCCGAAGAGATTCGTCGAAAGTGGCTCCAGATCGATTTCGAATCCAATATGGGCATCGAATTTTATCCCTCTCTTTTCTCCGTGTTTCAGGTACTGCCCATGGGAGCCGAGAAAACGCAAATTCGCATGTCTCTTTATACCCCTGCGGACCTGAGCGAAAGCGAAAAAGAATTGCGATCCATTGATCTTGCCCTGCTGGACGAGATCAACGGCCAAGACAAATTTTTATGCGAACGAATTCAACGGGGCGTCAAGACCCACGGCTACCGGCCCGGCCCACTCTCACAAGAGGAATCAGGCATCGCAAACTTTCATGACAGAATTCGAAAGCTCTTGCCGGTAACGCGTCTCAAATCTCCGCCTCCCAGGGGTCAGATCGAAGCGCACAATCAACAGGAATCGTCTTAAGTAAGGTCAAGCCGACTCTAGGCCACAGACATTCAATGACTTACGCTTGTCGTGTTCCCTCCATTCTTAGGAAGCATCTTTACAATCAAAAAAAAGCTCACCGCCAAACACAGCCCTCAAACTTCAGATCGCTCAGAACTAGAAAAGGAAGAACATGTCGACCGAAGAGAACAAAGCTTTAGTCAATGCTTTTTGGAAAGTCGTTTACGAGGACCGAGACTATGAGCGGGTTGCTGACTTTTTTAACGCAAAGGCACGTTACGAAGATGTTCCAGTGCCTGAAGGTCCAGGCATCGGCCCACAAGGAATTGTCAAACGACTACGCCACGGCCACGAAAGTGTGGAAGCCTTTGATCATGAGATCCATCGCATGATTGCGGAAGCCGATACGGTCATGACGGAGCACACAGAGACATGGCGGTTCCATACAGGCGAGGTCATTCCCCTTCCCTTTCTCTCTGTTCATGTCATACGAAATGGAAAATTCGACCTGTGGCGGGATTACTCCAACCTCGCCACGGTTATTTCTGGCGCACCGGCCTGGTGGCTCGAGCACGCAGCGACTGGAAAACCCGAAGATTTTATAAGTTAAAAACTCCACACTCAGCATCACTCTTCAAGGAGAACACCTGCCTCGATCCGTCCGGTCAAACCAGAGGGGGCGACTCGAAGAATCTGGACCGGATACGCTCTTAAAACCACAATCCAGGATCCTTGAAAAAGTAAGACGTTAAATCTTCACCCAGAATATATGCCGCGTGCCATCATTGCATCTAAGGTTTCGTCATGCCCGAGCAAGCCAAACTGAAGCGTAGTCTAGGACCTGTCATGCTCTGGGGCCTAGGCGTGGGCTACGTCATTAGCGGAGAGTATTTCGGCTGGAACTTGGGGCTGCCCATTGGAGGTAGCTATGGGATGCTGGCCGCGACGGGCTTGGTGACCGTGATGTACCTCTGCTTCATTTTTAGCTACACCGAGTTGGCTTGTGCTCTCCCGAAAGCCGGCGGCGCATTTGTATACTGCACGCGAGCGCTGGGGCCAGGGACCGGCTGCATTGCGGGCCTCGCTCAGATTATTGAATTTGTATTTGCTCCTCCGGCGATCGCCATGGCGATTGCCGCCTATGTGAATCAAAGATTCACCAGTGTGCCCGTGGAACTTGTCGCGATCACGGCCTATGGAGCATTTTCCCTGCTCAACGCTTGGGGGGTTCGGCAAGCCGCTGTTTTCGAATTGGTGATCACCCTCATGGCGGTGGGCGAACTTCTCATTTTTTGCGGCTTGGCGTTGCCCCATTTCAGTTGGGAAGCCTTCTCTCACAACCCGCTGCCTGGAGGATATGGAGGGATTTTTGCCTGCTTGCCTTTTGCAATTTGGTTCTACCTGGCCATCGAGGGGGTCGCGAATGCGGCTGAAGAAAGCCGAAACCCCCAAAGCGATGTGGCTCGGGGCTTTGGCACGGCCATCCTCACCCTGGTCGTTCTGGCGGTGTCTGTTTTTTTTGCCGCGACCGGCGTGGCGGGCTGGGAAGCCATTGTCTACGAGAACGGAAGCTCCGAAGCCAGTGACGCGCCCTTGCCACTCGCCTTAGGCTTCATTGTAGGAAAAGAATCGGGCTGGTATGCCCTGCTTCTCGGCATCGGGCTCCTCGGCTTGGTGGCTTCTTTTCACGGGATCATTCTAGCCGGCGCGCGCGCCACTTTTGAATTCGGCCGCTCTGGATTCGCACCGCGATGGCTCGGGCAAGTTCACCCGCAAACGGGCACTCCCCGAGCGGCCCTCTTGGCCAACCTCGTGATCGGAGTCATCGCCATCCTCTCCGGGCAAACCGCGCAGATCATCACCCTCGCCTGCTTCGGCGCGGTCACGCTCTACTTCCTCTCAATGGTGGCCCTGATCAGACTTCGAAAAGCCGAGCCCGATCTACCGCGGCCATTTCGAGCCGTCGGGTACCCGTACCTCGCCGGAATCGCACTCGGGCTGTCCCTTGTCTGTATCATCTCTTTGATCTACTACAATCCAGGAATTGCGCTGCTTTTTGCGGCCCTACTCAGCACCGGCTTAATCTACTTCGCATTCGCAGGTCGTCACCGGATGACCACAGGCTGGACCGATTCACACGATTAAGGAAGACCTTCACTCCGAAGATGAGGAATCTTCCCACTCAGGCCTGCTCGTTGTGTTGGCGGTCATCACCACGCCCAGCATGGTCCCCACTGCGCCCAAGGCCATCAGGGCTGCCACGGGAACAACGGGGTCAGATCCAAACATAGACAGCGGCCACTTCGGCTCAGTCACAATCAACCGAGCCTCACCGTTTGAAATACGAAATAGTCCCCCCGGCGCCAACTCGAACAAGTCACCCTCAGGTCCAATCACTCGTGTATCGTGATCGGCTCCGAAGGCCGAATAGGCTCCCGCCTCATCGAAGGTCTGGTTGAGTTGACCGGTATACCCATAGACCGAAACCGTATCTAGATTTTCCGTTGCGATCTGCACGGATTCCGATTCCGGCTGCATTCGAACAGGGCCCCCATCCGGAAATATCCCCCAGCCTCGGAGAAACGTACCCTCCGAATTGTAGATATGAATTCGAGCTTCCTCCACCGCAACTAAAATCTCGCCGGCCGGTGAAACGGCGAGCCCAGAGGGGGCGTAAAAAAAAGGAGAAAACAGAGTCGCCCTCCTGTACTGAGCCCCCGACCAGCCGCCGAGGACAAGAACAACCAGACCAACCCCCAAAATGAAATAGGCCTTCCATCGCGATTGACCTACGCTCATACGTCCCCTTTTTCACGGTTCTTGACGAGCGGTTCCACCTTGGAACTTCAGACTAGAGACAGACCAGCCGGATTCATAAGAGAGACGGGATCAGTGAGTATTCAGTTGATTGCCCCGCCCGAACCTAAGACCGGTTCATTTTTCTGTCACCCTATAGACTTTACCGAGAAAAGAAGAGGAAGCACGGAAAGCCTAAAGCGACTGCAGTCAAAACCTCATCCGTCATCGAAGCACGGTCTCATTTATCACGAAACGACGGAGCAACTCTTAGAACAAAGCGATGGTTTTCTGCTCGGTATACCCTCAGGAGAACACCCGACCGGTAGTCGAACGACAAGAGCCCCGGCGGTCGAATCCAGATCGAC
>NZHD01000104.1:0-12500 GCA_002691205.1 Deltaproteobacteria bacterium
CCGAACCCGAACCCGAACCCGAACCCGAACCCGAACCCGAACCCGAACCCGAACCCGAACCCGAACCTGAACCGGTCCCCCTTCGAGATCGCTTACTGCGAACTCAGGAGACTCTGGTGGGTCGGCTCACTGGCCTACTGGGCGGGCGTAAACTCGATGCGGACCTGCTCGAAGAGCTGGAGACCATGCTCTTTACAGCCGATTTGGGTGTTGGGACGGCCGAGTCTCTTCTGTCCACCGTCCGGGAGAAAGCTTCGGGTGCCGATGCTTCTGTGGTGAGGCAGGTCTTGAGAGAGGCCATTTGTGAGAAGTTGGAAAAGGCTCAAAAGAGTTCTTCGTCGGGGCTCTTGAGATCCGATGGCCTTCACGTGATTCTAGTTTTGGGTGTCAACGGATCGGGAAAGACGACGACCATCGGCAAGTTGGCGGCGCGTTACGCGCAGCAAGGACAAAAAGTCATTCTGGGGGCCGGCGATACGTTTCGGGCAGCGGCGAGCGAGCAGTTGCAAGTTTGGGGAGAACGCGTCGGCTGCGACGTGATCGCCGGTGAGCCCGATGGAGATCCCGCGGCGGTGGCTTTCGACACGGTGAAGGCAGCGTTGGCGAGGAAAGCCGACGTAGCGATTATCGACACGGCGGGTCGGCTGCAGACGAAGAAACCCCTCATGGAAGAACTTGGGAAGATTGCCCGTGTGTTGGGGCGCGATCTTCCAGATGCGCCTCATGAAACGTTGCTCGTTTTGGATTCGAACACAGGCCAGAACGCCATTTCACAAGGCCGCTTGTTCACAGAGGTCGCCGAAGTGACAGGGTTGGTGCTGACGAAGTTGGATGGGAGCGCCAAGGGCGGCGTGATCGTGGGCCTTGCAGATGAGTTTGGGTTGCCGGTTCGCTTTGTGGGCGTGGGCGAGGGAATTGAAGACCTGCGTGATTTCGATGCATCGGAATTCGTTGACGCTCTTTTTGATGAACGATGAAAGCTATGACTTGGTTGTAATCCGAGTCGGGTGAGGAGGCCAAGATGAGCGTCTTCGTACTTGCTCTAGATCAGGGCACCACTTCTTCAAGAGCCTTGCTATTTGATCGCGAGGGTCAGGTATTTGCCGAGGATCACTGCGAGTTCCCCCAGCATTTCAGAGAGCCCGGTTGGGTGGAACACGATCCGCTGGAGATTTGGGAGAGCCAGTTGCGAGCTGCACGGGGTGTGCTCGAGAAAACGGGCACGCCGGCCAGTGACATTGCGGCGGTCGGGATCACAAACCAGCGAGAGACCGCGGTGGTTTGGGATCGAGCGAGTGGGGAACCGATTCATCCTGCGATCGTCTGGCAATCACGCCAGACCATGGATATTTGCGATGGATTGAGGGCACGCGGACTGGAAGACGAAGTTCGAAGTCGAACCGGACTCGTCATTGATTCCTATTTCTCGGCCACCAAAATTCGTTTTATCTTGGATCGTGTTCCCGGGGCACAGGCTCGTGCGGAGGCCGGTGAGCTGTGTTTTGGTACGGTGGATACATGGCTCATGTACAAACTTTCTGAGGGTCGAGTCCATGTGACGGAGTATTCAAATGCCTCTCGGACTATGCTTTATAATATTCATACACTTGAGTGGGATGATTTCTTACTTACAGCTCTTGATATCCCAAGAGCCATGCTTCCGGAGGTGCTCGATAGCAGCGGCGTGTTCGGAGTTGTGACGAAAAACTGGTTTGGTGCGGAAATTCCGATTGCGGGGGTGGCGGGCGACCAGCAGGCTTCGCTTTTCGGCCAGGGTTGTTTTGAGACTGGCATGATTAAGAATACGTATGGGACGGGGTGTTTCCTTCTTGCGAATACCGGCCCAACCCCTTTCGTTTCGGACTCGGGTCTTCTGACGACCCTGGCCTGGGGGATCGAGGGACGCGTCGAATATGCTCTTGAAGGCAGCGTTTTTTCAGCCGGGGCGACTGTGCAGTGGTTGCGTGATGGGCTTAGACTCATTGACGATGCGGCCGAAAGTGAGACGGCCTCTCGCGCGGTTTCGGATACCGGTGGGGTTTATCTGGTGCCCGCCTTTGCGGGCCTCGGGGCACCCTACTGGGACGAGCGGGCCCGGGGCACGTTGGTCGGGCTCACAAGGGGGACGACTCGGGAGCACATCGTTCGGGCAGGGCTTGAGTCCATCGCTTACGGGAGTCGCGACGTCGTAGATTGCATGGTGAAAGATGCGGGCCTGTCTTTGGATTCGTTACGCGTGGATGGCGGGGCCTGTCAGAATGATTTCTTGATGCAGTTTCAAGCCGACCTTTTGGGGGTGGCGATCGAGCGCCCAGCCATGCTTGAGGTGACAGCTCTTGGGGCGGCGGCTTTGGCGGGACTCGGTGTGGGGTATTGGAGCGGTCTGGCCGAAATCGCGCAGTCGAGGGGGGCGGTCAAAACCTTTGAACCGACGTTTTCGGAAGCCGAGAGAAACGCGCTCTATTCGGAGTGGCAGCGCGCGGTGGAGCGCAGCCGAGACTGGGTCAGTTAGGAGGGTCTAGTTGGATGATTTTTTCGGATTTGAGCTTTTGATCTCGCTCTCATGCCCGGAGCAGGCCTGAACAGGAAGAGGCGGATAGGGATTGAACCCAGGGTCGATTTTCGATCGCTCGCAGCGGAAGAAGGTACTCCCCCGAGCATTCTGAAGAGCGCGTACATACCGACAGCTGGCACAGAGGCCTGTTCTTTGTTCGAGTTCTTGTGAAGTGAGAGGCGTCGGAGGGGTCACGTAAGGCTCGGATTAGTTCTTGGCCAGACTGAGCAACGAAATCCAGCCCGCCATGAGAAGAAGCCCGCCGAGGGGTGTGACCGGACCGAGCCATCGCCAAGAAGTCAGCACCAGAAGGTAGATGGATCCCGAAAACAGCAGGGTTCCGACCAAAAAGAACGAACCCGGCAGGCGAATACTCTTCTCTGCATTCAGGGCGTATAAGGCCAGCGCCAAAAGTACAACGCTATGGAGCAAGTGGTACTGAGCGGCTGTTGACCAGGCTGATATTTGATCAGGGGTCACCCGATCGCGAAGACCATGGGCCCCGAAGGCGCCTGCCGCGACGGCCAGGGCTCCGGATACGGCGGCCAGTATGATCCACATTGTTTGTTCTCCTTTGGATTTCTCTTGAGATGTTGACTGCCCTTGAACTGTTGGCGTTATTCGGGTTCGGGCATCCCCAGGTTTTGAACCGGGGCGAATTCGTATCGATAGGGTGCTTGTTCGGGGAGGCAGAGCCAGAGGCCTCCTGAAGTCGTGGACCGGGCGGCGTGAATGACGCTATCTGCAATTTCTTCAGGTTCCATGACCTTGATCCCGATTGCGCGTGCTTCGGTGGCGAATTCACTTGCAAGTATGTTGGTGTTGACAACGCCTGGAAGCACAGCATGAAACATGATCTCGTGAGGTTCAAGAAGTGGAGCGAGGGCTCGAACAAATCCGACCACAGCATGTTTGGTGGCGGTGTAGACGGGATCAGGAGGAAAAGCAATCACGCCTGCAGCAGATGCTGTCGCAACGAAGCAGCCTCCTCCGCTGGCTTTCATGGCGGGGACGCAAGCACGTGCACCGAGAATGACTCCGTCTACGTTCGCGCTCATCACACGTCGGTAATTCTCCAGGGGCATTGTTGCGATATCAAACTCTTCAGACAAGTCGCCGGCCTCTCCGCTTGAGGTGGTTACGCCCGCATTCAGATGAACGAGATGTAGGGCGCCGTGGGTTTTGAGAATGTCTTCAACCAACTCTTTCCAGGCTTGGGGGTCACCCACATCGAGTTTTTGAAACTCACCTCCGATCGAGGTGGCGACGGCTTGACCTCCCTCGACGTTGAGGTCTGTGACGATGACCTGGGCTCCTTCCTCGGCGAGTCGCTTGGCTGTGGCTTCGCCGATTCCTGAGGCTCCTCCCGTGACCAGCGCCACGATGTCCTTAAAGCCTTGTCCAAATCGTCCCATATTTTTCTCCATTCAATTATTTTCGAGGCTGGGATTGATGATACCTTGATCAAACGATTTACTGCCCCTGTTGGGATACGTGCGACTTTCTGGAGAGCGCTTTTGAATATTCCGAAACAGCCCATGGTGATCGCCCACCGAGGCGCGTCGGCCTATCTACCCGAGAATACGTTGCCCGCGTATGCATTGGCGGTGGAACAAGGTTCGGACATGATTGAGATCGATCTCCACTTAACTCAAGATGACCGGATTGTGATTGCTCATGATGCAGACCTCGGTCATTTGGGGGCTTCGGGGACCATCGCCCAAAGTACGCTGGCTCAGATGAAAGCCCTGGATGCTGGGCACCGCCGTGGACAGCCTGGGGAAGTGCCCACTCTGGAAGAGGTCCTCGATGAATTCGCGCAGCGGATTCCTTTCAATCTGGAATTAAAGTGGAGCTCGGAAGGGGACTACTTGGGCCTTGAGGGTCGGAGTCTTGAGGCCATTGATTCCCGCGGGGTATTGGGCCAGACTCTTTTCTCTTCTTTTCGCGAATCGGTGCTGCGAGAGATAAAACGGTTGGCCCCAGAGGCTCGGATTGCCCTCCTGATTGACCCGCGGGAACCCGGCCCGCAATTGCACCGAATGGTTGAACGCGCTCATGAATTGGAGGCCGAAGCTCTGAATCCCCACTTTTTGCTGGTCACCGAGGAGCTCGTGACCCGGGCCCACCACCTAGGGTTGTCGGTGAACACTTACACGATGGATGATGAAGACGGCATGAAGCGTTTGGTCGACCTTGGAGTCGATGGAATTTTCACGAACTGCCCAGACAAAATGAGAGCCCTTTGGCCCAACGGTTGAGATGCCTGAGCGGTGCCAGAACGGTCGTGTGCTTATTTTGGCACACCCAAGTAACTTGACAGCGCGGGGTGGTTGCCATATTGTCATGAGTTCCAAAAAACATATATTTTGCAATGACTTAGGTTAGTTTTGCGACTTGCGGGGCGAACCCGGGGTCTCCGAGTAAGAAGACTTTCACTCGATCAAGAGCACTTGTTTGAGGAAGGTTGGTCGAGAAAAGTCTCTCGAACTTTCATGGAGCCGGGTTCGGCGGCCAATGGAGGCTCGTCCGCAAGGGGGGTTGTGTCCGTATCGTTTTTTCGATCAGAATAAGTCCCCCTCCGTCCTGTCGACCGACGTCAGCTGGATGATACTTTGACGAATCTCTACGGATTTCCCCCCAAACAAGGTCTCTACGACCCCGAACTTGAACACGATGCCTGTGGAATTGGCTTTGTGGCCGATATGCGCAGGGGGCCCAGTCATGAAATTTTGACCATGGGCACCGATATCCTCTGCCGTTTAACCCATCGAGGTTCCGCGGGGTCCGATCCGCACACCGGCGACGGGGCTGGGTTACTGATTCAGACGCCCGATAAGTTTCTGCGACGCGTGGCTGGAGAGTGCGGTTTCGGGCTACCTGAGGCAGGCGCGTATGCATCGGGACTGGTTTTCCTGTCTACCGATGAGCGGTCCCAACAGTGGCAGAAGGCGAAGTTTAAAGAAGTGATCGAGGCTGAGGGGCAAACACTTGTGGGCTGGCGAGAAGTGCCCATCGACCCGGACAAAATCGGACGAACCGCTCGGTCGGGGATGCCTCAGATCCAGCAGATTTTTTTAGAAGCGTCGGAAGGGCTTCGGGGAGATGCTTTCGAACGCAAGCTCTACGTCATTCGGCGTCTCGTCGAGCAGGCGAACCTAGCTGAAGGACTTCGCTTTCATGTTCCAAGCCTTTCAGCGCGCACTCTGCTTTACAAGGGGATGTTTTTGGCGCACCAGACGCCGGCCTTCTTTCTTGACCTTGAATCAGCCGATATGGAATCGCGCTTCGCTCTGGTCCACCAGCGCTACAGCACAAATACATCTCCGACTTGGGATCTGGCGCAGCCGTTGCGCTATATGGCCCATAACGGTGAAATCAACACATTGAGGGGCAACTCGAACTGGATGCATGCTCGAGAGGGCACCCTTCGGTCTCACCTTTTTGGGGACGATCTTTCGAAACTTTTCCCCATCATGACGGCTGGGGCGAGTGATTCCGCTCAGTTCGACAATACGCTTGAATTCTTGCATCTGGCGGGTCGCGATTTGCCTCACGCCATGATGTTGATGGTGCCGGAAGCTTGGGAAAACCAAGACCAGATGGATCCAGACCTCAGGGCCTTTTATGAGTACAACTCATGCATGATGGAGCCTTGGGATGGTCCGGCTTCGATGATTTTTTCAGACGGCCGCGGCGTGGGGGCGGTTTTGGACCGAAATGGTCTGAGGCCCTCTCGTTACATCGTGACCACTGAAGGTCTCGTCGTGATGGGGTCTGAGGTAGGGACGTTGGCCATTGAGCCCGATCAGATCGAACGAAAGGGGCGTTTGGAGCCAGGGCGGACTTTCTTCATAGACTTGGAGGAGGGGCGTATCATTGAGGACGATGAGATCAAAGACCGTTACGTCCAGAAGCAGCCCTATCGAAGTTGGCTGGATGGATGCCGAATCACGTTGGATGATCTTCCCACCGCCGATCCCGTTATTGAGCGAAGCCCGGAGACCCTTCTCAACCGTCAGCATGTTTTCGGTTACACCCTGGAGGGGCTGAAGATGCTCTTGGCGCCCATGTGTGTGGGCGGCAAGGAAGCTTTAGGGTCGATGGGGGACGATTCGGCTCTGGCCTGTTTGTCCGAATTGCCACGTCCGCTTTTTCATTACTTTAAGCAACATTTTGCCCAGGTCACTAATCCCGCCATCGACTCTATTCGGGAGCGTCCCGTCATGTCGTTGCATTCGACTCTGGGCGCAGAGAAGAACTTGTTGGAGGAGACGCCTGAGCACGCTCGCTTGCTTCGTCTTTTTCACCCTGTGGTGACCGATGAGCAGCTTGAAGCGATTCGCCAAGCAGATGTGCCAGGGATTAAAACCGTCACTTTACCCATGGTCTTTAAAGCAGCTGATGGTGGAGAAGGCCTGATCGGTGCGTTGAACGACTTGTGTCGGCAAGCCTCTCAAGCCGTGGCCAATGGGGCGACTGTTTTGGTGCTCTCGGATCGTGAAATTTCGCCTGACCTAGCGCCTATTCCTTGTCTATTGGCGACCGGGGCTGTTCATCACCACTTGGTTCGCGAGGAAACGAGAACTCAGTGTGGTCTTGTCGTGGAGACCGGGGAGGCTTGTGAAGTCGCCCATTTTGCCTTGTTGATTGGCTATGGGGCGGGCGGAATCAACCCCTATCTGGCCTTTGAGAGCGCCGCGATGCTTCGTGACGATGGCGCTTATATCTCCTCCGAGTTCACTGATGAGCAGTTGGTCAAAAATTATCTGAGTGCCATTGACCAAGGGCTCCTTAAAATCTTTGGGAAGATGGGCATTTCGACCCTTCAGAGTTATCGCGGAGCCCAAATCTATGAAGCGGTGGGTTTAAGTCAAGAAGTCATCGACTTGGCGTTCGTAGGTACTCACTCGCGAGTGTCCGGGGTTGGACTTAACGTGCTCGCTGAAGAATCCATTCGCCGTCATATGCGCGGGTTTCCCAAGGAAAACTACACCTATCCCGAGCTTGATCCCGGTGGGTTGTACCAGTGGCGTTTACGGGGCGAACAGCATGCCTTCAATCCAGAGACGGTCTCAAGCTTGCAAAAAGCAACGCGGGACGACAGTTTTGCGACCTTTAAAGAGTTTTCCGAGGCCGCTAATGGCGATGCCGTCCGGTTACGCACTCTGCGCGGCTTGATTGACTTCGACTTTTCGGATTTTGAACCGGTTCCGATTGAGGAAGTCGAGCCCGCAGTGGAGATCGTCAAACGCTTTTGTACCGGGGCCATGTCCTATGGGTCGATTTCGGCTGAGGCGCACGAGACTCTCGCCATTGCGATGAATCGGCTCGGAGGTCGTAGCAATACAGGGGAAGGCGGCGAAGATCCTGCGCGTTGGCAGCGTGACGCAAACGGTGATTCGAGACGAAGTGCCATTAAACAGGTGGCTTCGGGGCGCTTCGGTGTGACAAGTGCGTACCTGGTGAATTCAGACGAGATTCAAATTAAGATTTCCCAGGGCGCGAAGCCAGGCGAGGGTGGCGAGTTGCCTGGGCATAAAGTGAACAAGATCATTGGCAAGACCCGCTATGCGACACCGGGAGTGGGCCTGACATCGCCGCCTCCCCATCATGACATTTATTCTATCGAAGACTTGGCGCAGTTGATTTATGACCTGAAGAACGCCCACCGATCCGGGAATGTGAGTGTGAAGTTGGTCTCCGAGACAGGGGTTGGCACCATCGCTTCGGGCGTTTCAAAGGGAAAAGCAGATCTGGTTCTGATCTCGGGACACGATGGCGGGACAGGCGCCTCTCCACAGACCTCGATTAAGTATGCAGGCTTGCCTTGGGAGATTGGCCTGGCTGAGACTCAACAAACTCTCGTTGTGAATGATTTGCGAGGTCGTATTCGGGTCCAAGTGGATGGAGGTTTCAAGACGGGCCGAGATGTCGTAATCGGAGCACTGCTCGGAGCCGATGAGTTCGGTTTCTCCACTGCTCCGCTCGTCACAATGGGTTGTCTTTTGATGCGGGTCTGTCACCTCAATACGTGTCCGGTTGGGATCGCGACGCAGCGGGAAGATCTTCGAGAACGGTTCGAAGGAACTCCAGAGCATGTGGTTCGGTACTTCATGTTTGTGGCCGAAGAAGTGCGAGAGTTGATGGCCAAGTTGGGGTATCGACATTTAGAAGAGATGATCGGACATGCGAATCGTCTCAAGATGAAAGAGAATATTACGCACTGGAAAGCGCGTCATGTGGATCTTTCCGACTTGTTTTTCCGTCCGGATGGTGAACACGATATTCGTCACACGGGGACTCAAGATCACGGTTTAGAGAACGCGCTCGATATGCAGTTGCTTGAACTAGCTGAGCCGGCCTTGGAGCGGGGCGAGAAGGTAAAAATTGACCTTCCGATTATCAATACGGATCGAACAGTTGGGACTATTTTGGGTTCCGAGGTGACTGAGAGATATGGATTAGAAGGTTTGCCTGAGGATACGATTCAGCTGAACTTTACGGGATCCGCGGGCCAGAGCCTGGGGGCTTGGCTTCCCCACGGCATGACGATTTCGGTAGAAGGCGATGCGAACGATTACGCCGGGAAGGGCCTCTCGGGTGGAAAGGTGATCGTGCGTGCTCCGGAGAGTTCACGGTTTACGCCCGCTGACAACATCATCGCAGGGAACGTGTTGCTTTATGGGGCGACCGGCGGTGAGGCCTATTTCAACGGAATTGTGGGCGAGAGGTTCTGCGTTCGGAACAGTGGAGCAGATGCGGTGGTCGAAGGCGTCGGTGAGCACGGTTGTGAGTACATGACTGGAGGCAAGGCGATAATTATTGGATCTACAGGGCGCAATTTTGGAGCAGGGATGAGCGGGGGGATCGCCTACGTTCTCGACGAGTCCGGCGACTTTCCGGCGCTGATTAATAATCCGTTACTTGACCTAGATCCGCTTGAGGGTGAAGACGTGGATTACATCCAACGGATGCTGCGGAACCACTTTCATTACACACGGAGTCAGAGGGCTGAAGAGATTCTTCGTAAATGGGATAGCCTTGCCTCAAAGTTCATTAAGGTCTTTCCCCAGGAGTACAAGAAGGCGCTTGCGACTCTCGCGGCCGAGGCGGGAGAATAAGAATGGGAAAGCCAACCGGTTTTTTGGACTTCGATCGAAAGGGACTCGACTACCGAGCACCCAAGGATCGTTTGAAGGATTGGAAGCAGGTAGCCAAGAAGGTCCCTGAAGAGGAGCTCCGGCAGCAAGCCTCGCGCTGTATGGACTGCGGAATTCCTTTTTGTTCGAATCCCAACTCCGGGCGAGGAGGGTGTCCGCTGGGGAACGTGATTCCCGATTGGAATGACTTTGTCTACCGCGGGAAGTGGGATGACGCGCTGGTTCGGTTGCATTCCACAAATAATTTTCCCGAATTCACCGGAAGCATTTGTCCCGCGCCTTGCGAAGAGGCCTGTTGCGTCGCCTACAATGGCGACGCGGTCACGATTAAGAATGTTGAATTAGCCGTGGCTGAAGCAGGGTGGGAAAACGACTCCATCAAGCCCGTGATGGCCTCACGTCGCACCGGTCGATCGGTGGCCGTGGTGGGGTCGGGTCCTGCAGGATTAGCCGCAGCGCAGCAGCTCTGTCGGGCTGGTCACAGCGTCACCGTGTTTGAGAAGAGCGACCGGATTGGTGGACTTCTTCGATATGGGATTCCTGAGTTCAAGATGGAGAAGAGGCTGATCGATCGACGTCTTGAGCAGATGAAAGCGGAAGGGGTCTCTTTTCAGACGGGCATCACAGTGGGGGCCGACCTCACGGCGGCTGATTTGCGCAAGAGCTTCGATGCCGTTCTGCTCTGTATGGGGGCTGAACAGCCCAGAGATCTGCCGGTGGAGGGCCGTGATCTTGAAGGGATCAACTTCGCGATGGATTTTTTGCCCCAGCAGAATAGGCGCTGTCACGGAGACACCGTGGATCCGATTGAGGAAATCGACGCCAAGGATAAGCATGTCGTTGTATTGGGAGGCGGCGACACGGGGTCCGACTGTGTTGGGACTTCTCTGCGTCAAGGCTGTAAGTCACTTACTTCGATTGAGCTTTTGGAACGCCCCCCCGAGGATCCTTCTGCCTCGGCCCCCTGGCCTATGTGGCGAGTCATGTATCGGAGTTCCAGTTCTCACGATGAGGGAGGAGAGAGAAAGTTCTCTCTGATGACGAAGCGCTTCTCGGGAAGTGACGGTCAGGTCAAGAAGCTGCACGGCATCGAAGTCCGGCTAGGGGCTCCTGATGAGTCGGGGCGTCCTGCGCTGGAGGAGGTGGCGGGGACGGAGTTTGAGTTAGACGCAGATCTCGTTCTTCTTGCGATGGGTTTTCTGGGGCCTGTTCAGCAGGGTTTGCTGGATGATCTAGGCGTGAAATATGACCCTCGTGGCAACGTGGCTGCCTCTGCGCCGACCTATACGACCAGTGAGTCTGGGATATTTGCGGCCGGAGACTGTCGTAGAGGTCAGTCCCTTGTCGTCTGGGCCATCGCTGAGGGGCGCGAAGCCGCCCGCGAGGTCGACACGTACCTGATGGGCGAATCTCGGCTCCAGAAACGGAATACGAAGGGGAACAACCCGGACTGAATCAGCCTCCATCGTTCTTATTTTGTCTGGAGACAGTCGGGTCGAGCCCGATCGGTTTTTAGAAAATGAATCGAACGGGTCGGCGAGGCTCAGCGCTCTTGGTTTCTCATTATTTTTTTCGTCGAGTTCTTACATGAGGCTCACCAGAGACTTCAGATCGTGTTAAATTGATCCCTGAATCCTGGGGAGGCATGAGTGAAATCACGAGCAACTCGGAGCGACTCGATAGACACGCCTGCTTTGGGAGAGGCTGCCGGAGAAGAGGGTTCTGAAGTCGGCGCTGTTGAGGTGGGAGCTGCTGAAGGAGAGCGCCCCGAACTCATCGGCGGCACCTCTTACAATTTGACGCGTCTCGAAAAGGCCGTTTCCGACCTCGCGCATGACCATGCGGATTTGAAGGCGCGTGCGGAAAAGCTTGAAGTCGCCGTTGCTGAGCGTGACTCTACGATTCAGAAATTAGAGTCAGAGATTGATCGCTTGGGGAATCGAAGCAAGACGGCGATTCAGCGATTGGATGTCTTGGTCTCCGAACTTGATCGTCTGGATGCGGAGTTGGGTGGAGAGCCCAGCGAGTAGTTTTTCACCGTCGCCGAGAGAGGGTGAGTCGATTGGAAAAAAGAGCGGTCGCTGTTCGTATTCTGGGGCAAGAATATCGGATTCGGAGTGATGCCGACGAAGAATGGCTCCAGCATGTCGCCGCTCTCGTGGATACGGCCATGGAGCAAGTTCGAGAGCGGACGAAGACTGTGGACACTCTCGATGTGGCTCTGCTGACGTGCTTGAATCTTGCTCGCGAAGTTCTTGAACTGCGGGATGAGGTGCAACCTGACGGAGAAGTGGCCGAGCCCGATCAAGAAAAAAGAGTGAAAGCGCTGATCGAAATCGCAGAGGCGGCCACCTCTTCGCCCCAAAGCGGTCGACCTAAGCGCAGCCGCGAGAACGATACGCCGCTCTTGACCCTTCCTACGGGAGAAGAGGTGGATGAGACTCAGGGAAGCTTGCTGGACCCTCTTGGGCCTGATTTTCCGTCATCCGAAGTCTGAGGGCAGCGAGTATTTCGCCCGTATTCGTGTCGAAAGACGGACTTTACGATATTCAGGGTAGGTGATGCGTTCGATGTCCATCGAATCCACTAAGCGCTCGATTCGTCGCGAGATGAAGGCGGCTTGCAAGGGTGTTCGGCCTGAAGTGTGCGGTCAGGCGGGCATTCAGATGGCGTCCTTCTTGGCGCATATGCCCGAGTTTGAGGCCGGGCACAGGCTTGGCCTTTTTGCCTCAAGTCAAGGAGAACCCGATACTCGCCCTCTGTTCGAATTGATCGTTAGCTCC
>NZHD01000105.1 GCA_002691205.1 Deltaproteobacteria bacterium
TGTGAAATCGACGCCGAGATCACCAGCAACAACCCCGCCGCCGTTGAAAGAGCGGCCGCCAGTCCTCCGGCCGCAACCAGTGCAATCACCCAGTACGGCAGTCGGGCAATTTCAGGGTTTGCGAGCACCATGATATCTCGGTCTACATACAGCTCGTTTGTATTCTCTGTGGGCGGATTCCTAAAAAGAGATTCCCCCGAGCGCCCATAAGTAGACTCTTTCACGAGCTTTAACTGCTTCTGGTCGGGCAGTTTTCCAAACGCAGGACCGGCTCCGTAGTGAATATCACCGTCGCCGTCTTTATCCACCCAGGCCAGCAGGCCCGTCTTCTCCCAATGGTGAAACCAATCAGGCATCTCAGAATAAGCGTTTCCATGAACCGTCTCGATGAGATTGGTACGAGCGAAGGCCGCGACCGCCGGAGCTGTCGTATACAAGAGAGCAATAAAAAGAAGGGCGTACCCCGCCGAAAGGCGAGCATCTTTCACCTTAGGCACGGTAAAGAAACGAATGATGACATGGGGGAGGCCCGCCGTCCCAACCATCAGCGCAGCCGTTATGAAGAAAACGTCAATGGTGTCTTTTGTGCCGTCCGTGTAAGCCGAAAAACCGAGTTCTTGATGCAGCCCATCCAGTTTATCCAGCAAATAGATGCCCGTATCGACTCCCGAAGAGTCCAGCACTGTGGAGCCGAACCCCACTTGCGGAAAAGCATTTCCTGTCATCGTGATGGATATAAAGATAGCCGGAACGAGGAACGCAAAGATCAGCACGCAATACTGAGCCACTTGGGTATAGGTGATCCCTTTCATTCCCCCCATCACGGCATAAAAGAAGACAATCGCCATACCGATCACGACGCCGCTGCCAATATCGACATCTAAGAATCGGGAGAAGACAACACCGACTCCTCTCATCTGTCCGGCCACATAGGTGAAGGAAACAAAAATGGCGCAGACCACCGCCACCAAGCGCGCCTCATTGGAGTAGTAACGCTGACCGACGAAATCAGGGACAGTAAACTGACCAAACTTACGCAGATAGGGGGCGAGTAAAAGAGCAAGAAGGACGTAGCCGCCCGTCCAGCCCATGAGATAATAGGCCCCATCACGCCCGCTAAAGGAAATAATTCCGGCCATGGAAATAAAGGAAGCTGCGGACATCCAATCAGCCGCGGTCGCCATCCCATTCGCGAGCGGGGAGACTCCTCCTCCTGCGACGTAAAAACCCCGGGTGGTCTTCACGCGAGACCAAATCGCAATGCCGATGTAGAGCGAGAAGCTCAGCCCCACAAACAGGTATGTCCACGTTTTTAGTTCCATATCAAAGAACCGCTACTCCCCGTCCGCCCACTACTCATCCACATCGTACTTTCGATCGAGCCGATTCATTCTCCATACATACACGAAGATCAACGCCACGAAGACGTAGATGGACCCCTGCTGGGCAAACCAAAATCCGAGCTTGAAGCCGCCGATGCGGATCTCATCCAATTCGTCGACGAAAAGAATTCCAAAGCCGTACGAAACCACAAACCAAACCGTCAAGAGTCCTGCCATGAGCTTCAAGTTGGCTCGCCAATAGGCGCTCCGAGAACGATTTTCCTTCGAATTCTCATTTTCATGATCTGGCTGCATGAAATCACTTTCTCCCCACAAAAGAATTCCCTCTTACGACGGGATCGAGAGGGTTCCGAAAAAGCCTCTTCACAGCACGTTAAAACGGCTGAAGGCGATGAAGACAATAGGCTGTTTCAGAGATGATTCACCATTGCTATTCTGCCACAGTCGCGGGGGACTTCGCCCATCTCAAGGAATGAAAAATCTGATCGACTCCCAAGGCCGCAGGCCTCGGCTCCTTCAGCCAACTGCTCAAAACTGCGTCCTCTTAACGCTTAAAAAGCCCAGGAGTCCGTCATGCCATTGCGGGACGACTATTCAGGGGATTTCAATCCCGAACTAACCTTGAGCCACTTCTCTCGCCAAGCACTCGCCGGATTGGGGCGAGAGTTTTTATTGAGCGGGCACCTCCAAGACCGCGTAGGGCTTCCTCTTGTAGCCAAACGCTTCGGAGGCGATGCCTATGTCGAGTTCTCGATCTCAGAGTGGATGACGGCCAGCCCGATCTACTCCCGCAGGATGCAAAAAGCGCTTGGATTTGAGGGCCACGATGTCTCCACGGTTTTCAAAAACCTTCAGCTCGACATCGGTGCCCCCCATCAATTCATGGACTTTCAATTTCGCTTAGACCGCCCCGACTACGGTGAATTTTGGCTTCCGCACTGCGGCGCCTTACTCGATGTCGAACCGTTCGGAGAAAAACGGGTTCGCTTAATGTGCCACGACATCGAAGATCCCACTTTCGATGCGACAGCCGCAGCCACTCATCCATACATGAAGGCGCGCCCCATTCACCGCCCCCCTCGAACTTCTACAGATCAAACGCCCGCCTGTCGCTGGTCAGTCTTCATCGAAGAAGAAGAGACTGAAAAAAAAGCTTTCGTCCCTCACCCTAATGCCGAAGCCGTCGAGTCATCAAGACTCGCCAAAATCGAACTTCAAGCTTCGCCTCATGAGATGGAACCCGGTGGATGGGCCGATTACTCCGGCGCTTTCGATCCAGGCTTTCAACTTGAAGACCTTTCTCACAGCGCACTGATCACCGCGAATAAAGAATTTGCGATTCAGAGCCACTTGCTCGCTCGGTCCTTCATGCTCTGCGCCGCACAGAAACTTGACATCGAGGCTTCTCGCGAACTCGGGCGCGCCCAATGGACAGGCATCGCAGCCCTCACGGCCGAGCGCCTGATCTCAAGCCTTGGCATTCAAGGCAACGACATCGAAGCAGTGGCGAAGATTTTTCAAGTCCACCCCTGTTTTCATCCTCGTGAGTATGTCGATTTTCACGTCGAAGTGCAGGGGCCCCAAAGAGCTTTAATTTCCCTCGGCCCTTGCCCCGCACTCTCAGAAAGCGACGCCTTCTCTTGGATCGCAGACCTCTCAGAAGCAGTTCACCCTGCGCTCGATGCGATTGCGGGGAGGGTTTCGACCCACGCGCGTTGTCACCCCACCTCCCCTCCTCCCGGCCGAGCGCTGGCTTGGGACATCGTCATCGATCCAGACAGCCCGCCTCAGCCCGAACCCCAAGAGCTGAAGCTCGCTCGCATCAGTGGCGGCGCAAAATTTTCATTTGAACAACGCAGACCGCTCCGAAGTTAAACTCCAGGTCGTATCAAGAATTCAATTTAACCTTTAAGCCCGATCCCCACTGATGAAAAAACTCTACTTCGCATACGGATCCAATCTCAACGCCACAGACTGGCAGCGCTATTGCTCAGAACGCAAGATCTCACCCCACGGTCTTATTTTTAAGCGCGTTGCTTGGCTCCCTGATTTTGAAGTCTCCTTCCACTACTACTCCAAAACACGAGACGGCGGAGCCCTGACTATTCACCCTAGACCAGGCACGGCCGTCCCTGGAGCTCTCTATGAAGCGGATGAGGCCACCTGGGCCGCCCTCGATCGTAAGGAGGGAGTGGCCAGCGGATTCTACGAACGCCTCAAAGTCATCGCTTTAGATGAGGACGGCCTTGAATACCCTTGCACGAGCTACCAAGTCACTCAAGCTGCGCGTACCCAAGCGCCGGTGCCCCCGGCCAACGGCTACCACGAGGTGGTATCCAGGGCCCTTCAGAGTTTCAAGCTCCCCACCTCCCAACTGGATTCGGCCGCCCGGGGCCTTGAGCCTAAACCGCTTCCGTCGACCCTTTTTACTTACGGAACCCTCATGCAAAACCAAGCCCGTTGGCCCGATATCGCCGACATGATCGTGAAGCCGGTCACCTCCGCGAAATGCAAAGGCAGTCTTTGGGAGGTTGAAGATTACCCGGGGCTCATCAATGATGAGGGCCTCGTTCACGGCGAACTCGCCCCGATGGCCCTGCCCGAGAAATGGGTCCAACCGATTGATGAGATCGAAGGCTTTCTCGGATACGGGAAACCACATTCCCTTTACCGAAGAATCATTCGCAAAATTCAAAGTGAAAAAAAAACGGTCCACGGATGGACGTATCTCTATCTCGGCTCAACCTCAGGTCTTTTAAAAATTGACGCTGGCGACTGGCGGCTTCATAAGACTTGACCGTAACCTCCCCGAGGACTTCATCCGAATCAATCACCGTATGATCTCAAGGCACATTTCAAGCCTTAACGGTCGCATGCATACGATGGCTCTGTATACTCTGGGTCATTCTTAGCCCACGTCGAGGTCTCCAAAAGCGCCTATGCATATTGCCGATCTCTTGACCAATGGTCCGACGTGTTCCTTTGAGTTCTTCCCTCCTAAGACCGAAAAGGGAGCCGAGGCGCTCTATGAAACCATTCGGAAGCTTGAAGTTCTAAAGCCTTCCTTTGTTTCGGTCACCTATGGGGCCGGTGGGTCTACGCGAGAACTCACCCATGATCTAGTCGTCCGCATTAAGAACTCAACCTCCCTAGACGCGATCCCTCATCTGACCCTGGTCTGTCACAGCCAAGATGAGATTCAGGGCATTCTCACTCGCTATGCCGAGGCCGGCGTCTCTAACATCTTGGCTTTGGGCGGCGATCCGCCCAAAGGGCTTACAGGCTATGACCGGAAACAAGATGCTTTCCAGCAAGCCGCCGACCTCGTTGGGTTTATTCGGAAGTTCAACGAAAAAGGTGGGCTTCACCCCGATCAGCGCGGCTTCGGAGTCGGCGTCGCCGGTTTTCCTGAAGGTCACCCTGCGACGCCTAATCGACTGGACGAAATGGACTACCTCAAAGCCAAGGTCGACCAAGGAGCCGATTACATCGTCACCCAACTCTTCTTTGATAATTCGGCTTTTTTTGATTTTCGGGACCGGTGTATCCTTGCAGGGATCACGATTCCTATCGTGGCCGGCATTATGCCCATCACAACCACTCAGGGCATGAGACGGATTGCTGAGCTCGCGGGCGGCGCCAACATTTCAGCCGGCCTGCAACGTGCCATCGCCCGTGCTGGGTCAGATACGGAGGCCGTGGCCAACGTGGGCGTTCACTGGGCCACTGAGCAATGTCGAGAACTCTTGGATCAAGGCGTGGCCGGAATCCACTTCTACACCCTGAATCAATCGTCCGCCACTACCGAGATTTATCGAAGCCTTGGGCTTCGGGACAGTGCCGCCTTGCAAAGGTCGGCTTCCAGCTGAAGCCACCGGGCGTCGTGTCTCTTTCCCGAGTCACTGAGGGTCCCCATTGATCTCTGGGCGCAAAAAATCCCGGGATCGGACCAAAGGTCCCAAAGCGGCTACGACGTCCGCGATCCCGGGAACGGTGGCGCTGGGAACCTGCGTCCCCGCAGCACCAAAATTGACTTACGAAGCTGCTTCGCGTTCTAGGACGCCGCCACCTCACTCGTCGTAGTGCTACATTGATCCATTGTCACCTCCATGCCGGCATAGTGATGATGGGCGAGGCCCCAAATTGGCTCGCCAGGTTCCCGGGCCGAGGTGGGCGCCGTGTCCGCCCCTCCGGGCCGCCTGCACCCCACGTTCCCAACGAACGTACAGCAAAGACTCGGGAATGAGTGAGATCCCCTATGTACTCAATCTATCCGACTCAGAGCCAGTGAGCCAACCCACCCTAGGGGAGGGGTCCGTTGGCCCGATCCCCTTTGCGCCTAGGACTGGCCGAGAGGGCCTAACTGAAGGAAACTGCCCCCCAGGAGAAAACGAACAGACCTATGAAGCAGACAAGCCAGAATGAAACACGGGCGACCTTGCTCGTCAGTTGTAAGGACCGACCCGGCTTGGTCGCCGCCCTCGCGCAGGCCCTCTATACCCAGGGCAGCAACATCTTGGATGCCGATCAGCACACCGACCCGAAGGCTGGGCAGTTCTTCCAAAGGATTCATTTCGACGACCCGGAACTCGCCGGGCCCGACCGCGATGGAGCCACGCGTCGACTCGAAGCCACGATTCGAGGAATTGCATCGCGCTATGAGATGACATGGAAGCTCCATTTTCAGGCCGAGCCCACTCGAGTGGCTCTTTTTGCCTCCAAGACCGACCACTGTCTCTACGACCTTTTGCTTCGCCATCGATCCGGGGAGCTCACGTGCAACATCCCCCTCATCATCAGCAATCACGAACTCCTGCGACCGGTCGCAGACCACTTCGGCATTCCATTTCACGTTTTCCCGGTCACCGCCGAGACCAAAGCCGAAGTCGAAAAGGCGGAAATTGCTCTTCTCGAGGAGTCGAACATCGATCTCGTCGTGATGGCTCGCTATATGCAGATTCTTTCAGGGGATTTCTGCGATCACTTTGCCTCGCGGGTGATTAACATTCATCACTCCTTTCTCCCCGCCTTCGCGGGGGGCCGACCCTACCATCAAGCCTTTGGTCGCGGCGTAAAGCTCGTCGGCGCAACAGCTCACTATGCCACCCGAGATCTCGATGAAGGCCCCATCATTGCTCAAGATGTCATTCCTGTGAGTCACAGTGACACGCCTGAAGACCTTGTCCGCCGTGGACGGGACGTAGAGCGAAGGGTTCTTTCACGCGCAGTCCGCGCCCACCTCGAACATCGCATTGCGGTGTACGACAACAAAACGGTCGTTTTCTAATCATGTCAACTCGTCTCATTTTATTTTTAGGACTGATTGCCGCCATCGTGGTCTCTTGGATCGGGGCCTTCATGCTGTACGATGCGGCCGAACTCGCTGAAAGGGTTGGACCGCTGGACGATCGCCAATTCAGCTCTCTCAGCCTAGTGGCCGCCGGCACGGGTGGGGGCTACGAAAACCCCGAGCGACGCGGTCCCGTCATGGCTGTGGGATGGAACAAAAATGTCGTCCTCGTCGATGCGGGGCGGTCCAGCACTTCGGCCTTGCGAATCTCTTCCATCCCAGTCGCTCAACCCAGCTTGGTCCTCATCACAAATCTCCTGCCCCTCAACACCTTTGGGCTGGCTGATCTCATATACACCGGATGGCTCGAAGGACGCGAAAACGGCTTACGCATTATCGGACCGCCCGGCACAAAGAAAATGGTCGAGCACCTTCAGCAAGCCTACAAAGAGGGCGCCACCGGACTTGGCCGCGCTCTTGCTCTTTCTAAAGATGGAGACAGCGTCCAGGTCACCGAAATCAGCGGTGACTACAGCGAAGAGTTGGATGGAGTGACGATTCGAGCCACAGGCTTAAAAGGAGGTCCCGTCCCTGCCCTGGCATGGCGGTTTGAGCGTGGAAGACGAACTCTTGTCATCTCCGGAACCGGCTGGGGAAGCGACCAATTGGTTGAATTCTCTCGAGGCGTTGACCTTCTTGTCCACGAAGCCGTCTTTGTTCCGCCCCCAAGCGACGTCGAAGAATTTGGAGTCCTCGTCCCGCCTGAGAGGCTGGAACGAGAAGCCAAGCTTCACACTTCAATTCAGGAAGTGGGCAAGCTCGCCAAGTCGGCTGGGGCGCGAGGACTGGTGCTGGTCCGAATGCGACCCCCTCCGTTTTACGATTTTCAAATCGAGTCGGTGATCAGCCAAGACTACGACGGAAAGCTTTTTCTGCCCGAAGACGGTGAAGTCATCCGCCCCTAAAAATAGAGCGCTGTGGATGGCCCCACTTGATCTCTCTCAGATCGAGACCGCTTCGTCGTCTTGAGGAATGTACCCCGGAGACATCTCGGGAGGAACGCCCGGTTGCCATGGAGCGGCTGGGGGATCGGGGCGATCTGCGGCCTCTCGCTCACCTGTAAACCTTCGTCTTTGCTGAACAAAATAATCGACTCCGCCGGTCATCAAAATCGCCTGATCGATCACTCTTAAAGCCGCCCACTGATCACCCACCGTAAACAGGGCCTCGGCCAACGTGTCGAGGACATCGGGGTTCTGCCAACCCGTTCGATCCGCCGCCCGTTCCGCCAACGCGAGAGCCACATCGGCCCCCATTTCCGTTGGAGTCGATTCAGTCAACATTCGCCAAGCCAACTCGTTGTCGCGGTAGGGAGTGCTGTCCCAAACTTGAAGCTGTCGAAGCCCATGATTCTCCAAAGCCACAGGGTCTCTCTCAAGCAAAGGGGCCGCGGAGATCACAGACCACACCAGAGCAGCCACCACAGCAAAGGCCATGCCTCGTGCCAAAGGGCCTGGAGGCCGCAAGCGAAGCGCGCTTTGAAGCATACCCCGAGAGCTCAGGAATCCAGCCAGAAACCCGCCCAGATGGGCTGCCCCAGCCACAAAGGGAAGAAAGAAGTCAAAGCCCACCTGAAGGAGCAAAGCGGCGATGAACAAACGCCTGGGAATCCGCCACCAAGCGGGCAACTGCTTGCCCCCTCCCATTTCGATGGACACCAGGGCCCCAGCGAGCCCCGCCGCCACCCCGGAGGCTCCCAGGACTTCGGAGTAGCCCATCATCGCCGAAGCGAGCATCGCAGCCAAACCCGAAACGCCCATTACGACCACGGTGCGCAGACTACCGATGGCCCTCTCCGTCAGAAATCCAAACATCAGTACGCAGAGCAGGTTCAGTCCCAGGTGAAAAGGAAACAAGACCATGTTGTGCAACAGGTTCGAACTGACGACCCGCCAATACTCACCCAATGAAAAAAGCGCCGGCGCGAACGACCCTACGTTTGAAGCAAAAGGATCTGACCATTGAATCCAATACGCCGCCAGACAAAGCGCCGCAAAGCAATAAGTCGCAAGCTTCGGCCTTCGACGCATGGCCAGCCGATCGATCTCGGCCATCCGGCTCAAAGTGGTGCCCCCATCGGGCAAGCTCGCAATACGCCCCCGTAAACGGTCCACCAAAAAATCAACCGCCGCGGGCTCAGAAAAACCTTCCCGACGAATATCCACGGCCTTTTTTTCCGTAGACACCGACAAGCCTCGGTTTGAGGTCGCGAGGTGTACGATCTCGGCGTAACGAACGCAGGTCTCTTGACCTCCGCTACGAGAAATGCAGAACTCGTCTCGACGCAAAGTGACGGGCGTTCCCCGAAGAGGTTCGTCCGCATTCACGTTGGGCGACTCGCCTAAGCGTGGCGCGTCGAGGGGATCGGCTGAGTCCCCCTTGAACTCACCTGACATAAAAAACTCGAATCAGGAGCGCCGAACCGTAGGAAGCGAAGGGAAGACCCGGGAGTAGAAGAGGAAAACCAATATAAATCCACCCACAAAACCCAAAGCAATGCAGATCGGAATCAATCCGATAAAGGCGGACATATCGTTCTTCACAACTGAAGGCCAAACCAGCAGGTTTCGCTCGATCCAGAAGCCAAACAACACGATTGCCGCCACAGGACCCACGATCCACTTCGTCTGCTTGGGCTTCTGGCCCATCAGGACCCAGAAAGGAATCAGCCAACAGCAGGCCCAAGTCACCATGGAAGCCCAACCGTAGCCTCCTGAGAGGCGCGCCCAATCAAAGTCCCAGCTTCCCCAAGAGCGGGCGAAGGCCACCTCGGTATACGCTTTGTCGATCATAAATTGCGGGCCGAGACGATCGCGCAAATAGAAGGTTTCCTCGGGAAGGTTCCCGTAGTAAATCACAAGATACTGTGACCAAAACAAGTACATCCAGAAGATCGAAAAACCAAAGAGCAGCTTGCCGATGTCGTGCATGCGGGACTCAGTAATCTCACCCTCGAAACCAGGCTTTTCGTGATTCAAAACGCCCAGCAGGGCCGAGGCGGCGACGGCGCACAAGATGCCCCCCCAGCACACGTAGGCCCCAAACAAGTTCGAGAACCAAGCCTGTTCCATAGACATCACTTGATCAAAATTAAAGAGGGAAAAGCCGATCCCAAACCAGATGCAGATCGCTGGAGCGAGCCGCATGGTTTTCTTCTTCGCGAGGGCGTTCTCTTCTTCTTGGCCTTGCCAATTCGCCGTCCAGCGCTGGGCCATCCTCTGCGCGAACCCTTGCCCGCCGTCTTCACCCTGAGCCAGGTTGTACAGAGTGGGACGAGACGAAGCCCGTAGAAAGAAGAAGGCCAACAACACCATGCCGAACATCAGTGAAAGGTCCGTGGTGTAAACCCGCACAGGATTGAGCCAATTTTCTTTGCCGTGCATGGGGTGTTCATACCATTCGAAAAGGTAATGCCCCCCAAAAACACCGATAACCCCCATGATGAAGGCAAAGGGAAGCCATGCGGCGAGGCCCTCAGCGAAGCGTCTGTACGGCCCACACCACTTCGCCCCCACGATTGTGTAAATCGCTGCCAGGACGAGTCCTGCACACGAAAGCATCGTGGTAAAGATAAAATTGCTGTGAAAAGCAAGCCAAGTGCTCTGAGGGTCTCGCATCAAGCCGGCCACAAAGCCCAAGATGCCCAATCCCACGAAAGCGAGACAAAGACCCGTTAGAGGCTGAGGCAAACCCTTAGAAAGAGCCCGTTCTGCCGTAATGTCGTCGGAACTCACTGCCGACCTCCCTGGCCGTTAAGGTCGCGTAAATAGTTCACGATATCCCAGCGGTCGTTTGGTGCGATGCGCTGGTAACTGGGCATTCTGCCTCTTCCGAGGGTAATGGTTGTGTAAATGTGACCATCGGTGCGCACCTTTGCGATGCTTGAAGGACCGGCCACTGGCAAAACAAGACCGAAGGGGCCTGTACCGAAAGGCGGACCCGCGACTGATCCGTTCCCCCACCCCTTGGCGCCATGACAGGGCGTACAAAACGTCTGAAACTGAATCTCACCGTTCTTGAGCGAATCTAGATTGGCCGCCACCGGATTCGCCAGCTCGGCCTGTGCGGCTGGCAACATCTCGCCCACATCCGGGTACGGATTCCCTTCCTTTACGGTGCCGGCTGGGGGCGTCATCCCCTGGCCCGATCCGTAGAACTCATTGAGTTCATAGGCTTGGACCGCTGCCTGTCGCTTCATCTGAGGAAACCAGTCGGGAGAAACCTGCTCCCAGCACCCCAAGGATCCGAACGAAACCAAGATCAGCCCCACCCACCAGGTCGATCGAAGCGAGTAGCCCGTCGCATGCATTCGATTACGAATCAACAACAGTGACCTCCTTGGCCGACTCGCCCCTGAGGAGCATTTCGACTTCCGAGATGTCTCTTTGCTCGCAGTTGACCACCACTCCGAACTCTTCGGCTGAGAATCGCGGGCTGTAGTGTTTATCTAGGCGCCTGGGATAAAGACCCCCCACGATCAAAAGCCCAAACAGTGTGAAAAATCCGCCCAAGAGAATCGTAAGCTCAAAGCCTACGATCCAGAAAGGGGGAATCGATGCGAAAGCCTTGCCCGCAATCTTAATCGGCCACTCAAGGGACATCCAGATCTGCATCGCAAACCCAAGAACCACCCCAGACAACCCGCCCACAAGCGTAAACACCCGCACTGGACTGGGCTTTGGATCCTCGGCCTCTTCGACTTCGGGAAACGGAGCCGGCGAATACGTGGTCAAGTCATCAAAACCGCGATCCTTAAGCTTTCGGACAGCGGAGGCTGTCTTACTCGGAAGTTCGAAAACACTGACTACAGTTGCCATCAGTGGCTTCCTCCATGATCTTTTTCGTGAATGATGAGTTCTTTGACCTCACTGATCGCGATCACGGGGAAGGCCTTCAGGAAGAGCAGGAACCACATTGAGAACCAACAGAAACTGCCTACGATGACGGCAATTTCGACAGGGCTGATGATGTACAGGCCCCACGTCCCGGGAATATATTCTCTCGAGAGTGAGGTAATAATAATCACGTACCGCTCAAACCACATTCCCAGGTTGATGAAGAAACATAAACCAAAGAGGAATGGCAGATTGGTTCTTAACCTCTTTATCCATAGGAGCTGCGGGAAGACCACGTTGAAGATGATCATGCACCATGTGGACAGCCAGTAGGGTCCAAACAGCCTGAGCCAGAACGAACTCTGCTCAAACTCGACCCCGCTGTACCACGCGATGAAGTACTCGGCGAAGTAGGCGTAACCGCAGATCGTGGAGGTCAGGAGAAGAAACTTCGACATATTCTCGAAGTGATAATTGGTCAAATACTTCTCAAGCCTAAAGATGCGGCGCACGGGAATGAGAACATTCAGAACCATGGCAAAGCCGCCGAAAACGGCGCCGGCCACAAAGTAAGGAGCGAAAATCGTCGCGTGCCAGCCGGGTACGATGGACATGGCGAAGTCCCAGGAAACCACCGAGTGGACCGAGAGCACGAGAGGCGTGGCCAGACCGGACAAGTGCAGAACCGATCGGCTGTGGGCCTTCCACTGGGGCCCGGTGCCTTGCCAGCCTAAGGCCAGAATCGTGTACGCCACTTTCTTTCCGCCTGTCGCCCGGTCTCGCATGGCTGCGATATCGGGAATCAGGCCGATGTAGAAGAAAACGATTGAAATGGACGCATAGGTAGAGATCGCGAAAACGTCCCACAGAAGAGGGCTCTTAAAGTTGACCCAAAGCTGCCTCTGATTCGGGTAGGGGATCAGGAAGTAGACCTTCCAAAGGCGACCCAAGTGAAGAATGGGAAACAAACCAGCGGTCATCACGGCGAAGACCGTCAGCGCTTCAGCGCCTCGATTAACCGCGTTTCGCCATTTAGCTCGAAACAGGAACAAAATCGCCGAAATCAACGTACCGGCATGACCAATTCCGATCCAAAAAACGAAGGTGATGATGTACACACCCCAGAAAATCGGCTGCTGATATCCAGCCACACCCAGACCCACGTACGCCTGGTAGGCCAAGATGATCACGGCCTGAATCACGCCGATGATGGCGATGGCCAGCATCATCAGATAGGGCCAAGGGGCGCCCTTCGTAGGAGCAATGATATCAATGTTCGCCCGCGAATCTCTCGGACGTTCTAAAGGTGACATGGTGTCGGCCATTCCGGGTGGTGGTGTCATCAGGCCGAGCCCTCCTGATCTTCGCGATTGACCTTCGCAAGATAAGTGATCGACGACCTCAAGTTGAGTTCCTGCAAGAGGTGGTAGGAGCGGTTCGGTTGGTCGGCTTCTTTGACTACCTTACTCCCGTCATCCCGCAGATTGCCAAAACTGATGGAGTTGGTCGGGCACGCCTGCTGGCAAGCCGTCTGAACTTCGCCATCCATAATATCGCGCCCTTCGTCCTTGGCTGGCTGCCGAGCCGCTTGGATTCTCTGGACACAGAAAGAACATTTCTCCATGACCCCTTGCTGTCTCACGGTGACATCCGGATTCAGCATCAAACCCAACATACCCGGGAAATTTTCGTTCCCATAATCGAAGTAATTGAAGCGCCTCACCTTGTACGAGCAGTTGTTCGCACAGTACCGAGTACCCGCACAACGGTTATAGATCATCCCGTTGAGGCCTTCTTTGTTGTGGTACGTCGCAAGGGTCGGGCACACCGATTCGCATGGAGCGGCGCCACACTGCTGACAAGGCATGGCAATGTAACGAACATCCAGTTTGCCCAGTTCCTCAAGGCGTGGAATCGGCCTTCGTTCCTCTCCGCCTCCGACATGGCCTTCCCCGATGTAGCGCTCGATCCGGATCCAAGACATTTCTCGGTGCTGGATGGCCTGACCTTCGCCTACGACGGGAATATTGTTTTCGATGTAGCAGGCCGCGACGCAGGCACTGCATCCATCACACTTATCATTATCAATCGCCATTCCCCATCGATAAGGGGACTTCGGATCGGCATCAAAACTCGCGGTGAACGTATGCGGGGGTTCGTCGTGATGGCCTCCGCCATGTCCCCCATGATCCTTCTCGCCGTGGCCATTGGCCTCAGGCACCGTCACCGATTGAGCCAAATGTCTTTTTCGCTGATTGTCCGTCCACTGCGCCAGCGCGAGACGACGGAATCGACCAGTCTTCTTCACCGAAGCCCGAGTATTGAGGAAGGTTCGTCCACCCCTCTCATCCGTGGTCGCAGGCAAGATCGACATGACATTGACGCCTCGAGCCACGCCGGGTGTGCCTACGGCCGACTCGACAGTCAGCCAACTCGGACGTTCCCCTTCGCCTTCCATGGAAGAATAGAAACCCACGGTGTGTCCCTGCCCGGTGGGGATCGCAATGGTGTCGTCCCGAATGCCGCCTCTTGGAAAGACGGAGGCTTCGACGCTGCCACTCGGAGTTTGAATTTCCACCACGTCACCAAAATCGACACCGAACTTTTCAGCCGTAGCAAAGCTCAACTCCACCCAAGAGTTCCATTCAAGCTTGGTGACGGGTTCGGGGATTTCTTGGAGCCATGGCAAAGCCGCTCCACTTCCATCGCCTAGATAGGGATGAGGGAACGCGATCAATTTATAGTCGCCGTCTCCGGCCATCTGAGGAGCGCTGTATCCAAGACCGTTCAAGCTGAGGGCCATGGGAGGCACTGGAATCTCGACGTCCGTGTACACGCCCCCGTTTCCAAGAGCATCTCGCCAATTGACATCCGACCAATTAGCCTCAACCACCTTATGAAAAGAACCTTCGGGCGCGCTGCCACCGAGAGCCCGGGTCACGTCGAGAGCGATATCGCCCAAGGCTTGCGTATCCAGGAGAGGCCGAATCGTGGGTTGAACCAACCCTCGAACTCCGGGCCTGGGCGCCGCGTCTCCCCATGTCTCCATGTTGGCGTTACTGGGCAGAACCAATTGAGCTGATTTAGAGGTCTCATCCTTCAGGGTGGCGAAAGAAACCACCGTCCCCACTCGAGCCAGTGCTTCATTGAAGCCCAGGCTGTCGGGCATGGAATACACCGGGTTGCTGTCGTGCACCAGAAGAACGTCTACTCGACCGGCCTTCATCTCGCTGACCATGGCTTCGAGTTCAGCAAAAGAAGCCGGCGCCCCCTGGTCTGACGGTGCAGGCACTTGCACGCTCTGACCGATGGCTCCGGTCATCGCATTAATCAGCATGACAACAGCCACCGTAGAAACCGCCGAGGAGTCCGTGCCAGCCACGCCAGGCGGCATCACAAGCGGATTCTTCGCGGCCAACAAGGCATCTGCAATCGCCTTCAACCTCTCAGGCTCGACGTTCGCCTGCGCGGCCGCTTCTTCCAAAGTCGGCCCCGACAGAAAAGCCTCAACCACGGACGTATCGATTCCCTCTGGAACGCCCTTTTTATCGTAAACCGCTCGGGCCAGGGCAAAAGCAATCGCACCTTGGCTACCTGGACCCGCCGCGATCCACTCGTCACTCGACTGCGTTGTTCCATCGAGACGAGGTGAAATCGAGATCATCCGAGTCCCGCCCTCTGGATGCTTCTGAATATCCCGTGCGTCTGCATACTGCCGGGAATTCTCACAAGGAGACATGCCCGTCGCGAGGAAGTCAGACCCCATGTCGACAATCAGGTCGGCTTTCTCGGGGTCAAAAATAGGCAGTGAGCGGACTCCAAAGATGGCTTCGGTACCTGATCTCAACGCATCGTAGGAGAACGGCTCATAAACAACCCTCTTCGCCCCTGCTGCGTCCGCCATGCCGTCGATCACACCCGAAAGACTTGGACCCACCGGACCGCCCAACACATAGGCTCGCCCCGAGGCCTTCTGCAAAGAAGACGTCAAGCGAGACATGCCCTCTTCCCAGGTAATCGGACTCTGAGTTCCGTCCCCACCCAGCGACAAAGGCCCTTCGATTCGATCCGGGTGATAGGTTCTCCCTAACGTCACCTGGCCTCGTGTACACAAACTTCCACGGTTAATCGGGTTTTCGGGGTTGCCCTCAAGCTTAATGGGGCGCCCTTCCCGAGTCTTTACCACAATCCCGCAACCCGCTGGACACTCCGTACACGTGGAGGCGTAGTAGGAAGCGATTCCCGGCGTCACGCCCTCGGGCTGAATCACATAGGGCACCAATTTCTCAACTGGATCAGCACAGGCCGTCGCCGCAGCACCCGCACCTACACCCACTAATTTTAAAAAGTCTCGTCGATCAAGCTCGGGCATTTAAGTGTCCTGAGTTCTTTTCATCCAAAGTTTTCGATGAGCCACATGGCCCGCAATCCAAACGCACACTCAAGTTCAGTAGTGACACGTCACACAATCCACATCTGCCTGATGGTTGTTGTCATTGTGACAATTGATGCACCAGCCCATCTCCAGCTTGTTGGCCGGGACGCCGTACTTCCACTCCGTCTCTGGAACGAGGTACAGCTTGTCCATCTCCTGAACCTCTCCATGACATCGCTGACAAGGAACGTTGGCCGCAATATGCCGGTTATGTCGAAACTGAACATGCTCAGGCAGTCGATGAATCTGAACCCACTCAATGGGCTCTTTGTTTTCCCAATGCTCTTTGAGGATTCGAATCCCCTCAATTTCGTCATACTCCTTCGGGAACTGAGCATGGCAGCCCATGCAGAGCTCGACGGAGGGCACACCGGCTGCGGGAGAATCTCCCGTATTCGAATGGCAGTACTGACACTCGATGCCGAACTCTCCGGAATGATGCTTGTGACTAAAAGGGATGGGCTGGATGGGTCCGGGCGCTTCCACGTCCCAGGCAAGTTCGGCGCTGACACACGCACTGCGAGATGGCCATTTCCCAGCGAACTCTCGAGGAATCTCGATTCGAAGGGAAGGATCTTCTTCCTGCGCGGCTCGGAGTTCGTGAGCCTCACACACGGATGTCGCAATCAGCAAATCACCGGTGGGCTCGGGAGCCTCTTCAATCTCAACAATCTCATCCGCAGCCCACGACACAGAGGTCATGACGAGTGCGAAGAACGCAGTAAGAAGAAGAAGGGGCGCACTCTTTAGAGCCCCAAACCCGATAAAGAAGCGGTTCTGGCTCGTGTGCTCGGACGTGTTCCTATCTGATGTCATACCGGTGCAATTTGCTCCTACCCTGGTCTTGGCTTCGATCCTGAGTGGTCGTTCAACTCAGGGCTTCGTCGCCAAGTCAAAATCACCCTCCACGGAGCAAACCATGGAGAGAGAAGCCACACCGGAAATCACTGGCTGATCCGGGTGCCTCGAAGAAGGAGTGTGGTCCTCGCAGCGCACAGAACCAACGCAGCCAATCGTTGCGTTCGTCTCTCGATGGCCTCAGTTCGCCCTAAAAACAGAAAACATCAAGGCTGACCCAACGCGCTCTGGCTTCTCAAAACAGAAATTAACTGCGCCAAATACCCTCGGGGAACCCTGGGCGCGGTCTTTAACTCAGCTTTTCTGCCCCCTTTTCAAAGCCTCGCTACAAAGAGTCACCTTGCCCCCCAAAGCCCAACTTCAGACTTTTCCCCGAGGGAAATGGGCTGCCTCGGTCCTGTGACCGAAGACTCCTCCAAAAGATCTGGCCTTAGCCCCCCCTCGGGTGACCCTGCCCTCTGAGCAGGTTGCGCTAGGGTTGGGCCAAGGAAAGCCAATTATGCCCATCAGCCCCGAACTACTTGAAATCCTAGTCTGCCCCGAAACTCGTCAGCCGGTGACGCCCGCCGAAAGCGGTGTCATTGAGAGCCTGAACACTTCGATCAAGGCCGGACGGCTTCGAACACGCGGAGGCGACGCAGTCTCCGACCCGATTCAAGAGGGTCTGGTGAGAGAAGATGGACGCATCCTCTATCGCATTGAAGACGACATTCCCGTCATGCTCATCGAAGAATCCATCGAACTTCAGTAGAAACGACGCCACGCCTCCCTCGGCCTGAGTTCGATCATTTGCGAAGCCACGCTTCAAACACGCACCCGGCTATTGAGCAAACTCGCGTCTCTTTAACTCGCGCACGTATTCGAGCAATTCCGTATCTCCCCCCACGACGGCCGAAGTTTGCTCTTCATACTCGGCGGCCTGGGCGCGCAAAGGGGCTTCATCCACTTTGAAGTCAAGGCACTCACTCAGCTTTTGAAGAAGCGCGAGCGCACCACGGGGATTGGGCGTCATGTCGATGTAATGCGGCAAGCCCGCCCAAAGAGTCGTGACCCAGAGGCCCTCTTGCTCAAAGGCATCCGCCAGAGCGCCTACGATGCCCACAGGGCCCTGATACTGCGAAGCACTTACGCCCAACGAAGCCAGAACATCGGGATCGGTGGATGAGCCGGTTAAAGACACCGGTTGCGAATAAACAACATCGGCCAAGTAGGCGCCCATGAGAACAACCCGTTGAACCCCAGAGTCCAACGCCAGACCAATCACGGCCTCGCAATAGGCTCTCCAACGAAGATGCGGCTCGGCCCCGATCCCCACAATCAATTCTCGCTCGCTCTCCACCGGCCCGTATCGAAACTGATGGCTCGGCCAATCCAGAGTGCGTTGTCCTTCCGCCGTAAAAGAGACAACCGGCCTTTCAACTGTAAAGTCAAAAAACTCTTCGCCATCCAGATCAGCGAGCGGAACTGATTGGATGGACTCGTTGACATATTCCAAAGCCAAACTGGCCGCTTGGCCGGCATCGTTCCAGCCACGAAAGGCCAGGACCATTGCAGGTTCTCTGAGCTCCGGCTCAACATGCATACGAATCGTTTCGTCCACGACTTCATCTTCGCACGTTGAGGTCGCTCCCTACAAGGGCCAAACCGAATTAAGCCAAAGACTCTCGAAGGCCTCAAAAAGAGCTAAAGGATCAGCCTGTACCCGTGGCCACGAACCGACGTAATGTGGCGAGGACGTGACGGATCTTCTTCGATGTAGCGGCGGAGCCGAACGATAAAACTATCGACGACGCGAGTCCGCGTGTCGGGCCTCAGCCCCCAAACTTCCTCGAGCAATTCTCCTCGCGTCACCGCTTCGCCTTCTCTTTGAAGAAGCGCTCTCAGCAGCGCCATCTCCCGGGTCGTGAGTTGAATTGTCTCGTCCGGCGTGGTCAATTCGAAACGATCAAAGTGCACCTGAACCTGGCCAATCTGCACGGGCCGAAGCGCAGCACTCCCCCCGGGCTCGACGCCATCCCAGCGCCGCCGGCGCAACAAGCCCCTCACGCGAACGAGAAGTTCATCCAATCGAAACGGCTTTGTCAGGTAATCATCGGCCCCTTCTTCGAGACCCCGAATTAATTCGGCTCCGGCATCGAGTGCCGTCAGCATGAGAATCGCGACATAATTGCCCGCAGCCCGTGTCTTTCGGGCGACCTCAAAGCCGCCCACCTCGGGCAACATCAAATCGAGAATCACCAGATCAAAAGGACATTTCAGAGCCGTCAAACTCTCCACGGCTTCCCGCCCGTTCTCGACCCAAGTGGTCTCAAACCCTTCGGCTTCAAGATTGAAGCAAAGCCCTTCCGCGATGTGCGCATCGTCCTCGACCACCAAGATATGAGTCACGGCGAAGGCCTTTCCGTGGGCTCTGCCTTCTGAGCCTCTTTCTCTTGGTCTGGCACGCGCCGCGACTCAACACCTCTTAGGGTGACCACGAATCGACTGCCCCGACCATCCCCTGCACTGTGCGCCACAATTCGTCCACCCTGGCGTTTAAGCATGCTTCGAGCCACAAAAAGTCCGAGCCCCAGGCCGGCGGCTTGTCGCTGGACATCTCGTCCCACTCGATAGAAACGTTTAAAAATGCGTCGAAGTTCTTTGGGGGGAATCCCGATTCCACTGTCTGAAATTTCAATCGCGATTCGACCCTCGCGAACCGGTTTTACGCTCACCCGAACATGTACAGGGCCCTCTGAATATTTAATCGCATTCTCAATCAGATTATCAAACACGAGAAGCAATTCTGAGCGGTTGCCCTGAACCGAATGATCACAACCGCCTTCCAAACGCAAAGCCGAGCCTTCCAAGGCATGGCGTTCGGACAGATTTTTCAAGCACTCCTCCAACAGCAAACGAAGATCCAAAAACTCCAATTCGCGAAGAGCTTTCTTCCGTCTCTCCTCGGAACGCGCAGCGGCCAACACCTGAGCCACCGTCTGATCCAGGCGATCGAGATCCTGCTGCATGCGATCAAGAAACTCACGCTCTTTCGGGGGGTCGAGGCGGTGACGCCCAAGTGTATCGAGCCCCAACCTAAAAGAAGCCAGCGGGGTCTTCATCTCGTGGGTCACCGCATCTAAGAAAGCCTGTTGTCGTTGGTTCAGTCGAACCTCGACCACCAGCCAGGTGCTCAACCAGATCAAGCCGGCCAACACCAAAATAAAGAAAAGAGTGACGAGAACCCAACTGAGAAGAGGAAGCCCGTCCGAAGCCGGACGAATGTCGGCAAANACAAGCACTTGCCAGCCGATGGCGAGGGTGAGCACGAGCAACATCAAGACGATGCCCACCGCCAACGGCGCTCCAATGGATCGTCTGCGTCCCACAGCCTTCCCCTCTCTCTCTCGCGCGGCTCTCCTCCCCGACCTTAGCCCGGGAGACGCGACGGGGTTAGCATTGTTCGGGGGCCATCTCGCGTCCCGAGGAGAGTCTGCTCATCATGCCCCTGCAAAGTCCACAAAAATGGTCCTCCAGCGATTTCACCCGCCTCTTAATTCTGGTTCTCGTGGGACTCCTCGGCGCCCCACTGGGCCAGGCGGCCCCCCCGGATGAAGGCGATTGCCCCACGCTTTCCTCAACCGAGTCCGACGCCAGTCAAGATGCCGCTCCCATCCTCATCAAACCCGGCATGCGAATCGATCACCAGGGCATTCTGGCCCTACAGAGCCTCATTCCAGTAGAAGTTTGGCGGTACCGCGATGCATTCTTCTTCGAGGGCATGCTGATGGAGATCGGTCCCTGTCATCGCCGCTATTCCGTGCCCGAGTTCTTCACCCAAGCCACTGAGAAGCTTTCAAGTGCGGTTTCTGTNGATCGAAAAGGAAACCTCAAAAATTATGTNGCCGGCGTCCCCTTCCCGCCTGGAAAAATCGACATGGAGGCGCCCGAGGCCGCCACGCAATGGGCCTGGAATCTCCAAAAACGTTTTCGAGGGGCCGGTCCCCGGGGCCGGTTCAGAATCAATCATTTCCCGAGCCGCATGGGGGCGACCCTTCGCTTCGAAGGTGACTTTTTCCTCGCCCAGTTGGCCGGCCGCTCTGACCTCCCCGACTCGGACTACAAAGTGCCCGGGCACGACAAAATGATTTGGGCCGGAGGGGGACTTTTTACCTCGCCTTTTAGTGCTCGGGATCTAGGCTGGCGCCAGTTTCGCTCCCCCAAAAGCGAGCGCAAATGGACATTGCCGGACGATATTTTCGTCTACATTCCCAGTCTTCGAAAAACCCGAAGGGCCGGCACACCCTGGGTCGAGGGCGCCTATATGCCGCGCTTCACGGTGGCGGGCCAAACTCAAGGCAGCGGAGGCATCGCCATCAACGGAGGCAGCTCGGGGATCAGCCCGGGCGCGGGGCCCTCCCTCGCCATCTCCGAAAATGCTCGCGAAGGATTAACCGGCCTACTGCTCCGACCCAACGCCTATCAATGGCGGCTGCTGGGTGAAAAAACAGTGATCGCGCCTCTCAATGGCAAAAACCCAGGCTGGCCCATCGCCAAAGAAAGAAACTACGGCTACAGCGGCCTTTCCGTGGCCGGAGACCGTTGGGATGTTCGTCATGCGGTGGTCATCGAAGGCGCCCTTCGCGAACGCAGCGAAACCATCCGCACACTCACCATCTATATCGACTATCAGACCCTACAGCCGCTCTACTGGATTACTCGAACCGATCGGGGTCGACTGCTTGAGGTGGGCATCTTGGTCCATCGCTTTACGGGCGATCAAGAAAACTACCCAGCGTGGGATGAAAAAAACTCAACGCTTGTTTTTGAGCCCGTCGCCGCAAGCTTCCTAAACGCCCTCGCCGGACGCGGAGGCTGGACCCGAGAATCCTACGAGCTTCTCTCCACACCGGTCCCCCCCTCGACCATCGACCGCATGACCACCACCGGCGCCCTTGAGCGCCGCCACTAAAGCGAACGAGACACACCGAAAGTCGAAGCTAGCCCCGCCTTCGAATCGCCATCCCCNCNAGCCCAANNCCCAGGAGCAGTGCGGTGGAGGGTTCGGGGANGGTGGAATAGAGCGTCTGGACTTCGGAGGCTGACAACGCGCGGTCGTAGATGTACACGTCGTCGATGGAACCTTCGTAGTAGTGCTCAATCAAATGATTCCGCCCAATTACGATGGGCAAATTTCCAAAAATCGGCGCAGGGACTGAATCCGCCCCGATCTCAACGCCGTCCCGATAAACCTTGGAGCCCACGGAGGAATCCCAACTAAGGACGATATGATGCCAAGTATTTGAAGAAAGCTCACCGTTGTTAGTACCGATGGGATTCTGCCAATTGCCACCGGACCCAATCGGTGAACCATTCCAGTAGAAGACCCTAAACTCCTCGGAATCAATAAAAACGAACTGAATAAGGAGATCTCCCGTCAAGTACCCATAGTCACTTCGTGCGGAGATGATGCCCGCCTCTGCCTGGTCAGGCGCGCGGTTAAGCCAAAGCGAAATTGCGCCTGCGGATTGAGGCGCAAAAGGATCCGAAGAGTTGAAGTAGTCGTCCACCCCGTCAAACGAATAAGCCGACCCCGCATTCCCAAAACGGTCCGTGGTCAGCGTGGGACCGTTCACCACTCCATCATTGCCATTGCCGCTGACGTCATCCGCATTGCCGCTGAACTCATAGGCGGCGACCAGACCCGCTGTGATCGGATTGTTGAGAGGCAGCGCAGAGGCTCCTGAACTCCAGCCAAGCGCCATCAACCCCATCCACAGACAAAGATTCCGCATTATCGAACCCTCCTACGAGCAGCAGCCATGCCCGCCAGTCCAAGCCCCAGGAACAGTGCGGTGGAGGGTTCGGGGACTGCGGAGTAGAGCGTCTGGACTTCGGAGGCGGACAGAGCGCGGTCGTAGATGTAGACGTCGTCGATCACACCAAAAAATTCGTGCTCTACGTGATGAGCGTTCGAACCAATCGCACTGTTGACCGCATCCCCAGTGACACCCCCGTCTACGAAAAGACTGGAGTTCACCACGTTTCCATTGACGTAGGCATCAATGGAATTGTCAGAATACCCATTTATAACCAGATGCGTCCATGAATCTCTTGTCAAAGAAGCATCCAGTGTTTGCATATATCTGGTACTTGGACTCGTTGTCATCCCGCCCGATCGATCAGCGTATACATCCGCTCTTATATTGCCATCCTCTATGAAACCAATTCGAACTACGCCCGTCATGACAATGTCACGCCAAGCGTCCGGTGCGCCGGGAGGAGGAGAGTTTGAGTGGTAATTGACCCAAACCGAATAGGAAAATTCCGTCAAACCGACTACGTGACTTGAGAGCTGGATCGTCGATTGAAGTCCGTCGAAAAAGTACGCCGAGTTGGCATTCCCAAACCGATCGACAGTCGGGGTGGCACCGTTCGCCACCCCATCGTTGCCACTACCACTGGAGTCATCCGCATTGCCGCTGAATTCATAGGCGGCAACCAAACCTGAAGTGATGGGATTATTGACAGGGAGCGCAGAGGCTCCTGCACTCCAGCCAAGAACGATTAAGCCCACCCACAAAAAAACCTTCCTCATCACCGGATCCTCCTACGACCAGCAGCCATCCCCGCCAGTCCAAGCCCGAGGAGCAGTGCGGTGGAGGGTTCGGGGACGAGGACGATGGACACGCGATCGATCGCACTGTCGGTCGAATGGCCTAAGTATGGGTCGGATATGTCGGCGAAGGTAATTACCGACAGGGAAGAGTCGGCTGTGAGCAGGAAAATCTGCGTTTCCCACGCATGGATTTGATTGGGAGTCGTGTGTCCCAGATGGCTGATATGGGAGACGACTTCATCGAGAATGGTCGATTGCCCTAAAACAGTGACCCGCATGTACTGGAACACGGGGCCTCCATATGCCCCATAATCAAACTCAAGCTGATATTGCTGACCGACGACTGTAGAAAACTCTTGAACGATATATCCGGCGGGAGGGGGAGGATTAGCGCCACCCCCAAACCCCATTATGTAGCTCCCATCGGTCGCAGAATTCGGGTGGTAACCTGCTGCGGACCCGGGCGTGATTATATTGCCAGTCCAGTGAGATCCATCGAATGGAGTCTCGAAGCTTCCATTGAAAATAAGATTCGCATTCGCAGACGAGCCCGACAAGGCGACAAGCAAAACACCAAACAAAGCAAAACCTCTCATGATCTTCACACCCGCCTCCTAGCAGCCAAACCCACGAGACCTAGACCGAGGAGGAGGGCTGTGGTCGGTTCGGGCACAGCCACCATGCCCGCTGCATCACGCCAGGCTTGGTCCATTCCGGTTGGGAAGAGTGTGTCGGCTATCGGGTTGCCGCTGTTGTCTACGGCGTTTAGTGAGTACTTGGCTCCGGTCCAGGTGGCGGTAAGCCCATGTGTAGATTGTGAGAGGTCCGCTGAGAACAAAAAGGAATTGTCGAGATTTGCGTACCACAGGTTCGTACTAATCAGGAGCGTCCCTGAAAAGTCTGCATTTGAGAGGTTTGCGTGGGAGAAATTTGTTGTTCCCGGCCAGAAGCTCTCGTAAAAGCGTTTGGCACGCAGGTCCGCTGACGACAAATCGGCGTATGACAGATTCGCTCGAGAAAGGTTCGCATTCCGAAAATCCGCATTTTTCAGAACTGCGTACGACATGTTCGCATTCGACAGCCCCGCAGACGATAAATCTGCGAAGGACAACTCCGCGAACGATAGTCTGACTCTGTACATGTGTGCGCTAGAAAGATTTGCGCGAGACAGAGTGGCGTAGTCCAGGTCCGCTGTATCCAAATTTGCGCCCGACAAATTCGAGTCAGGTAGATTCGCGCCGGATTCCAGATTCAATCCTGAATACGAGTGATTGCCGCCCCAAACGCTTTGAATCGGGTCAACAATCGGCCCGTCCCATCGTTGATAGCTAGCCGCCCAAATAGGCCCGCTGACAAGTAGTCCAATCAAACTGACTAACAAAGCAACACTACGCATGGGTTCTCCTCTTTATCGAAAGTCCCACAAGCCCAAGCCCCAGGAGCAGTGCGGTGGAGGGTTCGGGGATGACGCCTATGCCGGTCTGGTAGTGGGCGCTGACTCGATCCCCAGACAAGGCGTAGTCGTAGTAAGCAACTTCGTCGACCGCACCGGTGAGTGGAACCCTCGTGACAGAGTTTCCGTCCGTACCGTTGCCAACCGCAAACAGATTCCCAGGATTCAGAACATAATCTTGAACCCTACTGCCTACTTCCACTCCATCAAGGAAGAAACGGGCTTGTGTCCCGTCGTAGGTACCAACTACGTGATGCCACGCGTTCTGCACCTCACTCAGAAGTGAGCCATCTGAATACTCGACGCCAGCCCAGCCTCCAGGAAAGTTCCCACGTCCGACCGTGAAATCCCACCTGACCACCGAAGTGGAGGGATCTGTGAAGAGGCTGAGATAGTATCCCTCGCCAACTCCGCGGCTGGTAACGAAAAACTGGAAGCACTCAGCAGTGTTTTCGCAATCACCCGTGACCTTGCCCCACGCTTCGATGGAGAACTCGGGGGTATTGAGTGCAGAATCAAAAGAGTGTGTAAGCGCAATGCGACCACCGGAGAAATCGGTTGCGGTGTCCGGGTCCCCTGCAATCGCTCCTGGCTGCCCGGGGGCAGGACTGTTGTGGTAACTAAGATTTCGCCCACCGACCTCGTCGACTGCGGGGTTTCCTGCATCGCCCAATCGCCAATACGAAACAGGGCTATCCGCAATGACCACATCGTAATATGGAGTGGCGGCAGCCCCCGAACTCCATCCAAAAACCATCAGCGCCACAAAAGCTAAAAAAAGTCGTACGAGTCGCATCGCGTTCTCCCTCTTCCCAGAAAGGTGAAAATGAGGCTTTCGCCTCGGTGAAGGAAGTAGGTGCGGAGGCGTCTCGCGTGGCGGATTTTTCGGGGGTTCTGAGGTGAGGTCAGGGCTCTAACC
>NZHD01000106.1 GCA_002691205.1 Deltaproteobacteria bacterium
ACGGATCAAACATTCTTCTTTGTCTCATGTCGAAAATGCGGCCATCAATATCTCAATCCACGTCCATCCATTTCAGAACTTGAAAAAATATATCCAAGTAATTACTACTCTTTCACGGGACCTACCCGACCGCTTGTCGCTCGGCTTCAAAAGACATGGGAGAGTCGAAAAGTCGGGCTCTACAAAGAATACATCGGAGAGGGGCCCCGTAAGGTTCTCGACGTGGGCTGCGGCGACGGTCGACTTCTGAAATTATTGAGAGAGTTCGGATATCCTGAATGGGAACTAGTGGGGCTCGAATTAGATTCCAAAGCGGTCTCTCTTTGTCAAAAAAATGGATTCGAGGCGCACTCAACGCGTATCGAAGACTTTGCAAATGAGGAATCCCAAGCCTCGAAATACGATGCCATCATTATGCTCCAGTCCATCGAGCACGTAGAAGATCCAGCACACACTTGTGAAAAAGTGCACCGCCTCCTCAAGCCCGGGGGCATCCTCATTATAGAAACGCCAAACCTAGGAGGCCTTGACTACCGCCTCTTCTCTGGCCAATGGTGGGGCCATTACCATTTTCCCCGTCACTGGAACCTCTTTACGCAATTCCACCTCAATGAAATGCTGAGTCAAAAAGGCCTCAAGGTTATCCATGGCGAGTACCTCATCAGCACTTCGGCTTGGATCATCTCTCATCATAATTTTTTCAAAGGTCGCGGTTGGCCTAAATGGATCTGGAGTTTCTTCTCGTATCAAAATCCTTTTCTTTTGGCCATTGCCGTTTTGATCGATACAATGCGAATCTGGTTCGGTGGAGAAACAAGCAATCAAAGAGTCATCGCTCAAAAAAACCTTGAGGATCGAGACACCCCTCTCTGAATCAGCCCAATCGTACAGCCAACAATCGTAAACCGGGAGTGCTCGCCATCCAATGAAGATCCTATTGCCACTTGCGCTCACCGTCGCACTAAGCTTTAGCCGGCGCTTCGTCCAGAAAGAAACGAAGCCTCCGGGCCGTGTTCTTAGTCTCATGCCTCAGGTGCTCGCTTGGCTAGGCCTGCCCGTTGGAAACGATATGGAAAAAAGTCCGGGTGTTTTTTTGGGTACGGAAAATATTTCTCAAATTCAGAGCTACGACCACCTCGCCATCGAGCACTTGAATGTTGGCGCCTCGGGAAATGAAGAAGGAATGGTCGAACGCCTCCGGGCTCTCAGATATCTTGAGGGACAGGATTCGGTCACGCCCGTAGAAAGCACAAGTCCGTGAGCACAAACATCGAGGCGCGAATGGCCCATCGACTTGCGCAATGGGTCGACTTCTCTCGACGAAAATCAGGTTTCGTGATTGCTGCCTGTCTCACAATCACGTTATTAGCGGCCGTATATGCGCTTCTTTTTTTAGGCATTAATTCGGATAATGTTCGACTGGTTTCCGATGACCTCCCAAGTCGTAAAAACCACGATGCTTTTGCCGAGATTTTCCCCAATCTCGATAATGCCTTAATGGTGGTCATCGATGGAGAAACCCCTGAAGTTGCCCGCCAGTCAGCCAATCGCCTACTCGAGGTTCTCCAAAAGGACTCTGCCTATGTTGAAAAAGCATACCTCCCCGGTGGGGGTGACTTCTTCGAAAAACACGGAATGCTCTACCGAAGTCCCGATGATCTTGAAATCTTCGCGGATCAAATCATTCGACTCCAACCCCTTCTAGCTTCGCTTGAAGCCGACCCGAGTATCGTACACCTTACTTCCTTGGTGGAAGCCGGTCTCGACCAAGCTCGCAATGGGAATGGAAACGCAGCCATCGATCCTGAAGAGTGGGCTGCGATCCTCGACTCCGTGGGCGAAGCCACAGTTTCTGTCTACACCGAATTTCCACTGGCTCTGTCCTGGGAAAAATTATTACTTCAAGGATCCGCCCTTGATGCTTCAAGTCGCCAATTGATCGTCGTCCACCCCGTGCTCAACTTTGAAAGTTTTCTCGCAGGCGGAGAAATCCTTGAGCGAATTCGATCCTATGCCCGTCAACTTGAACTCACTCCAGACAAAGGCGTTCGCGTCCGCGTCACTGGAAACCCGGCCCTGAACTATGAAGAAATGATTGGCTTAGGCTGGGACCTTGGCTTGGGGGGGGTCGTCTGCTTTTTCTTCGTTGTCGCGATTCTTTTAAAAGCTCTTCGGTCTATCAAGCTCGTCGTCGCAGCCGTCGCGACTCTTCTCACGGGCCTAATCTGGAGTGCCGCTTATGCGGCCGCCGCCGTGGGACACTTAAGCCTCGTCAGCGCCTCCTTCGCCATTCTCTTTATTGGGCTAGGCGTAGACTTCGGGATTCATCTTGGAATGGCCTACGCGGACCAAATGCGAAAGGTAAAAAACAATCAAGAGGCTCTCGCTGGCGCCACCCATCAAGTGGGTGGATCACTGCTCATCTGCACCGTGACCACAGCCATTGGATTTTTCGTCTTCGTTCCCACCGACTACCTAGGCGTTGCCGAACTCGGCCTTATTGCGGGCGGCGGAATGTTCATCATCCTCATTCTGACACTCACCCTTATGCCAGCGTTGCTCACACGTTGGTTACAGATCAATCCCGAGGTCGAACTCACACGTGAAGTTCACTTCCAGTCGACTTGGTGGCGTACATTAGAAAATTATCCAGGAGTGATCGTAACCCTCGCAGCTACTTTCCTCCTGATCGGAGTCTCTCAAATTCCTAAGGCGAAATTCGACGTTAACGTGGTCGATATGCGTGATCCAACCACCGAATCTGTTCAAACCTTTAATGATCTTCTATCTGAGTCGGGCTCTCTTTCACCTTGGTTCGTCAACTCTGTGGCTGAAGACATGGGAAAAGCAGAAGAGTTAGCTGATCAAATGAAGGCGCTTGAGAGTGTCTCCCACACCCTTACTCTTCAAGACTACGTGCCCGAGAACCAAACTGAAAAACTTGAGATCCTTTCAGACCTCGGGTACCTGATGGATGCTCCTCCCGCGACCGCACAAGCCCGTGCGCAAATGAGCTTCCCACAGCAAATCGCAGCCCTGAGAAATCTTCGAGACTACCTCTCTCAACCCTGGCTCGATCAAGAGGGCTCGGATCTACGCACGAGCGTGCGATTTCTTCGTGATGAGCTCAACGTTTTCCTGAGGCGAATCGATCAAGAGTCAGAGCCTCAGAGAGCCATCGAGCGCCTCGAGGAGCTCCTGCTTTCAGGTCTTCCGAATCAAATGACAAGACTGCGAGGAGCCATAGAGACCGAAGCGATTACTCTTGAGATGCTTCCTGCTGAACTAAAGGAAAGGATGGTTTCTCCCCATGGGCATGTACGCGTTCAAGTATTCCCGGTTGACGACCTCAGCAACGAATCGGCCTTCATTCGATTCACCGACGATGTTCAGACCGTCGATCCACGCGCCGCTGGCGTGGCCATGAATCTTGTCGGCTTCGGACGGGCCACTCGAGGCTCTTTCGAACAGGCTCTGCTTTCTGCAGTCGCGATCATCTCACTCATCTTACTTGCACTATGGAGAAGAATCGGACCCGTCTTTCTCGTCATGGCCCCGCTCTTACTCAGTTCGGTCCTTACCGTAACCGCGATGACTCTACTTGGGATCCCATTCAACTTCGCGAACGTCATCGTCATCCCACTCATGCTGGGCATCGGAGTCGACAGTGGCGTACACCTCGTACATCGAGCCGAAGCTTTGGCTGAGAGCGGGGGGAACCTTATGGACACCACAACGGCGCGGGCCGTTTTCTACAGCGCAATTACCACCGTCATTAGCTTTGGCACCCTCGCCCTATCCTCTCACAGAGGAGTCGCCAGCCTTGGCATCGTCCTTTCGATCGGAATGATTCTCACAGTACTTTCAAACCTAGTCGTCTTACCCGCCCTCATAAGCCTACGATCACGTCTATAAGCATCTCTTCCCATGGAGAATCGTCCATGGGAAGAGATTGAAGCTTAAGTGTCTATGCGAGAGTCAAGCAAACGAGCCAAGCGATTCTCTTCCCGTCGCAAGTGAAGCGAGCGGCCTCCCGTCACCCAGACTAAGCCCGGCTTGGCTCCTTTCGGTTTTTTTACCTGCTTTATGGGCACGACGTGCACATCAGCTCGTCCGGCATTTTTCTGTTTCGAGAAATGAACAGCCAACTCACAAGCATCAATTAAAGACTCCTGGGGTGGGTCTGATCGTCCCTCTGTACACAGGACAACATGGCTGCCCGGTGCCCCGTCAAGGTGGAAAAAGAGATCGGAACCTCGCGCAATTCGAGTCGAAAGAATGTCATTCCCTTGATCACTGCGCCCGACCCATATCTCAAGCCCATCTCGACTCAAGTAGCGCCGAGGATGCAGTCGGCGCGCAAAGCTGCGAAAGCGTTTGGGCACTTCGACCTCCGGAGCAGGCGATTTCTTTTTCCCGGGCGTCGCGGCTCGTCGTCGGTTCAACAGACGGGCCAGGTCTGGTCGCTCCGCCAATGTCTCGATGGCTGCAGAGTGCGCATCTGAATTTTGATTCGTTAGCGAATCAAGTTCAGACTCTAAATGACTTAGATTCTCTACCATCTCGCGCGCGGCATCCACCTGACCACCCGCATTCGTAAGTCGCCTTAAGAATTTTTTATACTTCTTAAAGACCGCTTCTAGATTCGATCGAGCGTCGAGTTTCGGATCCAATGGAATCACAACGTCTTCACCCGTTGCGTAGTCCCTCACGCTCACCTCACTATCGCCCGGCTTCACTAACTGAAGAGAACTCTTAAGGAGCTCGCCGTGTCTTTGTAACTCAGGAGCTCGGTCTGCTTCCGCAAGCTCAGCTTCTATTTTCTCAAGTCGTCGAGCCGCATTCTTTCGCTCTCTTTTCAGCACTTGACGGATTTCGCGCACAAGAGCGCTCTCCTGACTCGAGGATTCTTCGGCGGCATAATGCTCCTCAATCGCGTGAAGCACCTCTCGATCTTCGTAATCCGCGAACCGATCAACCCCCAGGCGCGGAATTCCACTGCCTGGAGGAACAAAAAGGCTTCCTCTCTCAAGTTCTGGACGCGTATCCCCAGCAGGTCTCAACAGCACGAGAATCCGGCCTTCTGAATCGGTGATGTAAAGATTGCTGCGCGTACCCAACAAGGCCAAAATAAACGCAAATTCACCCTCGCGCCCCTGAAAGCGAAGAGCCAGCAAACGATCTTCTTCCATCAAGGAAGACGAAATAAGTCTCGCTCCCTTTAAATGAGCTCGAATCCAGCTGACAAATGCCGGTGGATTCTGAGGCGCCTTCGGCAGACGCTCAACGGTTGAAACTCGCGCGGATTCAGGGCGACACGACAAAAGCAAAAAACACTTTTTGCTCTTGTGGTCTGCGTCCCCATCATCTCGTCCGTAAAGTGATAGAACAACTTGCTCACCATCGGGTTGAACACACTTCTCCAATCGATGACCCGCGAAGCGATTATGAATCAATTGAGAGACTCTTTGCATCTCGGCTAGACTCAGCACTTCAATTCGCTCCTCGTCAAAAAATTCATAGATCCCTAATCTTTAACTTTGACAGGTCGGACAATAATGAGCACTGCGCTGAGCCACTACCCGTCGCACAATAACAGCCCCGCACACCTTACACGGCTCGCCCTTTCGAGCATATACGTGACGCTCATCTTGATAGGCTCCATCCTGACCATTCGGGGCTACATAATCGCTAATACTTGAGCCCCCCGTCTCGATGGAGCGATGAAGTACGCTCAAAACGGCCTCAGAAAGTCGTTCGGACTCCGCACGAGTCAAACGTGAAGATCCACGACCCGGACGGACACCTGCAAGAAAAAGCGCCTCATCGGCATAAATATTTCCGATACCGGACACGACCGCTTGATCGAGGAGTAAAGCCTTAATTGCTACCTTTCGTTTACGACTGGCCTTGTACAAGTGAGGACCGGTCACCTTTAGGGCATCGATCCCAAGTCTCTCCAATCGAGCGTGGATTCCCCCTTTCGGAAGAAGGAAGAGTTTTCCGAATTTTCGAACATCTCGAAAATAAATATCAGAGCCAGAGTCCTCGAAGCCAAGGATCACATGGGTGTGGGAGTCGGGCTCAAAACGCGTCTGATCCTCTGGGGGAAGCGTTGCCCGGGCCGTTGACGAAAGAAGCCGAGGACTTGTGACCGACGAGGAAAAAAGCTGGCCCGTCATCCCGAGATGAATCACAAATGTCTTTTCGTCATCAAGTCGAAGCAAGAGATACTTGCCTAGACGATCGATGCGTAGAACACGGCGGCCCATTAAGCCTTTACGCAACCCAAGGGGGGCCGTCACAAAAACATAGCTGGGGGCCGTCGTTTTTACGGACGCGATGGTTCGACCTACAAGAACCGGCGTTAAACACCGACGGGTCACCTCAACCTCGGGCAACTCAGGCATGGACGAAAACCTTTCTAAAGTGCATCTTACTGGGAACCACTCCAAACCTCGATTCGCTCGGGAGAGCCGATGAATGAAAGAACCTACGAGAATGTAGACGCCCCGAGCCCGCGTGGGAAAAGGAAGCGTAAGAAGGCACCTCCACCCATTAGTCAGAATGACTTCCAACGAGCGGCCGCTCGCCACCTGGATCGCTATTCAGCAAGCGTGGCGGGCCTGAGGGCCGTCTTAGAGCGCAGAGCTTGGCGGAGTGCGGCCCACCACGGAGGCCACGCCCGAGAGGCCGACGGCCTCATCGAATCCGTCGTCAATCAATGCATCGAGTTAGGACTCGTCGATGACACCGCCTACGGGCGAGCCCTCGTCCGACGAATCCGCAATCGAGGAGGCTCCCTCCGTCGCGTCCAGAGCGAACTGATTAAAAAGGGTGTCCCCCAGGATATCTGCGGAGATTTGCTGCGTGAGCTCAAAGAAAGCGACACAGAGCTTGAGACCGCGCAGATTTACGCCAGAAGGAGGCGCCTTGGACCTCACCGGCGACCTCCTGAAAAGAGGGACGAGTATCGACAGAAAGACCTGGCCGCCATGGCTCGAGCCGGCTTTCCCTCCTCCATTATCATGGCCGTCCTCGATTCTTCCAGACAAGTAGATCCAGACGCCTAACCCTTTCAACGTCGAGAATCACAACAAACCCCTTGGAACACAGAGTCTGTCTCCTGCAAGGGGACGAAACGCGGCCACGCCGCTATCCTCGCTCCTTCATCAAGGAACCCCCGGGGCCGGCTTTTCCGAGCCCAGACTGGCCTCCTGAAACCGCTGGAACTTCATACTTTGACGGACAAAACCGATTCCTACCCAAAAGTCGACCCTCAGCCCGATTTCCCAGAGATCGAAAGAGGTGTGCTCGATCGTTGGAAGAACGAAAATACGTTTGAACGATCCATCGAACAAAGAGAACTCGGTGAGGCCGGAAAAAACGAATTCATTTTCTACGATGGCCCGCCCTTCGCCAATGGGCTGCCTCACTACGGCCACCTGATTACGAGCTACATCAAAGACATTGTGCCCCGCTATCAAACTCTGCGTGGTCGACGTGTCGAAAGACGCTGGGGGTGGGATTGCCACGGACTTCCCGCAGAAATGGAGGCGGAGAAAGAACTGAACGTTTCCGGCCGAAGTGCAATCATGGAGTTCGGAATCGAGCGATTTAATCAACACTGCCGCACTTCAGTCATGAAGTACACCGAGGAGTGGGAGCGCTATGTCGAGCGCGCGGCGCGCTGGGTCGACATGGAAAACGACTACAAAACGCTCGATCTTCCCTACATGGAAAGTTTGATTTGGGCCGTCAAGCAGCTCCATGAAAAAGGTCTGCTCTATGAAGGCTACAAAGTAATGCCTTACTCATGGGCGGCTGAGACACCTCTTTCGCTTCATGAGACACGCCTTGATGATGCCTATCGCGAAAGACAAGACCCAGCGGTTACGGTGCGCTTTGAATTGATCCATACGGAGGGCGACGAAGCACCCATTGACCTCCTCGCATGGACGACAACGCCCTGGACACTGCCCTCTAATCTGGCGCTCGCCGTCGGCGCTGATATCGAATATCAAATTTTCGAATGGAACGATCGAAGGGTTATCCTTGGAGCGGAGACCGTCGGGAAACTTGAAAAAGAATTAGCGGAAGCTAAGCCTATCGGCACCTTGACCGGACGCGATCTTGTCGGGCGACACTACAAGCCACTCTTTCCCTTTTTCGAAGACACTGAAGGAGCTTTTAAGGTCCTCTCAGCTGAATTCGTCAACACCGACGAAGGAACCGGAATCGTTCATATGGCTCCAGGCTTTGGCGAAGACGATATGGCAGCCTGCCTTGAAGCCAACATCCCTGTGGTCTGCCCAGTGGATGATGCCGGATGCTTCACCGCCCAGGTCCCTGACTGGGAAGGTTTACAGGTCTTCGACGCCAATACGCCGATTATCCGAGCCCTGCGATCGGCTGACAAAATCGTGCGCGAGGAAAGCTACGTCCACAACTATCCCCATTGCTGGCGAACAGATACTCCGCTGATCTACAAAGCCCTGGACTCCTGGTATGTCGACGTGGTTGCGATTCGAGATCGCATGGTTGAACTCAATCAAGAGATCAATTGGATCCCGGCATCCGTCAAAGACGGTCTTTTTGGGAAGTGGTTAGAGGGTGCCCGTGATTGGGCCATATCACGAAATCGTTTTTGGGGTACACCCATTCCGGTTTGGAAAAGCGATGACCCCAATTACCCGCGTACCGACGTATACGGAAGCCTAGATGAAATCGAGCGCGATTTTGGAGTTCGTCCTACCGACCTGCACCGACCTTATATCGATGAGCTGACTCGTCCCAATCCAGATGACCCCACCGGCCAATCCACGATGCGGCGCGTTTCTGAGGTCTTGGATTGTTGGTTTGAATCCGGCTCTATGCCTTTTGCTCAAGTTCATTATCCATTTGAGAATAAAGACTGGTTCGAAAAACATTTTCCGGCGGATTTCATAACTGAATATCAATCCCAAACTCGGGGATGGTTCTACTTGATGGTCGTCATGTCTACAGCCCTTTTCGACCGTCCTCCGTTCAAGAATTGCCTCTGTCATGGAGTGGTTCTAGCGGGAGACGGAAAGAAGCTAAGCAAACGTCTCCGGAATTACCCTGACCCCGAAAAAGTCTTCGAAACGATAGGCTCGGACGCCCTGCGCTGGTTTCTGGTTTCATCGCCCGTTGTTCGTGGTGGCGATCTCAAAATCGACGAGGATGGCAAAGCCATCGCTGAAGCCGTTCGACTTGTTATCAACCCCATCTGGAACGCATGGTACTTCTTCAGTCTCTACGCAAACACCGACGGGATTAAAGCTTCCCTACGAACCGACTCTCCTCATCTCTTGGATCGATACATTCTTGCTAAAACCCATGAACTCGTCGACGGACTAGCCTCGGATTTTGATGTCTACGACTTGGCTTCCGCTTGCCAGAGAATCACGCAGCACATCGATGCCCTGAATAATTGGTACATCCGAAGAAGCCGGCCGCGCTTCTGGAAGAGCCAGCTCGATGAAGATAAACAGCAGGCTTACGATACGCTTTACACGGCGCTGACCATTCTTTGCAAAGTAGCTAGCCCACTCCTCCCTCTCATCACCGATGAGATCTACCGGGGCCTCACCGCGCAAGAAAGTGTTCACCTGCAGGATTGGCCCAACGAAATAGGTGCGGCTGAAAACTCAGACCTCGTTTTCGAAATGGATCGGGTGAGGGAAGTTTGCAGCGCAGCACTCGCACTCCGGTCATCTCAAAATGCACGTGTTCGACAACCCCTAGCCGAGCTCACCATTGCGGGCCCAGACCTTGAGCGACTTCGCCCGTACACTGATCTCATCGCAGATGAAGTCAACGTCAAAGCCGTTACCCTGACCCAAGAAATCGACACGTACGCGAACTTCGGGCTCAAGGTCAACTCCAAGCTCATCGGTCCTCGGTTCGGACCCGATATGAAAAAAGTCGTCAAGGCATCAAAAACAGGCGATTGGAATCGACTTGACTCTGGGAAAGTCCGAGTGGGAGAGTTTGAGCTTAACGAAGAGGAGTATCTTTTAACTCTTCAGCCTCGAGAAGGCGTCGCGTGTCAGGCTCTTCCAAAAAATGATGCCATAGTGGTTCTCGACCTCACCCTCACTCCGGAGCTTGAGGCTGAGGGCAAGGCGCGAGATGTTGTTCGAATTATCCAGCAGGCTCGTAAGGACAGCGATTTCGACGTGGCAGACCGAATTCAGATATATTTGCCTCTCGAGAATGAATGGCGCGAGGCCGTTGAACAATTCTACGAGTACGTCAGCGAGCAGACTCTTACGGACAGCCTTCAATGGAGCGACCGCTCAGAGCCTGCTCCCGTGGGAAAAGATGGATGGATCGCCCATTCTGCAAACCTCGGCGGAGAGTCATTCACTTTTTACCTTACGCGAGTCTCTAATTAACGAAGATCGTATAGATATTGGGAGGGTCGAAATTTATGATGAATCACCCCATGAGGAACAAACGTATTTTCCAAGTCTGGATCGTCTCTATTCTGGCTCTTCTTTTGATGTTGGCCTGTACGCCTGATTCATCTCAGAAAGAAGGCGGCCTCCACAGCGGTTCGGATAACCAACGCTTCAACTTCGTCCGAGGTAAAAAAGTTCTACTCCGTCTAGACAGCTTTGATGGCCGAGTCTGGATGACCTCAGAAAGCGGAGACGGAGGATGGAACCCGCTTGGAGATGCCCCGGATCCTTCCGGACAGCGAGGAGTTAATGGGCGGTATGGGCTTTTCAGCTTGGTGGATCGATTAAACATTGAACCCGATCGACTGCTTCGGGTAGACCGGGCCACCGGCCGTTCATGGCTTCGTAAAACCCACGAAGACAATGCATGGAGAGAAATCGAATCCGCTTCAGGCGAAGCCTCTCCCCAAGAAGAACTCGTCATCGAAACAGAATCCAGCGAAATAGGAAGCTTCACTCCCGAGCCCACAAACCAAGCTCTGCCAATCATCTCAAGAGAGAAACTTGAAAACTCGGACAGTGATGAAGGTGAAAAACTCGAAGTCGTCATCCAAGCCCTGCAAAAGACAGAACTCGCGATCCCGATTCGAGTGTGGGCGGCCCGGCAACTGGCCGTCTTCGAACCCGCATTGGCCGTTCCCCCGCTGCTGGTCGCACTGCAATATGAGCAGCCCGAGATTGTCGTCGCGGCGATAGAATCCCTCAAAACTTTAGGTGACCCGACCACCATTCCGAGAATCTTGGCCCTGAAGTCACACGCAAACCCCCAAGTCCAAGAGGCGGTGATTGCGGCCGTCACCGTGGATCGATAAGCCCCTTCCATAAAGTCCCGTGGGGTAAATCCTCCCTGGGGCTCCCTCCCTCCTTCGAATCATCCCCCTTATTTTCTCGCATCAAAATCGGGTTATTATCGCTACACCCTCGACCCGGTCACCAAATCGCACCATCCCATTTGATGAGTAATGCCGGCTGCGTTCGCCTACGATATATTGTTCATTGATTTAGGATGAACGGAAAGGGCATGCAGTGAAGGGGTTACGAATAGCGGGCACATTTTTTCTGGTGCTACTTCTCCTCATCTCTACAGCCGCATGGGCCGTAGAGGGAGACTGTGATGGGAGCGGAAAGATTGATGATCTCGATCAAGACACTCTGCTTTCGGCCCTCAACACTCCCGTCGAACAATCCAGTCTCACCAACTGCGATTACGATGCAGACGGAGTGATTGGGATGGACGACGTGGCGGCCCACTTGAGCACGAAGAAATAAACGGGTCGCTGAAGGAGACCGAGTACCAAGATTTAAAACGGGTCAGATACGGGGATCTTGATCACGTTCGAAAGATCAAACAGCTAAATTTAAAGAGTGAACTCGAGGCCAGGCTCTCGAGATTTATAAGGAGAACCAAAGGTTATGCGATATCTACTTATTTCCAGCTTCACCGCACTGAGCATGCTGCTCTCAGCTGTTACGGCAAGTGCTTTCACCACCTCGATAGAGCCGGAGACAGGGATTAACCCCGGAGACACCGTCGATGTGGGCCAAGTCTTTGACGTCTTTGTTGATTTCGATACGGATGGTGTAGGGGACGTGTCCCTTCTCTCGGTCAGCGTACTCTTTGACTCGGACATCGTACGCTTCATCCAATCTAGCGCGGAATCTGCCACCTATGCCCTTTACACCGGAGGCAAGGGCGCCAGCTACCTTAAGCCTGCGCTTACAAATAACACCATTCGAGTCGGAACAGTCGATCAAACTCTCCAAGATTGGCAGAACAATGTTCTTCCAGGTGGAGCCGAGGCATCCGGGGCTTTCCAGATGGCCGCTTTGCCTTTCCAGGCCCGCCTAGAAGGTACGGCAAGCTTCACGCTCAGTAATAGCTCCCCGGGAAATGTTCTGTTCTTGGGAGACGGGAGCTCAGCGACAAATAATCTTATAGGCGACTTTACGCTGACGGTGCCAGAGCCCACTTCGGCCAGTCTCTCTATCGCGGCGCTCTTGACACTCGCTGGAATCCGAATGCGATCCCGTAAGAGTTAAGAATACAGATCTTCACGTCACCGCGTGAATGTGAAGTGAATCAAAAGAAGGCCTCTTCCCATCTCTGGGAAGAGGCCTTCTTAAATTTGGCGCTTTAGCTGTCTGTCGAGTTTACTTACGATCGTACGCTTCCATAAGCCCAACTCCACCTACCCCTTTACCCAACTCAAGGGACATACCCAAGCGACCTCAATTCTTCAATCTCCTCAGGCGTCATCTCTACCTTCGACCCCGATGGAGTGTTCCCAGCGTAACTGGCCCGATCTTGAAGCAAACCCTTCATCCGATCCACTTGCGCCGAACGAATATTCGAAAGATCAATTTTTTCTTTGGGGTCGGTCCGGAGATCAAAAAGTTCATAGGTCGCATCCTCATCGCCCATCTGTCGTTCGATTAGCTTAAGGTCTCCCATCCGGACCGACCGATACACCGGATAAGCCCCCGGAGTCCAGCGCTCGTACTCAAGGCCCCCGCTGGCTTCGCCATAAAGAGGGCGTGCTTCCCAATTCAATTCCGATTCACCCCGCCAAAGGGTCGATAGATCAAAGCCCTCTAAATCCTCTGGAATCGGCAATGCGGTGAGACTGAGCAACGTCGGGGCAATATCAATCAAAGAAACGGGCACATTAAAGCGCTCAGCCACCGGAACACCCGGGCCTCGCAAAAGCAGAGGCACTCGAAGCGTCTCTTGATACATCGTCAAAAAGTGATCGACTCTCCCATGCTCCATGAATTCCTCTCCATGATCAGAGGTAATCAAAACGAGAGTTTCCTCAGCCCCTTCGTAGTCTTCTATAAAACTCAGCAGTCTGCCCAACTCCGCGTCCGTTTGACGAATACCCGCGTTGTACCGTTGCGTAATATGAGCGATGTCGTCTTCGTCAAAGACCACCGCCTCCATATTTGAATCAATACGGCGAGGGATATCCTGACTTCCGAACTCACACTGACCTGAATCAAAATTTTCTACACAGGCCGCAATATGAGCCGGAGCGAAGTTGGCCCGCATCAACTGCCAAGCCGAACCATCAGCTTCACCCTCATAGGGCTCAACTAAGAGTCTCTCATAAGCGGGCAACGCAGCATAATCCGCATGAATATCGTAGTAATGAATAAACAGAAAAAGTGAAGCGCCTCCCTGCTTCTGGAGCTGGGCAATCGCTTCGTCTGTAATATCTGAGGAAGGTCCAATCTGTTTATAATTCGACCTCTTCACCGCCAGATAATCCGTGAACTCTTGGGTCAGCCCGTACGTCTCTCGGCTAAGCCACAAAGTGTTCACGATCGTGGATGTTTTCCAACCGGCCTCGTTAAACCAATCGGCCAATGTTTCAATTTCGGCAGACAGGCCAGCCTTTGAACTCACCACGCCGTGTCTCCACGGGCTTAAGCCCGTCAAAATGGATGCGTGGGCAGGAAGCGTCCAGGGGGCTGTTGAGCTGACGTCTTCAAAGAGAACGCCTCCCATCGCAAATTCGTCCAAGCGAGGCGAGGTAAAAGACTCATACCCGTAGGAACCCAAATGATCGGCCCTGAGAGTGTCCAAGGAAATCAGAACGACCGTTCTTATTCCTGCCTCGGAGCTTGAATTTTCCAGACTCTCAGAAAAATCACTGACCGGCTCTTTCCCGCACGCCAACAGAAGCGCTAGGGCAAGGGCAAGGCCAAAAAAGAGCGCTTCTCGCTGAAAGCGAAATTTGTACAACGCGTCAATCCAAAACAAACAACTACCGTTGGACTGAAACCATCATCATCGTCGTCTCGCCCCCAGAATCTTCGGGCACCGTCGAGATCAGGACCGTCACTTCTCGTCCCGCCTTCGTTCCATTAATCACTGTTCCAGTAGGCAGTTCCATTGGAGGGGTCAGCGTCCAACCCTTCCCTTTTAGATCCGCCATAACGATGCTCTCTGCCTTATCGGGCGAGTCTGACAATCCAAAGGCCAAGGCCACCTTACTGCCCATCACCCGAACATAACTCGGCAAAGTGCCGGGGTAGACGGGCCCATCCTCAGGGTAATAATCCGGAATCGCGATCTTATTCTTCAACTCCTCACCCACGCCCAGGCGATTTTCTCCGCTTGCACTGGGCATTTCAGAGGTGATGGTGGGCGTCTCCTGTATGACGCGTTCAGCCGAGGTCGTGCCTGCGGTGCTGTCTGTAGGTGGTGCAGCAGAATCATCTGTACCCCCGCAGCCCAAAGACCCAAGAGCGATAAGACCTCCCACGGCTACGATCAACACCAAGCGGCTCAAATTCGACATCATGCGTCCTAATACTCCCCTGATGGCCCACTCATTGACTTTCGAGGCACCACTCAGCCCAAGAAAACTCAACCCTGTAGGTTTGCTTAAAAAGTAGGTTCCGAACTCGGAGTCTATGACTGATTGCCTAGAGGGGTCAACCCAGTTGAGCGAATTGCCCCCAGGGGACAATGGGCGGGACTCTGACGAGCGGAGCCTAGACGGGTATAGTCGCAAGATGATGAAGCCCAAGCGGCCGTTGGGTGCCTTTAAAATAGCCTGGATCCTTGCCCTGGGCGTGCTCTACGGGTGTTCTCCCGAAACAGGCAAGAACCCCATGCCGAAGCCGCCCGTGTCGGCCTCTACAGCCGCCGAAAAAACAGCGGCTCCCCCGAGCCTTGTGGTGGTTATTTCTCTGGACACCCTCAGGGCCGATCATTTGGGAATGTATGGCGCAAAGAGATTTACGTCGCCGACCCTCGATCAATTTGCAGATGGGGGAACCGTTTTTACGGATGCGAGTTCAACCTCCCCCTGGACACTGCCCGCACACGCCTCGATGCTGACTGGACTCTATCCAGTTGAACACCGAGTGATGCGATTTGACTCCGCCCTTCCCGAAGATGTCGGATCCTTGGCCCTGACGCTCAAACAAAACGGTTATCAAACCGCCGCGGTCGTGAACTCCAGTTGGCTAAAAAGAGAACCGTTTAGACTGACCCGAGACTTTGAAGAATACCTCTTCGTCGAAGACACAATGGACCGTCGAGCACCGAATACTTGGATCACAGACCAAGCGATCTCCTGGATTCAAGGTCGTGGCCCCCAACCGCTCTTTCTCTTCGTCCATTATTACGACGTACACGCGGACTATGCATCCCTGCCTGAATACGAAAGTCTTTTCGTCACGCCCTACGAAGGCCCTGTTGATGGCACCGCATGGCAATTAGCAACGACGACCTTCGAAGATGACTTCCTTGAAATGTGCCATGCTGAATACGACCCTTCAAAGTGTAGAATTGGCACTCTCGAAAATTACCTAGCCGTCAATAGCAGTGTCGAAAAACTCGAACTCGAAGACCAGGACGTCCAGCATCTGGAGCAACTCTATGACGCAGGGATCCGACAACTTGACACCGAATTGGGACGCCTTCTCTCAGTGATTGAAGAAGAGGGCTTGGACCAAAACGGACTCGTGGTGATTACTTCCGATCACGGCGAAGAGTTCATGGACCATGGACGAATGGATCACTTTCTCACTGTCTATCAGGAAATTCTTCATGTCCCCATGATCTTCCGTGGCCGAGCCATTCCTGAAAAACTTCGAATTGATACGCCCGTCTCTCTAGTCGATATTGCACCCACTATTTTATCCATCGCGGGTCTCCCGGTAGACGAGGATATCGATGGCTTAGATCTTATGCCCCTCATGACGGGAGAACCCTCCAGCCTATTCCAAAATCGATTTCTCTACGGAGAAGCGGCCGGCGGACTCTCTTATGCGTTAATGATGGACAACATTTATCCAATTTACCGATCAGTTCGAAGGGGTCGCTATAAGCTTATTCATGACTCTAAAAAAGAGCGTTCATGGCTCTATGATCTAACCGAGGACCCAGGCGAGACGAGGGACATCTCTAAAGAACATCCTGAAGTCGCTTCCCAACTCCTAAAAGAAATGATGCATCGCCACTCGGATTCAAACTTCAACCCATCCGAGAAGGACAAAGTGAATCTAGACTCTAAAGATCTTGAGCAACTCCGTGCTCTCGGCTACATCCGTTGAGCCCATATGTATGACTCACTCAAAATTCGTATGAAAAATTCGAGCATCGAAGAGTTCAAGAAAAAGATAAAACACCTTCTACTCGTACTTTTTTTCGGCCTAGCGTGTCACGAATCACCCAGCGTCGAACCCAATCAGGAAGCACTGCCCTCTGATGTCCCTAATCTGATCATCCTTATTTCCATCGATACGCTTAGAGCTGATCACTTGAGTCTCTATGGACACAGCCGATTCACTTCGCCTCGAATCGACGTCTTTGCCTCCGAGGGAGTGAGCTTCACCGACGCGAGCTCTGTCGCCCCATGGACCCTGCCCGCCCATGCCTCACTTTTCACTGGACGAAACCCGCTAGAGCATGAGGTGATCATTTCTTCTCACGCTCTTCCTAAACACGTTCCCACCTTGGCTGAAATTCTTAAACAGGCTGGCTGGGATACGGCCGCCGCCGTGAATAGTATGTGGATCGGAAATCCAAAATTTGAACTCAAACGGGGTTTCGGAAAATTCCTTTTCATCCCCGATGATGTCAGCCGAAGGTTACCCAACGAGCAAATTACAAATCAAGCCATGGAATGGATTGATAAGGATAGAGACGCACCCCTCTTTGTCTTCATGCACTATTACGATGTGCATAGCGACTACACCTCTCTTGGACGATACGAAAAGATGTTCGTCCAACCCTACGATGGGAAAATCGACGGTGAAGAGATGCAGCTTCAAATCATGAGCTTGCCCGACGCCTATATCAAACGTTGCCAAGAAACCTTCGATCCGAAAAAATGCGTCCTGGGTGAAAGCCACTCACTGGTCGAAATCAACAAAGACATGCAAAAACCAGATCTTGATCCGGTCGACATTCAACACCTGGAGGAACTCTACGACGCTGGAATCCGGCAAATGGACGATGAGCTCGGTCGGTTCTTCTCATTCCTCGACGAGAGGGGGCTCATGGAAACCAGTGCCGTCATTATCACTTCCGACCATGGAGAGGAATTTATGGATCATGGGCGGCTCTTCCATCACCTCACCACCTATCAGGAAAGTCTTCGCATTCCTCTCATCATGCGAGGGATGGGACTCCCGCAAGGAATCTCGATCGAGACCCCCGTGTCCATCATCGACATCCCCCCCACGGTCCTCGATTGGGCTGACCTGCCGCCCGACCCCGGCATGAGCGGCTACAGCCTGGGACCACTGATCAAAGAAATCGAATCGGTTGACGGCGTTTTTGAAACCAGGCTCCAGTACGGAGAAGCGTCCGGGGGAATTGAACTCGCCGAAGTCATGGGGTCGGACGCTCCGCTCTATTTCTCAGTAAGAAAAAATGACTACAAACTGATTTTTCGACAGGGTGACGAATCACCCTCTCTTTACGACCTCTCCGCTGACCCCAATGAAAAAAACGATGTATCCGCGTCCTATCCAGAGGTGACTCGAAACCTCTGGCAAGCTTTAAAAGAGCGGCGTGATCTCTCGTACGAAAAGACAGGAGGGATCAAGCGCATCGAACTGGATGAGGAAGAACGTGAGACACTTCGCTCCCTTGGATACATCCTTCCGTGAAACAAAAAAAGATCCTCAAATTTACGTGGATAGTCTTTTCCGGCTTAGCCCTTGGCCTATCGGGATGCGACGCAAAGGCTCCCCAGTTTGATTCAAAAAGCATTGAAAATGCTGAATCGAAAAAAAGAGAGGGGCCTCCAAACCTAATCCTCATCACCCTCGACACAACACGCGCAGACGCGCTCGGAAGCTACGGACAGACAAGGGGCACATCTCCTCATATCGATCAACTTGGCGAAGAGGGGGTCGTCTTTGAGCGAGCCGTGACGACGAACCCCGAAACCCTGCCCGCACACGCCTCGATTTTTACGGGCCTATGGCCTCATCGACATGGAGTCAGAGCCAACGCCGGATTTATCTTATCGAACTCTCAAAGAACACTCGCTGAGATCCTCAGAGACTCCGGCTACCGAACAGCCACTGAAATTGCAGCCCCGGTTCTGAGAAAAGAAACTCAAATTGCCCAAGGCTTTAACCACTACCGCGATGCTCTCAGCCGAAATGTCAAACTCAAGAAGCTAGGCGTAGAACACGGTGCCGCTCACTCCTTGACGCGAACTGGCTCAGACATCACCGAGCGGGCCGTAGCCTTCATGGAGAGGTACCGAGACGAACCCTTCTTTCTTTGGCTTCACTACTTTGATGCTCATGATCCTTACTATGCGCCAGAGGAATTCCGCAAGCGCTTCAAAGACAGCCCTTATCATGCCGAGGTCGCCTACTTAGACGCTCAGATCGGCGCCCTTCGAAAAGCCCTCGATGAACTCGAACTGGAAGACGAGACCATCGTGATTCTGACATCTGATCACGGCGAAGGACTCAACGAGCACAATGAGCCCACGCATAGTTTTTTCGTCTACGACTCCACCATGAAGGTCCCCCTGATCCTTTGGGCCCCCTCACGGGCCCCCAAAGGAACTCGAGTCCCCTCCCTGGTCCGGACTGTAGATATTCTCCCCACTGTCCTCGACCTATTGGGCATCGAGCCGGTTCGAGATGTCGACGGACGCTCATTGATCCCCCTCTTCCAAGGCGCTGCGCCCCCAGACCCTCGACCAGGCTATGGGGAAGCTAGCCGCTTTGCCGCCACCTTCGGACTCCCCACTCTTCGCTCACTCACTCTGGGCGACTGGAAATACATCCACAAAACCAATCCAGAGCTCTATTTTATTAGGGAGGATCCGAGTGAACTCATAAATCGAGCCGAACAAGAGCCCGAGCAATTGGCCTTCATGCAAGCTCAGTTGAAAGCCCTGCTGGATGAGAATCCATCTGAACCCGAGAAAGATTCGACTCAGCGAGAACTCGACTCTCAAGTCGCCGCCGAACTCATCGCGTTGGGGTACGTCGCGCATGCTCCCAAAATAGAATCAGACTCGGGCTTCTCCGTTCTTGATCTCTATGGCGAGGACCCCAACGTGCTGGTCGACGAGGCCGAAAAGATCGCTATAGCCCAAGGCTATCTTCGAAGTAAAAGGCCGCAGAGAGCTCTCGATATTCTCAAACCCGTCCGAGAGCGCACACCCAATTCGGCCTATGTGATCGGTCTCACCGCTCGTGCAATGAGCGATTTAGGAAGAGTCGAGGAGGCTCTCGCCACCTACCAAGACCTCCTGTCCATCGAGCCGTGTGATTACCCAAGCCGAGCCAAAATGGCTGAGATTCTCCGAGAAAAGCAGCTTTGGAGCCAGCTCCTTGTACTCTTGGAGGACGGTATAGAAACTTGCCCCTCAGACAAAGCCAATATCAATGACTTGGCGTGGGCCCTCGCCACTCTTCCCGAAGCCGGTCTCCGAGACGGCCCCCGGGCCCGGTCTATCATGGACCGCATCGTCTCCCAAGGGAGTCAAAAGCCTCAAGCCGCCTACCTAGACACACTGGCCGCCGTTTACGCTGAAAACGGAGATTTCGCGCAAGCCATCATCCAGGCTAAAAGGGCGCTTGAGGCCCTTCATGCGAATAATGCCCCCGAGGCCATCATTCAGGTGGTTCAGGAGCACCTTGATCAGTATCGAAGCCAACAACCCATGCGTGAGCCTGCCTTGCCCTAGAAAGGGCTTCAAAGCCCCAAGCGACGGCCGTACACCCCTTTCGACCGAAGGGTTGGCCGTGTGAAAGACACCTTTTAGGGGTTCACGGCCGGAACGGAACCTGTTTTGCCCTGGCCTTCATTTTCCCAGCCGAAAAATAAAAAAGCCCTCTGACATATGGCATGCCAGAGGGCTCTTAGATGGTACACAGAATCTCTGTGGTATTAGGCCTTGCGTCGACCTGCAACACCGAGACCCATGAGACCGAGACCCACCAAAAGCGCAGTGGTCGGCTCAGGAGTGATCACAGCAAAGCTGCCCGACAGGTTGTTGGTCGGATAGCTTTCGTCGCCCAGGAACAAAGTGTTGCCCGGCGAAGTTGAGCTCAATGTGAAATCAGCCTGTCCGTCACCGAGAGCCGCAACCGTGAAGCTCAGAGTGCTCATAGNGAAGCTGCCCGNAGCCGCTGCGCCACCCGGAAGGATGTTGTTCTGCCAGTCCAAGAGGATCTGGTTGCTGGTTCCCACACGAAGCGTGTTGTTCGTGGTGGCCGGCTTCAGATACGAAGCTCCCTTGCCTCCGGTGTACAGCGCGTAGGTGGCGGACGTTCCGCCGTCGTAGGACATGATGGCATCATCAAAAAGAACACTCACAGAAAGAAGTGAGACGTCATTTCCACCGTCAGTGTCAAACGAAACTGTCACTGTCAACGTGTCACCCACCGAGGCTACGCCGCCGCCCCAGCTGTTGGTCATACTTGTCGAAAATGCACTCGCGGAGGCCGCTCCGAAGACCAAGAGTCCTAGAGCAAGCAGCAGCGAGAGCGTGGTTGAACGAACGATGGTCCGCATTGTTATTGCCTCCTGAAGCATGGTTTATATTGGGTGTAAGTGGCCTCGGGTTCACGGAGGTGTCAAAAAAAAACCTAGTTTTTAAGATACGAGTCGAAGTAAGCCGAAAGAATCAAATTTCCTCGCGGGGGAGTGTCTAGGTTCGAATTGAAAGGATTCGGCGTCACTTCAGAAAAAGCCTCTGCAGGGCCTCCGAGATGTCTGCGGGGGTTTGAGGAAGGGGGCCAGATTACACGCGGGAAGGACCGGGGGCCTCCAGGCCATCGAGGTTTGGCTCTCTCTGTACGTAACCCGCAGGGACTCACGGAGAGAGCATAGGAGAAGGTTGTTATAAGGTGCGTGCATCGTATGCACAGGGGCCCGTTTTGGCTTTTTATTCGGATGGCTTGGAAGAAGAGGGCTTTTTCGCTCCGACCCATCGCACGGGAGGGTCTCTTGATCGTCCTTCTTCTACACTCAGTGATTCTATGACAGTTTATTCACCAACCGATTTTCCTAACGGGGCAGTGGGTCTCTCCAGAAGGGGCGCAGTACTTCCTTCGACACGGTGGGCCCAGCTTTGCTTGTGTGGGGCATTGGTGGGTGGGTTTTCGATTTTCGGAGCAAAGGGTGTCGCGGCCTCAGAACCCACGACGTTTGAGGGTGAGAGTGGCGTCGTGTTAGAGGAGCAGGTTCAAGATGCGCCGGATCAAGGCGCGGACGCCGATGCTTTTTACTGGACTGGACGTGCTTTGGGGGCGGAAGGCGATTTTGAGCGGGCTCGTGTGGAATTTGAAAAAGCCCTGGTTTTTCGTCCGGACTTTATCGAAGCCGAAATCGCCCTAGCGACCGTGGAGTTTCGACTCGATAAGCGGGCATCGGCTTTAGCTCGGCTAGACCGGCTCGGCGCTTTGCCGGGCCCGCTCGCCGCTCAGGCACACAGAACATTGGCTCGGTTCGCCGCGATTGAGGATCGTCATTCAGACGTGCTGAAGCATTACGAAAGGGCTCTGAAGATCACGCCTGAGAATGTTTCCATGCGGGTCAACCTTGGGATTGCCCTTATGGATCAGAAGCAATTTGAGAAAGCCACCGCCGTCTTTAAAAAGGCCATAAGTCAAAGACCCAAAGCCCGGTTGGCCTGGCTGAACTTAGGGCGAAGCCTCTATGAACTGGGCGAAACCGAAGAGGCTGAAGTGACCCTCCAGCGGGCTCTTGAACTTGATCCGCGCAGCTTCATGGCGGTTTGGCACTTGGCGCGGATTGCGGGTCAAAAAGGCCAGCCCGAAGAGGCTTTCGAACTCTATGAGCAGGCGGTTGAGTTGGCCGCCGCTCGGAAAAATGTTTCGGCTGTCTTGAAGATCA
>NZHD01000107.1 GCA_002691205.1 Deltaproteobacteria bacterium
GGCGGGAGGTCTTCGTCAATCGGAATTTTTTTACAGGGTCGGCTTTTTGCTCCGAGGCCTTCAAACGGTCAAAGGAGTCATAATTTGTTCGGAACAATAGGCACTCCGCCCGGGCGAGACTCCACTCAGGGCACCTGGGATCCAAGATTCTTTTTTCACCTTTTCACGCGCTGCGCCGCTACTGGACGCTTCTATGACGGCCTCTCGGGCGTGAACTCCACCTTCATTTCCGTGCAGCTTCGCACCAACGATGAAGGCTTGAGAACCGGGCCGCCGTGGGTGTACTCCATATCGGGAAGGCGCTTCAGAAGTTCGGTGAAGGCGACTCGCATTTCCATGCGGGCCAAGTTGGCGCCCAGACAAAAGTGGCTGCCCACGCCGAATCCCAGGTGCGTCGGGTTACGCTCGACTTGAAATTCATCGGGGGCCTCGAAGACCCGCGGATCCCGGTTGGCAATGGGGTAGACCATCAGGATTTCTTGGCCTTGCTTTAGCTCCCGTCCATGAAGCTCCGTGTCGCGGGTGATGGTGCGACTAAAGCTATGGACCGGCGAAACGATCCGGATCATCTCCTCCACCGCGCCTGGGATCAAGGCGGGTTCATCGATTAGCTTTTGTCTTTCGCTTGGATTCTCGATGAGCATTTGCATCCCCCCCGAGAGACCGTTTCGAGTGGTCTCATTGCCGGCGACCAGTAGGATCGTAAGCAGCATGACCAACTCGTCGTTGGCCAATTCGCTCTGTTCGACACCGGCCGCTTCGGCCATGGAGCTTTGATTGTCGAAGGTTTCCAGCACGCCGTCGTCCTTGGCGCCCACCAAGATGCTGACCAGATCGTCTTGGGGTTTGTGCCTTCTCTCTTCAATGATGGCCGTGAGGTATTGCGAATATTCAATAAAGGCTTTGGCTGAGGCTGCCATGATGACCGGGTCATGAAGGTTGCCATCGCCGGCGATCATGGCATCGGACCATTCGTGAAAGCGGTGACGATCCTTCTTCTCAATCCCCATCATTTCAGCGATGAGAAGCAAGGGAAGGGGCACGGCGATGTCGTGGACGAAGTCGCATTTCCCGTTTGCGGCCACGGCATCAATGGCATCGGTTGTAATTTGGTGAAAGACCTGTTCAAGAATCTTGACCATGCGAGGGGTAAAGCCTTTGTTGATCATGCGACGGAGTGAGCCGTGACGGGGCTCGTGCTCATCGATGAGACCAATTTTTCCAGGGAATCCCGGTCGCACACCTTCTCCGGAAGTAAAGATCTCTTGATTCTTTGAGACACCCACGACATCCGCGTATCGAGTAACCACCCAGACCTGGTCAGACTCGGACCAATGCACAGGGTCATGCTCTTGGAGTTCACGCAAATGGTCCCAGATGGTGTGATCCCAACTTGTGGCGGTGAGGTAGGAAATGGCTGCACTCATGGATCTAATCCTCGTTTCTTTTAGGGGGAGGCGGAGCTTCTTGAAGCAAAGTTTCGACGAGTTGGCCGTACACTCGGGCCGCGGCCGCTGTGCCTTCTTGAGTGCGCGCTGGATCAGGGCTCAGGCTCTCAGTAAGGGCGGATGTGGTGAAGTGACCCACAACGATGTTGAAAAGGGCCAACAGAACAAAGGGAATTTCTTCGGGCCGCCAGCGTTCCATGGCGGGGTTGGCTTCGAGAATCGCCAAGCTCTGGGCCATGGCCGGCCGCAAGCCTTCGGCCAAGAGTGGAGCGAGCCGTTCGCCTCCGGCCAGCAATTCGTATTGAACCAGGCGAGGAAGGTTGGCTCGAAGCGAGAGCCACTCCATGACCGCCATAACGGTTTCTTTTGGGTCGGGGTAACCCTTCGGGCTGTCTTTGATGGATTGTGCGAGAAGGGCGAGAAGCGGACTGATCCCTCGATGAAGAACCGCTGCGTAAAGAGCATCTTTATTCGGGAAGTGGTTGTAGAGGCTGGGGATTCGAATGCCCACATGGTCGGCCACATCCCGTAGGGTGGTGCCCGCGAAGCCCTTACGGGCGAAACAGTCTTCAGCGGCATCCAGGATGCGCTCGCTGGTCTCTAGGCCCCGACGTCGAGCCGCAGAGGCTTTTTCGGCGTTCGATTTAATTTGGGGGGCAGACATAGAAGAGGGTCCTTAACTAACTAACGTTAGTTTCCTCCCGGGAGAAGGCGAAGTCAATGAAATTATTAGGGAATTATGAGCTTGGTCTTCAAAAACCCGAAAAAGGTCTATTCGCGAAGGGGCTGGCATCGACGTGACGGAGGGTATGGCGGTCGCCTGCGTTTGCGGGGAAGGCCCAGCTACGGCGTGCAGGCCTGAACCGATCTCAGGCGTCGAGGGATGGGCTGAGTGGGGGCCTGGCGTTTTTGATCTGTTAGATCGATTCCCCGATGTCGCGTTGTTCCCCATTTCGCCATTGGTGCAGACCTTCAGGCTGATAAGCGAGCAGGTAGGCCCGACGATCTTGATCCGTCCGATTGGTCTGAGAGCCATGCACAATGTCACGGTGGAAGAACGCAACTGAGCCTTCAGGGAGTGCGACGGGAACAGGAGACTCGTCGAGGCGGTCGATATCCGTATAAAGTCGACCGAGTGTGCCTCGGTCTTGAAGCGATTCAAGCGGTCCGTAGCGGTGGCTGCCCGGGATGACCCACAGACACCCGTTGTCCACCGTGGCTTCGTCGATGTAGATTATTAAAGTGATCACGCGTTCCAAGTCTTCGGCACCGTAGGCCCAGTACGGGCCCTCTTGGTGAAAGGGGAAGGGCGCGCCACCCGGCCGCTTGACATTTAGCTTGTCACTAAAAAGCGAGAGTCGCTCGACTCCAATGACTTCAGCGCAGGGGCCCCAGACGCGCGGATCATCGATGACCTTGGCCATTCGGGCGTCGATTTGAAAGACCGGCTCCATGGACCGAACCGCTCGCAGGTTTTCATTCCATTCCCATTTGATCGTGGACCCCAGGACTTCTTGATATTTTTGATTATCGACTTGTTCAACGGGCGCGGCATCGGCTTGATCTGCTGCCTCCAGCACTTTACGGTGAACGTCCTCAGCGGCGCATCGCATTTCATCGATCTCGTCGGCGGTAAAGACACTGGGTCGGCTGAAATAACCGAGCTTTTCAAATTGGTCCCGTTCTTCGGCTGTGAGGGCGATGGCTGGTGGTTTCAATGAGGTCTCCGAATCGTCGTAGGCAGGCCGCTGGGAGATTAGCTCTGGCTTCGCTCTCAGGCGAGTGATGCCTGAGACCCTACGGTGGAGAGGCTGAGGCCCTCTAAAATAAAGCCGTAACTTGAATCGCGGCAGGCGGCTTCGTCGGCCGCTAGACTGCCAGGGGCGGTTGGGCCTTGAGGAGGAAAAGGTGAGAGGTAAAAGGATCATGATCAGGGCCTTGGTCGCTGTTTTGTTTCTTTGGGGCTCGGTTTGGGCCGTCTCGGCTCAGGAAAGCACGTGGAGCCAGGAACAGGTGACCATGCTCGCCAGTCAAATGGCCGAGAAGGTAAAGGCCATGCGGTTAGCCACGCGCAAAGAGCCTCAAGTGATCTCAGCCGGGAGCGTCACGAAGCAGCGGGCGACGAAAATCTATCTTCAGACGCTTCAAAAATTAGATCAGGCTGCGGCGAAGCTGTCCCGGCAACTGGCTGCGGGGGACGGTCGGTCTCAGACGCTGGGGACAGCTCGTCGAATCGATATGCTCCTGCGAGATGTGCGTCAGCAAGGAGCGGCCCTCTACTCCACTGAGTGGACGGGGGTGCACTTGGATCCGGCTCTGAGTCTCGCCGCGCAGTTGCGGAGTTTTTACGGTGTTGCGCCCGAGCCCGACTCGGATTCTCCCGCGAGCTCAGATTAGTTGGAAGCACTCAGCCAGATTTGGGATGGACTGCAGACATTGGCCAGCGGTGTGTCAGTTGCCTTTATTCTCTTGATTGCCCTGATTTTAGTGGTGTTTGCAGGGGTTTATCTCGTCGCGGCTTTTGTGGTGCTCACTCGATTTGCACGTGCTGCTCAGAGCCTTCGGTTGATTTTTATTTGTTCGTTCTTGCTCTGCCCAGTGTACGCAGCCCTTTGGCTTCAGATCGCCGAGCCCGAGATGGAGTTGGCGAGCTGGGAGGTCTGGGCGAGTTCCCTGGTCCTCTATTCGGCAGGCTTGTTTCTCATGAGCCTCGTTCTTTTGCCGGCCGGTCGTTGGGCCCTGCGCGGAGGGACTCTTGGCATTCTTGTGGCGCTCTTTTCATCGGCGGGAACCGGGGTCTTGGTTTTGTGGGCTTTGGGAGGGCTGACGGAAGGCTCTCTTTGGAGCGCGGCCGCCTATGGGGTGGGGGGGCTGATCCTCTTTTCTCTGATTCCACTTTCCGTTGCGGGGTTATTGCAGATTCGGCGCGGAGCCGAATGGTTTATTGCCACACGGTATCTCGTGGCGGAAAGGCGCCAAGTTTTCATCTCAGCGATCACGCTGATCTGCGTAGGGGCGGTCGCGGCGGGAGTTTGGTTGATTATCACGGTTCTGTCCGTGATGAATGGGTTTGAGCGGACTTGGCGCGACGAAATCGTCGGGAATTATGCTCATTTCTTGGTCCGCAGCTATTACGGAGAGGTCGTCGATTATCCGTCTTTGATGGAACAGATTGAACAAGTGGACGGTGTGATGGCGGTCGCTCCCTATATCGAGGCAGAGGGAATGATCCGGGGTGCGGGCAGCGCGATCGCGCCGGTCAGCCTTCGAGGCATAGACCCCGCTCGCGCCTCCGCGGTGACGCGTTTGGCCGACAAAGTAACGTCGGGCCGACTGGAAGATCTTCGGCCGGTTTCTGATCTGGGTGAAGACGCGGTGCCGGGTCTCTTAATTGGGAGCCGCTTGGCTGAGAAGCTTGATCTTGAGATCGGCGATCAAATGATTGTGATCTCTCCCGAAGGAGGTGCGCAGACGGCTTTGGGCGCAGCTCCACGACTGCTTCGATTCAGTGTTATGGGAACGTTTGAGTCAAGTTTTTTGCAGTTTGACGAACTCTTTGCGTATGGTCATCTCTCTGCCGTTCAGTCTTTTCTCGATGTGAACGATGTGGTGGCTGGCTTTGAGGTGCGCACGGAAGATTTCTACCGTTCAGCGCAAGTCGGAGATCGGGTCGAAGGCGCATTGGGTCATCCTTTTTACAGCCGTGACTGGAAGGAGTTGTTCCCAGGCTTCTTTCATGCACTCAACGACAATCGCTCTTTAATGTTCATGCTGTTGGTGATGATTATGGTGGTCTCTGCGTTCGTCATCGTCGTCACTTTAATGATGATGATCATGGCCAAGTCGACGGATGTGGCGATCTTAAAGACCATGGGGGCCGCTGACCGAAGCATTGAACTGGTTTTTGCCATCGAGGGGACCTTGATTGGGGTGGCGGGCGTGATTCTTGGCGTTCTTGCGGGCGTTGCGGTCTCGACCCGCTTGGCCTGGGTTCAGGCTCGAATCGAAGAAGTGACGGGGGTCGATACACTGCCGGCCAGTGTCTATCAGGTGGCGACTCTCCCTACTGAGGTAAATGTGGTCCAAGTGCTTTCAGTGGTATCGATTGCACTTGTCTTATCATTGGGAGCAACTTTGATTCCGAGCCGACACGGTGCGCGCTTGGATCCGGTCGAGGCTTTACGAGAGGAATAAAGGCCGAGATCGACGGGGGCGATGGGCCCGATTGGATGTGATTGGAGTATTAGGAATGAATAGACTCTCTCTTCTCACTTTTAAACTACACAAACGAACCTTTGCCTAAATGGGATATGAAATGAATTCTAAATTGATCAAGCACAGGAGTAGGACCGGGGCGTTTTTTGTGTTTGCTCTGAGTCTCTTCGTTTTGGGTGGTTGCAACGGGCCTTTTATTTTACTTCCTGGTGGCCAGCTTGATGGGACACTTGAGCCGACGCCTAAAAGCTGGGATTTTGCCGGAGCCTACGGAACCTTTCAGCTCGAGACTCAGCCACGTGATCCCTATTCTGTAAACATCGCTTATACCGTGATTGATGGACAGATGTATATCAACGCTGGGGATAGCGAGACTCAGTGGGTAAAAAACATCGCAGCTGATTCCAACGTGCGGGTGAGGTTGGACCAGAAGCTCTATGATGTTCGAGCCGAACGCGTGACGGACCGCGCGACCCTTCAGGCCTTTTCAAAGGCCTGGACCGAACAGTCTATCTTTCGTCGCGATCCCATGGAGTTGGAAAAAGTGTGGATCTACCGGCTTGTCGCTCGATAGCCAAAAAGGCTGAAAATTGAGCTCATATTCTTGAGCTGTATGGCGTTTTCCAAATCTGACTTCGGGAGTGAAGTGGTTCGTTACGCTTAGGGCCGAATGATTTCGATGTGAGCTTGTTCTCGGAGCCGGTCAATGTGCTCTCGGAGAGCCTGTTTTTCGTGCTCCCTTTGCCACTCGCCTTTGACTCGGCTTCTGACTTCATCAAGAGGCGGCTGCCGAGCAGCTGTCTTTTCATGCGGCCATACGATATGCACCCCGTAGCTTGATGAAATCGGGTCGCTCCATTTTTTTTCGGGTGCAAGGAGCGCTTCGGCCGCAAATGAATTTCCGAGTTGGCGAGCAAGCGTGCTTTCACTGGAGAGCGGTAGATCCTGGGAGATCAAGAACGGATCTCCAAATTGGCTTGCCTCTTCAGGAGCGATCTTGTCTCGTCGAAGTCGATCTGTGAGGTCTTTCGCTTGTTGTGTGAGTTCCTCGCCGCGAGTGTCTCGGCTGAGATAGATCTGGGTGAGGCGCGTTCTCTCGGGCTGAGAGAAGCGTTCGGCGTGCTCGTCGAGATAGCTTTGAAGTTCTTCTTCCGAGGGAATGTTTCTTCGAGAGACTGTGGCGATGAGGAGTCGCATGCGCTCCAGAAGCCGTCGGCGGACGACGATGTCGCTTTGGTCCATGCCCTGTTGATAGGCGCGTTCAAGCAGTTCGGAATCGGTAATCTCTTCATCTTCGGTGACAAAGCGTTGGTTTTGAACCAGACGTCTTTGAACGATGGCATCGTTCCGGTGCCATCCGAGTGCTCGGGCTTGTGCGATGAGAAGTTCATCGTCGACCTGAGTGTGAATGAGTGCGTCAAGTACATCGGCATCGGGTGCTCGGCCAATTCGGTTGGTCCAGCCTTGCTCAAGCGATGCAATCGTTTTTGGCCCAATGGCAATTGAATAGATGGGTTCGGGATCACTCACCAGGCTTTCAACCCAGAACAGTAATCCACCCAGGAAGAGAAAGAGAAGCAAGACGCGCCCCGTTCCTCTTTTTTTCGAGGGTTCAGAGCCGCTTTTTTCTTGATTTGGACTCATACGCTTAGGGCCGAGTGATCTTCATCGCTTGGTCTGATGCGTTTCCTGTATAGCGTTCCGGTGTCAGACCGAGGAGTTCTCGGCGAGCGACATCGGGGAGGTCGAGATTGTCCACGAATTTGCTGAGTCGTTCGGCATCGATTTTTTGGCCCCGAGTGAGTGCTTTGAGCTTTTCATAAGGTTCTTCAATTCCATAGCGTCGCATGACCGTTTGAATCGCCTCAGCCAGGACCGACCAGTTGGCTTCAAGGTCGGCCTGCATGCATTGGGGGTCGGGTTGAAGCTTCGAGATTCCCTTCAGGGTGGATTGAAAGGCGATTAAAGAGTGAGCAATGCCAACGCCTAGGTTGCGAGCCACAGTGGAGTCTGTGAGGTCTCGTTGCCAACGCGAGATAGGCAGTTTCTCGGCGAGGTGTCCCATGATGGCGTTCGCCATGCCGAGGTTTCCTTCGCTGTTCTCAAAGTCAATGGGGTTGACCTTGTGAGGCATGGTGGAGGAGCCCACTTCACCCTCGGTTGTTTTCTGTCGAAAGTAACCGATCGAGATGTAGCTCCATATGTCACGATCAAAGTCTAGAGTGATCGTGTTGAATCGAGAGAGGGCATGAAAAAATTCCGCCACGTAGTCATGGGGTTCAATTTGAGTCGTGTACGGGTTTTGTTCAAGCCCCAAGGACTCTACGAATTCTTGGCAAATCTCGGGCCAGTCGAGTTCTGGGTACGCTGCGAGATGGGCGTTGTAGTTGCCAACGGCTCCGTTCATTTTTCCGAGAATCGGGACCTCGGCGAGTTGTTTGCGCTGTCGGCGTAACCGGGCGACTACGTTGGCGATTTCTTTCCCTAGGGTGGTTGGCGAAGCGGGTTGCCCATGGGTGCGGGAGAGCATGGGTTGTTCCGCTTGCTCGTGAGCCAAGTGGGCCAATGTGTCAATGAGTTCGTCCATGACCGGAAGCAGGCAGAGATCTCTGGCTTGGCTCAGTAGCCAGCCGTAGGCCAGATTGTTGATGTCCTCAGAAGTACACGCAAAGTGGACGAACTCAGAAATTGCCTGCAACTCTGGGTGGGACTCGAGTTGCTCTTTAATGAAGTACTCGACGGCCTTTACATCATGGTTCGTGGTGCTTTCAATTTCTCGGACACGTAAGGCCGACTCCGGAGTGAATTCGTCCAAGAGTTTTTCGAGGACGGCCTTCGCTTGACTTGATAGTTCCGGGACCTCGGTGACACCGGGAAGGTCGGCGAGGTGTTGAAGCCATCGAATCTCGACAAGGATACGCGTTCGGATCAGGCCAAATTCACTGAAGAGTGTGCGAAGTTCGCTGAGCCGTTTGGCGTAGCGTCCGTCGACGGGGGAAATTGCTGTGAGAGTTGAAATGTCCATCTGTTTTCCTTCGAGTGCGTAAGCCCGCGCTTATTCGACCCATTGGCGGGCATTGCGGAAAAGTTTGATCCAGGGCGCATCTTCGCCCCATTCTGTGGGGTGCCAGGAGTGTTGTACCGATCGAAAAACACGTTCTGGGTGAGGCATCATGACTGTGACACGACCGTCTCGGCTCGTCATCCCTGTGATTCCACCGGGGGATCCATTGGGATTTTCAGGATAGTGTTGTGTTGGCTGGCCGTCATGGTTCAGATAACGGCCCGTGACGAGGCCATGGTCTTCAAAATGAGCCGCTTGGGTGGGGTCGGCAAACTCAGCTCTCCCCTCACCGTGTGCCACCGCGATGGGAAGTCGAGCGCCCGCCATGCCTGCAAGAAGAACGGACGGACTTTTTTCCACCGAGATGAGGGATAGGCGAGCCTCGAATTGCTCGGATCGGTTCTGGACGAACCGAGGCCAGTCTTTGGCTCCTGGAATCAGAGCGTGGAGATTTGAAAGCATTTGGCAGCCGTTGCAGATACCCAGTGAAAAAGTATCGGTGCGCGTGAAGAATCCTTCAAACAAATCTCGGGCTCGTGGAGAAAAAAGGATCGATTTGGCCCAGCCTTCCCCAGCGCCTAAGACGTCGCCGTACGAGAAGCCGCCGCAGGCGGCGAGGCCTTTAAACCCGTCGAGGGTCATACGTCCTTCGAGCAAATCACTCATGTGGACATCGACACTCTCAAAGCCCGCACGATCGAAAGCCGCGGCCATCTCCACCTGACCGTTGACGCCTTGTTCTCGCAGGATGGCTACGCGAGGTCGCGAGGTCCTCGTGTTCAATTCATCATGGTCGGAGGCTGCGAACGAAAAGGGAACGTGGGCATGCAGGCCAGCGTTGTTTTCATCAAGGCGCAACTGATGCTCTTCCTCGGCACACTCGGCGTTATCTCGAATTCTCTGCATTCGGCGAGTGGTTTCCGACCAAAGCGTACGCGCGTCGGGAACGCTTTTTGTAAAAAACGACTGCGCTCCGTTTTTGATTGTAATTTTGCCACTGAGAGAAGGCGCTCCGATGATCTGGCTGCATTTGTCGAGATTGTTTTGAGCCAAGATTTTTTCGACTTGATTCACCTCAGATTCGCGAATTTGGATAATCGCTCCGAGTTCCTCGCAGAAAAGGGCTGATAGGGGGTCTCCTGTGAGCGCTGAGATGTCGATATCGAGGCCGGTGTTTCCTGCAAAGGCCATTTCGCACAAGGTGACAAAAAAACCACCATCTGAACGATCGTGGTACGCGAGCAAGAGATTCTTTCGATTCATCGTTTGGATGGCATCGAAGAATTGACTGAGGTATGTGGCATCGTCCAGATCCGGCGGGGTTCCTCCGGCGGAACTATAAACCTGTGCGAGTGCAGACCCGCCCAACCGGTGTTGACCGAAGCCGAGGTCAATGGCGAGGAGCCGAGTCGTCTCGTCGGCGGCCATGATTTCAGGCGTCAATGTTTTCCGAATATCGGTCACTGGGGCAAAGGCGGAGATGATGAGGGACAGGGGAGAGGTTACGCTGTGCTCTCCTTCGTCATCTTCCCAGACGGTCCTCATGGAAAGGCTGTCTTTGCCGACTGGCACGGCAATCCCGAGAGCGGGACACAGGTCCATGCCCAGGGCCTGAACCGCGTCGTAGAGGCCCGCATCTTCCCCCGGTTGGCCGGCGGGCGCCATCCAGTTCGCAGACATCTTGATGTGATCGGTTTTGACGATGGAGGCCGCTGCGATGTTGGTGAGCGCCTCGCCTGCGGCCATGCGTGCTGAGGCGGCCGGATCGATCAGGGCAATGGGCGTACGCTCTCCAATGGCCATGGCTTCGCCCGCGTAGTGATCGAAGCCGGCGGCGGTCACCGCGACATCGGCGACGGGCACCTGCCAGGGGCCAATCATTTGATCCCGAGCGACGAGTCCACCTACGGTTCGATCCCCGATACTGATTAAGAAAGTTTTATCCCCTACCGTGGGAAGTTGAAGAACGCGTTGGGCAGCCTCTTCGATTGAGAGGGTCCATGTCTCAAATGGATCGAGGGTCACCGGGATTCGCTTGACGTCTCGCTGCATTCGGGGAGGCTTGTCAAGTAAGACGGAAAGCGGAATTTCGATGGGGTGATTCGAGAAGTGATCGTCGGACAAAATCAATTGCCCGTCGTCGGTGCATTCGCCCACCACCGCAAAAGGGCACCGCTCTCGTAGGCAAAGGGTTTCGAAGGACTTTAGGCTTGATGGGGCAATGCCAAGCACGTAACGCTCTTGGCTCTCATTGCACCAGATCTCCATAGGGGTCATGCCGGGCTCGGCGTTGGGGATCTTTCGCAACTGAAAGCGAGCGCCACGCTGACTATCATGGACCAGTTCAGGAAGCGCATTGGATAGGCCTCCTGCACCGACATCGTGGATGGAGATGATGGGGTTTTCAGATCCACGCGCGACACAGCGGTCGATGACTTCTTGGCATCGGCGCTCGAGTTCAGGGTTTTCCCTTTGGACCGATGCGAAGTCGAGGTCTTCGTGGCTCGTTCCGGAGGCGAGTGAGGAGGCTGCTCCGCCGCCAAGGCCGATGAGCATGGCCGGACCACCCAGAACAATCAGCAAGGTGCCGGGTGGCATGATTTCTTTTTGAACATGCTCCGGTCGTATGCTGCCAAAGCCGCCCGCCAGCATAATGGGCTTGTGGTAGCCCCTGACTTCGCTTCCTGAGGCGCTCAAGACGCGCTCCTCAAAGGTTCTAAAATAGCCTGTGAGTGCGGGGCGTCCGAACTCGTTGTTGTACGCAGCCCCTCCGATGGGCCCTTCGAGCATAATGTCTAGGGCGGAGGCGATCCGTCCGGGTTTCCCAAAATCTGTTTCCCACGGCTGAAGGGCTCCTGGAATTCGAAGGTTGGAGACGGAAAAGCCGGTGAGGCCCGCCTTAGGACGTCCACCGCGTCCAGTCGCGCCTTCATCCCGGATTTCCCCGCCTGAGCCGGTGGCCGCACCTGGAAAAGGTGAAATGGCGGTGGGATGATTGTGGGTCTCGACTTTCATCAAAATGTGAACCGGTTCTTCGTGCATACGATAGACGCCATCGCTGGGGTCGGGGATGAGGCGGCTGGCGGCGCTGCCCGCCATGACGGCGGAGTTGTCTGAGTAAGCCGAGAGGACGCCGTCCGGAGATTGATCCGTGGTGTTGCGAATCATGGAAAAGAGTGAGGCTTCTTGCTTTTGACCATCAATGGTCCAGTCCGCATTGAAAATCTTATGTCGACAGTGTTCCGAATTGGCCTGGGCGAACATCATCAGTTCCACATCGCTTGGGTTTCGACCCAGCGCTGTAAAGTTCTCAGTGAGATAGTCGATTTCGTCGCTGGCCAGAGCCAGTCCGAGGTTACGATCGGCTTGAACGAGGGCTTCTCGGCCAACACCGAGTACGTCGACCTGCTGCATGGGCGAAGGAGACGCGCTCTCAAACAGGTTTTTAGCCTCAGCGAAGTCATACATCACGGTTTGAGTCATTCGGTCATGAAGAGAGGGGAGGGCTTCCTGCAGGCCTTTTTTGTCGAACTGCCCACGAAGAGTGTAGGCCACCCCCCGTTCGAGCCTTTGGATTTTATGGAGTCCGCAGATATGAGCGATGTCGGTGGCTTTGCTTGACCAGGGCGAAATGGTTCCCCGTCGAGGGACGATTAAGAGCAGGTGCCCCTCGTCGACCGGCGAGCGTTCGGCCCGGGGGCCATAGCTGAGCAGTTTTTCAAGGGTTTCCGTCTCGCTGTCGCTGAGTGGAGACGAAATCTGAGCAAAGTGAGCAAACTCGGCGCGTACATCCGTGATGCCGCGATCATGAGCTCGAAGGGTTTCGAGGAGTTTTTCGCTTCGCGACGGTGAGAGTGCGGGGGCACCGCGCAAATGGAGCATGGGACTCCTCTTCGCGAACCGTGGGGGGTGGTTCGACCTGTTAGCCGGGCCCCCATTGTACCGCCTCGCCGGCTGCTCTCCAATGGACGAACTGTGAAAATAAGCCCTTCTTATGGGCGAGTGGGAGAAACCATGAGCCCAAGGGTCACGGCACTCTGTCGTTCGCTGATTTCTTCTTCAGATTCGATGATCGGCGCTTCGTCGGGCTCGATTTCGAATATTTGCTCTCCCTTAGAAAGGATCTGACCGTCACTCTCGTCCATGAGATTCTTGGTTACGGTCCCAGAGAAAGGCGCCAGGATTTTATTGAACATTTTCATCACCTCGATGATGAAAAGCGGTTGTCCAGCCTCAAAATGATCGCCTTCCTCGATGAGCACGGGGAGGTGAGGCGCTTCACGTCCATAGAAAGTGCCCGCCATGGGTGTGACGATTTCGTTGGCACTGGCTGGCGGCGGGGGCGCCAAAGTGCGAATCAGGCCAGGCGTGATTTCGGGGTCGGTGTATTGCTCAGGAAATTCCGGCTCGAGGCTTTCGTTGATCTGGATGTCAGAAAAACCAGATTGAACTGCAATTTGGGGAATCATAAGGAGAAATTCCATGCCCAATTGATGCCCTCGGTGGGCTCCCTGGCACCGACTCCACAATTCCGCATCTCCGCCACTGACCGCATCGCAGGTGTCCATGGCGAGAATGGCCTCTATTTCAGACCAACTCTTGGCCTCTGTTCTTTTCTCGATTTCGGCGTAGAAGCTGAGCGCGTCATTCAGGACCCGGTCATCGTCTTCCCAAATCATCTCGGAGGGCGGTTTTCCTGATTCATAGTCAAGGTTGAGGTAGTGATAGAGCTGATGCAAAATCTGGACAGGATTGGAGAGGAAGACCGATTGGTTGTTCTCGCTATGCCAAGCTCGGCCATGGTGAAGGCCAATGAAACCCGCGAGGGCATGTGGGTCCGAGAGAAGCCGACCCAGAGGCCGAAGAAGCAGAGTTTCTTTGGAGGCCAGAAGCTTTCGAGATTCTGCATCCTTAAGCTTTCGAGTGGCTTCTGCGGCGGCCACCGATAGATCGACATCACGCGCGATGATTTGAAGCGATCCCACCGCGGCCAAATAATGCGTCAGGAAGCGGGTGTTGGGCTTCATCATGGGCTCGATGCCTAAAGTCCAATTGATGAGGCCATATTGGACGGGGATATTGGTTTCAAGGTTGTCGCCTCTGATCTCATTTCGCCTCAGGATTTCCGAGAGCCTCTGTAAGTTATGCTCTCGATTTTCTCCTGGGCTCAAAATCAGCGTGATGTTGGAGTCATAGGCGCCGGCGAGGTTGTAGTACATGAAGGAACCGGTGTCGGGGTTGCGCGTGCCGATGCCCTGGTCATCCCGAATTTCATAGGGCAGAGGCGCTGACCACTGGCGAATAATCCCTCCCGCATGAGGCTGAAGAGCGGCGTTCGTGGCGTTGACGCGAATTTCCGCTCCTGAAATATTACGAGGCTCGCGCTCAGGTCGAGGGAGCCTGCTCCCGTGTACCGCGAGAAGAGCCATGACCTCAATGAGTCGATCGATGTAAAAAGACTCTTCAGGGTTGTCCGGGTTGGTGAACTTGAGCATGTATGCCAGTTCGCTGACTCCATGTTCAACCTGGATGCGCGTATTCATTTCCATAAAGAAGTGGTCAAACTTCTCTACGATGCATTCGAAGGTCGAGACGCTATCGAGCCCGACTCCAACGGCAAAGCGCTCGGCATCCGTTTCCATGGCTTGAAGGGTCTGGCCGTCTTTCTCCAGTGTTTCTTTTTGTTGACCCTGATATCGAGAAGCCGCCTCGGCGATGAGTTCTTCGGTGAGCGAGAACTCAAGTTGCTTTTGCTCGCGCATCTGAATGGAGCAGTCGCGTCCGCCAAGGGTGACCGCCCAATCCCCGTTTCCAAGAACTTGGATTTCATTGTGTCTCGTTGTCTCAAGGTTAAGCTCAATGAGAAAGTTTCGATTCGACCCAGGCTCCGTCACCTTTTGTTCGGCAAGAATTTCCATGACGGCGTCTGCGATTTCGGGTTCCGAGGAGACGACGCGCTGTCCCTTGCCCCCTCCGCCCCCAATGCACTTAAATCGGATGCGCTTGTCGGGGTATTTCTCCCAGATGATTTTGCTTTCAAGGGCGGCCGCTTCTTGAAGTTCTTCGATTGTGACGAGTTCAAGCATTACCGAATAGCCCGCTTGCAGCAGGGCTTCCGCATTTTCTTCAAGGGACCGGGTGGGGTCGAACTTCCATTTGAGCTTATGCTCGGCGCACAGGGTCTCAAGGCCAGCTTGATCGCTGACACGGGCGACTAGAGCCCGGCTCGAGATGTCATCGACGCCCGGAATCACCGCATTGCCGAGACCTCGGGCGAGTTTCTTCGCTTCATCCTTGGCTCCCGCTCTACGGATGACGGAAGCGGACGGGCCCAGAAAGCCGACTTGGGCATCTTCGATGGCTTGGACGAAGTCGGCATCTTCAGCCATGAATCCATAGCCGGCGAAAATATGGGTGTAGTCGTGCTTGTGTGCGATCGCGATGATTTCGCGAATACGCTGCATTTTTTCCTCTTGCCCGGCCCCCATGTAGTCCGCGACTCGGTGGATGTTTCGTTGGTCAGGAATGGACCGGATTTCCGGAGCTAAGCAGCGGGGGTAGACGATGGAGTCTTTTTCTGACAGCAGCATCCCGTAGCCTTGAAGTCCGACGTCATCGAAGACCTCAAAAGCCTCCATGCGCACGGGTCCTCGACAAACAACGAGAACCTTCATGTCTTTTAGAGCAAAGGAACGCAGCCACTCTGAGTCGGCATCGTGAAAGCGTGCTTTTTGCAGATCTGAACCCAGCATTATTCGTGCTCCCGCTGAATGCCGCCCATGGGGCTTGGTTGATAGTGGCGAAGGAGAAAGGAAAGGTTGTCGGCCAAAACGCGTCGGCTCTCTCCGGGCATGACCACACTTGAGACGGAGCCGAGAGAGAGCGCTTCCTTGGGGTTCATGAGTTCTCTTTCGTATCGTTCTGTGAGCTCCGCGAGCTTCTGTTCGCGGATTAAATCGGCTTCTTTTTTGTCTGTTCCAGAAGCCAGAGCCTCTTTGTAATTCTTTTCAAGCGCTCGCATTTCATCCTTGTAGACAAAGTCTTTTCCGGCGGCGCCCATGACCGCGATTCTGGCCATAGGCATGGTGAAAACTCGATCTGCGCCTGTGAAGTAGGAGTTGTAGCTCGCATAGGCGCCTCCGAAAGCATTTCGAATAATCATGGTCATTCGAGGAGTGCGCACGTCGATAATGGAGTCCAGAAGCTTCCTTCCCGCGAGAATAATGCCGCGACTTTCTTGCTCCGTTCCTGGGCGAAAGCCGGTGGTATCCTCGATGAAGATCAAGGGAATGTTGTAAAGGTTGCAGAAGCGAATGAAGCGAGTTCCCTTGAGAGCCGCATCGATATCGATTTGTCCGGATGCGACGGCTGAGTTGTTTGCCACAAAGCCGACCACATGCCCTGCAAGTCGTCCGAACGCGGTGACTATGTTTCGAGCGCGCTGAGGTTGGATCTCAAAGAATTCTCCGAAATCTGTGATTTGTTGCAGATAAAGGGTGATATCCATGGGCGCATTCATGCCGGCTGGGGTTGAAAAAGTGCGCCGAAAAAGCAGATCCTCTTCAGCCGTATACCGATCTGTGGGGTCGGAAGTAGACTTGAAAGGCGCCAAGCTTTTGTTGTCATCCGGGAGATATGCAAGTAAGCGGAGGGCCGTCCTGAGACTGGCGAGTTCATCGGCCGTGGTGAGATCGCAGACGCCACTCATGCCATGGATGCCTGGCCCGCCGAGTTCATCGGCTGTGACATCTTCGCCCAGAACGCTTTTGACCACGCCGGGTCCTGTGAGGCCGATGAAGGTTTCCTCGCATTGGATCATAAAGGAGCCTTGACGAGGGAGATAGGCGCCCCCACCTGCGTTGTGTCCGAACATCAAACTAATACTTGGGGCGAGGCCGCTGATTTTTCTCAGGGCTGTAAAAGCTTCACTGTACCCATCGAGGCCGCCCACTCCGGCTGGAACGAACGCACCCGCTGAATCATTCATTCCAATCAGCGGCATTCCATTTTCGCCCGCCATGTAGATCAGACGCGCAAGCTTGGCCCCATTTGTGGCATCCATGGACCCCGCACGCAGAGTAAAATCATGTCCGTACACGGCGACGTCGCGGTCCCCAATCTTAAGGATGCCCGTGACAATGGAGGCTCCGTCGAGTTTGGGCCCCCAATTGCGCCAAAGGATATTGGGCTCTTGATCAGTGAGGACTCGAATTCGTTCCCAAACCGTCATTCTGCCTTTAGAGTGTTGGGTTCGAACCCGATCTCGGCCTCCGCCCAAAACCGGGCGTTCATTGAGTTCTTGGCCTAGCGCGAGAGCTTCTTCGTAGAGGTTCTCGCCTGGGGAGTCGGACTGGCTCTTCGGCTTGGCTTCCGCCGAGAGGGGGTTGTCGAGTGAGATTGCTGACGCCGCCATATCTAGATTTACCGAGTCCTGATTCTGGGTCACGGATTCCTCGCTTCCTTCTGTCCCCATACACATCTTAGGTTCGAGAGATCATGAGTTTCGTCGTCTCTTCTCATGCTCAAGCCAGAGGAGAGACATAAAATCCGTCACACGTTTATATTCAATTCTGATGCGCCTCTCCCCAAGGGGCGGGGTCGCCAAAAATTACGCTGGCGCATTCTAGCCGCTTTATTGAAAGCGGGCGAACCACTTATTTTTCGTGGTTGACGTGCGAGAGTCGCCTTAATTTGGCGAGTTGAGATAGGGTTCAGCCCGACATCTCACGGTCAGAATCGACGGGTCTGCCGATCCTCTCTGAGGAGCAATCGATTGCGGGCCTTTGCTTTGGAGACAAAGATATGCCGTTGCCAAGAGGCCGCGACCTTGAACTGACGCGTACCCAATTGACCGAATGGTTGTCGGCTCGAGTTTTGGACTCTCGAGGCCTCCGTGTTGAAGATTTGCGGGGTCCCCAAGATACGGGCTTTTCGAGTGACACTTTATTGTTCAAGATGTCTTCGGGGGCAGGGACCGAAGTTGTGACTCGCGAAATGGTTTTGAGAGTAGAGCCGTCAGGCGATTTTTTGGTGTTTCCTGAATATGACGTCGGGCTGCAGTTTCGGATGATGAACTCACTGTCGGAAACGAAGGTGCCTGTGCCCAGGATGCTTTGGTTGGAAGAGAGTGCGGGTCCCTTGGGAAAGCCTTTTTATGTGATGGAGCGGATTGAGGGTCAGGTCCCCAGTGATAATCCGCCTTATCACTCGGAGGGCTGGATCTATGATCTTTCGCCCGACGATCGAGGCCGCGTCTGGTGGAGTGGTTTAGATGCTCTGTCTGAAGTTCATCGGTTGCAGTGGGACGATCCTATTTTTTCATTCATCCCTCAGATTCCCTCTGGTCAGAGCTCGATCCAGGCCCAGTTGAGTTACTGGGAGCACTTTATGGATTGGGGGATGGACCGCAGTCGTTACGCGCTTTTAAATCGAGGCTTTGATTGGTTAGTGGCGAATGCGCCTCCCGAAGGCCCTCTGAGTATTTGTTGGGGAGATGCTCGTCTTTCAAATCAGATGTTTAAGGACTGTGAAGCAGTGGCTGTCATTGACTGGGAGATGGTCTTTATTGGAAACCCGGTCGCTGATCTGGCTTGGTTCATTACGATGGATCGTGTTTTGACAGAGGGGATTGGACTTGATCGCATGCCAGGCATGCCAAACAAGCTTGAGTCCATTGAGCGCTGGGAGAAGAATTTGTCTAGGTCGGCCGACCACTATGCGTATTACGAAATTTTTGCCGCCTGGCGTTTTGCGGCGATTATGGCGCGAATTTTTTTACAAATGAAACATTTCGGGGTGATGCCTCAAGACGCCGATATTGATCGAACCAATATGACGACTCCGATTCTTGAATCACTTTTGGGTCAAGCCACTTGAGTTTGATGATGGGGCTAGCCAGTGGCCCCGGCTTCAAAATGGTTCAGTTGTACGCGAGCTGCGTGTTCCTCCCGCTTTTACAGATTTCGATCGGGGCGCTGGGGGCGCTACTGGGCTCAGGTCCAAATTGGCCCCAGGGGTAGTCCTTGATTTTGTGAGAGCCCTTGCGCACTATCGAGACATGATCACTGAAGAGAACCCCCCCGATTCCGCTCGCCCCCCTCGTTATGAAAAAGAAGAGAAGACGCCTCGAGACGGCAGAGCGGCTCGGGCACAAAGAACGCGTCGTGCCGTGGCCGATGCACTTCTTCACTTGCTTGAAGAAGGTGAACTTCGGCCGACCTCGCGAATGATTGCGGAGAAGGCCGGCGTTTCCGAACGAACGATCTTCCAGCACTTTGAAGACTTGCAGACCCTATTTAGTGTTTCAGCGAGTCGGTTGGGTGATCGAATACTTGGGAATTTAGATTTCATGGGGGCCGATGGCCCGTTTGAAAAGAGGTTGTCGGCCTATCTGGATCAACTCATTTATTTGCATGAGAGTGTGACCCCTGTGCGTCGGGCTTCTCGTTTGCATGAGTCCTTCTCACCGGTTTTAGACGGCTATCTTCGTAGTTGGCGAGAGGCACTGCGAAGGGGAATCGAGCGTGTTTTTGCAATAGAGTTAAGTGAGATTCCCCTTACGGAGCGGCCAGCTGTGAGTGAAGCACTGGCTCTGGTGGCGACGTGGAGCAGTTGGGAGAATATGCGTGGCCATTCGGGTTTTGGTTTAGAGCAATCTCGTCGCGTTTTGGAGGTGGCTTTCCGGTCCATGCTCCGTGAATCGCAGCCCGTCGTGGATCTTTAGTGTGATCTTTGACTGAAGGCGGTTCGCTGCGCCGAAGGTGAAAGTTTACGTCGAATCCATCTAGAACCAGGGCGAAGGGGCCTCGTCACCGCCGCAGAGGCGTTCGCCACCGCCGAGATCGCGTCTTAGGCGCAATTAAGTTTGATCTGGAGAACGAGGGTCGGCATCGACTTGCTTTAGGTACTCGGAGAGCCCATATCCGACGCGATCTTCGCATGTCCATCGAGTCATTCCCTCTCCGATATGTGTCTGAAGATGATCTCTGCGATTTCGCAGAGGAATAAAATTTTCCACTTCGCCGTGGATTTGCAAATCTGAACCATCTTCAAGTTCAATGTCGACCTTCAGATTCTTGTGGTAGAGGCCGTTTTCTTCGTATTCTGTTTCGATTGTGACATCTTTGATGAGTTGGAACTCGCCATTGCGAATGACCACCCCCGCCGATTTTTGAGATTCAGGATCGCGGCGGATCACCGACACCATTGCGCTGAAATCAGGTCCTAAGTTGATGGTGAGCCATTCATAGCCATGAATGGCTTGCCAGTGCCGAGGCCCCCAAGAGTGATCGCGCAGGCCTAGACCTTCGATCTCGATGACTTCTTCATCGATCTCAATACGTCCGCGGATGGACATGTGTTGCTCGTAGTGCGCTTTTCCAAATTGTTGGGCGGCGTCACGCTTTTCTTCTGCCTTTGAATGAGAACTTCCGTACATCGGGCCACAGGCGACGTGCTCTAGGTCTAGCGAAATTTTCTTACGTGGACTTTCTCGAAAGGCACTCGTGGGATCCGCGAGTTCGCGAGCATTGGTTAACTCAATGGCCTGTCCTTCATACACGGTGCGAAGGATTTCCGAAGGCTCGATCACTTCAAAAAGCATCCCGCCCGCATCGAAGGCATCGTTATTGTCGATTTGTGCTCGCTTGAAATTGAAAAGGACTCGTCCATCGGGAAGGAAAAGGCAGAGCGTCATTTCGGCACGGCCTTCATTGGCTCGGTTTCCGAGCCTGACGAATCCTCCCGTTGATTTTTTGGGATCGAAGAAGTTGAAATACATGCTCTCGTTGAAGTTGGATTCCTCACCCAGCGGGTGAGTGAAATCATCGTTGGCATCTAGGTTTCCGATGATGCGAGCCATGTGGATCCTCCTGAGGCGAGCTTGGGGCCGAGTGCGGGATTGCGTGTGGAGCCAGAGCAAGGTCGCGGAGCCATGAGGGGGGGTCAATAGCTCTCGTTCTGGGTGGGTTGGGGGCCACCGTCGACATGGAGTTGAGATTTCAGGGCCTTGCATAAATAGAGGCTCGAAAAGGTGCACCCGCGGGACAAAAGAGGATTTTGCCCTCTTTTGTGTGAAAAAAAACGAGGCGGGAAGAAATGCACTGATTTGACCCAAATATTCCACGAAGAGCCCCTTAGGCTCGCTATGAGCATTCCCCTTCGGGGGACTTTCTAGCACCCCGGAATGAAATTTGGACAAATTCCCACGGGGCATGATTCCTGTCCGTGTTTCTTGTGCTACTTCGGGTCGCCTTAGGCGTATGGTGCATTTTGAGAGGGGCCACTCAAGCCCTTCTCAGGCTCACCCGCTGGCCGGAGAAATAGGGGAAACATGGGCAAATCGCTCGTTATCGTGGAGTCACCCGCCAAAGCGCGGACCATCAACAAGTATCTCGGCCGAGATTTTGTTGTGAAGTCCAGTGTGGGGCATGTCCGAGATTTGCCGGTTTCGGGTTCAGGGCGTCAGGTGGATGCGAAAGCGCGTGCGAAAGCCGCCGCCAAGACGCGTGCTCTGGCCAAAACGTTGACCCCGAAGCAGCGCGCCGCGCGCAAAAAGAAGAAGACGCGCGAGGCCATGATTGCCCGTATGGGCATCAATCCAGATCAGGATTGGAAGGCTCACTATGAGGTTCTTCCCGGTAAAGAGAAGGTTGTGAAAGAGCTGCGCAAGCTCGCTAAGGATGCAGATACTGTTTACCTGGCGACAGACCTTGACCGCGAGGGGGAGGCGATTGCCTGGCACCTTCGCGAGATCATTGGGGGCAGCGAGGACCGCTTTAAGCGCGTTGTTTTCAACGAGATTACGAAAACAGCGATTCAGGAAGCCTTTGAAGATCCTGGACAACTAGATATTTCAAGGGTCAATGCTCAGCAAGCGAGACGGTTTCTTGATCGCGTAGTGGGGTACATGCTTTCGCCGTTGCTGTGGTCAAAGGTCGCCCGTGGGTTGTCGGCAGGGCGTGTTCAATCGGTGGCGGTTCGCCTGCTGGTGGAACGAGAACGTGAGATTCATGCCTTCGTGCCTGAAGAATTTTGGGAAATCTATGCAGACCTGAAGACGGCGGGAGACGATCCGCTTCGCTTTCAAGTTCTGAAAGAGAATGGCTCTGAGTTTCGACCAGGAACACAGGCCGATGCCGAAGCCGCGGTGGTTCGCCTGGAAGGCGGCGTGTTTGAGGTCAAAGACCGTAAAGACAAGCCAACAACGAGTCGACCTTCGGCGCCGTACATCACCTCGACGTTGCAACAAGCGGCCAGCACTCGGCTGAGTTTTAGTGTCAAGAAGACAATGATGTTGGCTCAGCGTCTCTATGAAGCAGGCCATATTACGTACATGAGGACCGACTCTACGAACCTTTCACAAGAGGCTGTGGAAGCATGTCGTGGGCACATTCATTCCCAGTACGGCGAGGCTTATCTTCCAGACCAGCCCAAGTTGTACTCGAGTAAGGAGGGCGCCCAAGAGGCTCATGAGGCCATTCGCCCCTCAGATGTCAGTGTCGAGCCGGATCAGATGGTGGACTTAGAGAGGGATCAGGCTCGCCTTTACGAGATGATTTGGCGTCAATTTGTGGCCTGTCAGATGCCGCCCGCGCGGTACAAGAGCACGAATATTTTGCTTGAGGTGGAAGGCTTTGAACTTCGAACTCGAGGACGAATTCTGGTGTTCGACGGTTATACCAAGGTTCAGCCGCCTGCGGGACGTTCCGATTCAGGGCCGTTGCCAGACGTTCAAGTGGGTGAGATTCTCAATTTAGTCAAGATTGACCCGATTCAGCACTTCACGAAGCCGCCCCCGCGCTTCAGTGAGGCCAGCCTAGTCAAGGAACTAGAGAGTCGCGGAATCGGTCGACCGTCAACCTACGCCTCTATTATCTCGACGATTCAAGATCGAGGATATGCGCGCGTTGAGAATCGCCGCTTTTACGCCGAGAAGATTGGCGATATTGTGACGGAGCGATTGGTCGAGAGCTTCGAAGATTTGATGGATTTCGGCTTTACAGCCCAACTCGAGGAATCTTTGGATGAGATTGCTCTTGGGAAGAAAAACTGGAAACGCGTGCTCGGCGATTTTTATAAAGATTTCAATAAGAAAATCGAAAATGCGGGTGGCGACGAAGGGATGCGATCGAACCAGCCCACCAACGCGGACATCGACTGCCCCGATTGTGGTCGACAGATGCAAATCCGCACGGCTTCCACCGGTGTCTTTCTGGGCTGCTCTGGATATGGGTTGCCTCCGAAAGAGCGCTGCAAGACCACCATCAATTTGACGGCTGGGGATGAGGCCGTGAGCGCCGATGCGGAGGATCAGGAGGAGAGTGAGGCTCGCCTTCTGTTGAAGCGCTTCCGCTGTCCTAAGTGTAAGACGTCTATGGATAATTACTTGATCGATGAGACGCGAAAATTGCATGTCTGTGGAAACAATCCGGATTGTGACGGTCATCGAGTCGAGCAAGGGCATTTTGTGATCAAGGGGTATGACGGTCCAATTCTTGATTGCGACAAGTGTTCTGCAGAGATGCAACTTCGAACGGGGCGTTTTGGAAAGTATTTCGCTTGTACCTCAGACGATTGCAAGAATACGCGTAAGCTACTTCGCAGTGGAGAGCCGGCTCCGCCCAAGGCGGACCCCATCCCCATGCCTGAGTTGAAGTGCGAGAAATGCGAAGACCATTATCTATTGAGAGACGGCGCAGCTGGTATTTTTCTAGCAGCCAGTCAGTTTCCTAAAAATCGAGAGACGCGTGCCCCCACGGTGGAAGAGGTCGTCTCTGTGGCGGAACAATTGGATCCAAAATTGGCCTACATCGCGAAGGCGCCTGCGTTGGATGGGGCCGGACGAAAAGCGGTGGTTCGGTTCTTGCGCAAAACCCGCGAGCAGTACGTCATGACCGAGGTCGACGGAAAAGCCTCGGGTTGGCGTGCTTTCTATCGTGACGGGGAATGGGTTGAGGAGCATCCAAAGCCAGCGGCTCCCAAGAAGGCTGCGAAAAAGCGAAAGAAGGCACGCGCGAAGAAAACGGCCAGCAAGAAGGCTGTTGCTAAGAAAGCCGCGGGCCCCAAAAGTGCGTCCAAAAAGAAGGGCGTAAAGAAAAAGAAGGCTTCTAAAAAGAAAGCCGCTTCATAGAAAATAAATCGCTCGGTTGCGGGAGGTCCTTTCGCCTCCGAGTTGGATGAAAAGTGAGCTGAGAAAAGTTCACGTGACCGAATCAGTGGGGTCAGCTACTTGTATAAAAATGGCCTAACGGGGTAAGATTTAAGGTCTAGCCGTTACGCTGGGAAGCTCGTTGAGAGGGGCTCGTGGGCTCAGATCGGGGGTGTGCGCGGTATGGGAAGAGCATTTGATCGCGTTCTGCTGGCCCGGCACTTTGCTCTTTGCGTGGGCGCTGGAGCGGCTTACCTCTTCCGTACGGAGCTGGCTGTGGGCTACATGGTGCTCTGGATCGTGGGGATCAGTGCCAGCCTCAATTTCATGGCGTATGCCTTCAGCACTCGCCCAGGCATGGCGAGGCTCTCCGAAGAAGCCTCTCCGATGATCGGGATCGGGGGATGGGGNTCCCTTGTTTTGGTCACCAACGGGACAAGCTCTCCCTTTATTGCCGGCTTATGGTTAGAAATCGTTTTCTCNGCCATGTCTCTCAAAACCCGGCGGGTTCTTTGGGTTACGATTTTTGCGATTGCGGCTCTTTGGGTTCAGCAGGCTTGGCTCGGCCTTGAGGGGCATTTTAGGGCCGTCCTGCTCCAGTCGGGCTTCATGACTGGAATGGGATTAGCCACATTTCTGGTGACTCGTCGTTGGACAAGTCGGCAAGCCTCGATTGAACATGAGAGCGAACGTCTCGGCGAGCATCTTGATTCGTTGGCGCGTGAGCTCGAGGATGAGCGCATCGTTGGAGCTGTGGGTGAAAACGTCGCTCGCTTGGCTCATGGATTGAAGAATACGGTACATAGTCTCCGGGGGTTTTTGAGCCTCATTGAACCAAAGTTAAAAGGCGACGGGGCCGATCGCGAAGCCTTGGCGGGTCTATGGTCGGCGATCGACGACCTTGAGCGACTCGCGCGGATTACGTTGAACCCAAATTCAGAACTCGGTGGACCGAAAAATAGTCCGGTCTCAGTACCGGACAGGAAGAGGGAAGTCGCCACAGAGGCTTTCTCTCCTCCTTCTTCTTCTGCTGCTACTGATGTGCCCGCCGCCGTTCGTAGAGCCTTGACCGAGTTGAACGATTCTCAGACGGGGGTTTCGTGGGGGCTTAAAGAGGATGGGACGCGACCTCGGTTGAGNATTCCGGAATCGTCCTTTGCGGAAACGTTGGTTATCTTGATGCGAAATGCCGTGGAAGCCATGGAAGGTGCCGGAGCAGGCTTCGTTGAGACGCGAACTTTAAAAGGGTGGCTTCACGTCTTGATTTCAGACAACGGCCCGGGGCTGGCCGGGGTCGATCTCGAAGAGATCTTCAAACCTGGCTTCACAACGAAGGAAAAAGGCAGTGGATACGGCCTCTTTCTTGCTCGGAGAATCGTTGAAGAGCACGGAGGAAACATTCAAGTGTATTCTAGTCCTCAAGGAGGGGCTCTGTTTGAAATCACCCTGCCTGTGGACACAGAAGGATCAGAGTGAAGGTGAAAAGAGCGGAGGTTAAAAGTGCCTAGTCGAATTCTGATTGTGGACGACGAGAGTTCCGCGTCTGAATACCTGAGGCTGATTCTTCAAGAGGACGGCCATTCTGTCCGGGCGACGGCGAACGGTGTCGAGGCTTTGATCGCGCTTGAAACCAACCCGTTCGATCTTGTTATATCCGATATTCGAATGCCGCAAATGGATGGGCTAGAGCTGCTGACGCATTTGCAGCAGCGTTGGCCAGATCTGCCTGCGATCATGCTGACAGCCAACGATGGGATTAGCGATGTGGTCGAAGCCGTTCAGTTGGGAGCGGTGAATTATCTCGTGAAGCCATCCTCTCGCTCGGCGCTTTCAGTGGCTATTGATAAAGCACTGCGATCTCGTCCCTATCGAATCAGTTTGGATTCAGGCGTTCCGGAGTTGGTCGGACAAACACCTGAGATTACCGANGTGAGACATCGGGCCGTCATGGCGGCGAGAAGTGATGTTCATGTGATGATCACGGGGGATACAGGCACGGGGAAAGAGTTAGTGGCACGTGCGATTCATCATCACTCAGCTCAGTCCAAGGGGCCTTTTGTTCCACATAATTGTGCGCTGGCGCCCGCAGAGCTTTTCGAAAGTGAGTTTTTTGGTCATCGTCGAGGTTCATTCACAGGTGCGGAGCGTGATCATAAAGGTCTTCTGAGTCAGGCGGATGGGGGAGTCCTTTTTCTCGACGAGCTTGAGGCCATGCCTTTGGCTCATCAAGCTAAGCTTCTTCGCGTGATCGATGATGGAGAGGTGCGTCCGGTTGGCGCAGAGAAGACTGAAGTTGTTTCTGTTCGTTTTGTCGCGGCGACCAATCGAGATCCAGGTTTAATGATGCAGGAGAAAACCTTGCGTGAGGATCTCTATTATCGATTGCGAGGAGTTGAAATCGCTTTGCCGACGTTGTCTGAACGAAGAGCGGACATTCCTCTATTGGCTTCTCACTTTTCCGGTGTTTCCAGTCTGGGTTTCAGTCCCGATGCGATGGAAGTGCTCTGCGCGGCCCCCTGGCCCGGCAATGTTCGCCAGCTTCGCAACACGGTGCAGGGGGCTCGAGCCATTGCAGGAGAGGCGCGTATTGGAGTGGCTGACTTACCTGTGACGGTCTCACGCTCTTCGGCCGGGGCCTCCAGTGCGCTGGCGCCAGGATCGGACCCGGATGGGACGGACATGCCTCAAGGTCTGACATTACGGCAGGTCGAGCGCTGGGCGATCGAACGGGCGTTGCAGGAATGCGACGGGAACCGAACTCGAACGGCCGAGATGTTAGACATCGACCGATCGACGCTGAGACGCAAAATGACGGAATACGGAATTTAAGAAGCTTATTGTATGAAGCGACGGTTTTTTCAGGGTCTTACGCTGAGGACCTTCGTCCCCAAGGCGGTGGCGCGCCCCTTCGGATTCTTAGACGGTGAATGCCATGGAAGAAGTTCTGAAGCGAGGGCGTACGTTTTTTCGTCGAGGCTGACAGATTTAATGGCTCGATCTCGATTTATTTCATCAACGAGGGCCTGTTTAACGTCCTCAAGGGCGATCCCCGGGACCGCATCCTCAACGGCCCCCACGGTTTTGGGATCGAGGTCGAGCTCAAGGTCTTTGTAGACCTGACTGAGCATTGAACGTGCTCGTTGCGAATCAGCCACCAGAATGACCCCTCCGACATGGGCCGCCCCTCGTATGACCCGTTGGCCTACGCCCATGATTTTGAATTTCCCGTCAGCGTTCACACTGTATTCGCCCGGACAATACTCCCGGGGAACGGCGCCGATTTGAGCGGGGACACCCACACGGATCAGGCTTCTCTGAATCCATCGAGACACGAGTTCAAAACGGCGACGAATTCCGTTGGCGGATTCGGTCACGGGTGTCGCCCATGAAAAGGCCAGACTTTGAGTATGAAAAAGAGCGGCGTTTCCACCCGCTAGCCTGAGAACGCCTGGAAAACCGCTTTCCTCAGCCGTCCGCTGTGCTTGGTCGAAGCCAGACCTTTGAGCGTCCAGCATGGAAAAGACGATGGCGTCGTGGGGTACATAGAGTCGGAGAGTCTCTCCGAGGTCGCCTCGGGCCACCCGACGCAGTAGAGCGTGGGTGACGGCGGTATCGAGAACCGGATCACTGTGAACCGAGTCGTGGGAGACGGAGAGGGGTGAAAGTGGACTCAGTTTCAATGGATTTCATCCTCGCGCTTTGCCGGCGGCTGAAAGGTTCAGGTGCCCGCAAGCCTTCTCACCAACTATCGGGCAGGGAGCGCGAAGCGCTAGTTCTTTGTCGTATTGGAATTACTGCTTGAACATACGACAAATCTCTAGGGGGTGTTATCCTGTGAGTGAGGTTCCAGCCGGTGGTTGTGCGGGGGGTACTCCCATTAGGCTTGAATTTTGGGGACGGGCTGTGTCGACGTTGGCAGAACTGCGCCTGAGTGACTTACTGGACGTCTTGCTTGTAGCCGCGCTCATCTGGCTCGTGATTTCTTGGTTTCGCAATTCCAGTGCGCGGCTGGCGCTTTTGGGGCTTGCGGCACTCGCTGTGTTATTCGGGCTGGCTCAAGCCTTGGATCTTCAGCTCACCACTTTGGTTTTGCAAGGCTTCTTTGCGGTGATTGCGGTCATGATCGTGGTTGTGTTTCAAGAGGACCTTCGACGGTTGTTTGAAGGCATTGCTGTTTGGGGACTTCGCAGGGGAGCCCCTCATCCGCCCCCGGATGTGGAGCAGTCGTTGGTCGATTCCATTATGAAGTTGGCCAAAGGGCGCGTAGGGGCCTTGGTGGTTTTGCCCGGACGAGAGCCCCTCGAAAGACATCTTGATGGAGGCGTTCATCTCGACGGACGCTTCTCGGAGCCCCTCTTGATGAGCCTTTTTGATGCTGCGTCACCCGGGCATGATGGGGCCATTGTGATTCGTGCGAATAAGGTCGTTCGTTTTGGCGCGCACTTGCCCCTCTCTTCGGACATGGAGCGCTTGGGGCAGGATGTCGGCACTCGACACGCGGCCGCGCTTGGACTTGCAGAGCGAAGCGACGCCCTTTGCTTAGTGGTTTCGGAAGAGCGTGGAGAAATTTCAATCGCGTATGAAGGAGAGATTCGAACCGTCGAGGATGCGGCAGCCTTGCAGCTTGAAATTCGGCGTTTTATCGATCGCTTTAGACCCCTTCCCGTGGCTGAGAGTAGCTTGAGGCGAATTCGCGGAAGCTGGAGAGAAGCTCTGCTGGCCTTCGGCTTGGCGGCTGGACTTTGGTATATCGCCATTCCGGGAGGGACGGTGGAGACGGTTAATCGGCGAGTTCCCATTGTGGTCGAGAATTTGCCGGATGGGTATAGGTTGGTTTCAATCGATCCCTCGGACGTGGCCGTTCGTTTTGAAGGTCGTCGTCGAGATCTATACATGGCCAGTGCGGATGAATTGGCCGTGGAGCTTGATGCGCTCTTGGTCCAACTGGGGCGCAGAACCTTTTCTTTGAGCCTTGACCAAGTGAAGAGTCCCGAGCAGATTCGCGCCGTCTCCATGGAGCCTGCCAAAGTGAAATTGTCGATTAAGCAGGACTAGTTGGAGGAAGGGGGAGAGACCTTCTCTTTAAGTGGTTCAGGGTTGAGGTTTGAAGGCGGATGAACGTGGGGTCTGCGTAAGTCAAGCAGGGCGGGCAGTACGATGAGCACTGAAGTGACGGTGTAGAAGAGGCCAAAACTCAGCATAAGTCCGAGGGAGGCGAGACCGCGTTGGCCGGCAAAGGCGAGGCTTCCGAAGCTCACAATCGTGGTGAAAGCGCTGTAGAAAACCGCCCGGGCCGTGGAGGTTCCCAGCAGGTCTTCTCCGCTGGTGGCCCCTTCCTTGTGTCGATGCACCAGGTGAATTGCGCTGTCCACACCGATTCCGAAAAGCAAGGGAAGAACAACGACATTGGTGAAGTCGAGGGGGATATCCAGCAAACGCGCTGTGGCCGTGGTTAGCAGAGAGCCTAGTGTGAGAGGGGCCATCACCAAGAGCATGTCGGTGAAACTTCTCCACATAAGCCAAAGGATCAAAGAGATGATGAAGGCGGCTGAGAGCAGGGCTTGAAAAAAGGAGGTTCGAATGAGATCACCGAACTCGACTAGATTTAGAGGCACGCCAGCTGCATTAGGCGCTGCGCTGGAGATGACCTCAACGAAGCGACGCAAAGAAGGCCCATCATCGAGGGAGCTTGTGGGGTAGACCTGAATTCGGGCCAGACCCTCTTGGGTCATCATCGATTGAGTCACCCGGTTGGGAAGATTCTCGAAACTGATTTCGCTGGCTTGCATGCTTCGGCGTAAGCGAATCAGGTGCTCAGGAAAGGGGTCGAGAAGAACAGCCTGCAACTGGGCGAGCGATTGCTCAGGCGTTTCAGTCATTTCGATTTTTAAGAGAAAGTCATCGAGATGATCACGCAGTCGCGCCATCGCTAAGGCTAAGGGCTGTCCTTTTTTTTGCTGGAGAGTGGGGCTCAGCTCATCGCGAAGGGACCTGAGAGCTTCGATTTGTTCTTCGGTGGTCAAAGGGGCTGAGTCCCCATGACTCACTAGAGGGACTTCAAAAAGAAAGTTGACGTCATCGAGTATGGCGATTTTATCGGCTTGATCCTGGGGGACAAAGCTTCCCAGGGTGATGACATGAGAGACTTCGGGCAGGCTTTCAAGCGTCGTCCCCAGCGCGATCGCTTCGTCAAGGTTGGGCATCAAGACGTTGAGATACCAGGGCGATGTCAATGAATTAGAAAGGAGGTCACGAAAGGCCTGTACGGATTCAGTGCTGGGATCCCTCATGTCCACCGCATTGGCGTTGAAGCGAAGTCCGGGAGAGACGATTACCAATGCCGCGAGAGCTGCGGCGCTCGCGCACCATCGCACGGTGGAGGGCCTACGGGCGATTCTCTGCCAGAATTCGGTTTTGAAACGAACGGCGGCTTCCAGATCGCGCTTCGCATGGATGGAAAGAACGTCGCTGATTAGGGCCGGGAATAGCGTCAGGGTCAGCCCGAGGATGATGAACATGCCTGTTCCCGCGATGAGTCCGAGTTCGGCGACTCCTCGGTAATCGGTGGGGACGAAAACGTAGAAGCCGATGGAAGTGGTGAGCGTGCAGATCACGAGGGAGGAGCCCACTTGCGCGGCCGCTACCTGAAGGGCGCTGGCGTGGTCTTGGCCCAGTCTGCGTTGATCCATGTAGCCTGTACCGAGATGAAGCCCAAAATCGACACCCAGTCCGATGAACAAGATGGCGAAGGTGATGGAGAGCGGGTTGAGAGTGCCAATGGAGGCGGCTGTGAAAGCAGCTGTCCAAATCAGCCCAGCGACAAGGGTGAGGAGCGTGGCCACAACCATTCGGTTCGATCGAAGGGCTCTTCGCAGAACAATCGCCACCATGCCAAAGCAGAAAAGGCCGGCGACTCCGACATCCCACGCGATGCCAATCATTTCGTCATAGTTGAGCGCAGGTGTTCCGGTGAGGCGGATACGCACGCCTCTCTCGGGAGTCAGCCCCAACTCAACAGCGCTGTCTCGGATCGCTTGCATGGGCCTTCGGCCAAGCAATATATCTTCGTAGTCGAGGATGGGATGGACGACAATGACGCGTCGTGTGGAGATGTCGAGGGCGGAGTCACGCAGGAGGATTTCTTCCCACGAAACGGCCACGGGATATTCATGACTCGTGGCCAGGGTGGCTTCGCTGACACGATCCAGAACCACGACCCAGTCTTCGCTACTCGCGGGATCGATTTGTTCTTCGGCGAGGCCGTCTTTAAGAAGTCGTACCATGCCATCGATGTTTGGATTGATTTCAAGCTGGCTGACCAGTGGCTGGATACGTACCATTTGGTCGGCAAAATCGTTGAGTTCATCGACGCTTCGGTAGAGTAAACCGTGCTTTTCAAAGAAGTCACTGGAGCCTGGCTGATAGGCCTCAATGATCGTTTCAGATTGTCGGTTGAGTTCCACAGTGAGCTCGGCAGCCGCGTCACGGGCACGTTCGGGCGTGGAGGCATCGATGACGACAAAGAGGGCTTCCTCGAGATTTGGGAAGTGTCGAATGAAATTTTCATGGGCTTGACGAGAGGGAAGGGTATCGGGGACCAGGCTCACATTGTCCGAGTTGATACCCAGAGCGAGGACGGTGTAGCCCGCCAGCGCAAGCGTGAGGAGACCCATGGCGACGACGACTGCTCTTGCTCTCCGACGAACGCCGTCCACCCAATAAACGAGGGCTCTGGCCAGGAATGCGTCGATGATCTTCTTCATGGGCAAGGGGGCGTGGGTCGGATGCCACGCGAAGCCAGACCATATGCCACTCCGTGAAACAGCGCATGGGCTGAGACGCGGAGAAACGACATCCGTTGGAAACTTTAGGATGAAAGCTGTTTCTCAAAGAGGCGCGACTCGGATCGGGGCCAATGTTGGCCCGGGCCCCTCGCTCTCAGTGTCTGGGGCGGCGACTCGGGCTGGGTTTAGACATGTTTCTGAGCGCCAGCCATGTGAGGCCGAGTAGGATCAATCCGATGCTTGCGGTGGCTGCATTCATTTGGGTCTCCTTTCGGGCACGGTGGCGGGCGGAAGAGGATTTGTGTGGAGCGATTAAGGCACTCATTGAGCCACTAAACGCTAATGTCGTCCGTGATCCGGATCACTGCTGGGGGCAACCNGGCCTGGGCGGGGCGAACCACGGGTGGACTGGACNCCTTGTTCCCAGGGGGGGCGTGCGACAACCAACGAGAAAGGGAATGCTAGNGCCGTGTCTGAAAAATCTTCGAACCTGAAACACATGCTTCATTCGGCCGCNCCTCAGACAGGGGGNTGGTTGGCCGTGGTGCGTTGGTTGCCTTCGCGCTTCTTGACGGGGCTCGNGGGAAGGGTGGCCGCCCTGAACTTGCCCATGCCTTTGCGAGTGCCTGTGCTTCGCCTGTTTGGTCGATCAGTGGGCGTTGATTTCAGCGAGATTCGCGATCCACTTTCGAGCTTTGCTTCCATTCAGGATTTTTTCACACGCGCCCTAGTGCCAGGCGTTCGAGTCATCGAGTCGGCCCCCGACGCGGTAGTGGCTCCGTGTGACGGCGCTTGGGGTGCGAGTGGGCAGGTGGAACAGGGGACCCTTCTCCAAGTCAAGGGCCGGTCGTATCCGCTCTCTGAACTGATCGCTGACCCGGCCCAAGTGCAGCACTTTGAGGGTGGGTCTTACGCCACCTTTTACTTGTCGCCTCGAGACTATCACCGCTTCCATTCGCCGTGCGAGGCCTGGGTGAGGCAGGCGGTGCACGTTCCGGGCTCTCTATGGCCTGTAAATCGAATTGGGATTGAGGGCGTTGACGGTCTCTTTGCGCGCAACGAGCGCTTGGTGGCGCAAATGTATCTTCGATCCACTCATTCTGAGACACCCCATCCGGATCTTTATATCGTTGCGGTGGGAGCGATGCTCGTTGGAAAAGTGAAACTTGAATTCGACGATCTTACGACCCGTCGTGTAGACGGAGGGTCTCCAGTGCGGACCTATTCGGCCCCGGGTATTCATCTTGAGAAGGGCGCTGAGTGGGGTCACTTTGAATTCGGTTCGACCTTGGTCATGGTCGCAGCGCCGGGTCGCATGAAGCTGGACTCTCGCCCTCCGAATGCCCTCCTGCGTTTGGGGGAAAGAATCGGAACACTGGAATAGAACCGGGCGGCATGATTTAGCTGTCTCGGCGTTGTCCCAGCACGTTTTCCTCAAGCACCGGCCGCGCGAGTTCAAGCCACTCGCAGAGCGTGGAGCGCGTTTGCCGAGGGTCGATGAGATCATGGATCCCGAAGGCTTCGGCCCGCGCGTAGGGGTTTCGCCGGCTGGCGAGTTTTTCTTCGATTTCGCGTCTCTTGGCTTCGGGGTCCGGAGCCGCCTCGATCTCTTTGCGAAAAGCGACAGCGACGCCGCCTTCCAAAGGCAGGGTCCCGGCTTCGGCTGAAGGCCATGCGTAGACTTCGGCTTGGGGTCCGAAGTGGGCCGCGGCCGCTACGCCAAAGGTTTTTCGGACAATCACAGAGGCCCAAGGGACGCATGAGTTCACGGTGGCACAGATCGTATCGACCCCGTAACGAATGGTGGCTGCTTTTTCCGAAGCCGATCCAATCATGAACCCAGGCTCGTCCACCAATGCGATGATGGGCAGGTGGAACGTGTCACAGAATTGAATAAACCGTCTCGCCTTCTGGGCTCCGTCGGCGGTCATGGATCCGGCATAGAAGTGCGGGTCATTGGCCCAGATTCCAACAGGCCAGCCGTTCAGCCGCGCGAGTCCGGTGATTTGAGAGCGCCCGTAGTATCGCGTCATTTCGAAAAAAGAACCTTGGTCTACGACGGCTTCGATGATTTTGCGCATTTTGTAGACCTTGCGTCGCTCTCGTGGAATCACATCGATCAAAAATTCGTCAGCTCGTTGAGGGTCATCATTAACGTCCTCGGCCCTGGGTGGCATTTCCCTCGTGTTGCGAGGAAGGTAGGAGAGAAAGCGGCGAACCTCTTGCATGAGCTCAGCTTCCGTTTCCACCGCGTTATCCACCACGCCACTTTTGAGATGGACAGCGGCCCCGCCCAGTTCTTCTTTCGTCAGCTTTTCGCCGGTGGCCCGTTCCACCACCGCGGGTCCAGCTACCAGAACTTGAGATTGTCCGCGGACCATGATTGAGAAGTGAGAGGCCGCTAAACGAGCGGCGGGAAGTCCGGCTACAGCGCCCATTGCGGCACTGACGACCGGCACGTTTTGGAGGACATCTGCGATGGATTTAAAACGAGAACGGCTAAAAACCGGATCTCCCATAGGCTGGGATGGACGGTTTCCCTTGCCTCCCGTGCCGACGACGCTGCCGCCGCCGCCTTCAAGAAATCGGATCAGTGGCAAGCGATAGCGAAGTGAGAGATCCTCGGCATAGACGCTTTTCCTAAGGCCGGCCGGTGTAGGAGAGCCTCCTCGTTGAGTAAAATCTTCGCCGCCGACCACGCAGGGTCGACCGTCGATGTGGGCGGTGCCCAGGATGTAGTTCCCGGGCGTGAATTTAATTAAGGCTCCCTCTTCGTCGAGTTCCCCATAGCCTGCCATGGGTCCTTCTTCGCGGAAGCTCTGGGAATCACTGAGCTCATCGATCCGCTCGCGAATGGTGAGCCTTCCGTGGCCGTGTTGGCGTTGAATGGCTTCCTCTCCGCCGAGTTCTTGGGCCGCTTTTTGGCGGGCTTGGATTCCTTGGACTTCTGTTTCCCAGCTCATTGTGTTCTCCAGGTTCGTTGGGGCCTGAGGCTAAAAGTGTTCAATTTCGCATTTCAGGTTCGAAAGGTCGACCATGCCTACTCGGTTGTGGCCTTTTAACATTCCTGCGCACTCCCCCGGATTGAAAACCAATGTGGGCCCCATGGACTCAAGTCGGTAAAGGTGAGTGTGCCCGTGGAGCGCGAGGTCATGCTCGGGCGTAAGGCAGTTTTCTAATTCTCGGGGGTCATGGACCACCACAATTCGGCGCCCTCCCCACTGAAGTTCAAGTGGCCCCTCTGTAAAAGACATGTTGCATCGATCGGCCGCGAGTTCAAGTTCACGCCGTTCTCCGAGGTCGTTATTTCCATAGACTCCGACAAATTCGGCAGACAGGGCCGAGAGTCTATCCAAAACTTTCGGTTGCGTGATATCGCCGGTGTGGATGACTCGGCGAATCTCGTGCCGTTGAAAGATCTCGACAATGTGCGCGACGCTTCGTAGATTGTTGTGCGTGTCTCCGATGACACCGATTCGCATAGCGTTCTTTTGCTCACTTTAAGTTTTGAGGGAATGACTACGAGACTACCACGTTCATTTTCCACAAGCGCTTGAGCGAGCTATTCTCAAATCTTCTGAAGAAAATTTTCGATAGGAGAGCCTGTGGAGTACGAAACGCTTCTGACAGACCTGAGTGAGAGCATCCTCACTGTGACTTTAAATCGCCCTGAAAAACTCAATGCGATGGACGATGAAATGATCTCAGAACTCATCGACGCGTATGATCGAGCCGATGCAGACGACGCGGTTCGTGTGATTGTCGTCACGGGGTCGGGCCGTGCATTTTGTGCAGGGGCCGACCTGTCCTCTGGAGGCGATTCTTTTCTAAATGAAAAGACTTCGGGCGCGGCCCCGGGCTCTCGCGAGCGTAAAGCGCCGAGAGACGGAGGGGGGCGCGTAACGCTTCGAACTTTCGAGTGCAAGAAGCCAGTGATTGCCGCCATCAATGGACCGGCGGTGGGAGTGGGAATCACCCAAACCCTGCCCATGGACATCCGGTTGGCGAGTGAGAAGTCTAAAATGGGTTTTGTCTTCGCGCGCAGAGGGCTTGTGCCCGAGGCCGCCAGCAGTTGGTTTTTGCCCCGGGTGGTGGGGATTTCTAAATCCATGGAGTGGGTGGCGACCGGACGTATATTCGGACCGGAAGAGGCTCTCTCGGCTGGACTCGTCTCCGAAGTTTTGACCCCGGAGGATCTTTTGCCGAGGGCATATGAGCTGGCGGCCGAGATCGTGCAGAACACCAGTGCCGTATCAATCGCGCTCTCTCGTCAGTTGCTCTGGAAGATGCTGGGAGCCTCTCATCCCATGGAAGCGCATCAGATTGACTCTCGTGCCATTGACTATTTGGGCAGCGCTCCTGATGTGCAAGAGGGCGTGGGCAGCTTCTTGGAAAAACGGGCTCCAGAATTCAAGATGAAAGTGTCGACGGATCTGCCTGACTTTTTCCCATGGTGGGACGACCCGCCTTATTCGGACTGAGCAGGGCGTGCTGGGCGGGGTTATGATTGGGAAGTGACCATCTGGATTCTTTTATTCATCGCTGCTGTCTTTATGACCTATCGCTTTTTCTGGGGATACCCCGAGACGCGATGCCCTTACTCTATGATCGGAAAGGGCGAGGCCGCCTTTTTGGATGCGGCGGCTGAGACGCTTTTTCCGCCTGGCGCCGGTATGCCCATTTCGGGCGGGCAGGCTGATTTGCCCGGCTACGCGGAGGCCTATTTGTCCGAACTTCCGCGAACCCAGCGTCGCTTGATTCGGGCTCTCTTTTTTCTGTTCGAACAGAGTCCTTTGCTCTGGCCCGCACGGGGAGTGGGAGCCTTTCGGCGCTTTTCATTCTTGTCACCGGAGCAGCGGCTGTACGTCTTGCAGGGGTGGGAGCAGAGCCGCTGGCCCTTACGCCGCTTGGCCTTTGTGGCCCTCAAGGCGGTTTTGATTTTGGGTTACGTGGGACATAAAGAGTCTCTCACGTCGCTGGATCTTCTTCCTTGGTCCATGGAAAGTCCGATCCGTGAGGCGGATCTTCTTTATCCAGCGATTGGGGCGAGTCGAGATTCAATTGCCTACACGCGAGCCGACTTGACCCCACTGGGGCTCGACCGACCCTTGCGGTCTCCGTCCGAGGGGGGAGGGGCATGAGCGAACCCGTCGATGCGTCCAATGTTGGAGAGGTTCGCGTCTTTGCGGATTACGACCAAGATTTCGTCGAGGAGGCCGACGTTCTGGTGGTTGGATCTGGCCCTTCAGGTTCTGTGATCTGTTACGAATTAGCTCGAGCGGGCCATCGGGTGGTTCTACTTGAAGAGGGGCCTCCGTTCACGCCCCCCGAGTTTCGCTCGGATGCGAATCTCAGTATGGCGCGCACACTAAGAGAGGGCGGACTCCGAAGTCCTTCTGGCACCTTCATGCCTATCCTGCAGGCGATCTGCTTGGGAGGGGGCTCTTTGGTGAACTCGGCGATGTGCGTACGACCGCCGGCCTTTGTGTTTGATGATTGGTGCACTCTTTTTGATTTAGAGAACACCACGCGCGAGGCCCTCGACCCTCATTTTGATGCGGTGGGCGAGTTCTTGGGAATTGCACCGACGCCGGATGAAGCGCAAGGGCCGCGAAACTTATTGTTTCGAGAGGGGTGTCAGGCGCTTGGCTACTCGAGCGAGCCCTGCGACCGGAACGTGGTGGGCTGCCGAGGTTCCGGGGAATGTTTTTCAGGCTGCCGCGCGCGGGCCAAACAGAGTATGGACATTAGTTATATCCCTGAGGCGATCAAGCACGGGGCACGCGTCCTAACCTCGGTTCAGGTCCAGCATGTATTGAGCTCGGGGCGGCGAGCATTTGGTGTCGAGGGACATGTTGTGGAGCCCTTTACAGGGCGTCTTTCCCATCGCTTCAAGGTGACTGCGGGGCAGGTGGTTCTGGCGGCCGGCTGTATGGCGACACCGGTTCTCCTTCAAAAGAGCGGAGACTTGGCGAATCATTCCGGTCAAGTGGGACAAAACCTTCAGTTCCATCCGGGGGTGGCCGTGGCGGGCGTCTTTCCGGAGGCCGTCGATCCTCTTTTCGGTGCCACTCAGGGCTACCAGTCCCTGCATTTTTTACGAGACGGCTTCAAGTTAGAGACTATGTGGTCGGCGCCAGCAGCTCTGGCGGTGAAGACGGCCGGAATGGGGGCCGAGTTGGTCAAGCGCTTCTCTGAACTTCCTCGCACGGCGATTTGGGATGCAATCGCCAGCACCCATCATTCAGTCGGTTCTGTGAAGGCGCGCAGGAATACGATGAATCCCGCGATTCGGTGGCGAATTCATCCCGATGACGTGCAGATTTTGATTCACGCGGCCCATGTTCTCAGCGAGATTTTCTTTGCGGCGGGCGCAGAGAAAGTGATTCCAGGGATTGCCGGTTTGCCGGAAGAGTTCAGTTCATTAGAGGACGCGGACCTTCTTCGTGACCATAAGGCCCGTCCCAGTGATTTGGTGCTCGCGAGTTCGCATGTCTTCTGTACGACGCGGATGCATGGAGATCCCGCACAGGGTGTGGTGGACGAATTCGGTCTCTGTCATGGCTACGACAATCTTTACATTGCCGACACTGGAATTTTTCCGCGCTGTCCCTCTGTCAATCCCATGTATACGGTTTTGGCGCTCGCCCACCGGCAAGCGTTGGCTCTGCGCGAGAGAGTCTGACTTTGAAAAATCGAGAAAGTGGGATGCCCGGCGAGGAAGGCGCCTTCTGGAATCACCCAGAGCCGGGCCGATTGGTGGGTCGCGGACATGCCGCAGGGGATATTCTTGAAGCCTACCTTTGGGAAGTGAAGGAGGCCCGAGACGGATACCTTCGTGTGGGGGCTCATCTTCCCGAGCACTTGCTGAATTTGCAGGGACAACTCTTTGGCGGGTTTACGCCGACCTATGCTGATTTCATGGCCGTGCATACTTGGTGGGCCGGACGGACGGCCACGCCAGGGCGTCCATGGCTGGCCACTTTGAACCTGAGAGTGGATTACTTTGAACCCATTGTAGAATCTCATTTTGAGATGGTGGGGCGGGTCATTCGACGGAGAGGCCAACTCTCGTGGATCGAATGCCAGTTCCTGAGCCCCGAGGGGGAAGTCTGCGTACACGCCTATGTGAGTTTGAAGGCGATTCCGCAGGATCAGAAGGGAGCATCCTGAAGCAACGCTTCACTTTTCGCCCGAAGAGGACGAAGAGTCAGTCTAGAAGTCGACGACGAGGGAGCGGGAGTCAGTATGCGTGTATGGATCATAGGTTTCGTTTTTTTAGCTTTTTTGATGCCCTCCATGGCCCAGGCGGACGGCGAAAAGAAATTGAGTCGTCGTCAAGATTGTCGACGAATGACAAAGCAGATCAGTCATTTCGAGGGCACCATCCTCAAGATGGCCCAGGACCGAGGCAATGGGGCTTGGGAGCAGTCAACCAACGACCATATTAGTCGCCTCAAGAACCGTCGAGCCGATCGGTGTCCTGAGTTTGCCGAACAACGTAAAGTCCTCGCCCGGGCTAAGAAGCAAGCGGATCAAATGAAGAAAATGATGGTCGCGGCGGCTAAAGGAGCCGCGAAATACTTTTCTGGTGGGATGTACTGATTCGTCCGGAATCTTCATGAAGAGCCGGAACCATGGCCTCGCAGCGCTACTCTAAACCCTGAACCCATGGATGGAGTCAGGTGTGCTTTGGCGAAGACAAAATCTCGTTCGTGTCCGGCTGCTCCTTTTTGGGTTGATTTTTTTGTGGGGAGGAGTCTCGGTCCAGGCCATGGAGCGCGGCGCAGATGGAGAGTTTGACCAGCGGCATTCCTCTCATTTCATCTTGTATCAAGATGTCGACATTGACCAGACTTCAGGTTTTCACGGATCACGTCGTTTTGAGCAGCGCGTGCTTGAAGTTTTAGAGTCGGCTTACCTTCAGCTAGACGGTCGGCTCGGGCTTCGCCCTCCAGGACCCATCGAAGTCATTGTTTATGACCCCGTTGTTTTTCAGCAACGTTTTGCGGGCCTTTTTCGATTTCCTGCGGCTGGTTTTTATGGCGGTCAGGTCCATATTAGAGGCGATACTCAACTCACACCCGCCCTCTCTCGAGTTCTTTCTCACGAACTGGTGCACGTAGCGATGGCCTCAGAAGTCTCCGATTATGGCTTGCCTGGGTGGTTTAATGAGGGGGTTGCGGAATGGTTTGAGGCCCGTGTGGTGGGTCAGAGGAAACTTTCTGTGCAAGAGAGGGTGTTCTTGCAGTCCGCAGCTAAGTCGGGTCAGCTTTTCTCGCTTCAAGAATTATCTGCGCCTGCTTTTGGAGCCTTTGGCCCTTCAGCGGCTCAGTTGGCGTATCTGGAGTCCTACGCGTTTATTACCTACCTCGCTCGGGAGTACTCCGAGGTGCGGTTACGTGAATGGATTCGTGAAATGGCCCGGACACGGAATATTGAGCGCTCCAGTCGACGGGTCTTTAAGGTTGAGTTGAGTCGACTTGAGGAGCGTTTTATCGACGAACTCGTCGCTGGGGGACGCTGAGGCCTGGGTTTGCCTGAAGGTCTGCCTTCGGGCTAGCCTGCCGGACGTGAAAAAAGCTCGACTACGCTGGATTCTGATCGGATTTTTGGGACTCACTCTAGGGGTGTGGGGCTCGTGGGTTCCTTCTTCGGAGGCCTCGGCCGACGAAGCCGAGGCAAGCGTCCCAGAGGCCAAAGCTCAGACTTCTTTGCTGAACCGTCCCCTCGAGCGGGCCAATCGTTTTGCGCCTGCAGGCGTGATTCTCGATCACACCCACGCTCAGGGCGATTGGACATTTCTCTATCAGTACGAGCGGCGCTCTTTTGACGGATTGCTTTCAGGGAGTGCCTCGATCTCAAATGCAGAGGTGGCCAATACCTATCCCTTTGTGCCCTTGTCACACACCGAGCAGGTGCACACCTTTGGGTTCATGTATGCGCCTCGTGACCGGTTTACTTTGGCCTTTATGTTGCCTTATGTCGTGAAGGAATTGGAGCAGATCAATGGGCTGAAGGGCAATATACGCGAGAGTTTGACAACGGATGGGATTGGCGATGCCAGATTGATCCTTATGATGCCCTTCATCCGAAGGGGAGAGCAGCAAACCCAATTTAATGTGGAGCTCAGTTTTCCGACCGGAAGCATCCGGGTCAAGGGGGCGGACGGCATCCGACTTCCCTATTTGATGCAACGCGGGACCGGAACCTGGGATGTGCATTATGGGATCACCTACATCGGCGAGAAAGGAATTGTCTCGTGGGGTGGACAGTTGGGCGGACAGTATCGACTGAGCGAGAACAGCGTCGGGTATCGCTTGGGCGCCCAGTATCAAGCGTCGGGTTGGTTGGCGGGAGAGTTGTTTTCATGGCTTTCGGTGTCGGGTCGGATGGAGTGGATTCGAACGGGCAACATCCACGGTGAGGACCCGGAGCTTGTAAAATCGCTTAGCCCCTTGAATAATAATATGAAGCAATCGGGGACCTTGCTTCAAGTCGGGCCTGGTATGAACGTGCTGGTGCCAATCTTTGGGGGGCAACGCCTGGCGGTCGAGGTGCTGTTCCCCATCTACCAAGATTTGGACGGTCCTCAGCTAGCTTCAGGGCTGACTGTGACCGCCGGCTGGCAATGGCTTTTCTGAGAAGAGGCCCAGCGAGGATTGGTCTTGGCTCTTGCCGTTTGGAATTTAGAACTTGGCACTTCGGCCAGGCAAATTCTCTTCTAGGTTCAAGAGATGGTCGATGTGGTTAAACGCTTGCAGCGACCAAACGTGGTGATCGCCCACCCGTGTCGTGTGAAGCCGAGAAATACCCGCCCAATTGCTGGAATATTGAAGGTGAAGCCACGGGACGCACGCCGTTCCCAGCAAGTGTCCGATGAGAGCGGCGTTGGTGCCTTCGTGAGCAAAAAGTAAAATTCGCGGTTCCATGGAATCGGCCCTCCATAGACGATGAGAGGCCTTTGCATCAACTTGAACGTCGTATTCCTCAGCGAGGAGCGTTTCGATTCCCACGCTCACTCTTCCGTAAAAATCTTCGAAGGTCTCGCCTCCAGGCATACCCTCCCACCATTGCTCTGGATCTCGAGCATTGGCCTGGGCAAAATAGTTCTGGATCTGTGCGCTGCTTTGCCCTTCGAGAACGGGCATTCCCATTTCCCGTAGCCAGCTTGCAGTTACGAGTGGGCGAGACTGTTGTTGGAGCCACGGCTCGGCAGTTTGGAGTGTTCGCTTTAAGGGGCTGACGAGAACCGCATCAAAGGTTTCTTGGCCGAGCGCCGCGGCGATGCATTCCGCCTGCTTTTTGCCGAGCGCGGTGAGGTCAGGGTCGTCGACCGCGAGACCACCCGGCTCCCAATTGGGTTGAGCGTGGCGAATGAGGGTGATTTCCAACTGGGCAGGCTCCTTCAACGAAAGTCAGCACGATCTCTTTCGTGCGTTTCGTATATTTGCCAAGGACTCTGACGTTTGCCAGTCGTTCGCTCGTATTACCGGCTATAATCTGCTCATGTATCCCATATGGTTTGCAGTCGCGGTGGTGGCGGGGTTGGCCTTTGCTCTGGGTTACGCCTACTTCACCATTTAGGCGTGCTTGAGTTTTGGCTCGAGCGAGGCGGGTGCTGATTTTTCCGTTTTCTCTGAGAGGGGGCGGGCTCTAGGATGAAAGCTTTCACGATGGCCTCAACGCCCAATTCCGAATCGGCCCTCGACATTCTCCAACCACCCGTGAGAGCGTGGTTTAGGAAGCGCTTTCCTCAGGGGCCTTCTCGCCCTCAGGCGCTTGGGTGGCCTCGGATTGCCACTGGGTCTGACACCTTAATCGCCGCCCCAACGGGCACCGGCAAAACGTTGGCGGCTTTTCTCGTTTGTATTGACCGCTTTTATCGCTCCGCGGAGACGACTCGGAAGGGCGAAGGACTGCCCTTGTTTTCAGGAGTGGCTTCGGAACTTCGCGCCGAGTCAGGGCTCCCGGACAAGCCGTCTGGCCCTGAAGTTGTCTACGTGTCGCCCCTCAAAGCTCTGGCGGCGGATATTCAACATAACCTCCAGGAACCCCTGTCGGAAATTGCGGAGGTGGCCCGATCCATGGGGGCCGCTGTGCCGGAGATTCGGGTGGCTTTGCGCAGTGGGGATACGCCCGCCTCACAGAGAGCCGCGATGATTAAGCGTCCGCCTCAGATTCTCGTCACGACCCCCGAATCTCTTTTCTTGATGCTCACGGCGGAGAAGAGTCGGCGCACGCTGACGGGCGTCCGGACGGTGATCGTCGATGAAATTCACGCTGTGGCTCGCGATAAGCGGGGCTCTCATCTCGCCTTGAGTCTAGAGAGGCTCGAGCGCCTTTGTGGAGTGAGGCCGACTCGGATCGGCCTTTCGGCGACGCAACGGCCCATCGAGACGGTGGCCCGCCTTCTCGTTGGATCGGGACAGGAGCGGAACGATTCGCAGGGGCAGCCTCTTTGCCAGATTGTTGATGTAGGGCACACGCGTGTTCTTGATCTAGATATCGAATTGCCTGAATCCGATCTAGAGGCTGTGACCTCGGGCGAGCAGATGTCTGAGATTTTAGATCGAATCGCGGAACACGTGAATCATCACCGTACAACGTTGGTCTTTGTGAATACTCGGCGAATGGCGGAGCGGGTGGCCCATGAACTCGCAGAGCGCCTAGGAGAGGGAAACGTCGCCTCTCACCACGGCAGCCTTTCGCGCGATCGGCGGTTGCGTGTCGAGGATCAGCTCCGTGCGGGTGAACTGAAAGCACTGGTGGCGACCGCTTCCTTGGAGTTAGGAATAGACGTTGGGCCCGTAGAATTAGTTTGCCAGATCGGTTCCCCTGGAGCTCTTTCGACGTTCTTGCAGCGCGTCGGTCGATCGGGGCACCAGCGAGACGCCACGCCTAAGGGGAGGATCTACCCAACCACTCGCGACGAGTTGGTGGAGTGCGTAGCGCTTCTGCGTGGAGTTCGAGAGGGGCAACTGGATGCGGTGCACCCGCCGCTTGCGCCCTTGGATATTTTGGCTCAGCAGATCGTAGCTGCTTGTGCGGCGGACGATTGGAATGAGGACGATCTGTTTGGATTTATGCGGCGGGCCGCGCCCTTTGCGGAGGTGACGCGAGCCGATTTTGATGCCGTGGTGGCGCTCCTGTCCGAAGGCATCCAGACAGGTCGGGGTCGAAGGGCCGCCTATCTGCATCGTGATCGCGTCCATGGGATGTTGCGCGGGCGTCGTGGAGCGAGGTTGGCCGCTCTGACTTCAGGCGGAGCCATCCCTGAGGTTGCGGACTATCGCGTGGTGGCAGAGCCCGACGGTACGTTCATCGGGACGGTTTCGGAAGATTTTGCGGTGGACAGCATGCGAGGCGATATTTTTTTGCTGGGAAGCACTTCCTGGCGGATTCGAAAGGTGGAGTCAGGGGTGGTGCGCGTCATGGACGCGGGCGGGGCGCCCCCGACGATTCCGTTTTGGCAAGGCGAGGCGCCGGCCCGAAGTAATGAACTTTGTGACGCTGTTTCGAAACTCCGAGAAGAGACCCAAGCTCGACTTGAGAAGGGCGGTCGCAAAGAGGTTGAACGTTGGCTCGTGGATGAGGAAGGTATTCCGGCCATCGCGGCCAGTCAGTTGGCGGCTTACCTGGATGTCTCTCTGACGGCGTTGGGGACGCTTCCGACATGCGATGACTTAGTGTTTGAGCGTTTCTTTGATGAGGCGGGCGGCATGCAGTTAGTTGTGCACAGTCCATACGGAGCTCGTTTGAATCGCGGGCTCTGTCTCGCGCTTAGGAAAAAGTTCTGCAGCAGTTTTAATTTTGAGTTGCAGGCGGCGGCCGCGGACGATGCTCTTGTTCTGTCTCTAGGGCCTCATCATAGCTTTGCTTTAGACTCAGTTCCGCGTTTTTTGAATTCTTCCAACGTGGAGCAAACGCTTGAGCAAGCCGCGCTGGATTCCCCCATGTTCACCGCTCGATGGCGTTGGAACTTGAACCGATCTCTTGCTGTTTTGCGTTGGCGAAACGGCCGCCGCAACCCGCCGCCGATCCAGCGGATGGAGTCCGATGATCTGATGGCGGCGGTTTTTCCGAATCAGGCCGCCTGCCAGGAGAATGTGACTTTCCCCATTGATATTCCGGACCACCCTCTCGTCCGACAGACCATGTATGACTGCTTGCACGAAGGCATGGATGTCGAGGGGCTTGTCAAACTTGTGACTGGATTTGAGTCAGGCTCCATACGAACCCATTTTGTCGATGGCAGTGAGCCTTCGCCTTTGGCTTATGAGATCTTGAATGGGAAACCCTTTACTTTTCTCGATGATGCGCCTCTTGAAGAGCGTCGTACGCGAGCTGTGGCTTTGCCAAGGGGCTTGCCTGTGGAGGCTCGAGATCTAGCGCGGCTCGACCCGTCGGCCATTGATCGCGTTCGGAGGGAAGCCGGGCCAGCTCCGCGAGACGTTGAAGAGTTGCATGATCTTTTGTTGTCCGTACTTCTGCTGCCCGTGGATCCAGCCTGGCAAGGACTCTTTGATGGACTGAAGGCCGCCCATCGAGCGGCTAGGGTGCAGTTGTCTTCGGGCCTTACCTATTGGTGCGCGAGTGAGCGGCGAAAAGCCGCTGAGTCCATCCATCCAACGGCGCAGTTCGATCCCCAGGCCCTTCGTGCGGGCCCATGGTCGGATGAATCCTCTGATGATCGAGAGGAGGCCATTGTTCACCTGCTTCGGGGGCACGTCGAAATGATGGGCCCTGTTGTTCCGACCGTTTTGGCTCGCATGTTCAGCTTGGACCCCAGTGATGTTGAGATCGGTTTAGCGGCGCTGGAATCTCTCGGCAGTGTTCTTCGAGGGCACTTCGAGCCGGGGGTTGCTGAAGAGCAAATATGTGCCCGTCGGCTCCTTACCCGAATTCATGCCTATACCCGGGATCGCCTTCGCAAAGAGGTGGAGCCGGTTTGTATTCAGGACTTCATGCGGTTTCTGCTTCGCTGGCAACATGTTTCGGCGGAAACGCGTGGAGAGGGACGAGCCAGCGTGGCTCAAGCGATCGAGCAACTTCAGGGGTTTGAACTGGCGGCGGGCGCCTGGGAGTCGGATATTTTGGCCGCCCGAATCAAGGGCTATCAACCCGGATGGCTTGATGCGCTTTGCCTTTCGGGTGAAGTGGTCTGGGGGCGCTTGGCCTCTGGGGTCATTTCAAAAGGCGACTTCGCAAAGCCAGGGCCTTCGCGTCGCATGCGAAGCGCCCCCTCTCGCTCGACGCCCTTGACCTTTGCCTTGCGTGGAGATTTGGATTGGCTGCTTCAAGCCCATCGAGGTGCTCATCGTCTTGAAGAGCCCAGCGCAGGGGCCGCCGCTGAAATTCTGGCGGCCTTAAGGACGGAAGGGGCTTTGTTTCATCGGGATTTAACCTCTCGCGTGGGCCGACTTCCGGTGGAGGTCGAGGAAGGCTTATGGGGCCTTGTCGCGAGAGGTTGGGTGACGGCGGATGGATTTCAAGCCGTTCGGTCTTTACTGGGTGCAAGAGAGCGCTGGGCGCGCACACGGGCACGTCAACGAGCACGTCGGGGCTTGCGCAGGGGGTTACGCCAAGGCCCAGAGGGTGGCGCTGAGGGCCGCTGGTCCCTCTGGCCCAGTTCGCAAGAGATCTCTGACCCAGAGGCTTTGGCTGAGGCTGTGGCGGAGCAGTTGTTGGCTCGCTGGGGGGTGGTGTTTCGTGACTTGATGGCCCGGGAGACATTGGCGGTGCCATGGCGAGATATTGTGTGGGCGTTTCGAAGGCTTGAGGCCCGGGGACTCATCCGGGGCGGTCGGTTCGTGAGTGGTGTCACGGGAGAACAGTTTGCCTTGCCCGCGGCCTTGGAGGCTTTGAGGCGGGTTCGGCGCTTGGCCCATTCTGGAGAAGTGATCTCGCTCTCAGCGACGGACCCTCTTAACTTGGTGGGAATTTTGATCCCAGGAGCGCGCATTCCAGCTCGAACGAAAATGCGTGTGGTGTATCGAGACGGTTTGCCCGTCGATGATCTTTCTGAACCGGAAACGCCTTCTTTGGTCCCGGAACGCTTGCCTTAAGGGAGGAAGCCGCATGGAGAAAGAAACCCCTTCTTTGAAGGTGGCCTTCCTTTGCTTGGGCGTGATGGGGTTTCCCATGGCCGGTCATCTCGCACGGGCTGGCTATTCCGTGTCGGCCTACAACCGGACGCGGGCCCGCCTTGATGCTTGGCTGGAGGCTCATGAGGACAGCTCTGTGAGGGGCGCGGATTCACCGGCCCAGGCGGCTGGGGGCGCGGATTTTGTCTTTGTCTGCACAGGGAATGATGCTGATTTGCGGGATGTGCTCTTGGGGGAGGACGGAGCGCTGTCCGCGATGGGCAACGGAGCCTGTCTTGTGGACCACACGACGGCTTCTGCAAAGCTGGCTCAAGAAATGGCGGCCTTGGCCCGGCAAAGTGGAGTTGGCTGGTTGGATGCGCCTGTTTCCGGTGGGCAAGCCGGCGCGGAAGCGGGGACCCTGACCATCATGGTGGGTGGGGAAGAGTCCGAATATCGGCGTGCAGTTCCTCTTCTGGAGGTGTATGCGAAAAAGCATTTGCGGATGGGTCCAGCCGGGGCCGGTCAATTGACCAAGATGGTGAATCAGATCTGTATCGGTGGATTGATTCAGGCTCTTTCTGAGGGGCTCCATTTCGCAGAGCAAGTTGGGCTGGATGCGAATCGAGTGGTGGATGTGATTTCAGAAGGCGCCGCGGGGTCGTGGCAGATGGAGAACCGAGCCAAAAGTATGATTGAAAGGCGATTTGACTTTGGTTTTGCGGTGGAGTGGATGCGTAAGGATTTAGGGATGGCCCTTACGGAGGCCCAGCGTGTGAAAGCGAAAATGCCCTTGACGGAGCAGGTGGATGCTTTTTACGAGGAGGTGGAAGCGAGAGGAGGCTCTCGTCTAGACACATCCAGCTTGATCACTTTATTGGATTTGGATGGCGGTTCTCGAAAAGACTAGTCCGTGGTCTGCATTCCCGAAGGCCCCGGAGCGTGGAAGAGCTGCAGCTGCGAAATCGAGACATCTCTTTGGTCAACTCGCCCGTCTCCGTCGAGATCGTGGTTGGCATCGTACTGGCCATCTCGTGCCGTGAGCGCGATGGACTCTAGGTCGCCTCGTTGGCTTCGAGGAAACGTTTCACCCCACGACGTGGTCACTCTTCCGTCCCCGTTGATATCGGCGTCACAGAGGTTTCCAAATCCATCACCGTCAGTATCTCTTTGTTCTGGATTTGGGATGAGAAGGCAATTGTCTCGTGCGTCAAAGTAGCCGTCTCCATCGAGGTCCAGCGGCGTGGGGGTGGGCGGTGGATGTTCAAGGCGCATCAGTGGATCGCCGACGTAGACATTGACCCAGCCGAGGTAGGGAATGGATTTATAGTAGGCCTCGATGGCCATGTCGCCTTTCGCGTAGAACGAAAAGAGGAGCTGGGGTCGAGCGATTGCAGCAAGGCTCGGTTCGGCCACTTGGCCAGCCGCGCCGGCTGCACCGAGGGCCAGAAGGTCGGCCATGAGGGATTGGCCATATTGGGGGGGGTGGGTGAAGGTTCGTCCGTTGGTACTGACAAGGTCTGCGACGAGAGCGCGCGCTGCGAATTCACCCGGATATTTCCCCCCCTCGATCAGGCCATAGGTTTTAGGCGCGACCTCAGATGTTGCATTGCTCCCCCAGGAAGAATAGGCCTGGATGAGTCCTTGGTTGCCGATGAATTCAGGTCCTTGATCGGCCAGGACTTCCAGCCCCATGCTTGTCAGGGCCCCCTCCGTGGAGTCCAAGAGAATCTGATTCGCCACATCGAGCGCCGGCGGGAGTTCCGGGTCCTGATCAAGGAGCCATAGAGTTTCAGGAGAGCTGCTTTTTTGTGCAGCCTCGATGAGTTGAACGATTTGGCGGGGAACTTGGTCAGGTTCCTCTCCGGGTTCGAGATAGCCGGTGAGGCGAGCCACCAGATAACGAAGTGGAGAGTGAGGCTCGTCTTCACGAAAGGCTTCAAACGTACGTGGGTCGCCGAAGTAGGGGTTCGGGGTCTCCGAAACTCCGGGTCTTCCTAGCCAGGGCGAAAACAAAAGCGAGAGTTCGGCATCCACCGAGGCTGTCGTGGCGTCACTGAGGAGCCGGGCCAACTCGCTACTTGGTCCTTCGATACGCAGTGGAACGCCTTTGGTGGTCACGATAATTCGGATGTTTTCGACTTGGCCGTTGTCTAAAAGATACTTTCTCAGGGGTTCCTCAATGAGCCGTTTGAAATCCTTTCGCTGGATTGTCTCGTGCCGGTTGTCTCCAAGCGACGGATCATCGAGTGGAATTTCGAGCATGAAGAGATTTTCGGCCGGAATGTTTCGACTTTTAAGGTAATGCTGGCCGATGGCGACAGAGACAGGGCTGGCGGAGTTCGCGAGAACCAGCACCTCACTGTGTTCAGGAGGACCGCATCCCAGTAGGCTGAAGCCAATCAGGGTAAGGATGGGCAAAAGCCTCAGGGTGATCAAAACGGACCTCAACAGCAGGAGAGTCTAAAACTCCATACTAGCGCGCTCTGACGGGTTAGCCGTTTTTACTCGCGCTTCGCTTAGGGCCCGATACACTACTCGCCCTGGGAGGGCTTTAAGCCGTGGCACATGAATTTGTTTTTGTAATGGATGATTTGCGAAAGGTTGTTGGGCAGGGTCAAATCGTGCTCGAAGGAATCAACCTATCTTTTTTGCCCGGGGCCAAGATTGGCGTTTTGGGTCATAACGGTTCCGGCAAGAGTTCACTTTTGCGAATCATGGCCGGCGTGGATACTGATTTTCTGGGTGAAGCGCGACCTTTAGGCGGCATCAAGGTGGGCTATCTGGCTCAGGAGCCCGAACTGAATCCCGAAAAGGATGTGCGCGGAAATATTGAAGAGGGGGTGGGCGAGATCGCTCAACTGCTCGAAAGCTTCAATGAGATCAGCGCCAAATTTGCAGAACCGATGGATGATGACGAAATGAATCGACTGCTTGAAAAGCAGGCGAGTCTTCAGGACAAGATCGACGCTGTAGATGGCTGGGAACTAGAACGGACCCTTGAAGTCGCGATGGATGCTTTGCGCTGTCCTCCAGGAGAATCGGATGTGTCCACGCTTTCGGGCGGTGAATGTCGACGTGTGGCGCTGTGCCGCCTGCTGCTTTCGAAGCCAGACATGCTGCTCCTAGACGAACCGACTAATCACTTGGATGCTGAGTCGGTGGCGTGGCTCGAGCGTTTTTTGGCAGAGTATTCGGGGACGGTGGTAGCGGTGACTCATGATCGTTACTTCCTGGATAATGTGGCGGGTTGGATTCTAGAGCTCGACCGGGGACGAGGAATTCCATGGAAAGGCAATTATTCTTCGTGGCTTGATCAAAAGCAGAAAAGGCTCGCCTTGGAGGAGAAAAAAGAAGGGGCGAGGTCGCGTACCTTGTCGAGAGAGCTGGATTGGATCAAGATGAGTCCTCGTGCTCGGCAAGCGAAGGGGAAGGCGCGGATTAAGGCCTATGAGCAGCTTTTGTCTGAAGGTCAAGATCGTGCAGCAGGGCAGGTCGAGATTGCGATTCCCATTCCAGAGCGGCTGGGTGACGTGGTGATTGAAGCGAAAGGCATTGAAAAGGCTTTTAAAGAGAAGCTTCTTGTTCACGATCTCGATTTTGCGCTTCCCCCCGGTGGGATTGTGGGTGTAATCGGTGCCAATGGTGCTGGGAAGTCAACGCTGTTCAAGATGATCGTGGGGGAGGAGAAGCCGGATCAAGGCGACATTCGTCTGGGTGAGACCGTTCAGCTCGCGTATGTGGATCAGAGTCGAGATGCTCTGGATCCTGAGAAAACCGTTTGGGAGGTCATCAGCGGAGGCGAGGAGATGATCGCCGTGGGTCGTCGGGAAATTCAATCCAGAGCTTACGTCTCATCCTTCAACTTTAAGGGGGCGGACCAGCAGAAATTGGTGGGAAGTCTCTCGGGAGGGGAGAGAAACCGAGTTCATCTCTCGAGGCTTCTGCGAAGCGGAGGGAACGTCCTGTTACTCGATGAGCCCACCAATGACCTCGATGTCGATACCCTTCGGGCCCTTGAAGACGCCCTTTTAGAATTCGCAGGCTGCGCCGTCGTGATCTCCCATGACCGCTGGTTCCTGGACCGGATCGCCACGCATATTCTCGCGTTTGAGGGCGACAGTCACGTCGAGTGGTTTGAGGGCAATTATGAAGACTATGAAGCCGATCGGCGGCGCCGTATGGGGGGCGATGCCGATCAGCCTCACCGCATCAAATACCGCCGGATTGACGCCTGATCTCAATTCGCTTCGGCGACGTTTGTCTCGACGGATCCGGACTCTTCCATAGACTCGAGAACCGATAGGTCTTCCCAGACTGGGATTCCTTCGGCTTCGTAGAGTTCCCGAGTTCGACTTGTCACGGCACCCACCCGAACGAGACCCGGCATCATCAGGTCTTTGAATGAGTGAATTTCACCCGGAGGAGCATCGGCGTGGAGGCCGGCTTCGCCGGCTTCAATCGCAGATTGAATGAAGTCTTCAGGTTCAATTTCAACGGTCTCGAGGACTGCAAAGAAGCCTGGATCGGGGAGTTGCGCACCTCTCCCGTCGGCGCCGCCGAAAGAGTCAGACATACGCTTTACGATTTCAAAGGCGAATTGAGCTTTATCCTCTCGGTCATCTGGATGCATCTCATCGATGGCGTCTTTGACATAGAGGTTGGCAAAGGCGACATGTCTCGCTTCATCACGCAGGACGAGTTCTGTGAGCGATCGGAGGAGGTCGCACGTTGTGGCTCGGCGCATATTGTGAAAGGCAGCTAGGGCAAGGCCTTCCACGATCATATTCATTCCGATGGCAATTTTGACCCAGTGATCGGACTTCAGCGTGATGTCGATGGTTTCTCTGAGCCACGGGGCCATGGGGTAGACCATGGCGAGCTTGCGAATGTATTTTTCATACGCTTCGACGTGGCGAGCTTCATCCATGGTTTGGCTCGCCGCATAAAGCTTACCTTCATAGTCGGGGACTGCGTGGGTCAATGCCGCGGCGGTCATCAAAGCGCCTTGTTCACCATGAAGGAATTGGGAGAGCAGGTGAGCGGTGGAGTGTGCGGTAAAAGTCTCTCTTTGACTCTTAGAAAGTTTTTGCAAAATCGGAATTTGGTCGACGCCGTTGCGGGCCTCATCCACTAAAGGCTTTGAAGGGTCGATCGCAATAGACCAGTCGAGATCCTGTTCGGCATCCCACTGAAGCTGCTTGGATTTTTCATAAAGGTTTTTAAGCTTTGCCTTGTCGATCGCATAGTCAAACTGCCAACAGATTTCCATGGGCGTTTTAAGGATTTCAGCTGTAGTCCAGTTTGTTGGCATCGTGTGCTCAAGCCTCCTGAGTAAGGATAAAATCCCATCATACCCCTTTTTGGGAGGCCTTTGTCAAACCTTTAGGTCTCCGGTGTCAGCGATTGCAGCCGATCGAGGGAATCATAGTACCCGTCAATGAGTTCAGTCATTACGTCTCGAGTGGGACGGATTTGATTCATGGCCCCAACGATCTGGCCCACGGGATTAAAGGCGACGTCTTGGGCCTGTTCGGCATACTGATGGGTTCGTCGGACCATATCGAAGGTCACCATTCCCTGAAGGGGCATGGGGAGCGGGTCTGGAGTGTCCTCTTGTTCCCACGCCTCTGTCCATTTGTTTCGCAGCATGCGCGCGGGTTTTCCTGTGACGGACCGTGAACGAATGGTGTCCCGACTGCTTGCTTGGAGGTAGGACTCTTTTTGGGCGATGGCCCCCGCAGCTTCCTTGACGGCGAGCCAGAGTGATCCAGACCAGACCCCGGCCGCGCCAAGAGCCATGGCTGCAGCGACTTGAGGTCCTGTGCCAATTCCGCCCGCGGCGAGTACCGGAATTGGGGCAACCGCCTCGATGACTTCAGGCCAGAGAACGATACTGCCGACTTCGCCGGTGTGGCCGCCTCCTTCGTGTCCCTGGGCAATGATGATATCAACGCCGGCTTCTTTGTGTTTAAGCGCCTGATAGGCACTTCCGCAGAGCGCAGCGACTTTACGGTTCGTTCCATGGATCGATTGAATGACATCGGGAGGCGGCGTTCCCAGGGCGTTGGCGATGAGCTTGACCTTGTCGTGAGATAAGGCGCATTCAATTTGAGGGAGGGCCGTCGCTAGAGTCCAACCGAGCAGACGGTCCGACTGCTCTTCGGGAGGAAGGTCGGGGACTCCGGCATCGTCCAGAAGTCGGTCGGCAAACTGACGGTGTTCCACTGGGATCGATTGGCGTAACTGCTCCTCAAGCTTGGCGGGGTCCATTTCGCCCATGCCCTCATACTTGCCCGGGATGACGGTGTCGACGCCATAAGGTTTCCCGCCGATTCGTTCATCGATCCATTGCAATTCGGTTTCGAGTTGCTCGACGGTGAATCCGACGGCTCCGAGTACGCCCATGCCTCCGGCTTTACTGACCTCGACCACAACGTCGCGGCAATGTGTGAAGGCAAAAATAGGAACATCGATTCCGAACCAATCGCAGAGTTGGGTATGCATCTGAGTTTCTCCTAGTGGGAACGAATCAACGAGCCTAGCGGCGTGCTTTGCGGTCGGCGAGCCTCATTCTAGGAGCAAGATCTCTGTTTTTGGGGCGATTGGCTTCATGATTTGGCCTTGATTGGGGATTTTGGGCTCAAAATGGCCTGAAAATGGAAGATTCAAGGAGATCGGAATGCTTTTTTTAGTGTGGGTGCGTTTTTATAAGAAATGCGTGTATGCTTTGGCCTGAAGAGAACGATCGAAATCAAGCCCCACGTTACCGAGAGCAGGAACTCGGGCTGAGTTGTTTTCTTGAGGAGATTCCGATTGGGGAGGCCTGATCTTGAGAGGGCTCCTCATGCGGCACACCGGATTCTACCGTGAGTGTGACACTGGGTTTTGTTTTAACTGGTTCCCAAGGCATGAGATCCTGGGTTTAGCCTGACCAATCGCCATCTGAGATCGAGTACATGGGTTGACTTGATTTATGTGGCTGGATGACAGTATATGAGACTTCAAAGAAGATCATGATCAAGAAGAAGGCGGCGAAAAAGGCTGCGGCCAAGAAAGCGACGGCCAAGAAAGCGACGGCCAAGAAGGCGGCGGCCAAGAAGGCGGCGGCCAAGAAAGCGACGGCCAAGAAGAAAGCCGCGAAGAAAAAAGCGGCCAAGAAAGCGGTCGTGAAAAAGGCGGCGACGAAAAAGGCGACTGTGAAAAAAGTTGCCGCGAAGAAAGTCGCCGCAAAGAAGCCGGCCGTCAAAAAGGCGGCCCTCAAGAAAGCCGCGACCAAGAAAGCTGCGGCCAAGAAAGCTGCGGCCAAGAAGGCCGCCGCTCGCCCAGCAGAGTCGGCCGAGAAGGCTCCGGCCAAGAAGAGCGCGATGGGAAAGGCGAGTCCGCAGACCCCGGCGGCGCTGCCTTCGCTTTCAACCTTTACGAGTTCGGACAGTGCAGGGGGGGCGACGGAGAATCGTCCTTCCCGTCGTCCTTCTCGTCCCCTCGCCAGTCGAGGGAAGCCAGACCAAAAGGCCCCGCACCGGAGCCGCATGGCGGGTGAAGGGCCTAAAGAGGCCTCCGAGCGCCACTCCACATCGGATCAAAGACCCCAACAGGCTGTGGAAGCTTCGGGATCTCAGTCTTCTACTCACTCCCCAGCGTCTTCAGAGGGTTCCCAAACTTCGGGTCAGACCGAGGCCAACGAGGGCACCCGCGGTCCCCATCAGAATCGCTCGCGTAGGAATTCTCGCTCAAGGTCAAGAAGCCGATCTCGCAATAATCGCCGTCACTCGAGAGGCGGAGGTCAGTCCAACGATGCATCCCAAGAGGGTTCTTCTGAAACGGAGCGGGCGGTCGACGGGTCTCAGCCAGCCTCCGGTGAAGGAGCAGGACGCAATGGGGCGTCAAATCGATCGGGCCGGAGGGGTCGAGGAGGTCGTCGGAACCGGAACAACCAGCGCTCACGGAGAGGGCGTCCGGATACGCGGAGCGAGCCGAAGGTCAGCGCTCCTCGCGCCGTTGAATCTGTGGCGATCCGTGAGCCTGAATCGGCATCGCTTCTGGAGCTTTCTGAAGATATAGGAGCTCTCCAGGAATCGGGTTCCATTGCGCAGGCGGCTGAGCGTTTAGGTATTCAACAGCTTCACCCAGAGCAAGAGCGGGCCATCATTCATTCCATGCAGGGGCGAGATGCCCTGGTGGTTCTCCCTACGGGTTACGGGAAGTCCGCTTGTTATCAACTGCCATCCCTTTTGCTTCCCAACCCAGTTGTGGTCGTGTCTCCTCTCTTAGCTTTGTTGGAAGATCAGACGCGTAGTTTGGAAAAAAGAGGAATTCCAGTCGTTCGAGTCGATGGCACGATTCGTGGAAAAGCACGTCGAGAAGCGATGGAACGCATCTCCGCGGGCGGTCCTTTGCTGGTTATGACAACGCCAGAAACGCTGGAGGGCGAAGAACTTCGACCAATCCTGCTTGAGACGGGGATCTCACTTTTTGCGGTGGATGAAGCGCATTGTGCCTCAGAGTGGGGGCACGATTTTCGCCCGGCTTACCTCCGGCTCAGAGAGATGCTTGAGCGCTACGGCCGTCCTCCGGTTTTGGCCCTCACGGCGACGGCTACGGAATCCGTACGCGATGATCTCGTACGAATTTTGGCCCTCGATGACCCTCTCATTATTGTGGCTTCTCCGCATCGTCCCAACCTTTGCTTTGAGGTGATTGAGTGTGGGAGCACCGCTCGCTTGCGGGCGTTGACTCGACTGATCCTACGATTGCGCCGCCCCGGGATCATTTATTGCTCGACGACAAAGGAAGTCGACGCCGTGCACGGCGCTCTCAAAGCCATGGGTGTTCCCGCTCATCGCTACCACGGCGGCATGAAGGGCAGCGAGCGAAAGGCAGAGCAAGAACTTTTCATGAAGAGAGGTCGCCGGCTTGTGATGGTGGCGACCAGTGCGTTCGGTCTGGGAATTGATAAGCCAGACATTCGGTATGTGGTGCATTTTCAGACGCCCGCTTCTCTAGAACAGTACGTACAAGAAGCGGGTCGGGCTGGACGCGACGGACGCCCTTCCCACTGCATACTGTTGCACCATTTTGATGACCGAGCGATTCATGAATTTCTTTTGAGTCAGAGTCGGATTCGCCCACAGCAACTTTTTCAATTGGTGAAAGCTCTGGCGGCCTATGTCGAAGAGGGGCGTTTTCCAGATTTAATTGATCTGGCTGCGGCTTCCCAGATTGCCCAGCGCGTGACCTCCGCGGTTGTTGCCATCCTTGAGTCCGCTGGGCTCGTTGAGTTGACCACAGAGAAGTACGTACGCCCTCTGATCCCGCCTGAAGAACTGGTCAGCCGGGCTCGTCGATTGACCGAGCAGTTTCAACGCCTTCGCAAGCTTGATGTAGAAAGGCTTGACGCCATTGAAGCCTATGCGTCATCGGAACAGTGCCGGGCTCAATTATTACGAAGCTATTTCGGTGTCGAAGCGGGACCCCAATGCGGTGTTTGTGATATGTGCCGACAGGCCGGAGAACGGCCGGGTAGCTTCTTTGAACCTCTTCGAAAGAAAAAAGCCAAGAAGAAAAAAGCGCGTCGTGGAGGAGGATCGAAGAAACGCCCCGCTAAGAAGAGAGGTCGCCGCCGAGGCTC
>NZHD01000108.1 GCA_002691205.1 Deltaproteobacteria bacterium
CCTCTGCGCGATCTGTCCCACAAGCCTTTCTCCGCCCTCAGTAAAAGCGACGGTGGAAGGGGTCGTCCTTGAACCCTCAAGGTTGGCGATCACCTCATGTGAGTTGCCCGATGTAAAAGCGACACACGAGTTCGTCGTTCCCAGGTCGATTCCGATCACAGTGGCCAATAGATTCAAGCTCCCTTGAGGCGATCAGCCCTAGGGAAAGATCCCGAGCCTACGATGCGCCTGTATCTCCAGTTTTCGCTACGAGCACACGAGCCGGCCGCAGCATCCGGTCCTGTAGGACATATCCCTTCTGGAGCACCTGAACCACAGTATTGGGTTCGACGCCCTCCATTGGAACCTGGCCCATCGCCTCGTGATAGTTTGGATCAAAAGCCTCACCGCCCGGATCCAGTTGTTTGACACCACTCTTTCCAAGGGCGGCCAAAAACTCGCGTTGGACAAGGTCCAGTCCCTCCAGAACCCCCTGCAGGTCGATTTCCTCACCCGGATCACCGTGTTCCAGTGCCCTCTCTAAGTTATCGACCGTAGAGAGCAGGTCCTTAATGAGATTCTGCTGGCCGTACTGAAGTGCCTCCTGCTTCTCTTTTAGGCTGCGACGACGAAAATTTTCGAATTCTGCCTGCAATCGAGCATCACGGTCCTTTAGCTCGATCACCTCATTACAGCGTGCTTCGAACTCTTCCTTCATAGATTGAAGTTCAGTGACAAGCGCTTCGATGGTCTGCTCATCGCCTGAAAGCCCGCCCGGCCCCGCGGCCGCACTCTCTCTGGACTCCATTGACTCCGTGGCCTCTCGAAGAGCCTCAGCCATTTCCTCGCTGGGCTCAATTCGGGGTCCAGCCTGATCTTCCTGTTCCTCGCTCATGTTTTATTCCCTGTCAGCTCTGCGTATCATTTCCAGAATTCAGTTTCTCTGTGACCAGCTCTGAGCAAAAACGCACGAGAGAGATCACGCGAGCGTAATCCATCCGCCTTGGACCAATCACACCCAAAGCTCCAAGGGCTGCCCTCGGCGTGGCCACACCTAAATCATCGACACCCTGAGCGCCTTGTCCAGAGCGTCCATACGGAACGGCCACGAGAGCGCATTCCTGCAAGTCAGCATCGACCAATTCACCTCCTAAAGAGACTGAAACCGTGCTCTCGGAGCTGTCGAGAATCTGCCCCACCACATCTAAGAGGTTCTCGTTGTCCTCAACCGCCTTCAAAATGCCCCGAAGCCGGTCGGGATCGTGAAACTCGGGCTGACTCAGGAGCGCCGAATGATTCGTCACCACGAGTTCAAGTTCGTCCAGCTCAGGCTCCTTCAAGACGCGAAGACCCAAACTCAAAGAACGGGCGAGAAGCCCCTGGGCTTCGCGCCGCAACTGGCTCAATTCAGACGTCAAAAGGGCACGAAGCTCCTGAAGAGTTCGACCGGAAAGCCGTTCCGTAATCTGCGCCGCCATCGCATCCAGCTCGGCTTGGTCTCGAGCCCCCTGCTCATGCATCACACGCTGCTGAACCGCTCCTGCCTCGGGCACAAGAACCACCAGCAGACGGTCAATCGCCACTCGGACGAGGCTGACATGTCTCATCCGCATTCGATCAATTCGCGGACTCAACACGAAGCCCAACTGATGTGTTCGGCTGGAAAGAAGAGCTGAGACCCATGAAACGACGCTTTCGGATCCTATGTTGTCGCACTCATTCGTCAGCGTTAAGCGCTCGTAATCGGTCAAATCTGTGGCATCGAGCAGTTGATCCACAAAAAAGCGCATCCCCAACTCGGTAGGAACTCGGCCCGCCGAAGCATGGGGCTTCTCAATCAGGCCTAGATTGGCCAAATCCGACATCGTATTCCGAATACTCGCGCTGGAAAGCGGCACGGGCAGAAGATGGGAAACCGTTCCTGATGACGCAGGTGCCGCCGCAGCCACATAGGCCGCGACTACGGCCCGCAGCACCATCCTCTGCCGTTCACCCAAAACCGGAATACCGGCGGTGGGGATTTCTTCAGACTGCATGTGATTGCGTGTAATCACGAAAACCTCAATGATTCCGAGGCTCTTATCTAACACTCGCGAAGCGAGGCGTCAATCCGACTACCCTCGAACGGGGCATAATTAAACCACCACAGCGAGAGAGTGATCAAAACGGCTTGCCTCAGATCGTGCGCAATTTACCCTTGCCCTCCGAAATCCCCTGATGGATGCTGAGGTCTTCATTTCTCAACGTGTAAGGAGAATCCCATGCCTATCTGGCAAGAGGGCGACCTACGAATTCACTACCAACAAACTGGCTCCGGTTTTCCCGTGCTTTTATTCGCCCCGGGCGGCATGAAATCAGCCATCGACTTCTGGGATCGAATGCCCTGGAATCCGATCGAAGTCCTCTCGCCCCACTTCCGTGTCATTGCAATGGATCAGCGTAATGCCGGACAATCCAGCGCTCCCATCACAGGGGAAGACGACTGGCCAAGCTACACTGCGGACCACATGGGTCTCCTCGATGCACTGGCCATCGAGCAATGCCATGTTCTCGGCTGCTGTATCGGCGGTTCTTACTCGCTGGGCCTCATGCAGGCAGCTCCGCAGAGAGTGGCCGCAGGCGCCTTGTTGCAACCCATCGGTTCCACGGCTGAAAATCGAAACGCGTTCTATGCGATGTTCGATGACTGGGCCACCGAACTCAAAGCAGATCGCCCCGAGGTAACCGAAAGCGATTGGCAGGCCTTTCGTGGACGAATGTACGATGGTGACTTTGTCTACAATGTATCAAGGGAGTTCGTTCAAAGCTGCGAAACCCCCATGGTCATTCTTGAAGGCGATGACCTTTACCATCCACGTGAAATATCCCTCGAGATTGCTCGTTTGGCCCCAAATGCGACACTCATTGAAGAGTGGAAATCTGGCGAAGCTGTTCAGAATTCAGCCACACAAGTCATCAACTTCCTCAAAGAGCACACCCCTAATTGAATCTCTCTACTTTCCGACGGAGACGTCTTCGCTGAGAACAAACTCAGCCGAAACAGAGTCAGCCAGGAGACGTCCACTCTCGGTCAATGAAATTCGCCCATCCGACGCTTCCGCAAGAAGGCCCACCGAGACCAAGCGGTCAATCACTGGGCCAAAAAAATCACGGGGGGGCGCACCAAACTCTTCGACAAACGCGGAGATGCCCAAGCCCTCCTCTGTTCTTAAAGAAAGAAAGCAAGCTTCCGAAATCGCCTGAAGGCGAGTTAACTCCTCACTGACCGCGTGCGGGGCGTCCCCTTCTCTCAAGTGATCCTCCCAGCGCCTGCGGTCTCTGAAATTTTCTCGCCGTGCACCGAAAGGGAAACTCTCACTTGAGACATCCATAGAGTGCGCACCCACCCCTATTCCAAGGACAGGCTGTCGGCGCCAATATCGTTGGTTGTGAGCTGATTCGAAGCCCGGCTGGGAATAATTCGTCAATTCGTATCGACGGTACCCTGAAGCTCGGAGGCCATGAGTGATTTGATCCAGAAGATCCGCTGCACCCTCTTCGGGATAGGACTTGAGTTCACCGCGCGCGGCAGCCCGCCCGAAAGGCGTCCGATCTTCAAACACGAGTTCGTAAATCGAAATATGTTCGGGCGCATGTTCTAAAGCACGCTCAAGATCGACAGAAAGCATCTCGGGCGTTTGATGAAGGGCTGCGAACATTAAGTCGATCGATAGGTTTTCAAAACCTGCATCCCGCGCCGCCTCAATGGTGGAATGACTCTCGTGGGCGAGGTGTGCACGACCCAACGACTTGAGAATAGAATCATCAAAGGACTGCACACCCACAGACAACCGGTTCACCCGAGTTTCTAATCGAAACTGCTTAAGTCGTTCACGCTCCACCGTCGATGGATTGACTTCAAGCGTGACTTCAAGACCTTCTGCGCACTCTGAGAAATAATCTGTCACCGCCTCGCGGATCCTCAAAAGAGAAGAAGGTGCAAACAACGAAGGCGTTCCGCCGCCAAAGTAAAGGCTCGCAATAGACAAGCCCTCAAACGCAGGCGCCCGCAAAGCGAATTCGCGAAGTAAATTTTCTACGTATTCAGCCTCGCGAACCTCCCAGGCCTGGGAACCATTTCCTTTCAGAGCGCTGTCTCTTGCAGCCTCCACGGCGAAATCGCAATAGGGGCAGATCCGCTCGCAGAATGGAATGTGAACATAAACACCAATGGTTTTATCCATCAACCAAGAGTAGACGAAGAGCGAGCGCTCCGGTCGGCCCTCCGTTAGACTTTGGCGAACCAGTGTCCCCCGATAGCATTCACTACAAAAAGCTCGATAACGGCCTCTCGCTTCTGCTAAGAGAGGCTCGCCTTGCTCCTGTGGCCAATCTCCAAATCTGGGCCCGCGTGGGATCCGCAGACGAAATGCCCGGCGAAGAAGGGCTGGCTCACTTTCATGAGCACATGCTCTTCAAGGGAACTCAGCGGAGAGGCGTTGGGCAAATCGCAGCTGATATCGAGGGGGCCGGCGGCCAGATCAACGCATACACCTCCTTTGACATGACGGTGTACTACGCGACGGTTCCCAGTGAGTCTCTGAGAACCGGCGTAGACGTCCTCACCGATGCGGTTTGTCACTCTCAATTCGACCCCGAGGAAATCCGACGAGAGCAAGACGTGGTGCTTGAAGAGATCCGGCGCTCTGATGACACGCCTGGTCATGTCCTCTCTGAACTCTCCTTCGCCGAAGCCTACACGGTACACCCTTACAAGCGTCCCATTTTGGGAACCATGGAAAGCGTGTCTTCGCTCGACCAATCCAAATGCCTCGACTTCTTTCACCATTGGTATGCGCCTGATAATCTGACGGTGGTGGCCGCGGGAGACTTCGATGCGAGTGCTCTTGCGGATCAAATCTCAGCAGCGTTTGCGAACTCCAGCCCTGCCGGCGCCAAGCGCTCTCGACCTCAGGAACCCGAACGCAATCGCATCCATAGTCATGTGATGCGTCGCAATTTCGAAAATCAAAGAATTGAGCTCTGCTACCCCGCCTGCAACTTCAGCCACGAAGACTCAACTTACCTTGACCTCTTGGCCTTCTTGCTCGGTGAATGTGAATCCAGCCGACTCGTGCGAGACATCCGTAACGAAGGCCTAGCCGACAGAGTGCACGCCTCCTCCTACACCCCTTTTGATCGTGGACTTTTCTCCGTGGACCTCGAAACCGATGAGGCTCGGTCTCGCAAAGCCATCGAAACCATATCAGAGCAAATTGAAAGGCTACGCATCGAGCCCGTTCTTGACTCCGAACTTGAACGCGCGCGAATCAATTTTCTAGCCAGTGAACATTTTGAACGGGAAACTGTGTCGGGTATGGCCAGCAAGCTTGGCAACTTCGAGGTCATCGGAGAGGGCTGGGAGAGTGAAGCGGCTTATCTAGAAACGGTCCGCAACGCCACCCCCGAAGACCTTCTTAGAGTAGCCGAACTCTATCTCGCACCCGAAACGCTCACGGCCACCGCTTTGATTCCTGATCATGGAAAAAACACTCTCGACGAATCAAGCCTTGAAGAAGCCGTTTATAGAGGTGTCGCACAGGCACGCAGTCTCTCTGTCGCAGCTCATCCAAAGGGCTCCCGGGCGCAGCCCAAAAAACCGTTGCCTCCGGAACCCGCGTCTCTCCATGGCACTCGAAGTGATGACGAAATCCTGACGTATGCGCTTCCTCATGGCGCCACACTCCACGTGGCCCCCCGACACACCTTGCCCATTGTGGCGGCGCGAATTGCATTCCCTGGAGGACTGCTCGCGGAATCCGCCGAAACAGCAGGACTCACCAGCTTTATGGCCTCCTTGTGGACGCGAGGGACAGCCTCTCAGCCCTCCGCGCCCCTCTTTGCCAGTGCAACAGAGGACCTCGCGGCCGATATCGGCGGCTTCTCCGGCCGGAGCAGTCAAGGCCTTTCCCTCGAAGTCACGCGAGACAACTGGTTGCCCAGCCTTGACTTGATGACCGAAGTCTTGACCGATCCCCTTTTCAGCGAAGAAGAATTCACCACCGAACGGCGAGAAATTCTAGCCGCCATTGACCGACGTGAGGACCAACTGGCCCATCGGGCGTTCCTCATGTTTGCCAAAACCCACTTCAAGCAACACCCCTATCGCCTCCCGCTCCTGGGTGAACGGGAAACCGTCGAGACCTTCACGTTAAATGACATCCGTGATCACCATGCCCGCCTCATCCGATCACCGAACCTTGTGATGTCTGTGGCCGGCGACGTAGACCCCGACCAAACTGCAGAGGCCGTAGCCCATCGACTGGCTTCACTCTCCCATAATCCACACGACTGGCCACTGCCTTCCCAGGAAGCGGCGCCTGATGGCATTTGTGAAGAAGTCATCACCAAAGACCGCGCACAGGCCCACTTTGTGATGGGGTTTAGGGGTCTCACCGTCAGCGACCCGGACCGGCATACCCTGGAACTGATTTCACAACTTTTGGCGGGCCAAGGCGGCCGACTTTTCCTCGAACTCAGAGACCGACGAGGCCTCGCCTACACGGTCAGCGCCAGCAATGTGGAAGGGGCCGCCCCCGGATTCTTTGCCGTATACATCGCGACTTCTCCAGATAAAGTGGAAGAAGCGAAAGCGGGGATCTTCGAACAGCTTGAAGCCCTACTTGAGAAAGCTCCAGATCACAATGAACTTGAGGAGACCAAGCGCAACCTCATCGGAAATTTCACGATCGGCCAGCAACGCTGTGCAGCGAGAGCCGGCCATATCGCCTTGGACAGCCTATACGGTCTGGGTCCGGACGCTTACAAGAAATACCCCGCTCAAATTGCAGCGCTGACACAAGAGGACGTTCTTCGAGTCGCTCATCGGATCATCCGCCTGGACGCCTACACATCAGCCCTGATCCGGCCCTGATTCAACACTCAAAACAAAACCAAACCTTTTCGGGTGGAGGACCACTAGAAATGACAAAAGCCAATGGCTTACGACGCTCTCACGATGCCGTACTGGCTGGGGTGTGCGGCGGACTCGCGGACTTCCTGGGTTGGTCGCCCACGGTTGTGCGTTTCCTATATGTCTTGGTTTCAGTCCTGAGCGCTGCTTTTCCTGGAATCTTGGTCTACTTAGCTCTCTGGCTCTTGATGCCAGGGCCAGACGCCTAGCCAACTCGCTCGTTCACTCCGCCAGAGGGCCCACGGCTGCGCCTTGCGTTCGAGGATCAGATCCTCCTTGATGAACTCCGGTGATTGGATCAATCACAATGGCCTCCGCGGCCGACCACGGCCGCTTGGATACTTCCACGTGATGCCCCATCTGCTCCAAAGCCGTCACCACGCCCGAGGATGTCGCCGGTTCCACCCGCAAGCTGTTCGGAATCCATTGGTGATGATATCGAGGGGCCGAGACGGCTTCAGCGACGTTCATATTCCAGTCGACCACATTGAGAATGGTCAGCAAAACAGTGCTGATAATTCGAGGACCACCCGGGCTTCCGGTGACCATAAACGGCTTTCCATCTCGAACCACAATCGTCGGCGTCATACTCGAGAGAGGGCGCTTACCGGGAGCGATTGCATTCGCGCCTCGAGTATCAACGAGCCCGTACGCATTCGGTGTATCTGGAGCAATTGAAAAATCGTCCATTTCATTATTCAGAATCACCCCCGTGCCCGGAACCGTAATCCCTGAGCCGTAGGGAGTATTAATGGTCATGGTAATCGCTACAGCTCCCCCTTGAGCATCTGTCACTGAAAGGTGAGCCGTTCCACTGTCGTCTACGGGTAACCCGGGCGCTGGAACCTCGGTGGTCGTCAATGGGTTAATACGCGCACGCTGTTCATTCGCATACTTTTTCGAGACAAGACGCGCCATCGGCACTTCGACAAAATCCGAGTCTCCGATGTAGGCCGCTCGATCGGCAAAGGCCAACTTCATCGACTCGCTTACGAGGTGGATGTTTCTCGGGCTTTCGGGCCCCCCTTCTGAAAGTGAAAAACCTTCTAAGATATTAAGAGCCTCGACGAGCACAGCACCTCCGGAAGAAGGCGGTGGAAACGAGTACACCTCGTAGCCGCGGTATTGACCGCTCACGGGAGGGCGTACTTTGGGCGAATAGGTGGTCAGGTCTTCCAAAGTCAAAATGCCACCACGACGCTGAACTTCCGCCACGATTTTTTTTCCGATCTCTCCGCCTTGAAGAACGCTTGGCCCCTTCTTTGCGATCGCACGTAATGTCTGGGCGAGATCAGATTGGACGAGCACCTCGCCCGGCTTGGCCTCTCCATCGTCCGCGGCGGGGGCAAACTGAATTCGGACTGTTTCCGGAAAGTCTTTGGCTTGGATGTACTTCTGCATCCAATTGATTCGATCCGCTTGAAACCGAGATAATGAAAAGCCCTCAGCCAAGCTGATCGCTGGAACGAGCACTTCAGAAAGCTCCATGGTGCCCCATCGTTTAAGCACATACGCCATCCCGGCCGTAAAGGTGGGCACGGCCACAGCCAATGGCCCTCGAATGGAAGCTTTTTCGGCGACACCAGGCTGGACATACATATCTCGAGTCGCTGCAGCGGGTGCGGTCTCGCGAGCGTCTACAGCAAAAACCTGACCCTCTGATGTCCGAAGTAAGACGAAGGCCCCGCCGCCCAATCCGGCCGAAAATGGCTGGGTGACCGCCACCGCAAAGGCTGTGGCGACAGCCGCATCCACCGCATTTCCTCCACGGGAAAGGATGGATGCACCGGCCTCAGCGGCGTCTTTTGACGAGCTCACCACAATCCCAGCTGCCGAACTCACCGGCAGAATCGGCTCGCCAATCTTCGCCTCGTCGGCCCAGACACCTGGCCCTCCAAGGCAAAAAGCCAGCCCTAGGCCTGCCATAGCTAGAAAAGAGGGCTTAAAAGGCCTTCTGAAGCGCCAAAGGCCCTTAAAATCGGGGTTTCGCTCCCCTGAAGGGCCAAAGTTTTCTGAATCGAGCTTTATTGGGGACATAATAAGAGTCATCTCTCAAAACTATCACAGCGCATGACAGATCCCGAGGCTTCAAAACCCACATCCTCGGCAGAAATTAAAGCGGCGCCCAGCCCCTGAATCCAAAATCCAGACACAGTTCCGCTGTGAATTCGGCGCTAGCAGGCTATGATGCTCGCCCTACGGTGGCCCGGTAGCTCAGTTGGTAGAGCACTCGACTGAAAATTGAGGTGTCGGCGGTTCGAGCCCGCCCTGGGCCACCACCCCAAACGGGTTCCGCTCTGCGTGCCGCGAAACCTAGCCGCTCAACCACGCAATTCCTCGGCTCCAAAAGACTTAGCCCATGGAGCGACGGACGGAGGTGTGTCCATGAATCCAAAAGACCCTCGTCCTTTAGCAGCCCTAGGCCATGCTCGTATGTATGCGCAAGCCGTCGAACCAGCCGCTCGTCGACTCGAGGCCATCGGCGTTCGACCCATTGTGATCAAAGAAGACTTCGCTGTTCTAGAACTCCGTGGAGGGACTCATATTGTTCTTCGCCAAAGTGAGGACGAGGAAGCCCTCAAAGCTCCTTTCGATCTCATGTACGACGATCTCGATGGAGCACGCGACCTCCTAAAGTTTGCGGGTTTCCAAGTGACCGAAATCGAACCAGGTCGGATTCACGATTCATTTTGGGCATCAGCTCCAGAGGGCTTTCGCATTCAGATCAACTCTTCTCATGCCGAAGGCCGTCCCATCTGAACGCCAGTGACGTTCCCCAAGCTCTCCTCCCGGGTGAAACGAGACACTCCATTCAATGAGCTTGACTCTGCGTCGGGCCTGTGAAACACTCCCGCCATGGTTAAGAAAAACTCTCAGAACAGACTTTGGTGGTGCTCCTCTCTCTAGCGAGGTGGCCTAAAGTCTTGCGCTCTGGCGCGGAGAGATTGAAATAGGCCGCCTCCTTGGGCGGCCTTCGTTTTTTCCGGAGTTCGCTGTTTCACCCGCGCATGCCGCTCAAAGACGGCTTGATACCTCGTAAGGGAAAAACAATGGATAACGATCTTCCTAAACAACCTACGCCCTTTGTCACTAAGGGCCATATTCACATTGATGTCCACGTCGAAGAGGTCGAAGGCGCCCATGCCCTGGACCAACTCGCTCAAGCTCTCGATCGACGGCGCGGCGTGCTCCTCTCCTCCAGCTACGAATATCCCGGACGCTACACGCGATGGGACATGGGTTTTGTCGATCCGCCGGTGGTCTTCCATGGCTCAGGCCGAGAAGCTCGAATCGAAGCCCTCAACGAACGGGGGGAGCTCATTGTCGAAAGAATCGCTTCACATCTTGAAAACGATGTATGCCTCGCGGACTTCAATTTTTCACCCGGCGAGATCGTCTGCCGTGTTAAGGAGCCCTCCTCTCGTTTTCCGGAAGAAGAAAGAAGTCGCCAACCCTCTTTCTTTTCAATCCTGCGCTCACTGATTGATCTCTTTGGCTCAGAGATGGATCCCCACCTTGGCTTCTATGGGGCCTTCGGATATGACCTCGCCCTCCAATTCGAGCCTATACAGCAACGACTTGAGAGATCCGAGAGCACACGTGATCTCGTTCTCTACCTTCCCGACGAAGTCTATATCGTTGATCACCGCCAAGAATTCGCCGAAAAACGGACATACACCTTTAAAATTGACGGGAAGTCTACGGCGGAGCTTAAAGGTGGAGGCACAAGCATTGAAGTCGCCGCTCCGGCCCGCGTAGAAAGAGGATCGGATCACAAAGCAGGCGCCTATGCGAATAATGTTCGCACGGCTCAGGAAGCTTTTCACCGAGGCGACCTTTTTGAAGTGGTCCTTTCACAAACCTTTCGAGAGCCTGCTGAAGCAGCCCCCTCAGAAATTTTCAATCGGCTGCGAGAGCGCAACCCTTCTCCTTATGGGTTCTTAATTAATCTCGGAGAAGGCGAACATCTCGTGGGTGCTTCACCTGAAATGTATGTCAGAGTCAATGGAAGACGAATCGAGACATGTCCCATTTCAGGGACCGTCCCACGAGGTCGAGACGCTGTTGAGGATGCCGAGAGGATCCGTGAGCTCATTGTCTCCAAGAAAGACGAATCCGAACTAACTATGTGTACAGATGTCGACCGGAACGATAAGTCACGCATTTGTGAGCCTGGTTCAGTCCGCGTCATTGGACGGCGTCAAATTGAGATGTACTCTCGACTCATCCACACCGTCGATCACGTTGAAGGGAAACTGCGTGCAGGTTTTGATGCTCTCGACGCCTTTCTCTGCCACACATGGGCCGTCACGGTGACTGGGGCCCCCAAGCCATGGGCCATGCAATTTGTTGAAGATCATGAAGCTTCTGCGCGAGCATGGTACGGAGGTGCGGTGGGCTTTGTAGGCTTCGATGGCAATATGAATACAGGGCTCACTCTTCGGACTGCACGAATCCATGGCGGCGTAGCTGAAGTACGTGCAGGAGCGACGCTCCTTTTTGATTCTGATCCAGAGGCTGAGGACCGAGAGGCCCACGTGAAGGCCTCGGCACTTCTCGACGCCATTTTACGACCGACTCCCGAAAAAATTGACATACCCAAAGTCCCCCAAACGGGCATTGGACGTCGGATCCTTGTGATTGATCACCAGGATTCTTTTGTCCACACTCTCGCGAGTTACTTGTGCGAGACCGGTGCAGAGGTAACGACTTGGAGATTCGGTTTTAACGCTGAAGAATTAGATGAACTCAAACCGGACCTTGTCATTCTCTCTCCCGGACCCGGCTCACCCTCAGACTTTGATGTCTCAGGAACACTCGAGTTGCTGCAACAGAGAGGCCTTCCGGCTTTTGGCGTGTGCCTTGGACTCCAGGGAATCGTGGAACACTTTGGCGGTACGCTCGACGTTCTCGACATCCCCATGCACGGTAAACCTTCGACGATCTCAACCCTTGGAGGCGAATTGTGGGAGGGGATCCCTGAGAAATTTCGGGCCGCTCGATACCACTCTCTCATTGCTCGACGTGAAACCCTGCCAAAGGAGCTACGCGTCACCGCTGAAAGCGATGATGGGGTCGTCATGGCCGTAGAGCACGTCTCACTTCCTATTGCGGCAGTGCAGTTTCATCCTGAATCAATCCTGACCCGTGGAGAATTTGGACGAAACTTACTCGCTAACGTGGTTGAAAAACTCAGGGCATAGACGGCTGTACCCACTCTGAGAATCTGAAGCCAACCCAATATGCACAAACCCATGTAAAAAGGCGTCGAGGCCATGGGCCACGACGCCTTTTCTACACTAAAAACAGAGCCGAAAAAACGGGCCCTAAGACATGCTTACTCGCACGTGGTTTCCACCATCAGTCGAGCCACCGTGTAAGGATCAATGTTTGAGCAGGGACGACGATCTTCCAAATATCCCTTTCCTTGTTCCTTACATTGCAGCGGAATCCGGATAGAAGCACCGCGGTCCGACACACCGTAGGAAAAGTCCTTGAACGAAGCCGTCTCGTGCAAACCCGTCAAACGATCTTCAAGACCCGCACCATAGTTGGCGATATGCAATTCTACTTTCTTGCCCAACTTCTCACACGCTTCGATGATGACGTCGTAGCCCCCGTCCTCACGCATGGCCTTCGTCGAGAAGTTCGTATGGCAGCCCGCACCGTTCCAATCACCCTTCATGGGCTTAGGTTCGAGGGTGATGACCACTCCATATCTCTCGGCGATTCGATGCAAAAGGTATCGAGCCACCGTCAAGTGATCGCCTACTTCAAGTAAGCCGGCGGGGCCAATCTGAAACTCCCACTGACCGGGCATCACTTCTGCATTAATGCCCGAAAGCATGAGGCCTGCATCGAGGCATGCATCGATATGCTCCTCGGCGATCTCGCGACCGAAGATTCGATCTGCTCCAGCACCACAGTAGTAAGGGCCTTGTGGGGCAGGGAATCCACCATCAGGGAATCCGGCGGGATAGCCTTCGAGCGTCATCATCGTGTATTCCTGCTCGATTCCGAAAAGAGGTTCCTGAGCAGCATGCTTGCTCGCGGTCTCAACGGCCGCTGCACGATTATTGCTCTTGCTCGGGCTTCCATCCGCGTTGTACACCTCACAAAGAACCAAGATGTCTCCACCGTCACGCAAAGGGTCAGGACATGTAAAGACGGGCCTAAGTACGCAGTCTGAGGAATGCCCTTCGGCTTGCTCGGTGGATGAGCCATCAAATCCCCATGCTGGCGGTTCCTCGCCTTCTTGCATGATCTTTGTCTTGGAACGCAGTTCGGGGGTGGGCTGGACACCGTCGATCCAAATGTATTCTGCCTTGATTGCCATGTGCTTCATTTCCTTCTCTGGAGTTCGCGTCTTAAACGCGGGTTAACAAATTCGCTGGGGTTTCTTTATCGGATTTGGAAGCGGGTCTACTCCCTGAATGGGAATCGTCTCGCTCCAACTTCTTCTTCGCTCTTCGTTGAAATTCCCAAGCAACTCTACGATGCGAGTCCCTCCCGCCTGGATCGTTCGCCTGAAAATATCTACAAAGTCTGCTCGTAAGCCACAGGGAATGACTCGACCCCATCCTGGCCACGCGTCTGGCGCGCCCGATGTTATCGCAAGGAGCATGCCATTCGCAGCCCGCTCACGGCAAACAAGAGCCGTCCCAGCGGCGAACTCCGAAACAGGTGCCCATTCTAAAGGCAGCAGTGCCCTCAGCTTGGGCAGATGCCATTAAAGCGGCTTAAATCCCCTAGTTACGGGGAAACCCTGAGGCCAGGGCCCTCCCTGACACTCTCGACCCTAGGCTAAGAGGCAAGGAGGCCCTCCCCGGCCTCGATGAGGCCTAAGACCCACCCGAATCCTCGGTTCGCCAGGCGATGACACGATTTGGGCAGTAACGAATGGCTGCCTGGAGTTTTTCCCGCATAGATTCAGGAGGATCTTCCAAAAGCACTTCCACCGAGGGCCCTCTCCCCCCCTCGGTCACTACACGGAAAATCTCAGGAGCCTCCATCTCGCATTCACCGTGCCCCTGGCAGAGCTCCATGTCTACTTTGAATTGCATCTGAAGACTCCTCGTCACTCATTTCGGCCCGATGGGCATTCGTTCAATGGTGAGAATGATGGCCTGATCCTGCATCTTCAACCGGAGGCCTTCGCTGAACCATCGCTTTCACAAGAGCATCAGCCCCAGATTCAAATTTCAGTTGGATTGAAATCGTCTCGCCTTCATTTAAAGGGATCGGGTCGATCAACATCAAATGCATTCCCTTCGGAGAAAATACAACAGACTCATGCGCTGGAATCGAGACTTCTTCCAATCTTTCCATTCGGGCCACGCCATCTGAGATCTGACTGCGATGTATCTCTATCCTCTTTGCTGAGGCCGTCTCCGCTCCGACAAGAGTCACGGCCTCATCCGAATGATTACGGATATTCATGAATCCGGCCGCAGCCGAGTTCGGCGGGGGAAGCATCACCCAAGATTGATCAACCATGATCTCTCCGGCCGCAGCCCACTGGGTGGGAATCAAAAAAAAGGCACTCACAAGTACCAGAAAACGTTTCAAGGTCATAGATGAGTCTCTCCGATGGTCTGAACTTTTGCAAGCAACTCAATGAATTCCTCAGGATCATGGGGATCATCGAGCAATGCCAGAAACCGTCCGTTTGGATCGACTAGAAAGATCTTTGATGCATGATCTACCAAATACCCCTGCCCCTCCGCTACATCCGGAACTCGGTAATACGCGCCCACTCCCGACGCCAAAATTTGCAATTCTTCGTCAGGACCACTTACACCCACAAAATCCGAATCAAAGAAATTCATATACTCGGAAAGTCGGACCTGGGAATCCCTGTCGGGATCAACCGAAACGAACACAACCTCGGGCATCTCTCGCTCAGAATCCGTTCTCTCCTCAAAAGCCTTCTTCACGAGTGCTAATTCTTGCAAGACAAAGGGACAAACGTCCGGGCAAGAAGTGTAACCGAAGAAAAGTAAGCTCCACTGACCCTTCAATTGGTCCTGGCTAAAAGCCTCACCGCGGTGATCTCTCAAAACAAAGTCTGGAATTTCACGCGGGACCACCATCATACGAGCGTGCTCGCCAGGGTCTGGCAATGACTCTGGAATGACACTCCAAGCCTTCACGAAGAGGGCCAGAACTGCAATCAGCAGGCCGCCCACAATGCTCCAGGTCACCCAATCGGGCCCCTTTTTGAGAGGAGCCTGACTTCCTGTGACGGGAGATGGATTTTTATTCGACATGAATCCCTATTATCAAACCCTCGGGACACGCCAAGAGTCGTGCTAAGCCCCAACTCATCACGCAGCCAACAATTTCTTAACTTCCTGAATCTAGCAGACACGATTAAGGACAACAGAAAATGGCTCAAATGCTCCCCGCGCGAACAGAAATCTCCGCCCAAGGTTAGGCCTGTAGGCCCGCAACAGCTTCCCACTGGATTCTCAAATCCGCCACTAAAGGCTGACCCGGTCGCACCTCTGTCGGTTCGAGGTTAAGCGCATTCGGCGGGCCCGTCATAGGCTCTATGCAGATCGCGTGATCAGGTTCACTGTAAACAACCCAGTGACTAACTTCAGACAAGAGCCGTAGCCTCAAGGCGCCCGGCCAGATTAGTGTAGGTGCCGACTGAACACCCACGAAACAATCGTCCCAAGGTCCCTCAGGAACCTCTACCTCCTCGCCCGTCGAAATACCTTCTTCATCCCGAGCGCACATGGAACCCGGAGAGAACAAAAATTGAGCAGGCTCTCCTCTCTCCAACTGACGGGTAAACCATGGGTGCCAACCCGCCGCTGCCGGAAAAGGCTCATCTCTCGCATGCACCTCAAGGCGCAAGCAGAGCGCGTCCTCTTCAAGTCTAAACTCCTGCCTTACTTCTCCCTTAAAAGGCCAAGGTCCGTCCAGTTCACATCTCGCCCCATGAGTTCCATCTTCTTCCCACCGTTGATCGTGTACGGTTCCATGAATCGCATGAGGCGGCAGAGACAAGGGCAGCTGGAAGCTCTGGGCTTGATACTCGAACCGACCCTGACGCAAGCGCCCTGTCCAAGGCGCCATGGGGTAAGCTCCCCAGCCCAGAGGATCTGCGCTCTCCGTCACAAGCAGTTCTAGGCCCTCAACGCGAAGCGAAGCCACCCTTGCTCCGTGATCAAGGTCAATTCGCACCTGGGCAGACTCATTTTCAAAAATCATATTTCTCGAATCTCAAAAGCCATAGTGGATCGCTCTCACTCTCAAGTTTATCTAACTTCTTCGCCTGATAGCCACGGTGGGGCATCCCCCGCAGTATGCAACAGTGAGCCTCACCACAGATAGATCGCGTTTTAAGGTCCCAAGCCCTAGAATACAGTCGACCGATTTGGGCTACGGCATCCTCTGTAAAAAGCATGTCTCATGCTTATCGGAACTATAAAGCGAATGAAGCTACGACATGCTCTCAGCCAAGCCATCTATATCGATCAGGAAGACGGGACGGTTCTCGTTGAAGATCCCAATTTGGGAGAAGGTGTATTCCGAATCAATGGAGAGTGGATCCGAGGAAAACTTCGTGACGCCGACCCCCATATGCTTCTCTTCGTAGGCGGTCCCAAGCTCGCTAAGCCTAATCATAGCCGCACTTCATCACCCAATCCGAAAGCGAGATGTCTTCCACTCGGATCCAACTCAAATGCCCCAGGGAGCAGAAGCCACATGGAACTCGGACTAGAAGGCAAACGCGTACTCATCACCGCTGCATCTCGAGGAATCGGCCAAGCCACAGCCCAGTGTTTCGCAGATCATGGATGCTCAGTCGCTCTTTGCGCTCGGGGAGAAAAACAACTTGAAATCGCCTCCCAAAATCTAAAAGAACGCGGCGTCCAGGTCTTCTCGCAATCTTTGGACGTCTCCAACGGCGACGCACTTAAAAATTTTATCAGCGAAGCAGGCGAAGCTCTCGGCGGCCTTGATGTCTATGTCGCCAATGCCAGCGCAGGGGCCGGCCCCGGTGAAGAAGCTTGGCAGGCAAACTTCGACATCGATGTCATGGGCGCAGTTCGCGGAGTCGAGGCATCCTTGCCCTTTCTCGCTGATTCGGAAACGGCAAGTGTGGTTTTCATTGGATCGACTGCAGCCGTCGAGTTCCTGGGGGCTCCACAAGCGTACAATGCCATGAAAGCGGCTCTCATAGCCCACGCGTCTGATCTTTCGCAGTCCTTGGCTCCGCGAGGCATTCGCGTCAATGTCGTCTCGCCCGGTCCAGTCTTCTTTGAAGGCGGAAACTGGGAGATGATCAAGCAAACGATGCCACAAGTATACGAACGTGCCCTCGCGCAATGTGCCATCGGCCGAATGGGCACACCCGACGAAGTCGCAAGAACAGTTGTTTTTCTTGCAAGCCCTGCTGCGAGCCTGATCACAGGCGCGAACCTCGTCGCAGACGGTGGATTTACCAAGAGGACTTCTTTTTAGCTGAACAAATCGCAGCCCTGCAGGAGATCCTAACTCATGGATTTTGAAAATATGAATCCCGTTAAGAATCCAAAAGAATCTCGATCAAACGGCCTAAGCTATCAGCAACTTCTCGACACGGACAGCCGAGAGGTGCCCGATGTTTTGAGAATGCAATCGAGTCGAGATCTGCCTTTCGTTCGCGTCCCCATCGATCGATACACTTCGCAAGCGTTTCACGATCTTGAATTTGAAAAGATATGGAAGAAAGTTTGGCAATTCGCCTGTCGCGAAGAGCAAATTCCCGAAGTGGGCGACCATCAAATCTACGACATTGGAAAACTCTCCATCCTCATTGTGCGCGGACAGGACGCCATCATTCGAGCTTTTCACAACACCTGCCTGCATCGGGGACGCGCGCTGAAGGACAGGCCTGGGCGCAGCCTTCAACTTCAGTGCCCTTTTCACGGATGGACCTGGAACCTTGACGGATCCTTAAAGCAGATCCCCTGCCGCTGGGATTTTGATCACGTCAAAAATGAGAAAACTTCATTGACCGAAATCAAAGTAGGAACCTGGGGCGGTTTCGTTTTCATCAATCCGGATCCAAATGCTGAAGCCTTTGAGGATTATATCGGCGACTTGCCTTCTCACTTTGAAAGGTGGCCACTCGAAGAGCGCTACATCGCAGCCCACGTTGGACGCATTATGGAATGCAACTGGAAGGTCGCCCAGGAGGGGTTTATGGAGGCTTACCATGTCGCGAGCACTCACCCCCAAATGCTGAGTGCCATTGGCGATGCCAACTCTCAATACGATGCCTGGGACCATTTTTCCAGAGCCATCACGGCAAACATGACGCCGAGTCCGCACCTTCGAAAAAAACCCTCTGAGCAGGAGCAGCTCGATGCCATGATGGGAGTCAGCCTAGATGGAAAACCCAGCATGACGGTCCCTGAGCAAAGAACGGCTCGTCAGACCCTAGGCCAACTTTCACGTATGCAACTTCAAGGGCTCGTTCCTTCGGTGCAAGATCTCAGCGATGCCGAGCTTTCTGACTCCATCTATTACACCCTCTTCCCGAACTTTCATCCGTGGGGCGCATACAATCGCATCACCTACCGATTTAGGCCTCTCGGAAACAGTCCGAATCAATCACTGATGGAAGTTTTTTACTTGGCCCCTTTTCGTGGCAAAAGGCCCGATCCTCATCCATTTCAGCTTTTGAATGCCCATGCGTCTTGGACCGAAGCACCCCAGCTGGGCTCTCTCGCAAAGGTATTTGATCAAGACACCTTGAATATGGCCGCCGTCCAAAAAGGACTTCACGCAGCCGGACACCAAGAAGTCACATTCAGTCAGTACCAGGAAACTAAAATTCGCCATTTCCATTCTCTGCTCGACCAGTACGTCAAAAGCTAAAGAGTCGGGAAGAAGGACTCAACTCCCTCAAGCCCCATACCCCCGGGCTTTAAGTAAGAGGTCCGGGGCAAGAACCTCAACAAGAACGAGTAGGCGCCTAGGAAATAAGCTCCCTCCTACCCTGCAAGTGACACTCTTCCTTGAATTCAACCTCCGCTACACCCCGTCACGCCTGAGATTCAGAAGGGATCAGCAAAGTCGTTCCCCTAAAATAAAGAAGCTGCGCTCGTCCTTTTGAAGGGCTATTGGTAATCATCAACCCCGGGGCACCTCGACTCAGGTTTCTCCAAATTAAATTAACCGAAAGGACAACATGGCCATCCAGGTAGGCGAAAAAATTCCAGACGTAACGATCAAGACCAGTGGTATGCAGGACCTCTCCACAGGAGAGTTATGTGCTGGGAAAAAAGTGGTGCTCTTCTCTGTTCCCGGAGCGTTCACTCCCACTTGCTCGGAACAGCATTTCCCCGGATTTATTGATCATGCCGCAGATATTAAATCTAAGGGTGTCGATGTCATTGCATGCATGTCAGTCAACGATGCATTCGTCATGGACGCATGGGCTAAAGATCGAGGAGCCGGCGAAGACATCACTCTGCTCGCAGATGGGAACGCTGATTTCGCCAAGGCGCTCGGACTTGAAATGGATGGAACCGGAATTGGCTTCGGAACCCGAGCTCAACGTTTTGCTCTTATTATCGAAGACGGCGTAGTCACTCATGCAGCCGTTGAAGAACCCATGAAGTTCGACGTCAGCAGCGCTGAGAAAATCATGGAGGCATTGTAAAAACTAGGCACCGATGTCGAAGCTCATTAGATTAGAAGTATCTCATGGGTGGAAAAATCGAATAAAGGAGAGAACGGTGAAAATCGTTCTCTCCTTCTCGCTCTCACCGGGTCAACGTGCAGCTCGCCATGACCCGAAAGTTACCCCCACCAAAGAAGGCATGAGCAGGCCTTTATGATCTAAAGCTCTTCGCGAATATCGCAAATTAGTCCTGTATCATCTCGCATCACTCGCTCACTCACTCAATTTTCAGACTCGCGACTCACTTTCACGCTCGAGGCCCTCGGAGGAAAAATGAAATCCATACTTTTCGGACTGGCAACGATCCTCGTTCTTCTCGTTGGCGGATTCTACTTTGTCTATTCGAACCTCGATGAAATTGTTCGAACGGCCATCGAAGAATACGGCTCCCAAGTCGTAGGCACATCGGTGAGCGTCAGCGGTGTTTCGATCTCTTTGACCGAGGGAAAAGGAACGATCAAAGAACTTCGAGTGGCCGAACCCAAGGGCTTTGGATCAGGCAGTGCCATTTCCTTTGACGAAATCGAGCTTGGAATTGACATCCGCTCACTCACGGCTCGTGAACCCATTATTATCAACCTCGTGCGCGTCATCGCACCGTCTGTCAACTATGTGATCAATCAGGCAGGCGAAAGCAATCTCGCTGCCATCCAAAAAAATATTGCTCGAAGCTCCTCCTCTAGTCCCTCTCCTCCAGAAGAAAGAGGAAGTGATAAGAACGAGAAGCCCTTGTTGATTTCAATTCGAAGTCTCGATATCGAAGGCGGAAGCGTATCGGCTGACCTTTCAGCCGTGGGGCTCAAAGCAACCAAAGCCTCACTACCGGCCATCCGAGGCAAAAATTTAGGTGGAAGTTCAGGAGCACCTCCGACCGAAATCGCCACCCAGCTCGCTCAAAAATTTGTGGGCGACACCATCATCGCTGTGAGCAAGTCTCAAATCGCTCCTGAAATAAATCGTCTACTCAATCAAGCGGTGGGCAAAGAGAATAGTCAAAATATTCAAGGGCTCATCCAAGGACTGATGCAGAAATAGGCGAAGACACCCAGTCCATTTCACCCAGACGTTAAAAAAAAGGAAAACGGCTCTTGGGAGAAAAAAACGACGAATCACTTATGCAGCGACTCCATGCCGAATCGGAAATCCGACGGCGACTGATCGATTATGCGACCATCGTGGACACTCGAGCTTGGCCGAAACTCGATGATGTGTTCGTGCCCACTGCGACCGCGATTTATGGATCAGATCCAGCCTTTCAATTTACATGCGAAGACCTCGATAAAATTCGTCAGATGTGCCAAAGCAATCTCGACGGCTGCGGGCCGACCCAACACCTCATTACGAATTTTCAAATCGACGTCAATCTTCAAACCGAGACAGCCTCCAGTGTATGCTCAGTTCAAGCGGGACACTTTGGACGAGATCAATACAGCCAGTCCAGGTATGAAATGTGGGGCGAATATCGTGATCGCTGGCTGCTTACTACAACTGGATGGAGAATCATTCAGCGCCAGCTTCATGTCGTCCACGAATTCGGTGATCGAGAACATGTTCTGGGCTCTCAATAGACAAATCGGCATGTCACATTTTGATAAATCATAAAAGCTTCGATACCGTCTGCTTAAGGATGAGGAAATTATCCTTCCAAAAATCCTCTTTATTGAATCACTCCATCAGGAAATTTGAACATGACCAACGATGCCCACTCCCAGCCAAGCGGACAAGATCAAGAGCTTCTTTACGACCCCGCAGTGGCTCAGCTCTCACACGGAGAGCGTGCACGAACGCTTCTTGAGACAGTCAATACAGCTACGCTATGCACACTGTCTCACAAGCCTGCCGATTACCCTTATGGCTCCTTCGTCACCTTCTCCATGGATGGCCACCTTCCGACCTTCTTCATCAGCGAACTGGCTGAGCACACTCAGAACCTGAGACGGGATACTCGGGCTTCCCTCATGGTGGCCGAAAGCGGAGGAGAAGACCCTCTCGCGAATAGCCGCGTCACTCTTGTGGGCCGAGTAGAACTCGTCGTAGATCAGAAACTTCGAGAGAGTGCCAAAGAGTCTTACTTGGCCTCTCACCCTTCAGCAGCTCACTATATCGACTACTCAGATTTTTCGTTCTGGCAACTTCACGTAGAGTCCCTTCGATACATTGGGGGCTACGGGAGAATGTCCTGGGTCGATGGCGAACAATGGAGATTAAGCGAAGCCGACCCCACCATCTCCTTCTCGGAGGGAGTCCTCACGCACATGAATGAGGACCACGGCGAGGCCATGGTGGACTATTGCAAAGCTTTTTCAAAAGCGATTGACACGACCAGCGCCACAATGACTCAGATTGATCGATACGGATTCGAAATGTCCGCCTCTACCCAAAAAGGGCCCAGACCCATCAGACTCGCTTTCCCAGAGCCCATCCTAACCTCTGAAGATGCGCGAAAGCAAATGGTGGCCCTGGTCAAAAAGGCTCGACAACTCCTTGATGCCCAGTCGCCAGAGTAAGCAAATTGTGTAGAGAGAAGGGCCTTCGATGCGAGAACGCATCAGATGTTGTCTAGAGATCCCGCCTCTGCCGAGAATACCCTCATGGCTGTGGCGACTCGTTCCTCGACACTGGCCGCATGACAACCACTTTTCTGAACCCACTGAACACGCGGCAATAAACCCGCTCCACTTGCCATTTGGATCGCCAAGCCGGGCCTAGCATTAATTTCCAAAATAAGCGGCCCTCGAGTTTTATCTAACACAATGTCCACCCCTATATATCCCATCTCGGTCATATCAGTGCATCGTGCAGAAAGCTCAAGCAATTCGGTCCAACGTGGAACCACCAATTCATCGAATGGGTTCTTTGAATCGGGGTGACTTTCGATTGGCAAACCATGCTGAACGGCTCTCAGAGCGCGACCATTCGCCAGATCAAGCCCGACCCCAACAGCTCCCTGATGCAGATTCGCTTTCCCATCGGATGCACGAGTCGATAAACGCATCATAGCCATGATCGGAACTCCCCGAAAAACCACGACACGAATATCAGGTACTCCCTCAAAACTATAATCACGGAAGTCTTCCGAGAACTGCACCAGGGCTTCAATCATGGCGACATCAGGCTTTCCACCCAAGCTATAAAGTCCGCTCAAGGTATTTGAAACATGCCGCTCCATCGCCTTTCGACCAATCACTTCGCCACTGGGTTTTCGAAATTCACCGTCTTCTTGACCAGTAATCACAAGCACCCCTTTACCCGCACTCCCATGGGTTGGTTTGATCACAAAACCAGGATACTTACTCACTCTTTCATAAACCCCGCCCACTTCACCTTGCGAGCGAACCACACCGTATAGTTCTGGAACAGCAATGCCCGCTTCCTCTGCCAACAACTTTGTCTTGAGCTTGTCATCAACACGAGGGTAAAACTTACGAGCATTGTAGACTGATATGAGAGAAACATTTCTCGCATTCATGCCTAAAATGCCTGCGGCACGAAGCTTGGACGGCCTTACAAATCGACCGATCATTTCTCGGCCATGGGCGAAAAGCGCCTCAACTCAGTCAATCGGTATCCGGTGTAGTGTCCGAGCATTAAAGTCACCGCCAGCACAACAAGAAGCAATTCTGGAAATGAAAAAGTTAAGTACTCGACAATTTCGATGCTCATGGCCAAATAAACAAGCACGGCCACTCCCAGACTTCCTGCTCCTTGAATCAAGGCTTCACGCGCTCCATCCTCCTCCCATAAAACTGACATTCGCTCGATGGTCCAGGCCATGATAATCATCGGGAAAAACGTCACGGTGAGGCCAGCTTCAATTCCAAGCTTAAAACTCGCGATACTCACCCCTGCGAATAAAATGATTACTACAATCACCACTGCAGAAATACGCGGTACCAACAGAAGATTGAGGCGCGATAGGTATGCTCTAATCATCAGGCCAATGGCAACCACCACGATAAACATCACGAGTCCTGAGATCAGCTCGGTCTGCTTAAAAGCCAGTGCAATCAAGATGGGCATAAAAGTTCCAGAGGTACGAATACCCACAACGCTTCGCATCAATACGACGACTAAAGTACCAATGGGGACAAGTAAGAGGAGCTTAAAAATATTCTGCTGATTAATAGGTAGGGTGTAGATCGAGAAATTGACGAGAGCAGCTTTTTCTTCTTCCCCCTTAAGGACAACCAGCCCTCGGGTCCCACGAATTTCACTTAGGGTCGAAAAAGTGACCCTTGAACCGTGCCCGCCGATGAGATCCAGAAGCGACTCCCCCCCTCTCTGCCACAGCAAGAACCTGTCGGGTAAACCCAAAACTCCTGTATCTGGCTGAAAATCTTGCCACTGATCGCCAGTCCAAACTTCCACGAGGTCACTGAGCTTCTCTCGCCTTCGGCCATCCTCGAGCAAGATCCCTCTCGCTATACGAGCGGGAACCCCCGAGAGATTCACAAGGTCTACGGCGATTCGCGCCCGCGAGTTGGCATCGCTGCTAATGCCGAGGAGAATTCGAGCACTTTCGCTGGGCTTAGGGGCCGCTAGGTCTTGAATGAGTTGTGCCGTGAATGAAGCTGGGTCGGTTGTTTTTGCCTTTACCTGGGCGATCAAATCCTTTGCAGCCACCTTATAGGCCGGTTCGAGGTCTGGAGCCGTAGGCCCAGACGGAGCCTTCGTGTCGGGTCTTTTATCTCCTCCTTCCCCTTCAAAAGCAACGACCTGATAGTAGATCACCTGCCTTCCGGTCTTGCCCGACCCTTTCCAAATCGCTCGAGGGTGACTTCCTCCTTTGTCCTGATAGCCAAGGGTGTAGGCTGAAGAGGCTGAAAACTGCTCTAAGACCTGCAGAGTAGAACTCGACTCAGGCACTGCAAACGAAAGCTCAACATCCTCCGACGTGGCCTCAAAACTAATCCGGGCCTCGGCCGTCCAAGCCTGCGTCACCTTGCCCGGCAACAATGGGAAACCTAAAGAAAAGTGTTTATACAGAGTCAATCCGAGACCGACGACAGTTAAAATCACGACCGCCGTCACCAGTTGAAAGCGCTCCGACATAAAAACCAACTACTCCTGACTGTCTTTCGCAACGGGAGACAACGTCAACTGTCGATCGACATCCACCAGAGCCAAACCCTGAAGGTAGCTCCGACCGATGAGGATTGGAAAATCGTATCCGGATCGATCAGCGAGTGTAAAATCACTCAACCGATCCAAAGGCCCCAAAACAACCCTCAGCGTCACTACGAGTCTGTGCAAGGATGCTTCTCCGTGCCTCTTAATGAAGGTGCGCCCGGTCACTTCCGTCTCAATCTCAATCGATGTTTTTTGTTTATCCCTGAGAGGCAACTTAAATTTTACCCAAGGCTTACCGTCTCTCTCAAACGGAGTGATTTCTTGTGCATCGATGGAAGAAGTTTGAGCCCCAGTGTCGATGCGTGCTTTAAAAATAGCTTGTTGTGGTTCAAGCAAGACTCGCTCAATCGCACCCACTACCAAGAGATTGTCTTTGTACAATTGAGGAGGACAATCGTCTGCCTGCAATTCACCCTCCTTCTCATTAGCTTGATCCACAGACGGCATGATTTGAGCACACGAAATGAGTAAAAAAGAAAGGGGAACTAAGCCGATCACAAAAATAAGTAAGTGTTTACGCATTTGATGCCCTACCCCTTCCTAACATGCGAGCAAACCGTAACAGGACCTAAACAGCTCAGATTCAACGCAGCGTTGCTCGACGAAATTTTCGCTAAGTCTTCACCAAAACACCAAGCAGATCATAGATCGAGAATCCCGAGATAGCAGCCTTACCGAAAAAAGGTGGCTTTCTGAGCATACTTTTGGCAAAAACACTGGCCCTTTGACGCGGTTCTGATGCGCGTTGAATTCTGAGTTTAAAGCGACCTAGGGGTTAGCCGCGGCCGTTTCAGCTCGCTCTAAACCCAAATAATCCACCATGATCGAAAAAATCTCAGTCTGATGGAGCATCACTGGAACTCGTCCGAATCCAACTCCGTTGGCCAAGATCGGCACCTGAACCCCCGTATGCTCTTCTGCGAAAAAATCAGTGGTGGCATAGTTCACAGCAATGTTGGCTCCATCGGCACCGCGCAAACGAACCAGATGACCGGGTGTAAACACAGCAATTCCCGTTTTGGAAAACAGACTTTCGTCAGGAACCAATTGAGCTGCATGTCCATGATCTGCTGTCACTATGATCAAAGTATCGGGATGGGTCTCCGAAAATTTGAGCGCGCTGTCTAAAGCTTCATTCAATTGCTCAACTTCGCCCACCGAACCGCACGCTTGACGACGATGAGCTTCTTTATCAATGGAAGCCGACTCCACCATCAAAAAAAACCCACGCTCATTTTCATAAGACAACTGCTTTAAGGCCACCTCCGTCATCTCTTTCAAGGTCGGCGTTCCTGAAAATTCGGGATTCGATTCACATTCCATCACCTCCGGAAGCTCGACGCTGCCCAGATACCAGTGGATCCGATTTAAAAAACTAGGCGTTGGCATCTCAGCGGCACGCCCCCCTTCACCCCGCAATCGAGGAGGCAAAGTACTTTCGGCGAAAAGACCAAGAAGCTTCTTGTCAACAGGAGCATTTCCTAACTCCTCTCGAGTCGTGACGACATAAAAACCATTGGCCTCTGCTTGCTCCCGAACTGTCATCGTTCCCGATTCATTCATAGGCTCAAAGTGCTGGGCCCCACCTCCGAGAACAACCTCTAAATCCGAGGCGGCGATCTGCTCAGAAACGGACCCCAGACCGCCATTTGAAATCAGATCAGCCGGGCACGCTTCCATCTTTATGCCTGAGTATTCGATCTCCACCATATTGGCCGGGTCTTCGCAAAATCTAAATCGCGTATGTGCCACAAACGCAGCAGGCGTCGCATCGGTCACACTCGCGGTGGCTACGAGACCCGTCCGTATACCCGCTGCCTCTGCCATCTCGACAATTGTAGTCAAATCCTGGTCTGTCTTAGCGGTGGTGGCGAGGCGCCCTCGACTCGTGACGACTCCCGTCGACATCGAAGTTGCACTGTTCGCCGAATCGGCCACGAACACAGGAAGACTCGGATCTTCCTCGGAGATCGTCAACACCTGAACCTGACCTCGAACAGGCAACTCATCCATAGATAGGCGACCGCGCGCACCGACAAGATAATTTCGAGCGATCGTAATTTGGTGATCATCCATTCCGTCGCCCACGATTAAAATCACATTGCGTGGACCACGGGCTTCAGTATCTACTGAGTTGATTCCGTCGGCCTGAAGCGCCCCGGCCATGGAAATTAAACCGAGAAAAAAAACGATGCAGACTCGCGAGATGGGGAAGTTCCCCAATTCTTTAATCATCAGACATTCCTTCTCAATCTACCCACAGACAGCGCTTTTGCGGCCATGGCTTTAAACCCATTCAAAGAGCATCAATCTTCCGGTGGAGGACACCGACGCTGAGAAAACTAAAAATGTAGGCTAGGCCTCTTCATTCGCTAAATCATTCCAGATGTCTTCAGCCCAACCCTTTAACATGAGTGCTTCTTCCCAGCGATCAGATATCTCGTACCCATCTGCACCCGTAATCCCATAAGGCGGAGGACCCAGTTCACAAAGGAAGGCGAGACGATCATCCGGACCGCTCCTTTCCTTCCACGAACGCATATTGGACTTCCACCATCCCCTAAAGAGATCAACCCATTCTTCATGCTGCTTAAAGGTCACCGGGATTTGAACTTGTTCTCGGTTAGCCACTCGACCCTGTAAGCAGTCTGATCGTCCGATCAGTCGATCAAACAATGCTTGGTTTTCCTCTGAAATAGGAATCCTCAACTCGCGATTCACCACATAATGCGATAGATCAGCGCAAAGCCGCATTTCCGGAATCGCGTCAATCAGCTGAAGGGTAAAAAACATATCATTCGTGATGCATTCTCGATGCGTCTCAAAAAGAATAGGGACTTTTAGATCGCGGGAGATCGCTAACCATTCTCGAATAATCGGAATCGCGCCTTCAACGGTCAGCGGATACATCAACCCAATGACATTAACGAACGGAGCCTTCATTTCTTTCGCGAATTCAAGCAGAGGGACCATGTCTTCGATGCTGCAGGGGAAAATATTCATCAAGCAAGCTAAGTCATATTTCTCCATCCACGGACCAAAATCTCGGTAATGGTCAATATCCTCGACCATTGGGTCAAGACTCACACCCCGATAGCCCGCGCTCGAAATTTTTTCAAAGCGCTCCTCTGTCGTCCATTCCCTGCCGTCAGGACGGCGTAACTCCATGGCCCAAAGTGATTGATACACGTCAAGATGCTGCAATCGAATTCTCCCAAGATTGAGATGTCTAGACTTGAGGCCAAAGCTTAGCATTCGTGACCGAATCGGCGGGCGGGCCCCTATTCGTGCACGCGGCACTCCAAAGAGTCCATGGCTCTCTCAAAACGGAAGTGCACTCAACGGCCCTAGAACATCTCTTCATCAAATCTCGGCGACCCTCAGCATATTCTGTAACCTCTGCGGCTCTAACTTTTTCCTATGGAGAGATCATGACGGACGACAGCGGATTTACGATTGGAATTCTTCTTTTTGAAGACGTCGAGGAATTGGATATGGCTGGTCCATTTGAAGTTTTTGGCGTTGCTCTGAAAAGTGTTCCCAATGGAAAATTGGTCACCGTCTCAGAGTCAGGCGAAAGCCTACGCTGCTTCAACGGTCTGCGCGTCCTCCCCGACTACGACTTTTCGGATTGCCCTCCCCTAGACATGATTTTAGTTCCCGGCGGAATGGGAACTCGAACGCAAGTCTCAAACCCAAAGCTGATTGAATGGCTCGCCGATATTTCCAGTCAGTGCACGTGGGTGACGAGCGTTTGTACGGGGTCGCTCCTCTTGAGCGCGGCTGGTCAAACCGAAGGACGGAGAATTACAACACATTGGGCCTTCGCCGAAACCTTACGCGAGCTCTATCCTAACACCACGGTGATCGAGAATGCCCGATACGTCTGCGATGAAAACCTCGTTACAGCGGCCGGTGTTTCTGCTGGAATCGATATGTCTCTCTGGCTGGTCGGTCAGATATGGAGCATAGACCTGGCTCAGACCACACAACGCATGATGGAGTACGACCCGAAGCCGCCCTACTCTTTGGACTCTTAAGACAACTCCACTCAAGACCAGAGAAATCTAGCCAATTGGCCTTCCTGGAGAAAATTCGCACTCCATTCGCTTGATGCCATTGATGAAGTTGGACTGCAGTGGGACAGGCGGACTGGTCACTTGAATATCTGGGATCCGTTCAAAAATCTTCTTGAACATCACCCCGATTTCGCGACGAGCCAGATTGGCTCCTAGGCAGTAATGGGGGCCTGGTCCTCCAAACCCAACATGATCGTTCGGTGTCCGGCCGATATCAAAACGATAGGGTTGATCAAAAACGGTCTCGTCTCGATTTCCCGACGAATACCAAAGCACAACCTTATCGCCTTCCTTGAAATCCTGCCCGGACAGCGTCGTGTCCTGTGTGCACGTTCGCCGCATATGGATCACAGGAGACGACCAACGAACAATCTCTTCAATCGCCGTTGGCATCAACCCCTCAACGTCCTGCATCCAGCGTTTACGCTCATCGGGAAAATCACAGAGTGCCTTCAAACCATGACTGATTGAATTTCGAGTCGTCTCGTTTCCAGCCACCACAAGAAGAATAAAAAAGGAAGCCAACTCGCTGTCGGTCATTGCCCCGTCTTCAAGTTCAGTATTCAAAAGCGCTGTTGTTAGATCGTCTTTGGGATTTTTCCTGCGTTCCTCCGCCATCTCTCCCATCAATCCAGCCAGGGTGGACCCGGCCTGCAGCGCGGCAACTTCAACGTTTTCCAGTTCCTCTACAAACTCGGGATCACCCAGCCCCAGAATAATATTCGTCTGCTGTAAAACCACGGGGGCCTGACTTTCAGGAATTCCCATCATGTCGCAAATAATTTCCAGAGGTAGGGGCGCCGCTAAATCGGCCACCACATCGCATGTCCCCTGTTCAACGATCCGATCAATGACGCGGTCAGCACGTGCCTCCACATTGACCTCTATTTTTTTGAGCGCACGAGGCGTAAACCCTCGAGAAACAATTCGCCGCTGACGGCCGTGGCGGGGATCATCCATGTTGATCATGCCCCCAAAAAACTCAAGAAAGGCCGGCGGCATGTCGGCAATGGAGGTGGCCCCTTTTGCCGAGCTAAAAATATCAGGATTCCGGCTCGCTTCGCGAATATCAGAGTTACGCGTCAGAGACCAATAGCCCGGCCCCTTGGGAATAAACTCCGCATACTCGGCTTCTTTCATAAAGGGAATCGGCCGCTCCGCACGAAGAGTCGCAAAGGCGCCCTCTCGCTCCTCAATAGGCAGTGTCCAGAAATCAAGGCTTGATAGGTCGATCTCTTCCACAGAAAGAGTTTTTTGGATCTTCATTTACGTGCCTCCTTGGGACTACGGTACCATTCACCGCTTACGTAGCCACATAATCGAGATATTGAGGAGAAGAAATGATCGAATGGAGCGACTCGCAACTCATGATTCGGGATGCATTTCGCCGGTTTGTCGAGGCCGAGATTGTTCCCCATGTAGAAGAACTTGAGCATGGCAGCACTCCTCCCTACGAAATTTTGAGGAAGATGTACACGGCCTTTGGAATGAGCGAAATGGCGGCCTCCCGCTTCGATGAACAAATTGCCAGAGAAAAGAGGGGGGAAACTAAAAAGAAGAGTCCTACACCAAAAGACCCCGCCACAGCCGCGGACCAAGCGGCCGCTCAGCTGATCCCGATCATTGAACTTTGTCGATATTGCCCGGGCATGGTGACCGCTATGGGTGTGAGCGTGGGCCTCGCTGCGGGTTCCATTCTCTCTAAAGGAACCACTGAGCAAAAAACACGCTGGGCGCGGGATCTTCTCACTCTCGATAAAATCGGGGCTTGGGCCATTACCGAGCCTGGCTCAGGTTCAGATGCCTTCGGGGGGATGCGTTCATCGGCTCGGAGAGACGGCGACGAGTTTATTCTAAACGGCTCGAAAACATTTATTACCAATGGGCCTCATGCCGATACAACCATTTTTATCTGTAAGCTTGAAGAAGAAGGAGTCGATGTCAGGGACCGAGCTATTCTTAACTTTGTGCTCGATCGGGGGATGCCTGGCTTTGAGCAGTCTCCCCCCCTGCGTAAAATGGGACTCCATTCTTCTCCAACGGGTGAACTCTTTTTACAAGATGTCCGAGTGGGTGCAGATCGACTCCTGGGCGGACTCGAGTCACTTACACGATCTGGCGGAGGCCGCTCCAGCGCAAAGGATACCTTTCAAACAGAACGATCAGGCGTAGCCTGTATGGCCTTGGGCATGGTTGAAAGATGTCTTGAACTCTCGCTCTCCTACTCCAGAGAACGCGTCCAATTTGGTCAAGCCATCGGTGAATTCCAACTTATCCAAGATAAAATTGCACGCATGGAAGTCGCTCGTATGAATCTACAAAACCTTGTCTTTAGAACGATCGAACTCTCGGCGCATGGAAAGACTATGAGTTTCGCTGAGGCTTCAGCCATGAAGCTTTACTCCGCACGGGCTGCGGTCGAAGTCGCTATGGAGGCCGTTCAGATCCATGGAGGAAACGGTTACATGTCTGAGTACGTGGTGGAGCAGCTTGCTCGCGATTCAAAGGTTCTCCAAATTTATGCCGGGACCGACGAGATCCAAATACGTGCGATTGCAAAGGAATTATTGGCGGGCTAGCTAAATATAAACACCCATCTCCCAGCGGGGCTTAACTCAGACTCATCGTGAGGAACTATGAATCCACGCACAGCTTGCTGGCTCATCTTTATCACCCTTGCACTGACAGTCCCCCTTCCGCTGCTTGGACCTTTTCCCGTGCTGGCGCCCGCCGTTCGGTATCTGCTTCTCGCGACTGTGACCTCTTCCGTGGCACTCGTCGAAGGGGCCTCTGGGCCTGTTCCACTTATCCTTCTTCTCTTTGCCGTTCATGCCCTCGTTTACCTCGTTTTAGAATGGCTCGTGGCCGCCCTCCTCGCGCGAAGTCTTTCCCGTCTAACTCGTCCTAGCCGTAGGTTGATCGTATTAACGACGTGCGGATTCCTCTTTCTGATGGCCATCACTTTCAATCTTTATCACATGCCCTTTGGAACGAATCCGAAGGCGAACTTATTCGGCTTACTCTCGTGAAAATAATGCCGAGAGTCATCCTGCTGCTCCTCGCTCTCTTCCTCGGAATTTCGAATGCCGAGACTCATCTTGATTTTGAACGGACAGAAGAACGAGAGGATTGTCTGGATTACCAACCTCTTAGACAGCCCTTTTTTGGAGACACCCATGTTCATACGGCTTTTTCATTTGATGCCTGGGGTCAAGGCACGCTCGCAGGTCCGGGAGATGCCTATCGATTCGCTAAAGGCGAATCCATCGGTATGCAGCCCTATGCGAAAGACGGAACACCCTCGCGTAAAATCCAACTACGACGACCACTTGACTACGCCGTCGTCACTGACCACAGCGATCTCATGGGTGAGACTCGGATTTGCCAAGACAAAACTCTAGAAGGATATAACTCTTTAATTTGTCGAGTCGTTCGGCGCTTTCCAAAGCTCGGGTATGCACTTATCAATGGTCACGTGTACAGCAGCCTTTCGCCTGAACGCTATTCCTTTTGCGGTGCGAACGGAGAGACTTGCATTGCTGCGGGCATGAAGCCTTGGATCGAAATTCAAAAGGCTGCCGAGCGGCATTACGACCGCACGGAAGCATGTCAATTCACCAGTTTCGTGGGTTATGAATGGACGGGTATGCCCGGAGGCAACAATATCCATCGCAACGTGATCTTTCGGAATCAAAACACCCAGGAATATCCTACAACTTACATCGAAACGCCCAGTCAAGAGGGGCTCTGGGAAGCGCTCCACCGAGAGTGTATCAGCGCTGAGAATGGGTGCGATGTCCTCGCTATCCCACATAACTCCAATGTGAGCGGAGGACTTCTTTTCACAACGACTCGCTCAGACGGAAAGCCTTTCACGGAAGAAGACCTCTACACGCGAAGGTCACTTGAGACATTAGTCGAGATCACTCAACACAAAGGAGACAGTGAGTGCAGGATCAGCGCTGAAGATGAACTTTGTCTCTATGAAACACTCACTTATCCGAAGATGTCAGACATGATGGGCTCTCGTGCTGACCCGAATGACCTTACTCAAAACATCTACGTTCGAGAAGTTCTAAGTGAGGGTCTCTCTCAATTTAATCGCCAAGGCGTGAACCCGTTCAAGTTTGGCATCATTGCAGCCACAGACACCCACCTGGGTGCGCCTGGCAAAGTCGACGAAGACCGGTTCGATGGACATGCAGCGGGCACTGTAGATGCTCGTTTTGAAGTACCTCTTTTCCCCGACCGTTCTGATTTCAACCCTGGTGGCTTAGGCGTCTTTTGGGCAGAAGAAAATTCACGCGACTCTCTGTTCGCCGCCATGCGCAGACGCGAGGCCTATGGAACGAGTGGGCCAAGAATGACCGTCCGCTTTTTTGGCGGCTGGGATTACCCCCTCGATCTCTGCCAAGAGCCGGATTTCGTAGCTCAGGGCTACCGCCAAGGCGTACCTATGGGGGGAGACCTTCCCGTGATCAAGGAGTCTGGGAAAAAGCCTCGCTTTGCCGTCTCGGCCCTACGCGACCCCGGTGGCGAAGGGGCCCCGAGCCATCCCCTTGAAAGGATTCAGATCATTAAAGGCTGGACTCAAGATGGACAGAGTAAAGAACGCGTCTTTGACGTCGCAGGTTCCGCGACTCCTCAAAATGCTCTTGATCTCGAGACCTGCACCACAAGTGCTCAGGGACAAGGCCAACTCTGCACCGTTTGGGAGGACCCTGATTTTGACCCCCTGTCTCCGGCGTTTTATTACGTCCGAGTGCTTGAGGTACCGAGTTGCCGATGGAATCAGTATGCATGCAACGCTCGCAATGTGGACTGCAGCCAGAACGATCTGACTTCAGAAGAGTCTGAGTTCTGCTGTGAGGGCGAAGCTCCGAAACAGATCAGAGAGAGAGCTTGGACATCCCCGATCTGGTATTCACCCACGACCAAAGACCCAAATCAACCCAAAAGCCACTCGGGCTCTGTCGCACCTCAAGATTCCACAGCTCCGCGGAACGCCTCATTCGCACCCGAAGCCACCACCGATCAATCCTCAGAGGGCTCCATAGAATCACCGCCTGAGGACACAGGTTCGGGCATAGCCTCTTGATCGCAAAAGCCAATCGAAGACCACGCGCCCTCATCGCATTCCATCATTGAACCGCCCTGACACATCTGACTCTTCTCCGGATATACACTCCGGTTGTAGACACATCCACCCTCCTCAGAGTAAGACTGGAAAGGGAACGCCACCGAAAACAAAAAAATCGCAGCCATCAGGGACCGTCTTGAATGAATCATTTTAAAGATCTCCTCGCCTCCTATTGTACCAGTCAACCCTGATTCCATCGAGTTAATAAAGGATCACCACTGCTCGCTAGATTTCATCAAGCTCTATGGATCTCGACAGGAGTACCCTTGCGCCAGCGACGGACTGAATTAACTAAAAAAACTTCTTCAGCCTCATCGAGACTCGAGACGGGTATCACCGCCTCTTCGATCTCACCTGTGGCCAAAAGGTAAGCTCGAAAGGTTCCGGGCAACAATCCGCACTCCAGGGCAGGCGTCAATCGCCGGCCCTTCATCTCAAGAACCAAGTTCGCCGAGCAACTCTCGGTCAATTCTCCACGCTCATTCCAAAGCACCACATCGTCTGCCTCCGGATGTAACCTCAAAGCTTCGTCGTATGTCTCGCGCTGACTTGTTTTGTGCCGCAGGAAGAGGTTGCTGCTCTGGACCGGACGCCGAGAAAGCGAATACACAATCGTGTCACTCGGGTGAATAATCTCTGCCTCCACCCGTATCTCGCCCTGTTCCGAGACTTCAATTCGAACCTTTCGAGAATCAGATGAAAAGCCTTGGGCCAAATCCAAAGCTTTTTTTTCAATCGACTTTAGGTCGGCCTGACGATCAAAATGTGCAGCCGTCAGCGCCAGCCTCTTAAGGTGCAAATCAAAAAGGAAATAACCTGAATTCGGCTCCCAAAGAAGAGCCTCAAAGATCGAAAAATCATCTTTCATAAGAGAACTTTCGTCGAAGGTTACCTGATCTCGTTTCAGTCTCGGGCTGAATCAATGACGCCCCCTCATGAGAAGCCTCTCATCCTAGAACAGTTTTAAATCGGTGGCTGTTTGGTCAATAAAGCCAAGCACGCGGTCACGTGCTTCTTCATCTGCCCGTGGCCCCATGTCCTCAAAGCTACGCATCAGGACCAAACGGTCCACCCCAAGGTCTTCGAAACGACGAACTGTATCCATATCCACGGGGCCGGGAGGCGTAATCGTAATTTCTAATTCACCGAGTCCTGATGGACGTTCAACTTCTTTTTCAGCTTTCCGGATACCGCTTAAAGCGGCTTCCGTTGCCTCGAGGTTCAAGAAAAATCCATACCAGCCATCACCCTGGGCCACCGCGCGCCGGTGCGCAATCGGTGACATGCCCCCGACATGAATAGGGGGGTGTGGACTCTGAACCGGCTGTGGGTGTGACTGTATTCCAGAGAACGATGTGAACTGACCGGAAAACTCCGGCTGGTCCTGAGTCCAGAGCGCCCGAACGACTTCAATATGCTCGGTCATCCGAGCTCCCCGCTCCTCATACGGAATTCCCATCGCTTCAAATTCGCGCGGGACATAACCCACCCCAACGCCAAAAAGCAATCGGCCATTCGAGAGGACATCCACGCCGGCCAATTCTTTTGCGAGCACGACTGGATTTCGCTGAGGGAGCAAGATAATCCCAGATCCAAGCTTCAGGCTCTGCGTGTGAGCGGCGGCAAAGCTAAGAGAAGCCACCGTATCTAAAAAAGGGGTTTCAGGTGGGACCGGAGAGGGAGCTTCATGCGGATCCATTACAACCACGTGCTCACCCGTCCAAACTGACTCAAAACCAGACTTTTCAAGATGTTGAACGAGAACCGCCATATTCTCAGGGCGGCAAAATGGCCCCTGATTGAGCCCGAAGTATCCAATATGCATCAATAACACCTCTCAATTTTAAAAAAGCTCTATTTAGATCAAAACCTGCTTCTTACGGCTGGCTGCGAAGAGCCCAAGGGGCCTTTCCCTCGTCTAGATCCTGAGCGGACACCCCACCCCAGAAAGTATGCGGTTCATCCTCGGCGGTGGTGACTCGCCACATTTTACGACGTTCCGCCTCGTAGTCGTACGGAATCACAGCATGCTGACAACTCTGGTTATCCCAGATCACGAGTGAATGTTCTTGCCACGGAAGGAGGTACTGAAAAGCAGGTTGAACTGCGAAAGCATACAACGCATCGCTTAAAATCCGAGCGGGCTCTCCCCTCAGTTCACTTCCATTGCGAAGAATAATCCGTTTTCGGTTATCGTAAATTTGCAATGCATGGCATTCGCTGAAATTAGAGTGACGCCTAAGAATAGGCTTAAGCTGCTTGCCAAAGTCTTCGTGCATAATCGGCGCCTCTTCGCTCTCTGATGCAGCATATGATTCAACGATGTCATCCGTGGAATACTCGGCTCTTGCGCCTTCGAGAAGAAATCTCAATTCTTCTGGCATGAAATCCACACACCGATTCGTTGCTGCGAACCCCGTAGAATGACCCTCATGAGGCCTAATCAGACAATAAAGTGATGTATAGCTATGAAGCCAAGGCATATCTTCACCATCGAAATGCCACGACCAGGCATCTGAGTAGAGGTGTTCGCCGGCTCCACCATTTCCAAAGACCATCGGAGACCTTTCGGTTGACTCTGACGGCTCAAAGCTCATATCTTGATCCACCTGATAATCAGGTTGAAGACGACCCCAGCGAGACATGAAATCGGAAAAATGGGTCGCCGTCATCCCTTGAACATTACGAAGCAAGAGCAAGCCATAGCGAGCGCACTTACGACGCATCTCCCAAATTTGACCATCCGTAGCCGAAAGTAATTCTTCAACTCGCTGGCCTTCGCCAAGCAAAGCTCCGAAACGCAGCTTCTCAGACAGGCAGCCTGTCTGATCTAGAGAAGACTTCTTATCAAGAGAAGACACTTCGCCCTCTCGATCCTCTTCGTACAAAGGCTTAAGGAGATCGAGACACGGAGCCAACATAGACACGTCGACTTCAATCAAATGGGCATCGGATTTTGAATCGTGAGGTTCCAGAGTACTTTTCCCTTAGAAGGCCCCTCTATTCAGAGAGATTCTCCACCATAGATTCAAGGGCTTGAAGCAGTTCGTCCAATTCGATTACGAGACGGCGCGGCAAAGAATCTCGAATGACACCAATCACAGTCTCGTAATACCAGAGTGTCTCGACAGGCGAAGCCGTGAATCGATCGAAGACTGAAAGGCCCTCTGCCTTCCCATCAAAGATAATTGCATGCAAGTTATGACGCTTATCACATCCGGCCACTAAGCACGCGTCACTCGTCGCCGAGGAGAGCTGCGCCACATATCTGTCCTTGCGTTCTTTCCAGCCCTTCTTCTGGGTCAGGAACTCATCAGGCCCAGTGTCAGTGCAAGTCAAGATCATCTTCAAAACCCGCAATCCAAACCGATCTTCGATGATGGCCTCTCGAGCGGTTCTTTCTCTTGAGTCCGGAGCATCTTCAAGAGAATCATGAAGCAGGCCCGCAATGGCTTGGCCTGCGTCTCCGCCGTGCTCCAAGATTAACCCCTGCACCTGGACCAGATGGCTAAAATAAGGAATGTCCGAAGACTTTCGCTTTTGGTCAGCGTGCCAGAGTTGAGCAAACTCAGTGGCCTCTAACATCTTTTTCCATTCTTCTAGAGTCATTCGCCTTTTCTACCCGCTGTCTCGACTTTCATCGGAAAGGAGTCGCTCTTGGTTTACATACTATAAACCTATTCGGGGATGAACTCTTGAGAGGCCCAGACTTTTCTCAAGCGAAGCAGCCAGTTGGAGAACTCCAAAATCATCTTGAGGGCGACCCACTATCTGTATTCCCACTGGCAGTCCTGCGGATGTGAAACCAAAAGGCAACGAGATTGACGGCAGCCCAATGACGCTCACGAAGTAACTCGACTTCATCCAGTCGATATAGTTTTCCATCTTAATCCCAGAGATCTCTTCGGGGAACCGAGTGCTCACATCAAAAGGCAAAACCTGACTGACCGGAAACATCATAAACTCATACTCTTGCATAAACTCACCCACCCGTTGATACAAGCGAGAGCGCAATACTTCAGCTCGAGACAAATCTGTACCCGAAAGAGCTAGCCCTGCCTCAAGGTTCCAACGAATCGTCTCCTTCAAAAATTTTCGTTTTTCCTCCGGCAGTGAGCCCAAAGTCTGAGCGAACGTCCAGGCTCTCAATGTCTTAAAGGCTTCATCGGCCCCCGCCCAGTCGGCGTGAGCTTCGTCCACATGACATCCCATGGACTCCACGGTGGACCGACCCGATTCAAGCACTTGGGTCACGGCCGGATCAACCGGCAAGCAGCCGAAATCTTGACTCCAAGCAATTCGCACATTGGAGAAATCACGCTCCAAAGAACCTCTAAACCGATCACCCGATTCTGGAATTGAGATCGGCGATCGCCAATCCGGTCCTGACATGACAGAGAACAACAAAGCCAGGTCGGCTACGTTGCGCGCCATTGGGCCCATCACCGACAGAGCCTCCCAAGCCATTTCTGACGGAACCATCGGCACGCGCCCCGGAGATGGCCTGAACCCTACGACGTGACAAAAATTAGCGGGATTCCGAAGCGAACCACCCATGTCGCTGCCATCGGCAATGGGAATCATCCCCGCTGCGAGAGCGGCCGCTGCCCCACCGCTGCTCCCGCCACATGTCTTTGAGAAATCCCACGGATTGAGGGTCTCACCGAAAACCTCATTGTATGTCTGAGAGCCCGCTCCAAACTCGGGGACATTGGTCTTCCCAAGTGTAATCGCACCACTCGATCGTAAGCGCTCAACAAGCAGTTCATCGCGATCCGGCACGAAGTCTTTAAACAGAAGAGATCCAAATGTGGTCCGGATGCCTGCGGTGGAAACCAAGTCTTTGTGAGCAATCGGAAGACCGTGAAGACACCCCAAGGCTTCTCCCCGAGCTTGCTTCTCATCCGCCGCTCTCGCCTGCTCCATAGCCAGTTCGGGAACATGAGTCACGATGGCATTGATCTTCGGATTCACTTGCTCAATCCGATCTAGATGTATCTGCAAAAGCTCACGCGCAGAGATTTCGCGGCGATGGATCATTCCAATCAGATTTACAGCGGTTTCGTAGTGCAGTTCGGTTGATTCCAAATTGAGCACCTTCACTAGTCAAAAGACAGCCACGAGACTAGCTCTAAAGCAACCTAATGAGACCCATAGGAGAGAATTCAACTCATCCCGTTTCAGTATCCAAAATTCTCAGGTAAATCTTCAAACAATTCATCGTGCTCCGCCTGCTCCTTGTCCAAGCTTTCGCGAATTTGAATGTCGCACTGCCCCGACTCACACGCTTCTCTTTCGGAAACAGCGCTTTGATCGGTACAACTCACCCCTTCAGCCAGAGGACGGGTCACACACCCGCGTAGTGCGACGCACATCGCTACAGCGCACTCACCCGCATCTGGGCACACCACCGGAGTTCCACTTACACATTGCCCCTCTTGACAACGGTCCGACGTTGTACAGAGGTTGCCATCATCGCACGGCGTTCCACTCAAGGAAAGACTTTGGCATCCAACTCGTGGGTCGCATTCTGACGGCTGACACATGTTCTCCGAAAAACAATAAACCGCTTTTCCGGGTTCACAGAATCCTTCACTGCAAATTTCTAAACCATTGCAAACGTTCCCGTCTGAGCATTCTGCATGAAGGCGACATGGACGCCGCAAATTACTCTCATCAGTCTCCTGCGCCACGGCCTGTATCGAATTTTCAGGCGCGGGATCAGAAAATGCGAGGGCAGGTAAAAAAAGAAACGAAAGCCCAAAGACGAGTTTTAGAAAAGTCAGCATCAAAAATTTGCGATGACCTGAACTTTGAGGAGAGTCCTCTTTGAACCGGAGATCATCTATCGACGCGCTGCCGCTAAGTCAGGCTTTGAATCTTGTCTGCCGACAGCTTTTCGCCCTTTCCGTTTAATCCAATCCATTCCATCATCCACCGTTAGATAAACAACGGGCACCATGAGCAACGTCAAAACGGTTGAGGAAAACATGCCCATAGCCGTCGCCACAGCCATGGGAGCCCGGCTCTCCGCTCCAGGGCCAATCCCTAAAGCGGCCGGCAACACACCAAATATCATAGACAGAGCCGTCATTAACACGGGGCGCATTCTCACCGGCGCCGCTGTGCGGATGGCTTCCACCTTGTCCATCCCTGTCCCTCTGAGTTGATTCGCATAATCGACGAGAAGAATCGAATTTTTCGTCACGAGACCAAACAATAAGATAATGCCAATCATACTAAACAGATTTAGAGTATGGCCGAAAACAAAAAGTCCGCCTAAGGCCCCCACCATCGCCAGCGGAAGCGCGATCATCACAGTGAGAGGGTGAGCGAAGCTTTCAAACTGGGCAGCCAAAACCATATAGATCACAAGGATACCTAACATCATGGCAAGGCCGAACTGATCATTGCCTTCCATCATGGCTTGGGCTTCACCCACCGCAACGAGGCGGACGTATGGAGGAAGTACCACCTCCGCCACTTCTCGGGCCTTTTCGATGGCTTCTGCGAGCTTCAACCCTTGCAGATTGGCGCTGATTGTCACAGAACGTTGACGACCTGTCCGAGTGATCTCGGAGGGGGCCGCATCGTATGAAAGGTCCACCAAGTTCCTGAGAGAAACCGGCTCGCCCTCGCGATTTCGAACATAGATCGAACCAATCGACTTTGGGTCACTGCGCAGGCTCTCCTCCAAGCGCATGCGAATATCAATTCGGCGACCGTCTTCCTTAAAAACACCCACATCCATACCGCCCACCAACAATTGAATCGCTTCTGCAATCGCAGCGGGCTCAACGCCCATCGCCGCCGCTTTTTGCCGATCCGGCGTCACACGGAGTTCAGGAAGTCCCATCTTTAAACTACTGTCGATATCCACTAAGCCCGGAATCTCAGAGAGAGCCAACACGTAACGGCTGGCGATATCTTGCAACTCATCCAGCGAAAGGTTTGCGCGAATATCAACCTCGAATGCACCGCCACTCCCCATCATGGCTTCACCGGGATTAAAAATACGGATCACACGACCGGGAATCGCCGAGAGCGAATCTCGAGCCTCTCTGATGACCTCTTGGACGCTCCGGTCACGTTCCCCCGCTCCGGATAGAGTCCCAAAAATCATGGCGGCGTGACTCCTGGGAATCAGGTCGAAGCCGCCCTGCTGACCTGCAGATGAAAAAATTCCAACGACTTCAGGTTGGTCCAAAAACCAGTTCTCATCGCGCTCGAGATAAGTGGTCGTATTTTCCACCGAAGTCCCTTGTGCGGCAAGCGAGCGTACAAAGAAGATCCCCTGGTCTGAGGAGGGAAAGAATTCTGTCTTTAACTGAGAAGCAAAGAAATAAGCGAGCCCTAGAAAGCCAACAGCAAACAGGATTGTCACAAAACGGTGAGCCAAAGAAATATCTAGAACTTGCCGATAGCTTCTTTCCAGAGACTCAAAGCCTCTTTCGAGCAAGTCATAGAGGCCGCCTTCAGAACGAGGTGCCGGAGGAGGCATCCGAGCCGCCAACATGGGGGTCACCGTTAAGGCGACAAAAAGAGAAACAAGGACGCTGCCGGCTACAACCAAGCCAAACTCACCCAGAAAGCTTCCGACTAGGCCCTCCACGAAATAAACTGGGAGAAAAACCGCAGCCACAGAGATCGTCGCGGCCGTGGCGGCAAAGGTAATCTCTTTGGTGCCCGACTTCGCTGCAGAAAAGGCATCCTCACCCATTTCTCGATGTCGCTCGATGTTCTCAAGAACCACAATCGCATCGTCGATGACAACTCCCACGGCCAGGGTCATCGCAAGGAGCGTCATCGTATTCAAAGTAAAACCGAAGAGGTAGACCAACCCGAACGTGGCTAAAAGTGAAATGGGAATAGACAGTGCAACAATTAAGGTCGGCCGCGTCCGACGTAAGAAAATAAAGACTGTAAAGATTGCCAGCAACGCTCCGAAAAGAAGAGCGAACTTCGTCTCCTCAACCGCTTCACGAACCCCTCTCGAAAAGTCGATAAAGCCAGCAGGATCCTCAAATGTTATGCCCTCGGGCAACGACTCTTGAATCTCTGGAAGTCGCCTCAAAACCTCATCGACGATGCTGACAGAATTACCGCCGGATTGCTTTTGAATACCGAGCCCCACCATCTCTTTGCCGTTGTATCGAGCAATCACCTCTTGGTCATCCGCACCATCAACCACCCGAGCAATATCTTTAAGCAGCACAGGCGCCCCACCCTTATGCGCCACGACCATCTGCTCTAACTCAGCGACGCTTTCAAACTCCGCCGTTGTCTTAACTACGTAACGCATACGTGAAGTCTCGAGGGTGCCGGCCGGAAGTTCTATGTGCTGCCTGCGCAAAGCATTATAAATATCCATGGCAGCAAGATTTCGAGCGCGAAGAGCATCCCCATCCACCCAAATTCGTATATTGCGGTCTAGGCCTCCAAAGACAGCCACACCGGAGACCCCTGGAATCGTCTCTAACTTAGGCATCACCTGTCTCTCCACTGCGTCTAACGTGGCGACAGGGTCCTCGGTGGTCTGGAGCGGGATCCAGAGCACAGGCTGATCGTTTGGATTTCGATTGCTGACCATGGGAGGCTCAAGTTCCTTGGGCAGATCAAACCGAGCCTGCGCCACTTTGTCACGCACCTCCTGAGTGGCCACATCCAAGTCCGTTCCCAATTCGAACTCGACGGTAATCGAGGCGCCCCCTCGAAAGCTGGTGGAAGTGATTCTCCGAACCCCTGCAATACTATTAAAACGCTCCTCTAAAACGTCTGTAACATCTTCTTCCATCCCCTCAGGTGTGGCGCCCTCCATCATCGCAGCCACAGAAAGAACGGGGAATTCCATATTCGGAAACTGATCGACACCTAAACGGTTGTATCCGAGCAAACCGAAAACAACGAGGGCCAGCATCATCATCCACGTCAGAACAGGTCGGTCGATGGAAGCGTCCGAAAGAGTCATTGACCTGCTCCGGCGGCAAAGGAAGACCCCCCGGCAGCGACCGTGGGGGGAGCAGCGATCGCTCCTGCTTTCGAACGGCGCGAAACAAGGGCGCCATCTACGATTTGCTCCTGACCACGTGCCACTACGACATCGCCCTGCTTGACGTCACCCTCCACTTCAACCCAACCCTCACGCAAAACACCCGGTGTAACGACCAAACGCTCTACGCGATTTTTATCGTTCAAACGAAAGAGAACGGTTCCATCTGCGCGCTGCACCAAGGACTCCTCCGGAACCATCACGACGCCCCGTCGTGATTCTAAGCCCAGCCGAACGTGAGCAAATAGACCTGGCTTTAGCCTGCCCTCTGAGTTTGAGAAAAGAGCCTTCGCTCGAAGAGTTCGGGTGATGGGTTCGATCGTAGGCGCGATCATAGTCACCTCCGCCTCAAAAATGAGATCCGGAAACGGAGCCAAAGTGATCTGTACGACCTGGCCAAGACGAATTCGCGAAGAGTCTTTCTCGGCCACCGAAAACTCAACCTCAATTGGATCAAGCGCCACGAGTTCAAAAAGAGGCATCCCCACCGAAAGGTATTCACCGGTGCTCACGTGGCGACGGGCGATCAGTCCAGAAAAAGGAGCCCGAACCGTCGAGTCAGCAAGAGCTCTCTCCGCGAGTCCCAAATGAGCTTCAGCGGCTTTCTGGCGAGAGCGGCTCAACTCTAGAGCTGTCCTTGCATCATCGAGCAAGGCCTCCGACGTCGCGCCTCTCTTTCGTAAATTCTGGATCCGCTTGAAATCACGTCGACTTTCGAGCACCTGAGCTTCCGCCTGCGCCATGCTCGCCTGGGCGTTCGACAGCTCTAGAACACGGCGCTGAGGGTCAATCTCAAGTAAGGCTTCGCCTTCGATCACCGCCTGACCTTCCTCTGCCCAAATCGAAGTCACTTGACCATTCACTTGGGAGGCCACTGCAGCCTCGAATTTGGCAATCAACTGACCGGTGGCTTCAACGTTTTCGGTGACATCCAGCAATCGCACAGGGACCCCAAGAACAGGCGCAAGGCTCGCAGCCGGTGCCGCTTGCTCCTCCTGCGCACATCCCATCAGCCCTGCCAAATAAGCACTTGCAAGGAAGAGGACAGGCGAAAATCTAACTCTCGAATTCATCATTACTTGGTTCTTTCCTTTAAATTCCGATCGACTGATAAGCGACTCACGCTTATCTCGGATTCATTTACATCCACGGGCGAGACCCAGCCCCGAAGAATAATGTCCACACTCGTTTCAAGAAGACCTACTTCCCAAGAGAGATCCGGTCTTAATGCAGGCAGAGAAATCAAGCCGTGCATACAGGCCCACAAGGATTGACGTAAGAGCGGCAGTTCGGCCTCTTTTAAATGACCCGCCTCGACGAGTTCGCTAAGCGGTCCCGTCATCATTTCGGTACTGGCCTCTGCAGACTCCAGCGGAGTTGCGTTCACCGGGCGATGCTGCGTCAAAAAATAGTAATAGGTGGGATTCTCAAGACCCCACTGACCAAAGCAAAGAGTGAGAGCCCGAATCGTCTCGATGGGATCATCTAGGACCGGGACCTTCTCCATATCTCTGACCAAGTCCTGCAGACTTTCATCCAACAAGGCATCGAGAACACCGTTCTTGTCGCCAAAGTAGGAATAGATGGTAGGAGCCGAATAGCCGCAGCGGTCAACGAGACTCCGGACTGAGAAACCTTTAAAACCGGACTCAGCCACCCGTTCGGCCGCGGCATCGAGAATCGTCCTTCGTGCTTCGGCACGGTTCTGTTGGCGCCGCTTTTCAGCGGATTGTGCTGGACACATGGGGGGATCAGCCTTGCGATAAAATCAAATGCCTGCCCCCGGCCGATTGCCGTGGAGCGGCCACCTAACCACGTTCAAGAGGTCTAACGGTGTTAGGTATGTTAACAGTGTTAGCATACTTTTAAGTGAACTCAAAAAATGAAGTGCTCTTTCGCTGTCGTGCCCCTGAACTTGGTTCCCGCAGATGAACGATTGCCCCTCGGGTAAACTCGAGGTCCCGGGGATCTCACTCAGCCTGATTTCGAACCGGCGCCCATTCAGAAGCGAGCGAGAGCCCTATTCGCGACGCGTATCGGCCCCGGGTGAGCTGAGAGCCGTCTTCCAAAAGAGCTTGAGTGGAATCAAACGTTCGTAGAGCCCAGCCTCAAACCGAGAATATGCAGTCACAAAGGCATTTCTACATCGACCACTTTGCTTTCACATCTCGATTTCCATCCCTCTGGAGGAGAGCCAGCTGAAATTGTTTTTGCGTACCCAAAGGGAATTTCTGACGAACCCTGCCCAGAAGAAGAGAAAGAAACCCACTCCTCTTGAATCATGGAACCTTCGTGTCTTGATCTCGCTGGTCCACCCCTTCCTGATGGCGCCCTCGGTTCAGAGCCCTCCTGTTCAGTGCAAAAGCAAGTCTCTTCCTGTCCCTATGCGTGAGTCTTTCGACGGTCTACCCTTTCGACGTACAACCACTTTCCTCAAGAGACAGTAACCGACAAAAGACCTCACGCATGAAATGAAGTCAGGAACCGCAGAATGCCCAGCCACCCTACTCGCAGTGGAATCAAGCTTCTCGATGGTGATTTCTATATAGATCGACCTCTCGATCAATTTGAATGGATGCGAGAACACGCGCCTGTCTACTATGACGAGATCGGGGAAATCTGGGGCATCACTCTTCACGAAGACATCATGAGTGTCTCAAAAAATCCCGAGCTTTTTTGTTCGAACAAAAGCTCTCGCCCTGAACCTGGTTCCTGGATCCCGTCTATGATCAATCTCGACGATCCCGATCACAAAAGAAGACGAAACCTCGTCAATCGCGGCTTTACCCCTCGTCGACTTCTTGAAAGCGAAGCCAAAGCTCGAAAGATCTGCAACCAACTCATCGACGCGGTCTGTGAACAAGGCTCCTGTGAATTCGTCCGGGAAATCGCGGCTCCGCTCCCACTCATCATGATTGGGGATATGCTCGGAATGCCCGAAAGTGACTTTGAGACTCTGCTCCGATGGTCAGAGGACATGCTTCAGGCGACATCTACGACTGCGAGCGAAGAAATCTTAAAAAACGCCAGTCAAGCCGGAATCGAGTATGCCACGTATGCCGTCGATGCAATTCAACAACGCCAAACATCTCCTCGCGATGATCTCCTTTCAACACTTGTTCATGCTGAAATCGATGGCGACAAACTTAATCAAGAAGAGCTCATTCATGAGTCTTTGCTGATTCTCATTGGCGGCGACGAAACGACTAGGCATGTGATTACCGAGGGGACCCTCGCACTAATCAACCATCCGGGAGAACGACAAAAATTAATCGAAGACCCCTCTAAGGTTCCTGTCGCCGTCGAAGAACTCCTTCGCTGGGTCAGCCCGATCAAGAATATGAATCGAACGGCGACAAAAGATACAGAGTTGCGCGGAGAGAAAATTCGCACAGGCGACCGAATGCTCCTGCTTTATCCGTCCGGAAACCGAGACGATCGCGTATTCGATCAACCCAACCAACTTCGCATAGACAGAAAGCCAAATCCACACGTAGCCTTCGGTGGATACGGAACGCACCACTGCTTAGGGGCAAGCCTGGCAAGACTGGAACTCCGCGTCATGTTCGAAGAACTCAACAGGAGACTGCCTGATCTTCAACTCGCCACTGACGAAAAACTACCCATGAGACCCTCCAACTTCATCACGGGGATAGAGTCGATGCCCGTCACCTTCTCGCCAAGTTCCTCCGAAGGCTGGAATAAGCCTTAGCCCGATTGTCTCTACATTCAACGGTTCATGGGACCCATGACTATGCCTATTCTCAACTTCGGTTCAATCAATATTGATTTCGCATATCGAGTTCAGCGCTTTGCCGAGGCAGGAGAAACCGTAAGGAGCCTTCACCACCAACTCTTTGCGGGAGGAAAAGGGTTTAACCAGTCCATTGCCTTAGCACGTGCTGGCGCTCAGCCTAGACATGTCGGTCGAGTTGGTCACGACGGGCGCTGGCTCGTGGACAAACTACATAATGAGGGCGTTACGGTGGACGAGATCGAATTCGGAGATACCCCCACCGGACATGCCATCATACAAGTGGACGAATCTGGCGAAAACAACATCCTTGTTCACGGAGGAGCAAACCAAGAGATTTCAAAAGAACACATCGATCTTGTGTCTAAAAAATTTGATCAAGACGTTTGGCTACTTCTACAAAATGAAACCAATGGAATCGAAACGATCCTTCAAAAAGCCTCCGAGCGAGGCAGCCGAATTATTCTCAACCCCTCTCCGATAGATGATCAATTGATGAGTCTTCCTCTTCACCTTGTGGACCTCTTCATTTTAAACCGGACGGAAGGAACGGCTCTCACAGGAGAACAAGAGACCGATGGAATCATCACTGCTCTTGAAAGGATTTTCCCTAAAGCTGAATTTGCTTTAACGCTGGGTCAAGAGGGCGTAATGTATTCTCAGTCGGGAGAACGTCTCTATATCGAAGCCGAGAGAGTGGAGGCGCTGGACACAACGGGGGCAGGAGATACTTTTGCAGGTTTCTTTCTCGCCGAACTTCATGCGGGTGCGGATTTGAAGAAGGCCTTAGAAATCGCTTGCCGAGCTTCAGCCCTCTGCGTAACTCGGCCTGGTGCCTCAGACTCCATCCCTAAAAAGTTCGAGCTATCGATCTAGAAATACAGCTTCCCTACGAAAAAATTAGGCCCAGCACTTTGGCACGAAAAGAGAAAACATGACAATCACGGCAAAGCTCAGCTATCTCACGACTCAAGAAGAGCGAGCTTATTACTTCATGGACAAAGTTCCCGAGGGTCAAAGCGCAAGAAACGTTCGGGGTGATCGTCATAAAGTATCGATTGAAAACGCGCGCGAATTGGCCGAACCCGTCACTCTAGAAAGAGAGGGAGTGGAACTCGTTCCCTGGGATCGTGACCCGCAAAATGAGCAGGATGCCAAAGGCGTCATAGAAACCTTCTACCCTCAAGTCGAAGCTCTTGTAAGGAAATATACCGGGGCGTCTCGAGTCGACGCTTTTGACCACAATGTACGAACAAGCGATAAGGACCAAACCGGGAACAAAAACATTCAAGCTCCCGTACGGCTCGTCCATAACGATTACACCGAATCGTCTGGTCCTCAACGTGTACGAGACCTCTTCCCTAAGGAAGCGGACAGCTTATTACTGAAAAGATTCTCGATCATCAACGTTTGGAAGCCTATTCGAGTCCCTGCACTCAAAGAACCACTCGCCATATGTGATGCGCGAACGATTCAAAAGCGAGAGATGATCCCGACTGATCTTCGATACACAAACCGAACAGGGGAAATCTACTCCTTTCGCTACTCGCCTGATCATCGCTGGCTCTACTTCCCAGAAATGCAAACTGACGAAGCCATCCTTCTTAAATGCTACGATTCAAGTTCAAGCGGAGCTCGTTTTACGGCCCATACCGCAGTCGATGACCCCAACAGTCCGGAGAGAGCGCCTCATCGCCAGAGTATTGAAGTCAGGACTCTCGCCTTCTTTTAGACCTCAGTCTAAAACCGATTGAAGGTTCATCGCGAAGGTGGTGCCTCAGAGCCAGAGAACAAAAAACTTGGAGAATCTGATGTCGCGAAAACATGAAGTCGCTTTTGTCACCGGCGCCAGTCGTGGAATAGGTCGCGCCTCCGCGATCGCACTAGCGAAGGCGGGCTTTGACGTAGCCATGAGCGCGCGTACGCTGAAGGAAGGAAAATCCGCAGATGGACGTCCTCTTCCAGGAAGTCTTGAAACTACTGCTCAGCAGGTTGAATCCGCCGGCAGAAAGGCCCTCCAGCTGCCCATGGACCTGCTCGACTTGGAGAGTGTCGATGCCGCAATCGATGAGACATTCAGAGAATGGGGGACGATTGATCTTCTGCTCAACAATGGAATCTACACGGGACCAGGAAACATGGATTTCTTTCTTGACCTAAAACCCGAACGCGTCAAAACCCTCTTTCAAGCCAATCTGTTCACCCAGATCCACATCACGCAACGGGTCGTCGAGAAAATGCTCGATCAAGGAACAGGCCGAGTAATCAACATGGTTTCCAACGCCGGTCTCTCCGACCCCCCTGAAGCCCCCGATCGGGGCGGTTGGGGATATGCCTATGCGGCCAGCAAGGCCGCTCTCCATCGCATGTCTGGATGTCTTGCCGTGGAACACAAGAACAGTGGAGTTTGTTTTTTCAACCTTGAGCCCGGTTTTGTCATGACCGAGGCCATGAAACTCAACGATCCAGAGGGGCGAATCGCCGCCCTCTTCCCGCCCGCTCCCCCATCGGTCCCCGCGGCCGTCGTCGCATGGCTCGCCTCGAACTCAGAAGCCACGCCCATGAGCGGTCAAACGATTTTCGCACAACCGTTCTGTCGCGAAAAAGAACTCCATCCGGAATGGCTTTAAACGGGGGTTCCCTCAAAGAAGCATCGGCCTGAGAACCCAACGCCCGAAGTGAGCGAAAGCAAATAGAACCTCTCTCCGGCGGGACGCCTAGAACCGCCCTGAGTCCGCTCTTTGGCCGTGATCTCACTTGTCATTTTTCCCTCGAATGGTCGATATCCACCAGCTCAGGGCCCAGGTGATCCATTTGAGCCCCATATCCGAAAGGGTACAGAATCATAAGCTATCGGAATTACTGGTATTTTTAAAAAAATTCACGATGGCACGGCTTCTGCAATGGAGTAAGGGCGAGGCATAAATCGACTCAATTTTATGCCGATCGGACACAGGCGCGAATCAGCCCTCCACTTGGTGCGAACATAAAGGAGCTAAAATGATCTTCCGACACTTCACAGACACCGCTCGAAACCGAAACAGTTATTTGATCGCATGTCCAAAAACGCGCGAGGCCGCCCTCATTGATCCCATCGAAAGCTGCATGAGCCAGTACGAATCCATGCTCGCAGAGCGAGGATTACATCTGGCCTACACGTTACAGACCGAAAATGACCGCCTGTCGACGCACACGTCCCGGACCCTTCGTAAAACCTATGGGTCCCGCCAAGTCGTGCCCTTTCGAGCTGCGCACTTTGACAGCTCAAATCGAGATTCTGAAGAAGGAGCCAAGCCAGGCTCTAGCTTTATCCTCGGAGATCTCAAAATTGAAGCGATCCAGGCGAGAAGGTTAAGCGAGGGTGAACTCTCTTACCGCATTTCGAACTACCTTTTATCATCTCAAGAAATACTCATTGATGACTCCGACTCGGTAAAAAATCAGACTTCGCCGAGCGCCGGCTCGGAGTCCATCCAAGCCTCTTCACCCTTTGATCGAATTTCAGAGAGTAGAAAACTCGTCCGGAACCTTCGAACGACAAGAAGCGGCGTGTCCATCGAACGGCTGATTATGGAAGATCTCCATACCAGTTTAGTAGAAAATACCTTCAGCCCGAAGGAAGCCCGTGTGGTCAAAACATATCTGACGCACCTTGAAGACAATGAATTCTGCCACCCCACGGCCTCTGATCTCTCCGAAATGCTAGGCGACGTAGACAGAACAGCCGTCCATGTTCTTGTCCATAATATTCGCTGGAAGCAAATCGAATCGGAGAGACTGCCTATGGTCCTCGAGGGTCAAACGTCAAAATGGCTGCGCGAGCTGCAGACAAAGCCCACCTTTACCGATCATGAAAAAGAATTTTTGAGTGCGTACCTTCAACTGGTGGAACGTCATCAACGCCCGCCTTCAGGCCCGGACGTTGCTAAAGAACTGGCTGGAGAAAGATCCGTTCAATGGATCCGAAAAAGAGCTCACACTATTCGCCGTAAACAAAAAGAATTCAATCAGCCTATTTTGATCCTCAACCGAAAATCACCTGAGATCTCTCATTCCCGAAGGTATATGATGACCCGAAGGCCAGAGAGCATTGACCATCAAGAGATGCATTACACCGCGTAGACAAGCACTGGCTTCAGTTCCAGCGGAGCCCACTGGGAAGCTCAAGTCAACAGGCTTGAACCTCTCCTCATGAGAAAGTGAAGCGGCGACAGACTTAGTTTGTCGCCGCTTCATTTTATTCGGCAAGAACGAATGACAAAAAGAGATTCTCCAGATCCAACAGGAAATTGAATCCGCCACGAATCCAATATCGCGCTACCGTGCCATTTTATCAAAATGAGCTCTTCGAGCGCTTTTCTGCAAGCGGATCAAGGTATGAAATTCTCCACCGTCACTCCCATATCTCTAATCGTGGCAAGCTGCATGGTCGTAATCACTCTGGCCGTCCTCCTGCTGGTTTACTCCTCGCTCACTCTCGATGGGCAAGTCGAGTCAATCCAACGGGGCCTCATTCATTCTCAGCGGGCTCTCAAACTTGAGAACAAAGTCGATTCTGAAATAAAGAACCTGTCAGCGAAACCTGCACCCAGTACAAGCCTTCTGATACAGAACGATTTAAAAGAAATCCTTAGCCTAACGCCGGAAGATCAATTTGAAATTCGAGAACGAATCACCCGCTTTCATTCAGAAATAGCAGCGCTTGACGGAACACCTCGCCAGAGAATCGAACCTCTCTCCATGCGCTTTCTAGACATACAGCGTGCGAACGCCTTCGACCGAAATCAAAGAAACGTCACTTTGATTACTTCGACCCAGGCAAGCCTCGCTCAAATAGCGATTATTCAGGCCGCACTTCTAATATTTCTTCTTGCGGTCTTTATCCTCACTTGGATGCGAATATTTACGCCCATTTTTAAAATAATGAATCAAGTATCAGAATCACTAAGCCCAGAACATACCCCTGGACTCCACCCGAGCAACGAAGGAGTGGCTCGCATTTCGTTCAAGAGAGACATCCAAAAAATGACAGATCACCTGAACCAAAAAACACAAGATGATCAACTAGCCCAAGATCAAGTCGAGCGAGAAGTGGACTCACGTGTGAGGGATTTGCTCAAACAACAAGAGGATCTACTCCAAATTGGAAAATTAAGTATCGCCTCCGAACTAGCCGCTTCTCTTGCCCATGACATTCGAAATCCTCTCGCGGCTATCCAAATGAGCCTTTCAAACCTTCGGGCTGACATCCAAGAAGAAGAGATTTCCGAACGCATCGAACGCATCTCTTCCGAAGTCCTCAGAATGGGAAGAATCGTGGGAGACGTCGTTGAATCCGCTCGTGTAGAAGTCGAACCCGATACGAACCTTAAACTCGCCGACCTAGTATCGGGGATTCTTCAACTCGCTCGATATCAAACTCATTCCGGCATCTCTATTCAAAACTATGTTTCAGAGGAGCTGAATTGTCGCCTTCCGCAAGAATCGGTCCGACAGGCCCTCTTCAGTCTAATTACAAACAGCATCCAAGCCATGGGCGATACGAGCGGGGTCATCAAAATTGAAGCTGAAGTCATCGATTCCGACCTAAAGATCGTCGTCAAAGATAGCGGGCCGGGCTTTGCCGAAGAGATACTCCAAGCTGGAGGTCGGGCCTTTCGGAGCGGCAGCGCCGAAAACACAGGTCTGGGCCTCGCTAGCGTGAGACGGCTCATGCGAGATCATGGGGGCTCAATGAAGCTTTCCAATTACTCAGACGTTCCCCTCGAGATCCACCAAAGCGCCTGCGTAGCTTTATTGCTACCCTCCTGTGTTGACGATGTCTGACACCCTCCTTCTGATCGAGGACGAAGAATTCCTCGGAACCGAACTCGCCCGACACTTCAAACGAGAAGGCTGGGACGTTGTGCATCACGTGGACCTCGCTGGGGCCCGAACCGCTCTCCTAGATAACCACTTATCTCCTCTAGTCGTCGTCTCAGATATGAATCTCCCGGATGGCAGTGCACTCGATCTGCTTGAAGAAGCTCGCGGCCAACATCTGACAGCCGAATGGCTTTTCCTTACGGGCTACGGAACGGTGGCCGACTCGGTCAGAGCACTGCGCCTTGGAGCTTATGATTTCCTCGAAAAGCCATGTGACCAAAAGCGTCTCGACCTTGTTGTCGCTGGAGCAGCACGAAGCGCACTCGCCCAACGCCGGCTAGAAGACCATGCGATTAACCAAAACCGAGCCTATCCCGTCGAGAACTTTGTGGGCTCCAGTGAAAAAGCCCTTGAGGTTCGAGACATTCTGAGCCGACTCATCCAAGTCCCCATCAGCGCCTTAATCATCGATGGTGAAACCGGTACTGGAAAAGGACTCGTTGCAAGAATCATCCATAACAGTGGCCCGAGAGCAAAGGAGCCGCTGATTGAAGTCAACTGTGCCGCGCTTCCTCGAGAGCTACTTGAGTCAGAATTATTTGGCCATGAAGCCGGAGCGTTTACGGGCGCCAAGAACAAACGGAGAGGCCTCGTACAGCAAGCTGATCAGGGCACCCTATTTCTGGATGAGATTTCAGAAATGCACCCGGACCTACAGTCAAAGCTTCTCAAAGTCATCGAAGATCAAAAAGTACGCCCTGTTGGAGCGGATAAAGAGATGGCGATCGATGTACAGATCATCGCCGCGAGCAACCGAAATCTGTCTGAGCGTATCGCTGAAGGTGAATTTCGATCTGACCTCTACCACAGACTCTCCGTTTTCCAACTTACACTGCCAGCCCTTCGGGACCGAATTGAAGATCTTGAAGAGCTCGTCCCTCTGATCGTGGACGAGTTCAATGCAATGGCGGGTCGATCGGTCAGCGATATTCCAAAAGAGGTTTGGAGCGCGCTCCAATCATATGACTGGCCTGGAAATGTCCGTGAACTCCGTAATGTCATTGAGCGATGTGTCCTTTTCTCGGAAGGCTCACTCTTCTCTACCCGATGGCTCCAGCTTCCCGGGCAATCAAAATCTCAAAGCAAAGCGTCAACTGACGACTCGAGTATCTCGCTTCCTCTAGATGGCTCAATGTCACTGGAAGATATGGATCGCTATATCGTCAATACAGCCCTTGAGAAAACTCAGTACAACATGACGGCGGCAGCTCGCAAGCTTGGTACCACTCGTCAAACGCTTCGATACCGTGCTCAGAAATATGGCATCAAAGCCCCGGACAATGACGAGAATGGAAACGCATAACTTTCAAGCACGGACGCTTGCCTTTAGCTCCAACCGGAGAGTTGTTCTCGTTTCACTCGCCCTGCTCGCCATCGCATGCTCAGGAACAAGAGCAGCTCACGACTATGAACCCTCCGTCAACTTTTCTAATTTGACGACGTTCTCATGGATGCCCAACCAACCCCAAGGCCACACAAAAGTCTTGCATACCAATGCCCTGATGCTGGAACGTATTCGAAAAGCTGTGAATGCGAATCTTTCTTCCCAGGGTCTAGCGGAAGAGGCTGAGGGTCAAGGCGACTTCTTCATTCGGGCACTCATCGGAGCCGACTTAGACAGGAACGCTTCACACTCGGGTCACTCTGAAGCCAACGAATCGAAAACAACATCGTCTCCCACTCCGAAAAAAATATCTAAAAGACACACCACTGAATCGCTCATCATAGACTTCATGCGCCCAAGCGACGGAAGCCTAATCTGGCGCGGCACTGGAAAAAAACGGCTGAGGATAAACGCAACTCCCAGCGAAAGAAATTCTGAAGTCAAAGCGCTTGTTGATAGCATTCTCTCCAACTACCCGCCAAAGAATCGCTAGACCCGCGTCTAATACAATTCTATCTGCATCACATTCAAACTTATTTTAGACTATGCTACTCGAAATTGGAGGGCAAGTTGGAAACGACCATTGATGTGAAGAGCGACGAATTCCTCGCCAATGCAGAATACATGCGAGACCTCGTCGAGAACCTCAGAGTGAAGCAAGCTCAAATAGCCGAGGGAGGAAGCCTTCGGGCGGTTAAAAAACACGTGTCTCGTGGAAAATTGCTTCCGCGAGAGCGCATTCGACAACTCCTTGACCCAGGCACCCCCTTCATCGAGTTCTCAGCCTTAGCGGGAGATGGCCTTTACGAAGACAATGTTCCTGCTGGCGGGATCATTACAGGCATTGGAAGTATCTCAGGCAGAGAGTGTGTAGTGATCTGTAATGATGCCACTGTGAAAGGCGGCACCTTCTACCCTATTACTGTCAAAAAGCAGCTTCGTGCCCAGGAAATCGCACTTGAGAACCGTCTGCCTTGTATTTATTTGGTGGACTCAGGCGGCGCCCACCTCCCGAGTCAAGCGGATGTCTTTCCAGACAAACATCATTTCGGTCGATCTTTTTACAATCAAGCCAATATGAGCAGCGAGGGAATTCCTCAGATCGCTCTCGTAATGGGCTCATGTACTGCGGGCGGCGCATATGTACCGGCCATGTGCGACGAAAGCATTATTGTTAAAAACCAGGGAACAATCTTTTTAGGGGGCCCTCCTCTCGTCAAAGCCGCTACCGGCGAAGAAGTGAGCGCTGAAGAACTCGGAGGGGCCGACGTTCATACGCGAATGAGTGGTGTCGCTGATCATCTCGCTATGAATGATGAGCATGCTCTTTCTATCGCTCGAACCATCGTATCTCACACTGCTTACTCCAAAAAAGTATCCTTGCCTATTCGCGAGCCTGTGCCGCCCCCATATGATCCAGAGGAGCTATTGGGCATCGTGCCCCAGGACACCCGAAAGCCCTATGACGTCCGTGAGGTCATTACTCGAATCGTTGATGGTGGCGAATTTGATGAATTCAAAAAATTCTACGGCGAGTCTCTCGTTACCGCGTTCGCCCACCTACACGGCTATCCTGTAGGAATCGTCGCCAATAATGGAACCCTGTTTAGCGAGTCCGCTCTTAAAGGGGCGCATTTTATAGAACTCTGTTGCCAGCGAGGAATACCTCTCATATTCCTTCAGAACATCACCGGCTTTATGGTGGGGAAAAAATATGAGCAGGCCGGAATCGCTAAAGATGGTGCCAAGCTTGTCGCTGCAGTGGCCTGTGCCAAGGTTCCTAAATTTACCGTTATCATTGGGGGGTCGTTTGGAGCAGGGAACTACGGCATGTGCGGACGCGCCTACTCGCCTCGACTTCTTTTCATGTGGCCAAACGCAAGAATTAGTGTAATGGGCGGCGAACAAGCGGCTCATGTGTTGGCCACAGTCCGCCGAGACAGCGCAGAAGCCGAGGGCGCAAATTGGCCTGAAGACGAGCAAACTCAATTCATGAATGAAATTCGTACGCAGTATGAGCATGAGGGACACCCTTACTACGCCAGCGCCCGACTGTGGGACGATGGAATCATAGACCCAAGAGACACCCGACGAGTTCTTGCGCTTGGAATCAGCGCCTCTCTCAATGCGCCCATCCAAGAAACCTCGTTCGGCGTATTCAGGATGTAAACGAATGATAGATACCCTTCTAATTGCAAATCGAGGAGAGATCGCCTGTCGAGTGATTGAAACCGCTCAAAGAATGGGGCTGCGTACCGTCGCGGTTTATTCTGAGGCTGATCGCGATGCGATTCATGTACGGCAGGCCGATGAAGCCATCTTTATCGGTGAGGCGCCGGCGCGTGAAAGTTATCTCCGCGCAGACCGAGTGATCGCAGCCGCCAAAAGCTGCGGCGCCCAGGCGATTCATCCGGGCTATGGGTTCTTGTCCGAAAACGCTGATTTCGCTGAAGCCTGTGAAAATGAAAATCTGATTTTCATAGGGCCACCCGCAGAAGCCATTCGTGCAATGGGCTTAAAAGCTGAAGCCAAACGACGCATGGAAGCGGCCGGCATACCCGTCATCCCGGGTGAACACAGTGAGGCCGATGATGATATTTCTCTGTCTAAGGCAGCCGAGAGGATCGGATATCCACTCCTCGTTAAGGCGATAGCGGGCGGCGGCGGAAAAGGAATGCGCAGAGTTGATTCCCAAGAGGATCTGGCGGCCGCGCTTCAAGCCGCTCGGCACGAAGCCGAATCATCCTTTGGAGACAACCGGCTCCTTATCGAAAAATGGCTGGGTCGTTCTCGCCATATCGAAGTCCAAGTTTTTGCAGACTCACAAGGAGATGTCGTACATCTATTCGAACGCGATTGCTCTGTGCAAAGAAGACATCAAAAAGTAGTTGAGGAGGCTCCTGCGCCGAACATGCCTGAGAGCCTTCGTCAGGCCATGTGTGAGGCAGCGATCAGCGCCACTCGTGCAATCAACTACCGAGGCGCAGGGACGATCGAATTCCTGGTTGATATAAGTCAAGGAATTGATAACGCCCCTTTCTATTTTATGGAAATGAACACTCGCCTTCAGGTCGAGCATCGAGTCACGGAAGCAATTACAGGGGTAGACCTTGTCGAATGGCAAATTCGAGTGGCCGCCGGGGAGCCACTTCCACTCAAGCAAGAAGATCTGTCTATCCAGGGCCATTCCGTGGAGGTCCGGGTGTACGCCGAAGATCCTGCACGTCGTTATCTACCTCAAACCGGAACTCTTGTGCGTCACCGTCCCCCTGCGACAAACGAAAATATAAAAGTCGATAACAGTGTCGACGAGGGCGATTCCGTCACGATCCATTACGACCCTATGATTTCAAAATTGATCACTCATCACAAAACGAGAGAAGACACGCTACGGCACCTCGGCTCAGCCCTTGAGCAATATCAAATCGCTGGAGTCACTACGAATCTTTCACTCCTACACTCCATAGCCCGACACCCATCTTTTTTGGCGAGCAGCGTCGATACTTCCTTCCTCACAGAACATGAAGCCACCCTTGTCTCGGGAGAAAGTCGCTTCGAAGAAGAACTGATTGCACTCGCTTGCTCTACCTTCCTAGAGCAAAGAAAGGCAGCGAGCTACCCCCTTGAGAGCGCGGATAAATTCTCTCCTTGGGCCAAGACGGACTGCTTCAGACTTAACGACGACGGCTTTGAGGTTCTGCACTTAAAAAATAAGAAGGATGACATCGACATCCGCACACACTTCACAAAGGATGCGATAACGCTCGCCTTCGGTGACGGCGCATTCGTAGTTCGAGATATTGATGTGAGAGACAATAAAGTTTCAGCCACGATCAATGGAGTACAAATCGAAGCCTTCTACGCGCGTCAAGAAGACAGATTTTTCTTGATGCGGAATGCAAGCCATCTGACCTTGAACATCAGAAAAGAAAAAGCTTTTACCGATATAGAAAGCTCTGCCGAAGGAAAAATCCGGGCACCTATGCCAGGGAAAGTAACCAGCGTGAGCGTCCAGAATGACCAAAAGGTAAAGCGAGGCCAAGCACTGCTTACTCTCGAAGCCATGAAAATGGAGCACACTCTGAAGGCACCCCTTGATGGGACGGTCACTCACTTCAAAGCTGAGATCGGCCAGCAGGTGGAAGAGAATGAAGTCCTTCTCATTGTGGAGTGAATAATCACACTCACCATCCGCTGCCTTGGAGATACATTTTCAGCTAACAGAAAATAGACCCCTTCAAGCCTTACGCTTCTTCAGGGTCACTCCAGAGCGATCTTTCAATTTTCGTTAATCACGCTCTTCGCTTTTGCGCCGCGATAGCCAATTCTTCCAGAACCTCGGCTGTTTTTTCCCATCCCATACAGGCGTCAGTGATGCTTTTTCCGTAGACAAGACTTGCGGTGTTTTTTTCGTCGTGCTTTTGGTTCCCTTCTTCAAGAAAACTTTCAAGCATTAAACCAAAGATACTTTGACTGCCTCCAGCCACTTGACTCGCGACCTCTTTCGCCACGGTCACCTGAGTTTCATGGTTTTTACCACTGTTCGCGTGACTGCAGTCCACCATCAATCGGCCCGGCAGCCCAATCGCTTCTAATTGCTCAACGGTGGAAGCAATTTGACTCGGAGAGTAGTTTGGTCCGGCCGCTCCGCCTCTTAGAATTACATGACAGTCACCGTTGCCTCTCGTGGCTACAATGGCTGCCACTCCCTGCTTGGTCACTGAGAGGAATCGGTGAGGATTCGCACTGGAACGAATCCCGTCGAGAGCAATCTGAATATTTCCTTCAGTCCCATTCTTGAAACCTACGGGCATAGACAAACCCGAAGTCAATTCTCTATGTACTTGACTCTCTGAAGTTCGAGCGCCAATGGCTCCCCAACTCACAAGGTCTGCGTAAAATTGTGGCATGATGGGGTCGAGAAATTCGTTTCCAGCAGGCACACCCCGAGAAAGAACATCAAGTAAGAATTGCCGAGCTGCGCGAAGACCTTCGTTGATTGCAAAACTACCATCAAGATTTGGGTCATTAATGAGCCCTTTCCATCCTACGGTCGTTCTCGGTTTCTCAAAGTAAACCCGCATCACGATACACAGGTCGGCAGCCAACTCCTTTTGACAAACTGCCAATTTCTCTGCGTACTCAAGGCCAGCCACGGGGTCATGAATAGAACAAGGACCCACAACAACAACCAGACGGTCGTCTTCACCGCGCATGATCTGACTAATCGCCGAGCGGGCCTCCGAGACAGTGGCTGAAATCTTCTCTGTAATCGGAAGATCTTCCATCAAAATAGCGGGAGCAACGAGTGGACGAAGCGTTTCGATTCGGAGATCGTCTGTAGGATGAATCATCCCGAATGTTTAAAGGAACCGGGAGGTTCGCGCCAGTCTCACCTTGCAGGCGCTCTCAGACTCAGCGAGACTCAAAGCCTTCTCGAAAAGTGAGGTCCTCCATAAAGATGCTCGCCCTAGCCGACCACACTCGCTCGCGGCTTGTTTGCCTCCTCTTTTTGGTCTCAACGGGACTTGGAGGCTGCCTCCGAACTCCAATGCCCCCGGAGGTCATGCCTAAGGCCGCACCCAAGCTCCTTTCTGGCGCCTACCAACTTACTTTTGAGGGCCAAAGCTCGCAGGAAGCCTACTTCTCTCGCGACAGCCGAAATTTAATTTTTCAAAGCAAACGGGCAACCGAAAACGCCTCAGATCAAATCTACACCCTTGACCTTCAAAACGGCCTGACTCGAAGAGTTTCCCCGAGTCGAGGGGAAGCCATCTCCGGATTCTTTCACCCAGGCGGACGGCTTGCTCTCTTCTCCTCCACTTTTCCTGAGGCCCATGGCGCGCCCCTTCTGCCGACGCCCCAAAATCCCCATATAGAGAATGCGACCCCTCCTCACTCATCGGACTACGATCGCCGATACGACATTTTCAGCGTCAGCCTCGAGCAAGACAGCCAAGCTTTACCCAAGAGACTCACGAACTCCACTGGCTATGATGGAGAGGCTTCTTGGTCTCCCAACGGCCGAAAAATAGTTTTTGCCTCAAATCGACATGTCTTCGAATCTGAAAACAGCATGGCGACAGACCCCCATTCGCAATCTTCTGAAAAGTCCGTTGATCTCTACATCATGGACTCAAGTGGCCGCAATGTTCGACGTCTTACAGAGTCACCGGGGTACGACGGACGACCTTTCTTTAGCCCAGGTGGAGATCGAATCATTTGGTCCCGAAGCTCTCCTGACGAATTAGGCTCTCAAATCCGAACGATGAACGTCGACGGATCAAACGTTATTCAAGTCACGCATCCTGATGCCGTGTCCCAAGCCCCTTTCTATCACCCTTCAGGTGAGTACATCATCTTCAGTGCTGTTGGACTCAGTCACGAAAACTTTGAACTGTATATCGTCGATACTCTCGGGGACCAGCCTCCCGTGCGAGTCACGCATAGTTCTGAATTCAATGGTCTTCCGGCTTTCTCGCCATCAGGAGAGGAACTGGTTTGGACCCGTGCTCTCGCTGAAAAATCACCCCCTCAATTATTCCGTGCGGAGTGGAACGACGCCCTAGCCCGTCGTCTCCTGAACCTACCTGCACGTAGCGGCCCTAGCGCGATACGGGCACTTCCTCTTCCTCTCGACCTTGACCCAAAGATCGATGCCAAAGATTTACGCAAACACGTTGAGTCACTCGCATCCCCTGTCACAGAAGGACGCCTCACAGGGACAGCCGGAGAACGCATTGCCACCAGCTATGTCGCGCGCACCTTCCGCAAACTGGGCCTGGAGCCGGCGGGGGACAACGGTTCCTACTTCCAAAGCTTTGGCTTCACTGCGGGAGTATCTCTTGGATTAGACAATCAGCTAGAACTCTTTATCTCCGACTCATCAATCGGCCTGCCCCATCAAGTGGATACGGATTGGCGTCCTTTCGCGTTTTCCCGCGAAGGAACTGTCGAGCCGACTCAAGTGGTTTACGCCGGGTATGGAATTAAAGCTCCCGGAAACTCCGATCAGCGTGCCATTGATGACTATGATGGACTTGACGTTACCGGTCGATGGGTGCTCATCTTTCGTTACATGCCCGAGGACCTTTCTCCTGCGTCAAGGCAACATCTGCATCGATTCTCAAGTCTGCGTCATAAGGCGATGATTGCCAGAGATCAAGGAGCCAAGGGTTTACTGGTCATGAGCGGCCCAGCCTCCAGAGTTCGCGAAGAACTCGCACCCTTAAAATTCGATGTTTCTTTGGCCGGGAGTTCAATCACCACGATCTCTATCACCGACGAACTCGCCCAAAAAATCCTGACTCCTTCCGGAAGGAATCTAAAAGCGCTTCAGAAGCAAGCCGACTCCGACAGTGCTGAACTCGGCTTCTTGCTGCCCGATGTTACGCTATCGGCCACTGTCGAACTTGAACGGCAGCGAAAAACCGGCCGAAATGTAATCGGAAGACTACAAGTTGGCCCCTCGCCCAGCCGTGATTTTGTGATTCTCGGAGCTCATCTCGATCACTTAGGAGCAGGGGGCGGGTCGGGCTCACTCGCCAAGGAAAATGCAAAAGAGAAAATTCACCCGGGCGCGGATGACAATGCATCTGGAGTCGCAGCCCTTCTTGAAATAGCGCAGGAGCAATCGCAACTGCTTGCGAATGGCAATCTCACTGCGGAAAGAGATTTAGTCTTTGCGGCTTGGTCAGGCGAAGAGCTAGGTCTTCTAGGCTCAAACTTCTGGGTGGATCACGCTATGAATCCACATCTTGCTCAATCTAAGCTTTCCGATCTTTCAATCGCATATTTAAATTTTGACATGGTTGGCCGGATGGATGGCAACGTTTCAATCTTTGGCGTGGGATCTAGCCCGATTTGGCCACGAGAAATCGAGACAGCCAATGTGAATATCGGTCTACCCATCGTCGCGCGTCAGGAAAGCACCCTGCCCACTGATACGACCTCTTTTTACAGCCGAGAAGTCCCTGTCTTAGCCGCCTTCACCGGAGCTCATACGGATTACCATACGCCGACCGACACCCCTGAGAAATTAAATTACGAAGGTTTGGAGAAGATCGCGATGCTTATGAGTAAGATCAGCATCTCTCTTGCCACCCAAAGCCTTCCTCCCCGCTTTCAGCCCGGGGAGTCCACTCAAAGAGGGCCTGTACGGGCTCACCTCCGCGCGTATCTCGGGACAGTACCCGACTACGCGAAGAGCGAAGTTATGGGTGTCTCTCTCTCAGGGGTCACACGAGATGGACCGGCAGAACGGGCCGGCCTACAGTCTGGAGATATCATCGTCGAACTCGCGGGTCGAAAAATTGAAAATATCTACGACTATACGTTTGCCATTGAAGCCCTCAAGATCGATGAGCCTATAAGTCTCAGCGTAGAACGAGAAGGTCAAATAAAAGAATTCACAGTGGTTCCGACTTCACGTGACTAAGATCAGCTCCGATTCACCCATGGGCTATTCAGTCGCAGTACGAAGGGCCACCCATCCTGTTGACTAGTCGAGTTCGCTCTCTTCAGCTTCTTTTATAAATTGAAGCTCTTCGATGGCGTCCTCAAGAGCCTCAAGCATTTCAGGTTCAGTCGCCCGTTTCGATCGAAGCTTTAAAATCGGAATCAAACCCGTAAAGGAAGATTCGGCCAGAACGTCGAGCGCCTCTAGGCGTATCTCTAAAGACGGGTCGTCCATCGCTCGAAGGAGAGGCTCACGAACATCGGCTTCGCCTTCAAACATTGAGAGACCAGCAATCGCATCGAGCTTTAGGTCATTGGAGGACGATCGATCAATCACTAAGGCAAAAGCAGAAACAGCAGTTGGTCCTCCCTGATCTTCAAAATCGAGCATTTGATCCATGACCTCCCCCTCATCACCTGAAGCGAGGGCCGAATCTAGGTATCTCAAAACGGTCTCAGGCTCTGCTTGCTTGTCCGCCGCTTCACCGGGCATCTCCAAATCAACTGTTTCGCCGGTCAAGTCAGCCTCTTCCAGAGAAGAGCCTCGAAGATTAAATGAACGCCGGAAATTCTCACGGTCTTCAGAGATACTGAGCGGGCTTCGGTCGGATGAATCCGAGCATCCCACGACCATCCCAAAGAAAAGAAACACGAGCACGAAGAGACAAGAATGAAGGCTTATACCCTTTTTAAACACGAGACTTCCTTTCTGCGGAAATCTATTTGATTCGATGACACCAAAGACACTCCTCAAGCATATCCAAATGCCACGTTCCCGTGAAAATAATCTCACTCAGAGTGCCTTGGAATATTGGATAAATGGGAGATCAGATAAAAGTGCAGGAACGCTTCCAGTTTACGAATAAATGATGATGTTCCCCTAGGGCGCGGGCTTTCACGTGTTGCCCTTCGACTCCACCCATCGAGGAAGAATGATTGAATACACTTGAAGGCTTGGCTCCAAGCCGCCAAACTCTCTAGAGCAATCAGTAAGGAGGAGGAGAAATGGCCATCGAAGGCGGATGTTATTGTGGGGCGCTGCGCTTTAGTGCGGACGGAGAACCCGCTTTTAAAGCTCAATGCCACTGTCGCGAATGCCAATACCTCTCGGGCGGCGCTCCCAACTATCTTATCGGGATGACGGAAAGTGGGTTTTCGTATCAAGTCGGTACGCCTAAAAGTTTTCAGCGAAGCGATCTAGACGCTCCGGTCACGCGAGAATTCTGCGCAGAGTGCGGCACCCATTTAGTCAGCAAAGCGCCCGGCGCACCTGGGCTTGTGTTTATAAAAGTGGGAACGCTTGACGACCCGGGGTTCTTTGACCAACCTCAAATGGCTATTTTTACAAGCGACAAGCAAAGTTTCCACCAAATTCCAGATGGCCTCGCGTGTTTCGAGAAAAGTCCCAACTGACGAAATTCGTTGCCTTCTGAGTACGTTTAAAATCATTTTTTAAAGGAGATACAAACCCTCGATGAACCGAATTAGTGCCCACAGCGCTTGGCCCAAACCACAGATCGAGGATTTCCTCAGCACCTACGTAGCTCCCATACGGATCGCGGCCCAATCGGGAAGTGGCTTCCCACAAATCTGCTCACTCTGGTTTCGCTACGAAGATGAGCGTATTTTGTGTGCAACAAAAAGCAGTTCTCGAATTGTAAGGCTCCTTGAAAAGGAAGCGCGATGTGCATTCGAACTCGCCCCTAACGAACCTCCCTACTTCGGCGTTCGAGGTCGAGGGATAGCGAAAATCGAAAGCGCAGGCGCCGATACGCTTCTGTCTAGTCTCATCGACCGCTATCTCGGCAGTCGGGACTCAGATCTAGCTCGTTGGCTTCTAAGCCAAGTTGAAAACGAAGTCTCCATCTCTATTGAAATAGACTGGATTTCTTCATGGGATTACTCGGAGCGGATGGAAAAATAAACTCAACGGAGAGCGAACAATGAAATCGAAGCTGCTTACTCTGTAAAGGATATTCATTTGGGACGAATCGCTCTCTTTTCATGGCTCATCACTCTTGGATTCTGTTACTTCCTTCTAGGGGGCTATCTCGGCCACCTCCTTGAGGGCTATGATGCCTCTCGTCTTTCTCTTCTCCCGCTCGGAATCACCGGAGCAGCCCTCCTTGCGAGCCTGATTCTCACTGTTCAATGGGCCAAGTCCACAAGCCCCTCAAAACCCACACCCTCGACTCGACGGAGTTTTCTCTTTGGAAGTCTCGGCGCAGCAGGCGGGATACTCTCAGGGGTATTTGCAGCACTCGCAAAAAACAGAAGATGGTATTCGGTCACTGGCCAGAACATATTTATGGTCAAGCCGCCCTACGCCTCCAATCAATATGATTCAAAGTGGAGCGGCGCTCGGATTGAAAACTACAGACGACTCGGTCGCACAGACTGTCTGGTTTCGGATATCTCTCTCGGCACCGGTTCCTCAACAGGAGGCCGTCTCACGCCGGCCGTCGCCCGAGAAGCCATCGACCGAGGAATGAACTATTTCGATACCGCCCCCGACTACGCAAGCTCGGGTTCCGAGCAAGTCCTGGGCGAAGCCATCCAAGGCGTGCGGGATCAGATTTTTCTCGCCACAAAATTTTGCACACCACGCGGGCATCTCGGACCAGGCACATCCGTAGACGATTATATGAAGGCTGTAGATGGAAGCCTCTCTCGCCTCAACACGGATCATGTCGATCTCGTCCATATCCACTCCTGCGATACCATCGACCGGCTGCTCGACGAAAATGCGCACGAAGCCTTTGATCGACTGAAGGAGCAGGGAAAAGTAAGATTCCTCGGCGTCTCCACCCACACTCCTGACCTTGAAACCATCGCTAGCGCTGCCATTGAAAGCGATCGCTTCGATGTAATGATGCTCGCTTACCACTATGGTGCCTGGCCAGAGATAGGCAATCTCATAGACCGAGCCTCAGAGAGAGACATTGGAGTTGTGGCGATGAAAACGCTGCGCGGAGGGCTTCACAAGGGACTGCTCGACATAGATCAGTCACCTGATTCGTTTACTCAAGCGTCTTTCAAGTGGGTACTCTCAAACCCCAGTGTTTCATGTCTTGTCATCTCTCTCTGGCAGCAGGCGCAGATTGACGAGTTCTTTTATGCATCGGGGTCGGAGCTCAATCGAAATGATTACGCGGTCCTTGAGAAGTACGAAAAGCTAACTCGCGAGACGCAATGTCGCCCGCACTGTGGATCGTGCCTTTCATCTTGCCCTGAAGAGTTAGCCATCGACGACATACTTCGTCATCGAAGCTATTTTGAAAATTTCGGTGCCGAGAAAGAGGCCATGAACCTGTATGCCAATCTTCAAAAGAAGGCCGACGCCTGCATCACATGTGACGCGCCCTGCCAAACCGCATGTCCATCTGGGATAGACATTCCCAAAAGAACTCGAGGCGCTCACGCACTCTTAAATTTCGGCTAGCCACCCCCCTCTGCCCTATCGAAGGCCTGCCGGACTACTTAAGCCGCCTCCCCGGTCAATCGAGACAAACAATTGCGTCTAAGTGTGCATAGAAATTCTGATCGATTCGCGAGCCGACTCCTTTTGTAAAAGAAGTTAACCGTAAGTCGTATTCGAGACTGGAGACGTCAGGCCAGCTGAAAGCCTTTGTATTCTGAATCTGCAACGTCACGGCAGATCTCCACATAGGGCGGGAACCCAAGATAGGGCATAAACACCCTTGGCTTCCCGGGCACATTGGCCCCCAAGTACCATGAGTTACAAGTAGGGAAGATAGTCTGGTCAGCAAGCTCGTTAACATGAGTGACCCATTCTTCCTCGGCGTCAAACTTCGGCTCGATTCTGACGAGCCCCGCTCTTTTCATATAGACCATACAATCAGAGATCCACTCAACATGTTGTTCAATGGACTGGACCATATTGGACAAGACCGAAGGACTGCCAGGCCCGGTAACGATAAATAGATTAGGAAACCCCTCAGTGGCTAATCCTAGATACGTACGGGGACCTTCCTTCCATTTATCTGCCAACGTTAGACCCTCTCGTCCTTTGATCTCAACCTTAGATAGAGCTCCAGTCATCGCATCAAAGCCCGTAGCCAGAATTAAATCGTCACAGGCATAGACCTTTCCAGAAACGCTCACCCCTTCAGGCACAATCTTGTCGATGGGTGACTGGCTAATGTCGACAAGCTTCACGTTAGAGCGGTTGTATGTGCTGAAATAATTTGTATCTACGCATAAGCGTTTACAACCAACCATTGTGCTGGGCGATAACGCATCAGCGACCTCAGGGTCACTCACTTCCTCACGGATCTTACGTCTAACAAAATCCGCCGCTAACTCATTGAGCGCAGGGTCCGTCGTCAGGCCGGGAACGCCATTTAGGAAGGTAATGCCACCATAGTCCCAACGCTCCTGCAAAGATTCCTCAACCTCTTGGCGAGTCGGAATGCGTTCGGGATCAGCATGAGCTGACGGAGGAAAGGGATCCACAATGCCGAACCCTTGAGATCTTCCTTCTGCTCTAAATTCAGGATAACGAGATTTAACCTCTTGAACATAACTCTCTTCGAGAGGTCGGTTTCCGGCAGGAATGGAAAAGTTGGGAGTACGCTGAAACACATGGAGCATTTTTGCCTGTTCCGCGATTACCGGGATACTTTGAATCGCAGAAGATCCCGTTCCAATAATCGCAACTCGACGACCCGTAAAATCAATCGGCTCATGCGGCCAATGGCCGGTGTGATAGCAGGACCCCGAGAAATCACTCATACCTTCAAAATGAGGTGTATTGACCGAAGAGAGACACCCTGTGGCCATCACTAGAAATTGACATGAAAAAGTTTGGCCACTTGAAGTTTCCACACACCACTTAGACTCATTTTGATCAAAATCTGCGGATTGGACTCGCGTGTTGAATTGAATATCTCGCAATAAATCGAACCGCTCACTGACATGCTCTAAGTAACGTAGAATTTCGGGCTGAGTCGCATACCGCTCCGTCCATTCCCATTCCTGCTGCAGTTCCTCCGAGAACTGATAGGAGTACTCCATGCTTTCGACGTCGCATCGGGCCCCAGGGTATCGGTTCCAATACCATGTTCCGCCTACTCCATCGCCGGCCTCAAGAACTCGGGCGGAAATCCCCAAGCCCCTCAGCCGATGCAGCATGTACAACCCGGCAAACCCCGCACCCACCACAAGCGCTTCCGAAAAAGGTTGCGAGGTATCTGCGTTTATCTTTTTTTCCTCAATCACAGAACTCATCTTTTAGTCCCTCTCCGCCTAAGCACAGACAGCCTTCAAGAAAAGAGTCACTCGAAGTCTACAAATATGAGCGAAATTATCTCTTTAAATAGCGCCTCCAATCATACCAATACGAAAGCCAAGACATCTAGGATAAATCGCTTTTTATACTCATTCATTTACGGCTCAGACCTCCGAAAACGCATAAGTTCTTTGTTCTGGTTTAATCCTAGAGACTTCGAATCATTGACTTGCCGGCTTCTCCAAGTCCAGCCATCATTGACGCGAAATCAAAAATGAACACGTCTTCAGAAAGAGAATGCGAACATGAAAGAAATGCACCCTAATCCACTGCTTGCCATCATCGGGGGGAGCGGACTTTACGAAATTCCAGGACTAACGAATACCGAATGGCGTGAAGTCCAAAGCCCTTGGGGGCAACCTTCCGATGCTCTCCTTTTCGGACGTCTTGGTGACACCCAGCTCGTCTTTCTGCCTCGACATGGACGCGGTCATTCTCTCAGTCCTTCCGAGATTAACTATCGAGCTAACATCGACGCACTCAAGAGATCAGGTGTGACCGATATTCTTTCCATGTCAGCAGTGGGGTCTTTCAGGGATGAACTTGCGCCCGGGGAATTTGTCGTATGCGATCAATTCATCGACCGAACTTTTGCTCGCGAAAAAACTTTTTTCGGGGATGGAGTCGTAGCTCATGTCTCAATGTCTAACCCGGTCAATGCCCGACTAGGAGACTGGTGCGAAGAGTCCTGCAAGGAATCGAAAATTCCTTTGCATCGCGGCGGCACATACTTGGCCATGGAGGGCCCCCAGTTCTCAACTCTCGCCGAATCCAACCTCTATCGGCAATGGGGTTGCGATGTCATTGGGATGACTAACATGCCCGAAGCTAAACTGGCACGAGAAGCCGAAATTCCATACTGCACGGTGGCGATGGTGACCGATTATGACTGCTGGCATCCCGATCACGATAACGTCACGATGGACGCCATCATGGCAACGGTTCAAGAAAATGTTGGAAATGCTCGAAATCTAATCGCCGCGCTTGCTCCTCGAATGAGTAAAAGGCCGGCTATCTGCCCCTCAGGAGATGATCGAGCGCTTGAAGGTACCATCATCACGGCTCCTGAAAGTCGAAATAAGAAGCGAATCAATATGCTCGATGCTGTCGCTGGCCGCGTGCTTAATAACCAGTAAAGAGAGGCTAAAGCTATCAATGGAACTTGCAAAACTTGTTCGCACGATCCCAGACTATCCCAAAAAAGGAATCCTCTTTCGAGACATTACGACTCTCATCGAGAACGCAGAGGGATTTAAAGAGTCCATCAACCGGTTGGTCGATCCACTCCGCAGCGTCGACGTCACACGTGTCGCGGGTATTGAAGCACGGGGATTTGTATTGGGAGGAGCCGTTGCCGAGCGACTCTCGGTGGGATTTATCGCCGTTCGTAAAAAGGGAAAACTCCCGTGGACCACTCATTCTGTCGAATATGAACTGGAATACGGGGTGGACGAAATGGAAATTCACACCGACAGCGTTAACCCTGGCGATCGGGTCGTCATCGTTGATGACTTAATTGCGACCGGCGGAAGCGCAGCCGCCGCCATCGAACTCGTACGCCGAGCCGGAGGCGAAGTGATCGGGGCTAGTTTTGTGATCGATCTTCCTGATCTGGGCGGTCGGAAGAAAATTGAAGCATTGGGAGTTCCCGTGCATGCCCTCATCGAATTCGAAGGCGACTAACTCTCGAATTCATTGCCCCTATGAGAGCAACCTTATGGAACGCACCCTACACGAAAAATGTTCAAGGCGATCCGACCAAGGTGTCTTCGAAAACCCCAATCCGGCGCAAATGGTCGTGAATCTTTTCACCTACGATCTTATGCCCGAGTGGATTCCAATGAGAATCATGCTCAAATATAACCGGCTCCTGGATACCGTTAAAAACGTCTGCGAGAGAAAATAAGTTGAGGCCCGCATCCAGTAGGCGAGGCTCTTCAAAAATCTTCGTCTTGCCAGGAGTGTATGCCACTACGAGTTGAGCCCCGTCTTCTTGGACGACTTCGCGCAAGGCCAAGATCAGTCGAACAACACGTTCTTCATTATCTGATAGATTTTGGCCCTTCGCACCTTGGCTTATTTTCTCAAGGCTCCCCTTCGTCAAGCCTTCCTCCGATGGCTTTTGCAATCCCTCCAGTGCTGCTCCGCGAGCTCTGACAAGGCTTGAAGCCATGCGTAAAAAATAGGTGTGGCTTGAAACAAAATTCGCAACCTCTTGCGTCACCGTGAGGGGCGGCACAGGGACTCCCGTGAGATCAATTCCGCCCTCATCGGAAAGAACAAAAAGCGGCTTATTATGCCAGTACTGAGACGAACTCGAACTGTTCGTAACGTCATTTCCACCATAAAAGAGCAACAACACGACATCGGGTTTGTATCGCCGCCCCCTGGTGAGGTAGTAGAGATACTCTTGGTCTGTGCCATATCCACTCACCGAGGCGTTGATGACTTCCCAGTCCTGATTCTCTATCTCTATTTGCTCAAGCCAGATTTCATCCTTCTCTACGCCGAACCCCCAGCCAAAGGAATCTCCGAGAACAAGCATTCTTTTTTTCCCGGGCACTCGTGCGACAGGATACTCCGAGTCGCGCAAACCAGCCGAACTAATGGCCACGTCTACATCAAAATCGAGGTACTCCATTCTCCCCTTCGAGAAAGGCACCCCACTCCATCCGAGAAGCGGATCATAAGCCCAAAAGTTACGATCACTGCTGATGGGCGCCCATTCTGGGAATAGGAACCGCGAACCGACTTCCATCAATGATATGCTGGCTACCAAGACGAAAAAAACAAAAAAGAGGAAGCTGAACAGCTTTCGAATCAAGCCTACCCCCTGCTCCAAACACTCTGATTGGTCTTCACTTTCAATCTCTTTCTCGCACTCTAAAAAGAGTCAGCGGAATCAATCATCGAGCAGCATCATTCGATGCACGGCCGTCTTAGCGAAGTTCTTGATCGTAAACTTATCTCCGTCGTAGGGCATATCGCACCCCTTGCACGCGGCTTGCTTTTCTGGGTGTTTCTCAACTAGGTCTCTCCGTAAAGCCTGATACTTCTCGCCGTTCCAAATCTCCATCACATCTTGTTCAAAAAGATTCCCAAGTACCGTCTGATGCTCTAAATCACGACAGCAAGCCACCGCATCTCCATTGTGAGCGATGAACATCGTATACCATGGATAGGGGCAGAGCCGATAACCTTCCCTTGATTCGATTCGACTCTCCATTGTCCCTGAGGCGTTATGAAAAACGCGCTGGTGAAAAGAAATTCTTTCCGACTCTGGAAAAAGAGCTTTGAGTGCTTTGAACCTCTTTTCAAGCTCATCAGCATCACGAATCTTGAAAGATGATATATCCGTCACTTTGAACTCGATATGATCTAAGTCCTGATCGGCGAGGGCCGTTCGTAAGTTCTCAAGAACCACTTTCCAAGAACCTTTCGTCCCTCGAACGTCCTCAAAATACGCTTCATCTGAACAAAAATCAGGCGTCATCGCAAACTTTACACCTTCTCGTGGAAGCTGATGAAGACGATGCGGCGTCAGTAACATCCCATTGGTTGCAAAATGAAAAGTGGTAAACCCGTAGTCACGCGCGACTCGCAAGTTTTCATGGAACCGCTTATTCATGAATGGTTCACCATCAAGAGTCCAATGCAATAAGTCGCCGCGCACACCTTCCGCTCGAAGCTTACGAAGAATTTTTTCCACACCCTCCGGTGTTAAAGCCGAAGCAGGAATCTCTGCGAAATGGTCAGGATTAGACTGTGGGCAAAAGCTGCATGTAAAGTTGCATCGGTTGGTCGGTTCTATGCTGATCTCTTGGGGCAAATAGGGGAGAACCTCACTGCGCCGAATCGCCCAGTGATAAAAAAGTCTCAATGCACCGTAAAGCTTTCCTGTCCTGGACAGTTTTTTGTAATCCATCTTGTTCACCGAAAGCCTCGTGAATGGAATCAACTCATCTCGACCTGTTGACATCCCAATTGCCCCCTCCGGGGGGAGAACTGGATCCTCTGATCCATCTCATCATACCACCTCACTTCTATTAGACACCAAGACGAGACGAATCGTCGAAATTCGCGCCTTCTTTATCGGCAATGCATGGGCTAACTTTGACTTTTGGACGGAATAAAGCCCTCAAACTGACCTCCATGTCAGAAAAACAAGGACTTTCCAAGGAGATCTAGGCTCCAAAAAGCCTCAAGGACATGCGCGACACCTGTTACATAGTCAGCCTAAAATACTCACCCGTCATGTGGAGACACAGCCGAGCCATGGGGCAGCCTTTGCAAAGCTGCGGCCACCGCGTCCGCTACCTCATGACCACGGACTACAACTGGCTTAACCAGGATTCGCCCCTCGAGATCGACCGTGTCCCCGTCCCGGATCTCGCCAACCCAGTTAGCGTCGTAATCCGTTTTCTGCGCAATAAAGGGATGGCCCGAATCCGTGCGGTCTTCACAGCGAACCCTCCGAAACTCTTGCTCCTCACCAACCTAAACCCATTCATCGACCGTATCATGGTTCGAATTGCGAAACAGATTAATCCGAACGTTCGAATTGTCCTCTACCTACATGAGCCACGGACCACACAAAGAATGGTCTATGGATGGAAACGGGCCTTTCTTCTCATCATCTTTGAGTCGCTGACACGCAACATGGCCAATATGTCAGATGCCGTCATCTTGCCATCTCAAAATGCCTACGAAGTTTTCCAACGCTTCTTCAAAAAATTTAGGGGTTCTTCCCGAATAATCCCCTTGCCTTTTGTTGACGAGCCGTGTCTAGAACAGATTGAAAGACGCTACCTAAGCCTCGTCGGCCATATCGGGAATGCCCACCAAAAAGGGGTTGATCTCTTCTGCGAAATGGTCGAGGAAAGCCTCAAACGCCCCGGAACTTTTGCCTTCCAACTCGTCACCGGGGAAAACCCAGGACCGCTTTTAGAAACGCTCTCTGAGAAAGCCCGGATGAACCTCCATGTCGTGCATAAAGCGAAGCTCAGCGATGAAGAGATCAGTCGAGCCATCCGCGAAAGCACTGCAGTGATTCTCTTACAGCGTCGAGTTATGCAGAGCGGAGTTCTTCCTGTTGCGTTTATGAACGGCACGCCGATCATTGCTTCCGATCTACTAGGCTTCACTCAGTACATCAATGACGGCGAGACCGGGTGCATTCTCCCCGTCGATTCAACTCTCGACCAGCGTTTTGATGCGATTTCCAGAATCCAAAAAGATCTTGAAAAAATGTCGAGCGAATGTAGACGCGTGTATGAAAAAAACTTTGATAGCCAGATCGTCGTCAACAGCGTCCCGTGGATCCTCGGCGCCCATGAGGACACGGTCTAAAGCCCGGGCCTGCGCGAATCGTTCGGATGACTCTTTCCTAAATAGATGGCGGCGCTTCATGCGGGTTGATTTTTCAATACATGGCCCGGGCGCCATTCAAAAAATCTAGGCTCTGCCCATCTATCAATAACCTCACTCTGACTAAAAATTAATCCGGCGAGCTTTGACGTTTCTCAGAGGGGGCCGAATCGTTGATATTAGGCGTATTGATCGGCTCCAGCCCGAGAGATCGCAAGCGTCTGTAAGAACGCTTTAAGAGGCCCACATCTCGAGTCTTCACGGCTCTCTGATAAAGATTTTGCCAAATCTCTCCGGCTTCATCCGTTCGACCGACCTCTTGGTAAATCAAAGCCAAGTTATTGAGCGTTGACGTAAAACCAGAATTCTGCCGAAGGGCCTCTTCGTAACTCTCTATAGCTCGGTCATGATCCCCATTTTCTCGATAACGGTTGCCCAGATTAAAATAAGCCATGTATGAGTCGGGAACCGCCAAATCTAAGCGACTCACTGGAATCAAAATGATTAAGGCAAAACAAGCGGCAAGGAGAGAGCGAAAGTTTGTCCCGCGAACTGAATCAAAAAACCAAACAAGAGAGTAAGCGGAAAAGATCATCAGAATGGGGACAGCCGGCATCCGATACCGGGAGACCATAAAAAAAACCATGATCGAAGTGAGATAAACAAAGACGAGACCATAGAGAGGAAACAACTCTCGCCATCGACGGACCGCGAGTCCCATTCCTAAGACCCCAAGCGGAATAACAATTCCAAGATCAAGAAAAGACCAGCTCAAAATAGAAGAAAAAGGGCGAGAGATTTCTATACTTCGATTGTTCCACACTTCATTGGCGTTAAAGAAAAGTAAAAACTTTCGCGCCTCGAGCTTCATCCAGCCTGATGGGTCTGAAACAACAAAATCCAGTGCTTGACCAGACCAGTACCGAGATACCTCGGAGGGGCTCAGTTCCCTTTCCAGCCGCTCCTCCGCTACTTTCGAGAAAGTTTCTTGCATTGCAACCGGAGTATCGACCCGACCCCGACCGATTCTCGGTGGCCTCCATCGACCATCAGAATGCTCATTGTTTCCCATATACAGATTAATGCCACCCGTGGAGTTCACGACAACGAAGTCATCAGCGACAATTAAGTTCCTAATCGTAAAGGGCAAAAGGATGACTGTCACACCTACTAAAAGCGCTGCAAGAAACCTGACTCTCGCCGGATAAAAACTCTTCGCCGTAAGAGACCCCATCGAAAACCAAAGCGATACACAGACAACAGGCAAGTAAAGGAGCATTGTCTGTCGAGCCAGTCCAGATAATCCAATCAAAATACCCACGGTCAACCAACGAGATACTCCGCCAAGCCTCAATGCCCGCATCGTCATAAGCACAACGCTGAGAACAAGGGGAACCTGCACGTTTACAACCATGACCGTGCCGCCATAGAAAATAAGCATCTCAAAAAAAACGGCTAAGCTCGCAGCAATCAGAGCCACGCGGCGATCAAAAACCTCGCGAGCAAGTCGCCAGACCAGCAAACAACTTAGGGCGCCGAGCACAGCTTGTACGATCTTCCATACCATCAGGTCTGGACCCGTGAAGCTATACATCAATCCCATCAAGTAAGGGTAAAGAGGGCCCATGATCAGGACGCCCTCCCCAACCCAATCTCCCGATGCGATACGCTGCGCCCATTCATGGTAGATCGTGCCGTCCACGGCGGGATTCAAAAAGTAGGGATCTAGCCTTGAGATCTGAATAAGATGCAGAAGGCGGATTGTGAGCGCAGCAACAAAGACCCCAATCCCAACATCACGATCTCGCGACAACCAAGACGCGCTCATATCTTTTTCTCCGACCGCATTAGATGACATCTCAGCCAAAGGCCTCCATCATTTCACTTGTTCTCGTCCGACCTATTCCCGCTTGAGTGAAGAAAACCGAGCGAACGACACCCACAAACTAAAGCTTTATCGTTAAAAAATGATTAAACGAATCCTCTCTCTTGTTTTGCGAAAAGGACTACCAAGCCCCAACCCCAAGTCGAAGATTTCCTGGTAAATCGACCTAGAAGCGGTATGGCTTCCATTGCCCTTCTTCCTGAGCCAACCGATCTGCGATCACGTGTAATGTCATAGGATGATGACCTAGGCCACAATGACTACTCCAAACGCGAACGTTTTCACGGAGAGGGCCGTCCGTCTCTATACAACTCCTCCAGTTCACGATGCCATCGCTCCGTGTATAGACCGCTGTACTCGGAACATTTAGCGGGCGACGCAATTGCTTTAAAAGGGATTCATTTTGACTTAACCCAGCGGCGGCGGCAGAAGCAAGAAAAGGAATATTATTCGCCATGGGGTCCTGAAAAGGACTCGCGAGACTAATCACTTGCCTAACTTTCGACGGGAAGGCTCGTGCGATCTCACGTGCATAAATTCCGCCGAGACTCCAACCCACTAGGCTAATTTTTTGCTGATGACGTTCAAACAGTTCTTCGAATCGACTTTGTAAACCGCTCAAAATATCGTCTGAAGGTCCTGTATTTGCACCGAGTCTCCACCCATGAACATGATGACCCTGCCCTCGGAGGAATCGGCGTAATGCGAGCGTTGAAACATCACCTGCTGTAAAGCCAGGCAAGACCAGAACAGGATGGCCATCCCCCCGCTTAGACCAACGCAAAAGAGGCAAGCTGGCCATCAACATTCCGAACTCAAGTCCGGCACGAGTCTCAAAGGCGAGATGAGACAGAGGGGGCGGGGAAAGCGGAGCGGTCCCCTGAGACATGAATTGTGTCATGTTTTACCTTTCTGGTCCGTCTAAACGCCTTCAGTGTAGCAGGCGGAGTACTCAGCCCCCTGTGAAATCCATAGGATAGTCAAACAGACACATTTCAATTTCTCCGACGATCGCTAAAGTACAGGTCTTACCTAGGAGAAAAAACAATGTCCGAACTCCTCAAGTCACCTTTCCATGCCCTCTACGAAGAACTTTACCCTGCCGTCGAATGGGAGGATTGGGGAGGCTACGACTCTGCCTCTTTGATGGGCGATGCTGACGAAGAAATCACAACGATTCGAACGGGTACCGTGGCCTTTGATATGTCACCGGTAGTGAAGTATCGGATCAAGGGACCCGATGCTGAAAGATTTATGAACCTTCTCACAACCCGACAAATGGGCATTAAACCCGGACGCGTGCGGTATACCTGCTGGTGCAACGAGAACGGGAAGCTCATTGACGATGGAACCGCTTTTCGGATCGCCGAAGACGAATATCTGCTCTGCCCAGGGGACCGGCACCCTGAACACTTTAAAAGTGTCTCTCAGGGCATGAACGTAGCCGTCGAAGAGGTCACGGGAGAAATCGCTTCTCTCACTATCCAAGGAAAGACCTCGCTCACCTCGCTGCAGAAAATTGGTATCCAAAATCTCGAAACACTGACCCCCTACAGCTTTAAAGAATACGACTCACCGGCGGGAGCTCTCCGAATTTCTCGGACAGGTTTTTTTGGTGACCTCGGGTATGAACTCTGGATGCGACATGATCAAACAGAAGTCATCTGGAGGGCACTACTTGACGCGGGCGTCAGACCCATAGGAATGGTGACTCTTTGCAATGCTCGCCTGGAAGCTGGAATGCTCATCCCAGGTGAAGGCTATGACTTCGAACCGGCGAGTCCAGACGGAAGCTCGCCCCACCCTCTTGAACGATCGCCCCTCGAAGTCGGACTGGGATTCTTGGTAAGCGCGAAGAAAGAAGAATTTGTCGGTCGCGAAGCCCTCCTTGCAGAGAAGAAAAAAGGGGCCAGATGGGCTCTGGTTGGACTTGAACTCGAGGGTAAGAAGGGCTCCGCACATGGAGACAAAGTATTTCACGGTGGCAAAGAGGTGGGCATCATTACATCTGGACTGTACTCACTCAGCCTTGAACGAAATATTGCACTGGCGAGCGTCGATTCTTCTCTCGAGAGTCTAGGGACCGCTTTCGAAGTCGAAAGTGATGGGGAAAAAGTCGCTGCCACGTCCGTCGACAAAACCTTCATTAACCCGGAGCGAAAATCTCAAATGCCTGCGCCCGCTCTTTAGGTTTTGAAGGCGAAAAGCTGAGTTCGAAACCGAGAAAATCCTGAATTGACGGTGAGCCATTTAGTTTCTCTCAGTCCAAAATTCTTTACTCTCGTTTCGAGGTAGCCCTAAAAATGTCACGACTCGATTTTCCAGCCGGCTTTCATTGGGGTGCAGCCACGGCTTCCTATCAAATTGAGGGCGCCTGGCGTGAGGGGAACAAAGGCGAGTCCATCTGGGACCGGTTCTCCCATACTCCCGGGCGAGTCAAAAACGGCGATACAGGCGACACCGCATGCGACTCATATCATCGATACCAAGAAGACGTTGCTCTCCTCCGTGAAATGAACCTCACCAGCTACCGTTTTTCTATCTCGTGGCCCCGAATTCAAGCCCAGGGCCGAGGGGCAGCGAACCCGGAAGGAATTGATTACTACCAACGAGTCACCGATGCTTTGCTCCAAGAAGGAATACGACCTTTTCCCACTCTTTACCATTGGGATCTACCGCAAGCTCTTGAAGATCAAGGGGGTTGGCCCAACCGCGATACCGCCGGCCGATTTACTGACTATGCAGAAATCTTGATCCGAGCTCTCGGCGACCGAATCGCAGATTGGATGATCTTCAACGAGCCTGCGATATTTACTGCACTCGGCTATCTGACAGGCAACCATGCCCCGGGTCGTAGCAATTTAGACGACTTGCTTAGGGCGAGCCATACAGTCAACCTGGCGCAAGGTCAGGCCTTCGCAGCCATGAAAGCAACAAAACCCAAAGCCAACATCGGAACAGCTCTCAGCATGTCCCCCTGTGAACCGGCGGGGGATCAAGAAGCCGACCAGGAGGCCGCCGAAAGATGGCATGGATTAACCAACCTCTGGTATCTCGAGCCCGCTTTGAATGGGCGCTATCCCGATATTTTTCCCAATGGACTTCCTTCCGACCGGATGGGAATTCAGGACGGTGACATGGAAAGTGTGACCGCCGCCTTAGACTTCATCGGCGTCAACCTCTACACGCGCACTAAAGTCACCGCCCAAACCGGAAACCCCTTAGGCATAGATGCGGTCTCTGTCCCAGTCGAAAGCGAAAGTGGAGGCCCGAGGACGGATCTCGACTGGGAAGTATGGCCCTCTGCCCTCTATGACATGCTTATGCGAATGACCCAAGATTACGACAACCCCGTTCTCGAGGTCACGGAGAACGGGTGCTCATACGCAGATGCTCCCGATCGCGACGGCGTCATTAGAGACACTCGCCGCATTGACTTCTACCGTGGCTATATTGAAGCCGTCCATAAAGCCATTCAAGATGGAGCTGATGTGCGGGGCTATCATGCATGGTCTCTCCTCGACAACTTCGAATGGGCAGAAGGCTACGAGCACCGTTTTGGTCTGACCTGGGTGGATTTCAAGACTAAGAAAAGGACAATTAAAGACTCAGGACACTGGTACGCTCAGGTGGCCGACACAAACGGACTGTCCACATAATTTTCAAGTCCTTTAAACCATTGATTTATACACAAGATATAATCGCTAGATGGGATGCAGCACATTCCAAAATCTAACTTTGCAAAAAAAATCTAGAATCAGCCTGTCCATTTTCACTTTCAAAGGAGTCCGTCGCCATGTCCACTGTACTTACTTGCCTGTTGATTGGTGCCCTTCTACCTATCCTACTCTCCTGGGTTGGCGCCTACTTTAAATTTCAAAAATTCGGAAGTATCGACAACAAGAATCCACGATTTCAATCCGCCGAACTTGAGGGGGCTGGTGCCCGAGCCGTCGCAGCTCAACAAAATGCGTGGGAAGCCCTCGCCGTCTTCACTGCGGGCGTTGTCGCCTATGGACTGCAAGGCACAGGCTCTGAAACGGCTTCTATCTTGGCGATCGTGTGGATCATTGCACGTATCGTGCACGGTATTGTCTACATCGCGAATTTAGACGCGCTTCGAACGCTCGCTTTCATCGTAGGGACGGGTTGCTCTGTAGCTCTTTTCTTCGTCTAGACGCTGAGGGCTCATTGAAAAATTTCAATGAAGAGCTGGGCTGAACGCAGCTCCCGCTTGATACTTTTGGATCTTTATGCGACGGTCTTGAGATGGAAAATTTACCTGGCGATGCAGTAAGTGATGAAGCGACAACAAGCGAGAGCGGTCTTGCCTGGCACGATCTATCTGTGGGCGAAGGGGTGCAACCGGCAAGTGCATCCAGCTCAGTAGAAGTGCACTACACAGGATGGCTACTCGATGGAACCAAGTTTGATAGCAGTGTAGACCGAGGCGAGACCATCACGTTTCCTCTCAATGGAGTCATCGCCGGCTGGACCGAAGGAGTCGGCTCCATGAAGGTCGGCGGAAAACGCAAACTCATTATTCCGGCGCATCTGGGATATGGAGATCAAGGCGCCCCTCCGATCATTCAGCCAGGAGCCACGCTCGTTTTTGACGTGGAACTCATCAACGTCATTGACTAGACCGAACTCAAAAAGCCAAGCCCTCTGTAGCCCATCCGCTTTAGGCTGACTTACGTAACGGCCCTAGGGTCAGATCGCTGATCTTTCGGCTACGCAACTTACAGATTTTCAGTATGTGCTTTCAAAGCCGCGAGTAGCTCTTGGTAGACACCGTTGTGACCACGCTCTCCACCGAGAAAAAAACCAATATGCATCAAGAGTGTATTTGAGCGGACTTGGCAAAAAAACGAGACCCGGGTTTTCTCTCCTGCTATCTGCTCGAATTCCCATCGACCGACACCTACTAAATCGCCATCGTCGTAGCTCTCTTCGATAAAAAGAGGCGACTCCAAGCTGCGAATAGTACGCGTGAACCTCGATTTTACAGGTGAGCCCGCCGGAGAGAGCTCGTGGCTCAATCGGGTGCCCTCACCCACTGGCCCTCCGCTCAAGACCTCAACCCTGTATCGAGGGTACCACTCATGCATGTGTGGGTAATCAAGAATGACATCAAAAACAGCCTGAGCTGGAGCTGATATCACAACGCTATCTACTGTGTCGATGCTGGGCATAGCCTAACCATAGCTTGTCTATGACTCACAGTACATTTTCTCAAAGATTGAGATGCCTCAATGAGAGGGAGAAGACTCCTTTAAAACCTAAGATCTTATGTTTCCATAGCCTTCTGAAATGCAGGCCGCGATTCAACCCGTTTAATGTACGACTTCAAATTCTTCATTTCGTCAGAGACTTGACCTAATCGGTTGGCCATAAAAAGAGAGTGGCCCAACATGATGTCGGCCGCCGAGAAATCCCCCACGAGATACTCTCTTCCCTCAAGAGCCGTTTCCACAGGGGCGACGGCTTTCCCGAGGAGCCTTTGCGCCTGCTCAAGTGCGGTTTGGTCTCGCCTGTCAGGCGGCATTAAAACAGTCTGCACGATGATTGTATTTATCGGTGGCATCACCATGCCCTCGCAATAATGAAACCACTGTAAATATTCAGGAAATTCAGGCGCATGGACACCGGGCTTCAGGCCACCGTCTCCATGGCGAGCCATCACATACTCTACGATGGCCCCCGACTCAAAAATAGAGATGTCCCCTTCCTCAAGGACAGGCACGCGACCCAACGGGTGTCTGCCTCTATGCTCTTCGGACTTCAAGTCCTTCGGGTGAAAGTCCATCCGGTTCAGGTCGTATTCTAAACCGAGTTCTTCGAGCAACCACACGATACGCCCCGCTCGGGAGTTCGGCGCAAAATGTAACTTCAACATGTCATGTTCCTTTTTGTAAGAGACACCAGAGCTTACGAGAGAGGCCATCTGCATTGACGGACCATGGATAGCTTGCCCGTCGACCGAGAAGATAGCTTCGGAAAAAAGAAAAAAGACTCATTCGCTCAAATCAGACGGCTTTATTTCTTCAAATGCCCCAGAAAAGCGCCTTCGTAAACATAAACCAAACTCAACACACCTAGTCCGAAATCTCTTTATTCCTATCTCAGAGCCCTGAATCAGGGTGCCCCCGGGCTCGCGAGTAGCCTGACGAGGTCTAATCGCCTACAAAATGTTCATGAAGATTTTCATGACACTCCTCTTCGTTGTCGCGTTCACTCCCGCATTTGCCTTCGCGCAGAACTCTGAAAAGGGTACGGGCATTCAGCCCCCCGGAGAGGGACAGGAGAGCCTTCGCGTCGCTACCTGGGAATCTCCACCGTTTGCGTTTAAGAACACAACAGGGAGATGGGTTGGTATCTCTATTGAACTCTGGAACGCTATCGCCCAAGAACTGAATTACAAGTACGAGTTCAAAGAGTACACCCTCGATGGCGCACTTGATGCTTTAACGAATAAAAAAGTCGACCTCGGAGCCGCTCCTTTTTCCATCACACCCGACCGCTACAAAACGATGGACTTTAGTCGCAGCTACATGATGACTGGGTTTGGCATCGCCACCACAAAGGTGAGTGATGACCACATCTCAACTCTCTTAAACCGGATTCTGAACTGGGATTTCTTTAAGACCATCTCTATCTTATTCGGAACCCTAATATTTATAGGAGGCTTGGTCTGGCTTTTTGAGCGAAAACGTAATGCGGACCAATTCGCGCGGGGCCCGCTAGATGGCCTCTTCTCCGGATTTTGGTGGTCCGCGGTCACCATGACCACCGTTGGCTACGGTGACAAATCACCCATCACTCTCGGGGGGAGAGTCATCGGGCTCTTCTGGATGTTTGCCTCGATTATTATTATCTCTGGATTGACAGGTTCCATCGCTGCTGAATTAACCTTCTTCCGAATGACGCCAAAAGTGAGCGGCCCTCACGATCTAAAAAGTGCGATAGTGGGAACTCTTCGATCCTCCCTTGAAGCCGATTACTTACATCAAGAAGGAATTCATCCTCAGGAGTACAAGAGTATTGATGAGGGGCTCAACGCTCTCGTCAACGGCTCCATCTCCGCGTTCGTTGCGGACCACTCAATCCTGAGCTACTCGGCCGCTCGGAGCTTTCCCGGTCAAATCGAGATTTTGCCTCAACCCTTCGAACCAAACTTTATCGCTTTCCCGATGCCTCTTGAATCAAATTACGTTCGACCAATCAATATGCAATTGCTCAAATTTTTACAGACAAAAGAGTGGGACTCGATCCTCAAAAAATACAATGCCAGACAATAACTCTTGTCCAACTCGCTCCTAAATGGACCACGGAGCATGGCAAAGAAGTTCAGCCACGTACTTCCCGAATGACCCGAGAAAGTTCGCGACGCGCTCGCCGTGTTCTTTTATCATCGACACCAAGACGGGCGCTTCGGATCAGTGTGCGAATTTGCTGGCGGTCTACATCAGAGTGCTCGTCTACAAAATCCTGCAGTGCCGAATCTCCCTCCTCGATCAATCGGGAATACCACTGTTCGTTCTGCTTTTCTCGAGCGACCCCACCCGAAACACTTCCTCCGCCTTTCATCATTCTTTCTTTGATGCCCACATGATCTTCGGCTCGCAACAACTGAGCAATCAATCGCTTCTGACGAGCCCTCGCTCGAAGCTTGAGCTGTTGACAAAAATCCACCGCTTCTCGGACCTCATCCGGTAGAGCGAGCCGATCAAGAGCCGAAGGTGCGAGCTTAATGAGCTCCAGTCCCAACTGAGTCACTGCCCTCGCCTCTTGCCTACTCTGTGTACGACTGATTATCGGCTCGTCGTCTTCGGTCATTCTTTCTCCATCCGATTCCTCGGAACGAACTGTCTAGGCTCTATTCACGATCTTATTTGATCAGCTTCCGCTATTCAATGAGATTCACAAAGAACTACATTCGTGGCCGTTCAAAGCATGATTCTCACAGAGCCTCACAACTCGCGAAGATCAAATCCAAATGGGTCTAAGATTCCCGACTAGGTAGAAAACCACGGCAAATCGAATCCGCTGCGACCGATCTTTCATTCCGAATTCATCCACTTGCTGGTTTTCCTCAAACTTCCTGACCCCTCCCTCGCTCGCCGATCTCCGCAGATTCGTTAAAGTCGACTCGCTATGTCTGATGACCCTCCGGGCCCAAACAAAAGCGAACCTCGTCAGTCGACCCTCGAAACTCACCTTAGATGGATTGAGTCGATGGCGGCCTCTCCCGAATCACTGGCCGAACTCGACTCACAAGACCTCTTGAGGCTGCGCAGAGCCGCCGGCGAGGTTGCTCTGCCCGACCGAATGGCACGGCGAAAGCACGCCAATGCCCGAAAGGGCCAGCAGCGGCGCCGAATTCGAAAAGATGATGATGCGGCGCTCGAAGCGACCAGCAATCGTGCGATGAAGCGCGCCCTCGCTTTCCCCACGGCGCCCAAAGAACTGGCTATCACGGACGAGCAACGCTCTCTACTTGAGCATCAAGCACGACAACGGCCCAAGCAGGAGCAGGCGAGGCTCCATGAGTCAAAGGCTTGCTACGTGTGTAAAAATCAATTCAGAGAACTCCACCATCACTACGACTCCATGTGCCCCTCTTGTGCCGAGCTCAACTGGCTCAAACGTACGGCGACCGCAAATCTACAGGGTCGGGTCGCTCTTGTTACTGGGACTCGAGTGAAGATTGGCTTTGAGATCGTGCTATTTCTCTTGCGTGCCGGTGCACGAGTGATCGCAACGACTCGATTCGCGTGCGATGCAGCTCGGCGTTTTGAAGCTGAAGAAGATTTTAAAGTTTGGCATAATCGCCTCGATATTCGTGCACTGGATCTACGCCACACACCCTCAGTGGAAAAATTCTGCCAAGAGCTTCTATCGACTGAGACCCGTCTTGATTTCCTTATTCATAATGCGTGTCAAACTGTCCGTCGACCGGCCGAGTACTACACCGAAATGGCAAAGCGAGAAAATCCAGCCGAGCTGCCTTCGCACTTACAAACTCTAATCGGACGCGACACAGCCCAACGCGCGCTCGATCTATACCAATCTCCGAACGATGTGGCACAAATGAGTCAATTCGACCTACTGAGAGAGGGGGATCAAAGCCACCTTTTTCCGCCCACGATTAAAGATGGAGAAGGGCAACCGCTGGATCTTCGAGAGAGCAACTCATGGCGAATGGAACTCCATGAAGTTCCCACCCTTGAACTGCTTGAAGTTCAACTCGTTAATGCCATCGCACCGTTTGTCCTTAACAGCAAACTCAAACCGCTCATGACCGCTGTCAAAACCCTCGACAAACACATCGTCAACGTTTCGGCGATGGAGGGCCAATTCCAACGCAATCTCAAGACAACGCGTCACCCTCACACAAATATGGCGAAAGCCGCTCTCAACATGATGACGCGAACATCTGGGGCCGACTATGTTAAAGATGGCATCCACATGAATAGTGTTGATACGGGCTGGGTCACCGATGAAGACTCATTTGCGAGAGCGGTAAAAAAAGAAACCGAACAGCGCTTCGCACCGCCTCTCGATTCAATCGATGGTGCTGCTCGCGTCGTTGACCCTATCTTTGTAGGGTTCAATACAGGTCACCATTGTTGGGGACAGTTCCTGAAAGACTATGCACCTACGCCTTGGTAAGAGCTCACGCAGAGTTAAAATGAACCATATTGGCTGGGACGACTTCAATTATATGATCTACGGTGGGCTAGATGAACCCTTGCCGCACAGAGCCTCTCGATCAAGGCTTGCGCCAAATCCCCAAAAGCGTCACTCCAAGGCTAACGAGCAACGCTGTGGAAGGTTCTGGGATGGCCTCAAAATTATATCTTTTGTCGTATCCGGTGTACGACAACGAGACATCATCAAAATAACCTGTCTGACCCTGATTGTATGAGCCCACCCCCACGCTCAATGCCAAAAGATCAGCGTCCGTAAAGTCACCGTCGAATGTTACGGCCCAGTCGGCCAACGTTCGAAGCGGAGGCCCTCCAAAACTATTCGGCTGACCAAAACCTCCGTCCCACCAAAAAAGACCCGACGTTGATGTAATTATCTGAGAAATCCATTCGTCGGTGGGGACGGTCACCATGGGATTGGGCTGCCAGTAAGGCTCGTAGACGAGGCTTCCGTAACCATCGCCTAAGGCCGTAGGATTATTGAGAGTCAGCCTGATAGCCGGAGCTGCATAAGCATTGAGATCGCCGGCTAAACCCTTATAAAAAGAATATTCAATCTGAAGCGAGGCATCCGTCAAAATCGAGGCCGCTTTTCCATAGGCATCAACGACTCCAACGTGGGCGACATCTGCGTTGTTACTGCCTGTGGTTAATAAAGCCGCTCCGGTAGGCAGAGGTTGATTATTCTCAAGCGGGCCACCCAGGCCGCTGAGGTCCACGGTGCTCGAAGCCCCGCCCGCCTCGACTTTCATCTCATACCAAACGCCTTCTGACGGCGTCGCCGAATAGGGCGCAAACTCGTTGACCGTCAGCGTCACGGATTCGGCGGCCGAAGACATCAAAAGAGCAGAAGCCATCCAAAAGAAGAGAATTAAGCGGTATGACCGACTTCCCGTAACACACGTCTCTAACAAGTTTTTAGACATTGGATTCTCCAATCTAAATCGCACCACGGGCTACGGATGGACGTCTTTAATCTCGCACGCCCCTTACACAAATAGCAACGGGATAGTCGACACCTAGTCTCGGATAGGCTCCGTCGGGACGAAGTTTGAGGGGAATTTTCCAACACGTTTCCAGTAAGAAACGGACCCTTCGGTCTAGGCTCCGCCCAATCCATCAGAGCCAATGAGGGACGTAGAAAACATGTCCCGAAACTCTCGGCCACCTATCGTGATCGAAGCAAATCCATGACGCGGGGCCGAACGACATCGCCCCAGGCTCCCCAGTTAAGGCTGTCGTCATACAATTTTCGACTGTTCACCATGAGTTTTTCGTAGGCTTTCCGATCGGAAAAAAGATCGATGATCACCTTCGCATAATCTGAGCCACGGGCTTCCAAAGGAAGAAGCTGCCCGTTGATGCCATTTTTCACAGCGCTGGGAACGCCTCCCGTCGCGGTACTAATCACAGGCAACCCAAAAGCGCTGGCTTCACAAAAGGCTAACGAGAAGGCCTCTCCACGTGTGGGCACATGCATGAAATGGCAGCTCTTCAAAAGTTGCTCAAGCTGAGCGCGCTCCCGATTGCTGTTCTTATCAAGAAACCCGACCACGGTCACAAACTCGGAAGGCACTTCGAAATCGGGTTGCGTCCCCACGATGATGAGCTCTGTCTTAAGTCCCATCTCATTGAGAGCAATCGTTGTCTCCACCGCAATCGCTCCGCCTTTCCTCTCCCACTCTCTCCCTAAAAACAAAAGGCGACATGGATTCTCCGCTCGATTCGCGAGAATTTCTTCCATGCTCGGAATATTTTCTACATTCGCACCCGAAGGCGCTACGAGAATTTTTTCTCGAGACGCGCCGTAATCCTCCACTGCAGAATCGGCTGCCCATTGAGACGGATAAATGATCAAATCCGCTCTCTGTATCTTTCGAGCCTCAGCCTCCTCCTGATAATCTCGCACGGCCTTAGGCGCGCGTCGAACAATTGGATAATGTTCGCAATAGAGCCGATAGGTGAGGTCTGACCGGTAAACGATCGGGAGATCCGTCTCTAAACAAGATGTTGGGCTGTTCGCTGTATAAAGCAAATCGACATTTGCTTTTACAATTTCTTTTTGCAGCAATTGAGCAATTCTCATCCCCTCCTCGTAATTCGTCTCTCGCGCTGACTGAGCGCGGAGAAATCTACGTGCCCTCTTCAAGGGCCGAGGAAGTCGACTTCCAAGTGACCATAGACTTCGACCAATATGTACGACATCTGTGCCATCTGTCTTTAGAGCATTAAACATTGAGTAATGCGCTCCAGACTGAGAAAGGCGATCTTTAGGATTCGTATTGGTCACATATCCAATTTTCATGCTGGCTTCCTTCGCTCACACAAAACCAAGACCCGGATCCCTGCTAAAATCTCTCAACGAGGGAAACAGCCGAGCAATTCAATCCATCGAACAACGACGAGCTCTTATTTGGCTTCTGACGCCTCGCGCACGAAAACGGGCTGATCCTCATCAGAGCGCTCTTCATCATAGCGATAGCCCATGCCGGAAAATCCCTTGAGATCAGCGACTGACTTAATTCGCTCCTGAATAATCCATCCGCACATGGCACCCCGCGCTCTTTTCGCGAAAAAACTAACGATCTTAAAGGGCCCGCCCTTCTTGGCGTCGAGAAACTTAGGGCTCACAATGCGGCCTTCAATTTTATCCGACTTGACCGAGCTGAAATATTCATTCGAAGCAAGATTGATCAGAGCGTTAGCGCCTGGGCTTTGTTCGAGATCTTCATTGAGCGCCGACGTGATCTCATCTCCCCAAAAAGCATATAGGTGTTTCCCTCGCTTATTCACGAGCGAAGTCCCCATCTCAAGACGGTAGGGCTGCATCAGGTCCAAAGGCCGCATGACCCCATATAGACCCGATAAAATCCGAAGGGTTTTCTGAGCGTGGGTATAGTCCCGCTCGGAGAAGGTCTCACGCGCATTCATGCCAAGATACACATCGCCCTTGAAAGCAGCCAAAGCGGGACGTGCATTCTCAGGCGTAAAAGGCACCGCCCAATCCTGGTAACGCGTATGGTTGAGTTCTCCGAGTGCCTTCGAAACACCCATGAGCTTTGAAATGTCCGCAGGCGACTTTCGGGACATCACAGAAACGAGTTCTTCCGAATGCCCTAAAAAGCGGGGCGTCGAGTACTTCCGAGTTGGAAGCGAGGACTCAAAGTCCAAGGATTTGGCGGGAGAAATGACAACTAACACACTCTTATATGTACAGAACGTCAAGCGACATGAAAACCCTAAAATGGGTGAGGTTCGTCAAGAACCAAATAAATGAGGCTATGGAGCACGGATTCACTTCATCCTCATCTTTAACACCCGACTCTGCCCCCGCCCCTTTCGGTGTTGATTCAATCGGGTCTCACAGCGCCATCTACGAATTCACTGTCTTGAGCTTCCCCACCGGCCCCAGCGATCCGGTCCTGCACGTTTGTAAGCCTTGCCCGATCTGCCCTCTGCTGCTCCTCAGAGACTTCAGGAATCGCGTCTCCCGACAAGAGAGGTTGTTTAAAGCCGGTATAGACCACTTTACGAGGACGCTCAGTGGGACGGTGTGCGCGATGGAGCGTATCACTGCAATGTACGGTGAGATCTCCAGTTTGAGTGACCAACTTAATCGCGGGTATATCTAAACTTTCGTCTTTACCGGCCGTCTGTACGTTAGCGCGATGAGACCCCGGAACGATCCCAAGAGCGCCGCTCTGCTCATCAGCCCCGGTCACCGAAATTCCGATGGATAGACCATTGCAATAATACGAATGGCGCCCTTGACCACAGTCTTTATGCCAAGGAAGGTCTGACAAACCTGACTGAATATCGAGAGGCTTCACCAAGCCCTCTGCCCCCATCCAGCCTCCCCCATCCGTGCCGCCCGATAGATGATCCCCCGTGAGACCCGAAAGCCACTGAAGTCTCTTGTCCCTAAGTAGCTCCATTAATGTGTCCGACTTTTCGTGAAAAAAGAGAACACGAACGGCTTGCTGAACCCCCTGAGAATCGCCCGCCCACCATGAAGCCCCGTCATCGGGGCGAGCCGATTCAATCGACCGATCAAGATCCGCCGCGACCTCAGCCATTTCTTCTTCCGTAAAGATGCTTTGTAGGTGAAGAAAACCGGCTTCCTCCAGGAAATGAGCCATTTCTCTGGGGTCATCGTCTATTTCAAAACTTCGATTGAGATCGAGAGCACCGCCCCTCTGATCCACGAGCCGAATCGCACCCGCTTCGTGTACGGGCCGTCCATCAAACAAAGACCGAAAGACCGGCTCCCACCCGATCCACTCACCAAATCCGCCCTCAATCATTTTGACACGCGAATTCATCGCCAAGCCCATTGTCGTGACCCAATCTTGAACAAGATCTGACAAAGCTTCTGCACCAAGGGTTGCGACCGCATCACCGGTGACGCCTCCCTCGGCCGATCGAAGAACGCCCTGTTCTACATAGAGACGAAGACTTCGGCCGTCTACGCTCAGGCTCAAGGGCGGTAAACTTTTATAAAGCACGCCGCGTCCGGCGATTCCAGCATGGCTCGAAAGTGCCTCTGGAATCAGTTCGTCAAAAATTTGATCTCGGTGGAGTTGTTCGCGGTCACAGTACCGGCGTGTACGACAGTCAATGCTCATGAATAAACTCCCAGATTTCATCGAAATGGAAAAACGGAAAGACGACCTCTACACCCTCAGACTCTGACTCCGATCTAGTTGTTAAGCTACCCCGCAGGAACTCAGGCATCTATCCGGTTTTCAATTCAGAGCGGGATGCCCTCTTTCCTTGAGGCAGTTCGTAAATATCCTTTTAAAATCGGAGTTGCTGTCTCGGGCCATGGATGAGCCCCCTCCAACAGCCCCGCTGGACGCGCCCGCCATCGCGCCTACGCCTGGGCTCCCCCCTATGGCGCCAAGGGCAGCTCCGGCCAAAACGCCCACTGCGGCTCCCTCAGCCGCCCCACGAGCGGTCTCTTTGTTGGTTGCGGCTCCCTTCTGAGCGATCTCTCGACATTCGGCCTCATCCTGAGGGAGCCGATCCGCATGAGGGTCATTGGCCGTATCCACTGCGGGGGTCCAACTGCTCTGGGAAACACATCCTGAAGAAAAAAGGAGAAGAGTGAAGAGAGTGAGTCCGGTCAAAAAAACATCTTTCATTTTAAGAATCCTTAGAGAAAAGAGGTTTTAAAGTCACGGTGAGTGGTCTGTATTCTTATTCAACTAACAAAGACGTTATTTGAGTGCTTGGGCGCACAAGGAGTCTCTGCTCGAGCCTACTTTACAAAACTGAAACACCCCGCCCTTAACCAGACGACGAAAACACGGTTTTATAGTGTTCAACCTCTGGGAAGGGATCATAGTAATGGTGAAGAAGACTCTTCCAGTCCTGATACTGCGAGGAGCTTCGAAAACCATCGATATGATCTTCCAGTTTCTCCCACTGAACGAGCAGCAAATATCGCGACGGCGACTCAATACATCTTTGCAGCTCGTGAGACCGATAGCCCTTCATTGAAGAAATAATATTCTGAGCTTTCTCAAAGTCTCTTTGAAAACGTTCTTCGCACCCTGAAATCACATTTAGTACCGCGACTTCCGATATCATCAGTCAGGTCCTCAACGGCTCGCCTCTACCCAATCGAAGGTAATCCCCCTCACCCCGTGAGCATAACGAATCGCTTGCTACGGAAAAGGCCGCTAATCGCAGCGACACGCATTTTGACCCTGGCTCATAAGAATCGGATTTTTTAAAAATGCCTTCACCCGCTCCTCAAGTCTATTTTTTAGAGCGCTCTAAAACAGAAAGAATCCTTCAAATCTCCCCGGTGGTCGAGATAAGATCTTGAGACAAATTCGGCGCCGGTATCGCCTGCCGCTTTAAAACTTGAGCCAGCGCCACCCGCCTCGCTAAGAGGCCTCTATCTAGGCTACCCTTCTTCCAAACTCAGTTCGGCCCACTTCATCTGAAGGGTCCGCTATGACAAAATCATATCGCGCTCATTACGACGACAGTTTTTATAATCAACTCAAAGGAAACTGAACATGCGCAAATTTAAATCGCAACTCGTTATCCTCACAGCACTTCTGCTTTCAACATTTTCGACTGCGCCCGCTCTCGCCAATCCGAGTGTTGATGTTTTTGACAACACCATCACTCTTGAGGAAGTGCTGGCGGCACAGCGGGGCTGGTGCGCAGGCCTGCTAGCCATCAACGAAGCCTATCAAGAAGGCGGCTTCAAAGCTGCAAAAGCAAAAGCTGAGGCAGTCATCGATGCCGCCTACGCTTATGACTTCGGACCCGTCGCCTTTAAGCCGACTTATGCTATCGGCGAGAACACTTTCCGTCAGGATCGCGCAGGGGCGCTTGCGTACTTCGTAGGGCCTGACCCCTCGGTCAAGCAATTCGGAAAAGACCAGGGATTCGCCACTTACCGCAACTGGAAAAGCTGCGAAATCGTCGACGACGTCGTTCAGCTATTCGGCGATACCGCCAACACCATGGGGCTCGTAAAACTTGTCGATAACGAGGGTGGAGTCGCTCAACCCGAAAAAACCTGGACCTTCTGGAAGCCGAAGACGGGGGACATCCGAATCGTTCTGCATCACTCGTCGGCTCCATTTGATCCACGCTGAACCGAGCCATTATGCCCTAGAGGGCGCTCCGGTTCACCGCGAGCGCCCTCTAAACAGATCGAACTTCAGGGGACTGAAGTCAACGAATTTCAATGCAAGATCGAAATCACGACCTCTGTGTGCACAATACGAAAGGGGCCGTAAAGTCCGCCTCTGAAATTTTGGTTGAGCACCGACGCTCCCAGAGCCAAATTCGTTTTGTATCATGGAAAAGTGGGTCGATATCACTTCCTCCGCATAATGAGTTCTTGGATCGGTACGGGATGGGCCGTACTCGGCCTCTCTCTCATCATAATCTTCGCTCTCGACCTTTTACTGCGTTTGGTCCTATCTGACGGACGTGAAAACGATCATGCCGTTGACCGCTTGCGCGCTGAACTGGTCGAAGTCAATGACTTCGCAGCGCCTCTCCTTCGTGAATACCATGACAGCAAAGAAATGGTGTGGTCCCCATATCTCTACTGGCAGAGGCAGAGTTTCCACGGCCAGCATATCCGCATCGGCGAAAACGGCAGACGCCACACCTGGTCACCTTCGATGCGGTCTTCGCCGAATGAACTCAGAGTGCCCCAGATTTTTGTCTTTGGCGGATCCACGACTTGGGGCGCCGGCGCACGCGACGACTTCACCATCCCGTCTTTGTTGGCCAAGCAAATGCACTCGGCCAACATCGCGGTCCACGTTCATAACTTCGGTGAGTCGGGATACGTCAACACTCAGAGCGTGATGGCTTTGATGTTGGAATTGCGGAGCGGAAATGTGCCCGATATCGTCGTCTTCTACAGCGGGGCCAACGATTTATTTGCTGCGCTGCAGGCGGGCCATGCCGGCGAACCCCAGAACGAAGGCAATCGCCGTCAAGAATTCAACTTAGTCAAGAGCCGCACTCGCCTCGCCTCTTTGTTTCTGAAACGAATCTTTAAGGGCATTGATCGTCTTGCGAGTCGAGTCCATTTCAGCGAGACAAACGCTCGCCCCGTCGTCGAGCCAAAAACGCTGGCAAGTGAGGCTTTGGACGTCTACACCGGAAATCTAGAGGTCGTCGAGGCGCTGTCCGAGCACTTCGGGTTCGAGGCTTTCTTCTACTGGCAACCATCAGTCTTTTCCAAGGCACAACGCACGCGCTTTGAAGACTCACTCGTCGAACTGCGCTCAGCACGGGAACAAGAAACCTTCCTCCAAGCATCGGCATTGATTGCCGAGTCAGAGCCCCTCGCAATGATGCCGCACTTCGCCAACCTGACCCACGTCTTCGACGACCGTCCAGATCCCGTATTCGACGACTTCATCCACGTCTCGGAAACAGGCAACGCCGTGATCGCGAATGCCATCAGCCGCGACCTAGGCGCATGGCTAGAGCGAGGCGAGAGTCAGGCTCCAGACTAGAAAAACGGTGAAGTTCTCAAGGCTCCGAGGCTGCATCGAAATACACGCTTAGACCCGAGAAGCAAAAGGATCCGCAGGCCAACCCCCCGACAAGCTGCGTCGCTTCATCCACACCGAACTCGACAAGATCGCACGCGAAGCAACGGACAAAGAAGAGGCCGCCACGAAGCTCCAGGCGCTCGCTGAGCGCATCGTCGAAGACGCCATTTCCGGGTGCTTCCCAAGCCGGAAGAGGCTCGTGGACCGTCTCTATCCAGCTCTCAGCCGCCATGAGATCGCCACCGCAGAGGCAAAATCGGACATACGAGAAAGAAGGCTCTTCTCGCCCAGCCGTGCATGTGCCTCCCGCAGGCCGTGGACCTGGGTGCCGCTCGAGGGCTCGCCCGAAGGCACCTCCACCGAGGCCAGCCTCGACGAAGGCCAAAGCGTCGCTTCCGAGACACAGATAAATGTCGTGATCCACGGCTACTGGGAACGCCCCCGAGTGGGCACGGGTCGCGAGCTTCATCCTGAAATCCGCGGGGGATAGGACATACAAGCTGGGTTCTGGCACCACGTCCGAGGATCGGCGATATCTTACATCCCTAGGGAAGCCCCGTGGCGGGCTCTTGCAATTCGGCGGAAAATGCTACTTCTCTTCTCCAATATCAAGATGCAGGAAGCATAAATCATGAAGGTCTCTGTTCTCATCAACAACTACAACTACGCAGAGTACGTATGCGAAGCCATACAGAGTGCATTGTCTCAGAGTCGGCCCCCGGATGAAATCATCGTAGTCGATGACGGGTCCACCGACGAATCCGTCGCGCTGATCGAAGCCGAGTTCAAAGAGCAGCCTTCGATTCATATCATTACCAAATCCAACCAAGGACAACTCTCCGCATTCAATGCTGGCTTCCAGGCATCGAGCGGAGATCTCGTGTTCTTCCTCGATGCCGATGATCTCTATGCCAAAGACTATCTATCACGGGCAATCGACTTCTATGACCGACACCCGGATTGCGGCTTTCTACACTCCGCAATAGAAAAGTTCGGGGCCGAGACGGGGATCGATCGCGCCTACCCACAGGATTTCGACCACGGATTCTCCGTGATTGAAGCACTCGAGTCCCGTCATTTTCGAGGCGGGCAGACCACGTCCCTCTCCCTTCGCAGGTCGATCCTGGAGGCCTTTCTTCCACTGAGCCTGGAAAGAGATTGGCAGATAAGAGCCGACGATTGTCTCGCCTTTGGTGCGGCGGTGGTGGGTGCCCGCAAATACTTTCTCGCGGAGCCGCTGATCCGCTACCGGGTTCACGAGCGAAACGCCTTCTACAGAAAGAGCTTTTCACCAACCGATGATCTACAACGAGAATATCGGCTGAAGCGGATGGTCGGCACAGTGGCAGACCGTTGCGGTTATCACATGCCGGCCCTACCCGATTTGTTGCTTGCCGAATTCACCTCGGCAGGGTCTGGCCGCTATAGTCCGGATCTTCTGCGGTACATGAAGCTCGTCAGCCGCTCCCCTCGCGGCCTTATCTGGAAGACGCTGCAATGGATCAATCTCATTTCAGCATACCTCCGAATGATCTTCGAGGGACGCAGGAGCAAGAACATCTGAGCATGAGAGAACATCTACCATGGCAACGTCAGTGCATGACCAAAATTAGAAAGCAGCTTAATCAGCGGCAGCATTGATGCCTATAACTTGCTTGTAAGAGTGCGCATTTATAATCCAAGTATCTGTTCAGCCCAGTTGTATCAGACCCAATTGGTGATGTAAGGAACGAAGGTGACTTCTATCCCCGGCCGATACACCCTATTCACGCGTATTCCCGTCTATATCGAAAATGAACGCGTGTTTACCAACGCTCTTTGGGCTAAGGATCTCGAACTTCATTTCTCCTATATTTCTGATTTTGCATTGTGCTGCCCAGTCGAGCCCCTTTCAAACGCACCAGAGGCGGCAGTTGAGGTCAGAGGACTTGCCACGACCCAGATCGAGCCGCTTCTCCGAGATTATGGTTACGGATCGATCTTAAAAAACATCATCCCGAACTTCCTCAGCGTCGCAAAAGCCTTGGGGCAAAGTCGGGTGGTCCATTCGGGCGGTGCGGGTTGGGCGTTTCCTCTATCTTTTTATATCCTTGCACTCCGCCCGTTCAACGAGTTCGAATGGATTGTCGTGATCGAAAGCTCCTTCTGGATGAAGCCTGCGACGCGTCGCGCGACACCCAGCCAGTGGTTTCGACATCATGCTTACCGTGTTCTCCTCGGTAGATGCCTACGGTGCGCGCGCGTACGGATCTTCACCACCGACAGCTATCGTCGGTTTTTCGGCATCTCGAAAGAAAACAGCCTGATCGCTCCCGCGGTATGGATCGACGAAAAAGCGATCATCACGGAGGCTGAGCAGGAGTCGCGGTTAGCAGGACTGCCTGAGGGCGAGGTGCGGCTGCTCTTCCCAGCTCGCCTTGTTCCCGATAAGGGGAGTCATGTGATTCTTGCAGCAGTCGAACGGGCCGAATCGCTCTTGCCTGCGAATGCGCTCGGAATAACGGTAGACATTATTGGGGCCGGTCAGCTTGCTGAGGACTGTCGAACTTTTGCGGTGATGCACACCGGGCGAATCATTGTCAATTATTCAGAGCCCGTTGAGTATGGACCGCATTTCTTCAAACTGCTCCGTCGTTATCATGCAATTCTGCTCGCCAACCTGCAGCATGAACAACCCCGAGTGATTTTTGACAGTTTCGCCCAAGGCGTACCAGTGATCTCGAGCGCGACCGAAGGTGTACGTGAGATTGTGAACGACGGTACCAATGCGCTTCTTTACGACATCGCTGATGCCAAGGCGCTTGCTGAATGCATTGTCCGCTTTGCAACCGATCCCATGCTCCAAGTGCACTTAGCAAAAAATGCCCTCGCGGCTTCTCAAGGTTGGACCCATGAAGCCATGCACAACAATCGGTTCACCTTTTTCGAGCAAACACTTTTGCGGAGCATGTAAAAATACAACAGAACGAAGCCGGGCCGTTCAGTGGCACCCCGGACAGGACTCGACGCGCGGGCCTGCGGCCAGGCTGGGGTCGAGTCTTGAGATAGGGCGACGTGCTTCAGACCTAGCGACTCAAACCCTAAAACGGCATGAGGAACACAGCCGCGTGATCGCGAATCTCGCCAGCGCTGGGTGAAGTCCCAGCACCTGCCTGTAGTACGCGAATACGAAGTAGTGGGAGTTATAGAAAACGCCGTAGGCGGTGCCGCCACTTCCATAGGTCCCTCGTATATTTTTATTACTGCGAGCGTATGGGTCACCAAGAATCATCCCGTTATCTGCGGTATTGTGCGCCCAGTCTTGGAACGAATACAACTTGAAGTTGGAGCAGATCATGGCAATACAGTATTTGGATAAGTCAACAGAGACCTTGAACGTCGTCCAAGCGCTGCGGCGTGACGGTGCGGTCGTCGTGAAAGAGGTCGCGGGTCACGACGTCGTTGACCGAATCGTTGCCGAACTTAGACCACGTCTCGATATGGATAGACACGAAGAAGCGACCGTCTTCGACGGTGCCAATACTTTGCGTACGAGTTCCGGCCTCCTCAAGCATGCGCCGAGCGCAGCCGAACTCGTTGACCATGACCTCGTTATCGATGTCGCAAACGATATTCTCCTGCCGCATTGCGCGAGCTATATGATAGGCAGTCTCACTGCAATTGAAATTCAGCCGGGTGAGAGCACCCAAGCGCTGCACCGAGACGATTCGCTGTACCCAATCGAGAATGCGGGCATGGAACTCTTGATCGGTGTGATGTGGGCGCTTAACGATTTCACAGAGGAGGTCGGCGCAACGCGCGTCGTACCTGGCAGTCATCGCTTCCTGCGTTCGTGGCACCTACCTGACGTATCCGAATGGGAGTCGGCTGAAATGTCGAAGGGCTCTGTCCTGTTCTACATGGGCTCGACGTGGCATGGCGGCGGTGCGAATAACGGCGATCGGTCGCGAATTGGGTTG
>NZHD01000001.1 GCA_002691205.1 Deltaproteobacteria bacterium
AGAGTGTTCGCGTAAGGCGCGAAATCTGTCAGAACCTCAGCAAGCCTCATTCTTGCTGGCAAGAGTTCGCCGCTGTGTGTCTCAAATTGAAAGAGCCACACAAGTGACATCGCAGTCCCCAACTCAATCATTAGAGGCCGAATCCAAAACCCAGTGCCGTGAAATTTTGATTCACGCCGAAGAAAGCACCATCCAATGACGGGCAACCGATCCCAGAATGTACGAGCAGTCGCAGCATCAGGACTCGGTCCCCAAGGAGAAATGGGACGAGGATTAAAGTAAGCAAACCGATAAATCATCCAGTTGGCGAATGCTCCGCCGAACAATCCAAACACCGCCACAAGGACACATTGATTCTCGAGGGTCAAGTCGAGCCAAACGGAGCGCATAGGCAGAGATCCACATCGTGATGAGGGGCGACCGGCGTTGGTCGTTGTCGCAGTCCCATCCTTAGCATAGCTTCCCGCGATGCCTCCCCGTAGTGGGTCGAATACCGATGTCAGCGGAACACGAAAAACCTTGCTAAACATGGGATTCTTCGATACTCAGAACCGCACGTCTGGCAAACAAGAGGCAGCACGGAAAGAAAGGCACAGCAAAAACTCTGTTGGACGGCCTAAGAGTTTGACTGAAACCAGTACCAACATTAAGCTATTAAGGAAGAAAGATGAGTCATTTACCGGCGAATCGCCGCGGTGGTTTTTCTGCCCGCCCGCCCGCCCATTTCCGGGCTACCCACAGCACAGCCCATTGCTGTTGGATTGGCTTTGTTACTAACTTCATGTTTCCTACTTGAGTTCAGCAGTGTGGTCCCTTCCACCGACAGCCTGGAAACTTCGGACCGAACCGACCCTTGGTCGTATTTCGACACAAAGTTATCACTCCTTCTTGCTCATAAGAAATTGAATTTACATCCGAGAGTCTCCATCGTGCTCCACAAAATCGACCGTCATTTCATCGCAGCTTTGTATTGCACTCTACTGCTCACGCCCTGTCTGCTTGCGGAGGAACCAGCAGAGCCAGACGCACCATCGAACTTGGCTGTCAGTTTCACCAACGACGTAGAGCCCATCTTCAGCCAACACTGCTACGGTTGCCACCAAGGCGCCAAACAACTTGGTTCTTACTTGATGACCGACTTCGATTCCATGCTAAAGGGTGGTGAGACAGCCCAAACAGCAGTGGTTCCGGGGAAACCCGACGCTAGCTATCTAATTCAACAGATAACACCGGTCGATGGCCACGCAGAAATGCCCGACGAACCGTTCAGTCCACTTAACGAGACCGAACTCGAAATAATACGGAATTGGATTCTTCAGGGCGCAAAGAATGATTCAGTCGCTGATGAAGGACCAAAATACACACCTGATAATCCGCCGGTTTACATCGGCCAGCCATCGCTTGCATCAATCGATGTATCCCCGGACGGCCGTAAGATCGCTGCCGCGGGTTTTCACGAGGTGATCATTTTAGATTCGTCTACCGGCAAACGCATTTCTCGATTAGTAGGGATGAGCCCGAGAATCAACACGGTAAGATTCTCTCCAGATGGTAAACGCCTGGCTGCCGTTGGCGGAACTCCAGCAGTGCGAGGCGAGGTTCAAATCTGGGACATTGAAACAAGTGAATTGAATCTTTCGCGATCGGTCACCTACGACGCACTATGCGGCGCAAGTTGGTCACCGGATGGCAGCAAGCTTGCTTTTGGAGCCACCGACAATGTCGTTCGCGCGATCGACACGAGTTCCGGCGAACAGATTCTTTTCCAGGGGGCACACAATGACTGGGTACGCGATACTGCGTTCACACCGGATGGAAAGCATGTCATCTCTGTCGCTCGAGATATGTCCTGCAAACTTACCGAAGTAGAAACCGAACGATTCATCGACAACATTACCTCGATCACACCGGGCGCCCTGTCGGGAGGCTTGAGCAGTGTAAAGGCGCATCCTGAGCGAAACGAAATTTTCGTAGGCGGTGCTGATGGTATTGCCAAGGTCTACCGCGTCTTTCGCCAAACGGCTCGCAAGATCGGAGACGACGCGAATCTGGTTCGAAAATTCCCCGCGTTACCAGGACGCATTTCCAGTGTTTCCATCAACTCCGATGCGACACGCTTGGCAGCTGCAGCAACACTCGACGGTAAAAGTGAAATTCGAGTTTGGAAATACGATTTTTCGAGTGAGATTTCTCCCGAACTGAAAAAAATCCAAGCCAAGCGGGTCGCTGACCGAAACGCCGACGAAAAGAAGCAACTTGAGAATCACCTCAACTCGAAAATCACGGAACTCAGCAAATTCTCAATCGACAATGCAGCAGTCTTTGCGATCGCATTCGGTAAAGATGATGCTTTGCTGATTGCTGCTGCGGACGGAAAAATACGTCGGCTTGATGTTGATGGAAAGCTAACCGGGACATTTGATGTTTCCAAAGTGGCCGATGATGCCAAGCTGGCGACCTCGCGTTTCAATGCCAAGACATGGCAAACGAAACTTGAAATCCAAACCAAAACGAATCCATCATCCGTGGATACAACCCTGGACGACACGACCCAAGACGCCCAGACCCAAGAAGTTGCCAAGCTACTCATCAGCCCAAGCCAAATCAAGCTGAATTCGCCGTATGCCTACACCCAGCTTGTCATCACGGCAGTAATGAATGATGACAGCACTCGCGATATCACACGCACTGCCAACATCAAAATCCCTTCGTGGGCCACGATTACCCCGAGAGGAATTCTTCGTGCTGCCGGTAACGGCACAGGAAGAATCGCCATCAGTTACGGTGGCCTCACATCCAAGATCGACATGATTGCTAAGGGTATCACTCCGGAAGAAACTGGAGCAGCAGATCATGGAGCGGTTGATTTCATTCGTGATGTCGGACCGATCCTCAGCCGGCTTGGCTGCAACCAAGGAACCTGCCATGGAGCTCAGAAAGGCAAGAATGGTTTCAAACTTTCGCTCCGCGGCTACGACCCAGTTTATGACCTTCGAGCACTCACGGACGATCTCGCTGCTCGCCGGATAAACCCGGCTTCGCCAGATGAATCACTCATGCTACGCAAACCGCTTGGCCTGTCGCCGCACCAAGGTGGAGTCTTGATGGCAAAAGGGGATCCCTACCACACAGTTTTGCAACGATGGATCGCCGATGGAAGCCAACTGAATCTCGATTCCCCTCGAGTCACTCGTATCGAGATTTTCCCAATTAATCCTGTCGTGCAACGCACTGATGCAGAACAACAAGTCAGAGTGATCGCGCACTATGAAAACGGTGATCAACGTGACGTGACACAAGAAGCATTCATCGAAAGCGGTAACACCGAAACGGCAAGCGTGGACAAGAATGGTCTGCTCTCTGCGATACGACGTGGCGAAGCTGCGATTCTGGCTCGATACGAAGGTGCCTATGCAGCAACGACACTAACGGTGATGGGCGAACGGGAGGGCTACAAGACCGTGTCGGTCGAGCAATGGAGTGACATCGACAGACTGGTTTCTGACAAGTGGCAGAGAGTAAAAGTCATTCCAAGTGGAATGTGCGATGATTCGACATTTCTGCGACGCGTACACCTTGACCTGACAGGCTTACCCCCAAGCAGTGAACACGTTCGAAGCTTCCTTGCGGACGAGACGCCCACCCGCGAAAAACGCGCACGGGTCATCGATGATCTGATCGGCAGTGAGCCCTACGTTGACTACTGGACTAACAAATGGGCCGATCTTCTTCAGGTCAATCGGAAGTTCCTCGGTGTCGAGGGCAGTACGAAATTCCGGGATTGGATACGCACCGCAATCGCCGAAAACCGACCTTACAATGTTTTCGCAGAACAAGTCCTGACTGCCACAGGCTCAAATAATGACAACCCGCCCGCTTCTTACTTCAAAGTACTGCGGACACCTGAAAACACCATGGAGAATACCACTCACCTGTTCCTTGGAATCCGTTTCAACTGCAACAAATGCCACGATCACCCTTTCGAGCGTTGGACACAGGATCAGTACTATCAAATGTCTGCATTCTTCGCCCAAGTCGGCCTTGAGAATGATCCTGCCTCAGGAAAACGAAAAATTGGTGGCACTGCAGTTGAAGGCGCCAAGCCTCTGTTTGAAAAAGTGGTTGACCGAAGTCAGGGTGAAGTCAAACATCCCAAGACCAATGCAGTGGTCACTCCCAAGTTTCCTTTTGACGTACAACACGCCCCCAAGCCTGAAGCCACAAGACGTGAGCAACTGGCAGCATGGATTACGCACAGTGACAATCCTTATTTTGCAAGAAGTTACGTCAACCGTTTATGGGGCTACATGCTTGGCGTCGGTTTGATCGAGCCGATCGATGACATTCGCGCTGGCAACCCAGCAAGCAATCCAGAGTTGCTTGACTACCTGACGGATTCGTTTGTGAAGTCCGGCTTTAATGTCGCCGAAATGCATCGTGCGATCTGCAACAGCCGAACGTATCAACTGAGCATCAAGACGAATGCATTGAACGAAGACGACTCACTCAACTACTCCCACGCATTGCCACGTCGACTTCCTGCCGAAGTAATTTTCGACGCGGTACACACACTGACCGGAGCAGTCAGCAACATTCCTGGGATGCCCAAGGGAACGCGTGCAACGGCCATCACTGACTCAGGTGTAAAGCTTGCCGACGGTTTTCTTCAGAATCTTGGCCGCCCTGCCCGAGAGAGTGCCTGCGAATGTGAACGAAGCTATGACCTGCAACTTGGACCAGTCATGGCTTTGGTGAGCGGCCCTACGGTTGGTTCGGCCATTGCCGACCCAAAGAATGTGCTGGAAAAGATTGTCGCCGAACACCCAGATGACAATGACTTGGCCGAAGAAATTTTCATACGGGCTCTTGCACGTTATCCAAAGCCGTCTGAACTGAAAGCATTTGCTGCCATGAAAGACATCATCAAGGAGAGCCACGCGGAACTTTTGGGGCAACTCACCATCGCTGAATCAAATTGGAAACAACGCCGCCAGGAATTGGAAAAAATACGCGAAGCAAAGTTAGCAAAACTGAATGAGAAAATCGTGAGCCACACGAACGCAATTAAGCCTGCGCGGGAAAAGCTTGCCAAGGAACGCGAGGACCGGATCAACGCTGCAAAAGCTGCTTTGGAGAAAGAAAAGGAAAGAATACCGGCGAAACTTGACAAGATGGCCAATGCTCAACAGAAAGCTATTGAATGGCATCCACTCTCCTACCAGTCTGGAAATTCAACGAACAAAGCAGTACTCACACCGCAACCGGACAGATCAATCATTGCAAGTGGCGATGCCTCAAAAACTGTTTATACGGTCACGACACGGACCACACTGAACAACATCACGGGCATCCGACTGGAAACTCTCAGTGATGCAAGTCTCCCGTCCAAAGGTCCAGGACTTGCCGACAATGGAAACTTTGTTGTAACAGAACTGGAAGTGTTGTCGGCCTTATCGACAACCCCTGAAAAATCCAACAAGGTAAAGATCGCCAGTGGCCGTGCTGACTTCACTCAACCCAGCTTCAACATCAACCAGGCTTTCGATGGCAAAACCAACGATCAACGAGGATGGGCGATCTCACCGGCGATGGGAACATTTCACTGGGCAACTTTCAAATTCGACCAACCACTGCAAACCGAAGGCGATTCGATCCTTACATTTAAGATCCATCAATTTCACAATGCAGCCAAACACACACTTGGACGATTCAGGCTTAGCGCCACGACAGCGGTAGGAAACATTCCATTGGGAATCGCTGAACCTCTTGCTGCGATTCTTCTCACTCCCAAAGAACGTCGCGATGAGAAAACCGTTGAATTCCTGAACGAGTATGTCACCAAGACAGACGGCGACATCCGCAAGGCACAGGAGGGATTGGCTGCGGCGGGAGTAGCCGTCCCGCCAGACGCCACGCTGGTCGCACTTGAAAAAAGAAAGGTTGAACTATCGCAACCTACCGTCGACGACCCACAACTCGTTCAGCTCAGAGATGACGCCAAACAGAGTACGCAACAGCTGGAACGAATCCGACTGACTGCTGCCGAAGACTTGACTTGGGCACTTATTAACAGCCCTGCGTTCTTGTTCAATCATTGAATAAAATCACACCAAACATCCTCACAACACTTTCCTCGGAGAAATTGCCATGCTTTCATTCAAAGGCTTCAAGGCAAAAGACCTCTGCGATCCCCATCTTGCAGCAACACGCCGATCCTTCCTCAGGGTAGGTGGATGTGGTGCCTTGGGATTATCACTACCATCCATGATGCAACTGCAATCAGCTTCTGCTGCCGAGAGTGTAACCGGCAGTTCTCTGAAAGGTGGTGGTCCCGGCTGGGGCAAAGCGAAAAGTATCATTATGGTTTATCTGCAGGGTGGTCCAAGCCATCTTGATCTATGGGATCCGAAAGAAAATGTTCCGGATAATGTGAAGAGCATTTTCAATCCTATTAGCACAAAAATCCCGGGGATCAAATTTACGGAGAATCTTCCCAAGCTCAGCCAACTAAACGATCGTTTCTCGATGATTCGCTCAATGTCCTACACCCCCAATGGACTCTTCAATCATACAGCAGCGATTTATCAGATGATGACGGGATACACGACAGATAAGGTAAGTCCATCCGGACAGCTGGAACCTCCCTCACCAAAAGATTTCCCCAACTACGGCAGCAACATCGTCAAGATGCGTCCAATCGATGAGCCGATGCTACCGTTCGTGATGCTGCCAAGACCACTGCAAGAATCAAACGTGGTAGGTAAGGGGGGCTCCGCCGGATTCCTCGGAAAGTCCTTTGATCCTTACACGCTTTATCCGAGCGGAGACGACCTCGACATGGGTAAAATGGATCGCATCAAGATTGACGATCTGAAGTTAAGACCAGAGGTTTTCAGCGTCCGCCTTCAGAGACGAGCAAAGTTGCGTGACCTCTTGAATCAACAAATGCCTGACATCAATAAGGCGGTTGGGTCTTTCGAGCTTGATGAGTACTACGATCGTGCCTTGTCACTCATTGTTTCGGGCCGCGCCCGACAGGCTTTCGATCTGGCAAGCGAGAGCCCCGAAACGAGAGACATGTACGGTCGCAACACCTTCGGGCAAAGCTGCCTACTCGCGAGGCGTCTTGTTGAAGCAGGAACGAGAGTGGTCGAGGTCATATGGCCCAAAGTAGCCAATAGTGATAACCACTCGTGGGATCATCACACGGGACTCAGCAAGCGAATGAAGGATCAGTCAGCGCCCATGCTTGATGGAGGCTTATCAGCATTGATCTCTGACCTCGATGATCGTGGAATGCTTGAGGATACGCTGGTGGTAGCCGTCGGCGAGTTTGGCCGCAGTCCGCAGCGCGGGGTCAGTACAAGCGGCAATAACAATTCAGATGATGGCCGGGACCACTGGCCGTATTGCTACACCGCCGTGATGGCCGGTGCTGGCGTAAAACGAGGCTATGTACATGGCAAGAGTGACAAGACTGCGTCCGCACCTTTGGAGGATCCCGTTCACCCGGCGGAAGTCTTGGCGACGATCTATCACAGTTTTGGGATTCATCCCGAAACCATCGTCTACAACCATCTCAATCAGCCTCGTGAACTGGTCAAGGCTGCGGCGTTGACTCGCTTGCTTTCCTGATCCAATCATTTGCAATAACGACTTCACGATAGTTTCAGTTTGGGCGATAATGCCCGAACTAGCGAGTCGTATTTATGTCGCCCGCATGACTACTTCCATCTGCGATGCTGAACCATCGCTAGTTGCAGACACTGGGCTGTTCTCAGGGCAGCTGAAACAGCCTTTTCGCGTTCGCGGTTGTCACGTTCGCCAAATACTCCGCTGTCACGCCACGAGTCTCAGCGATACACCGCAGCGTGTGTTCCACACGTGCCGGTTCGTTCGGTCGCTTGCCACGAAGAGGCTCAGGACTCAAATAGGGCGAATCAGTCTCGACCAACAAACGGTCCTCTGGAATCGCCTTGGCAATGGTACGAAGTTCCTCGCTCTTCTTGAAGGTCACCATACCTGCAAAACTGATATACAAACCCAATTCAAGACATTGCACGGCAAGTTCAAGATCACCGGTATACGAGTGCATAACTCCTGAGGGAACCGTGGCCTGACGTCGCAACTGTTCCACGATCAGTTTCCCACTTTCGCGCATATGGATCACCATCGGTAAGGCAGTATCGCGGCACAATTGCATATGCCGATCAAAAAAATCATGCTGCATTTTGAGCGGTGTATCATCCCAGTAGCAGTCTAAGCCAGTTTCACCAATCGCGCGAACTCCAGGACAACCCGCGAGTTCCTGTATCACAGAAAAGTCATCCGGGCGGGACTCGGCAACTGAATTTGGCTGTATTCCAACCGCTGCAAAAATGAACCCAGGGTGAAGTGCAGCAAGTTCACATGCCTTCCTACTGGTCGCCACATCGATACCGATCACCATGATCCCAGCAACACCATTTTCCTTGGCGCGTTGCACGACCGGATCCACGTTATCAGCGAACGTATCCACGTTCAGATGGGCATGCGTGTCAAAAAGCGAAAGTGTCATAGCGTCATATTGACCAGAAGAATCGTGCCAGGTGATAGAAGACAGGGGCAGCAAAACACATATTGTCGATTTGGTCGAGAATACCAGCATGGCCTTGAACGAGCGTGCCGGTATCGGTAACGCCACGGTCTCGTTTGATGGCACTCATTGTCATCGTTCCCGCGCATGCCATTACCGTCACAACAGCTCCTAAAATCCCGGCTTCCCACCAATAAAAAGGTGTCGCCCAATAAAGCAGGGCTGCGACAATCCCCGTGGTGACCATAGATCCAAGAAAACCTTCCCATGTACGGGATGCGTTAATTTTCTCAGCGATCACGTGCCTGCCCGCCAGGTAACCCCAGCCACGCTCAAACACGGAGGCCAGTTGGGCAATCAGCACAAAGAACACGAGTACACTTCCAGCACTACCTTGCCACTGCTCCGGTTCCGACAGGGGTGGCCGGAGAGTGGACGTAAACTTGAGATCCAACAGGGCAGGTGCATAACTGAGAGAGTAAACGCAGATCAACAAGCCAAACTGGATTTTCGCACTGCGTTCCAGAAACCTTTTATAGTCACCCGCAATCGCCGCACGTGCCGGAATGAACAAACTGGCATAAACCGGGATCATTATGCTGTAGAAATCATAGTAGTCGATGTGCTGATTCCCCCCAAGAAAACTTGGCGGGTCACTACCCAATGCAATCAGCAGATACTGCAATGGCGTGAATATAAAGAAGACCCAGAATAATGACCTGTGATCTCCGCGTCGTGTCGGCGTCATCGTAATGAATTCACGAAGCGCCCAAAAAGAGACAAAACCAAACAGAATCACGATACCGATTCGGTAAAGCAGAAAACCTAACGCGAAAATTACTACCATCATCCACCACACTTTCAGTTTGTGGTTGAAACGGTGGACCAAGGCCGACTCCACGCCAATTTTCTCACGCCGCGACAGGACGAAACCTACCACAGATGCAATACTCAACGCTGCCAGCACGATAGCTAGCAGAATATAAGTCCTCGGATCATGCCAATTCGACTGTCCAAGAAGATTTATCATGATGCAATGCACAGGCATTCTCAAGCAGTTAACCGTTCAACCACAGCCGAACCCATGGCCTTGGTACCAATCGCTTCGCGACCGCGAGCAATGTCATGCGTGCGAAGTCCGTCTGACAGAACCCCCTGAACGGCCGACTCAATTGCAGTTGCCTCGGCTTCCAGTCCCAAAGAGTGTCTCAACAACATAGCCGAGGCCAGTATGGTCGCGAGTGGATTAGCAATTTCCTGACCAGCAATATCAGGCGCAGATCCATGAATGGGCTCATACAGCCCAGGACCATCACTCCCGAGAGAAGCACTGGGAAGCATGCCCAGTGAACCCGGCAACATCGAAGCTTCATCAGTCAAAATATCACCAAACATGTTGCCTGTGACAACAACATCAAAATCGCTAGGGCGATTGATGAGATGCATCGCCATCGCATCAACCAACACCACGTCATATTGAACATCGGCAAACTCTTCCTGCATTACTCTGGCGGCAACCCGTCGCCACAATCGACTCGGCTCAAGTACATTTGCTTTGTCCACACTCGTGAGTCGATTGCCTCGCCCCTGAGCGGCCTTAGCCGCAAGTCGAACAATACGTTCCACTTCTCCGACACTGTAAACCATGGACTGGTAAGCAGACTCAGCCTGACCACTACCACCGGTCCCAGATTCACCAAAGTAGATTCCACCAGTCAGTTCCCTTAGGAACAAAATATCGGTGCCTTCAATGATATCCCGTCTCAGTGGCGATGCATCCAGCAATTCATCAAACAGGCGAATGGGCCTCAGGTTTGCAAACAAACCCAACTCTTTACGAATTTTGAGCAAACCCACCTCGGGCCGCGTCTTGGCCGAGGGATCATCCCATTTCGGACCACCAACAGCCCCCAACAATATTGCATCCGAACCGCGGCAAGCCTCTATTGTTTCCTGAGGCAGCGGATCACCACAGGCATCAATCGCAATCCCACCAATCATCTGGGAACTGAATTCAAACTGATGCCCAAATGACTTCGCAACTGTTTCAAGAACTCGCTGTGCTTGCGTCACAATTTCAGGGCCTATGCCGTCACCAGGCAGTAAAACGATATTTGCTTTCAAGGGAGTGTTGGTCGCTGGAGTAAAGAAATGGCCAAACAAGCCGTTAATGTAGCCTAAGAGATTCAATTACCCAACGTAGGCCAGATCAGACTGCCCAAAAAACACATTTCGTATATTTCTTGCGGCAGTTGCCATCACGAATACCGAGCCTTCATCCTTCAAACAGCTCGGCGGCCAAAATAGGCAGGCAATCTACAGTAAGGCCTGAACTTGCTCTAACATCGGCTCCGGGTCCCGTAATCGCCCAGCCACGGCCCACGCTAGCTTTGCCCAATCCGATACTTCCTTTTCACGGCCGGCAAACTGCAAACACCGAATCAACTGACAGAGTGCCTGAACCTCGCGATAATTCTGGCCTTTACCGGCAATTTCTTGCCATGATTCAAGGGCCAGGCTAACTGCAGTGGCGGGGTGACCCAAGGCAAGATGACAATCAATCCAGTACAAGTAAAACTGAAACGGAGCTGGAAGATCAGAGTCTGAGTTGCTTATTTCCAGTTGCGTAATCTGCTGACCATGCCCCAACTTGGCCAAACCACACGCATGTGCTGCTGCGACAACTCGAAAGTCAGCATCCTTTTCGAGATCCACTGATTCACCATCAACGGTAGCAACAGTCCCATCAGACGAAGAAATCATCTGAATGCAGTTGCGGGCAGCATCGACCATCCCGCTCCAATCCTTAGCAACAAACGCCAATCCACAATCAAATGCTGCAGCATGGAGATAGTAAAGAGGATCCTCCAACATACGGGCATGTGCCCAAATTTCGTCGCGCAACTGTTTGGCGGCCGGGTAATTACCGCTGGCTATTTGGACTTCGTATTGAGCCCCCAGCCCAACACATAAGTCTTCGTTATCGGTCAGTGGTGATGCCTCCACGATTGCCCCCACTTCTCGGATTTCACTTTCGAAACCAAGCGGATCAACCAAGGCGTAGGCGCTCGCCAGAAGATTATTCAATCCAATCCGCTGCGACTTCTGTTCATACTCAACTGACCGGGATTCCATTGCCGCGGGACGAACGACCTTTAATCCCTCGACCATATCATTGGCGACTCCAATCAACTCACTAGCTAGGTAAAAGTCGAAAACAAGAGAAACGGGACGGTCTTCCAACTTATTTGACATCGCAACCGCGTCACGCAAGCCCTGCAAACGATTTTCCAGTATTTGCTCCTGCACGGCACTGTCGAGCCGATCAATTACCTGATGCAACAAATTGAATTCCGCTTGACTCTTCTGCGTTTCATACTCTTGAAGGTAATCATCAAGTAAATCGTAAATTGCGGACATGAAATTCCTGCTTATCGTGTATTTACAACCGACCCTGATCGTTCGGCTGAAGGAGCATTTTTTTTGGGAACAAACCGCCTAGTGCGATTCAACCAGCTCAACACGTCCTTTGATATCACGCTCTTGAATCACACCATAGTCGCGGCTATCGAGCGACACCGGCACATTGTCGCCCACCACAAAATACTCCTTGCTCCCTAACCTAATCGGATAATGTGAACGATCATCATGAGGCCGAAGACGGTATTCAATCTGGCGAGCGAGTTGTAAGCAGGATAATTGGACACTTCCCTTGAGTACCCGTATTGCAACCGGTCTTTCTGCTGAAACCGGGGCAGCCTCCACCACCACAGCGTCGTCGGATGAGATATTCAGCTCGCATTGCCCATCCACGTCACAGATGACTCCAACCATTCTGCCGTCAATCCAAAACACGACTTCCAATCTTCCCCGTTCTGTGCAAACCACATTGGCATTCCAAGCAAGACGACGAGCCGGTTCCAATTTACGGCTCAAGCCAACGTTGTAGGGATAGTCATCCCAAATGCAACTCGGTTGATTACGTTGATGAATACTGCGGTGATGATAAACCAACCAATCGTGACCTATCGATGTCCAAATTCTCTGCTGACTTCGCTGCCAGCCATCGCCACGCCACCGCGACAACTTACGGCGTTTGTCCATTTCAAACAGCAGAACGGGGACTGGAACATGAAGATCGCCAGCGACTCCCATAACTTCTTGAATCGCCTCCCCATTCACTAACAATGACACATCACTCAATTCCACGATGTCACCGGGAAGAGCAGCAATTCGTTTGATCCGCATCAGACCCTCACTACCAATGGCGACCACATCACCGATCCGAAGAGCACTGGTCATTAATCTGGCAGCGTCCACACTTTCGTGGGCGTGTACGGCAACCACACTGGCAGCATGTGTACTATTCGACACGGTTGCCTGATTGCCACAGTGAAAACATGTGACAGAGTCAAGCTCATCCGAAATGACAACGGGCCAATCGATATCGCACGCGACACAATTTGCGATTTGGTGTTCACCTAACAGGGTCGGTGCCATCGATGGGCCGTATATGGCGAATCGAAAGCTGGATTCCATTCCTCTTTGCCAACCAGCCCACCCAATGACAATCGCCGCGAAAACAAGGACAATGCTGGTGACAAAGGTGGGTACTTGGTAATTCAATCTGCTCACGTCTTTCTGCAGAGAGGCCGCCGCAGCGCGCTCACCTAGGGGCCGGGAATCATCATTCGACAGCTTTCTGGCATGATCTAACAACAAAATACGGTTCAGGTTATATTGAGGGTTGGCTCAAGCGGACATTTTCAAGTCCTTGCTGATCCAGTATAACCCGTGAAAATCAGAAACAAATCGTCACTCACTAATCACCATCGATTGCCTCTTTCGAGGTTCTCCATTCGGAGCGGAAATTCACCCTTGAATAAGTCCCCGATCTCCACACGTGGCCGAATGGGTCAACTTGCAGGTGTCCAGATAACTGCAACTGGATCCTATGTGCCCGAAGAAGTCGTAACCAACGAAGACTTGGCTGCGCTCGGTTGCGACAGCGAGTGGATTATTCGTCGCACGGGCATTCATGCACGACGACGCGCAAGTGAGGATCAAGCAACGAGTGACCTTTGCTACGAAGCCGCGACACGGTGTATCGAAGAAGCCGAGATCACCGTCGACGATATCGACTTGATCATCGTTGCGACCATGACGCCTGATCACCCAACACCCTCGACTGCCTGCCATTTACAAAGGCGACTCGGAGCCGTTGCACCGGCAATGGACGTGAATGCTGCTTGTGCAGGGTTCATGTACGGATTGATCACAGGTTCCCAGTTCATTGCTACCGGAAACAACCAATGCGTGCTTGTCGTTGGAGCCGACATGATGAGTAGCACCGTGAACCCGGATGACAAAAAAACCTACCCCCTTTTCGGCGATGCCGCGGGCGCTGTCCTGCTCACTCCCGACACCAAAAATTCGGGTTCAAGCATTGTCTCCTACCAAATGGGTAGTGAGGGATGTGGCGGAGAGATGCTCTGCATTCCGGCAGGGGGCACACGACAAGAGCTGACACCTGACATGCACTCGCAAGGCAAGCAGTTCCTTGCCATGGACGGGAGAAGCGTCTTTAAGTGGGCAGTTCGCGTCTTTGACGAAAGTGCGAAACAGGTACTGCAACAGGCCGATGTCGATCCAAGCGAACTCGCAGCTGTAGTGCTTCACCAAGCCAATCAACGCATCATTGATTCGGCTGTGTCTGACCTGAACGTCGAACGCGAAAAGGTATTCGTCAATCTCGATAAGTACGGTAACACATCCGGCGCAAGTATTCCCTTGGCCTTAGATGAGGTTGTACGCGAAGGAACGATCAAGCGTGGAGATCTTGTTCTTCTGTGTGGATTTGGGGCGGGACTTGCGTGGGGCACAGCCTTATTGCGTTGGTAACCCATCCCCTGGAACCTCCGGTAGCCACTCGCTGCAAGCATTTTGGTCGGAAAGACGCCGCGACCACCCTGAAAATCTCAGGCGATGTATCAGGACGGATGCTGCAGAACCCAGAAGTCCAATGTGCATAGCCGGCAATACCACGCAGCAGCAAAACTTGAACAACAAGCCTCGCATCACACCACTGCTATCGGCCGATGCTCTATCTCAAACGAGCAACTCGCTGTGAAACACAACAGCGTCCAAACTACAAGAGATGTTTCGCCTTGACCTCGAGGTACTGGTTCACCAAAGGGGCAGTGAGTTCGTCAGGGAAGGTATCCACGACCAAAACTCCGCGGTGTGTTAAATCCTTTACCACCTGATCCCTCCACAACAGGATGTCAGCGGCAGCAGCAGCGCGGTACATCTTGAAATCATCCCCATCGGGATTATCAGCCGCATCAAACATTTCCCGGTCTCGCAGTAAAATCCCAAGCGGCAAGTGCTGTCCATTAATATTTCCCATGTAGTCAACAACGGCCGCGGCATTGACCTCGTCAATGACGTTTGTCGCCAAGACGACCAGCGAACGCCTCTTGCAATGCGTGGAAAGATACAAAAAAGCCTGATCGTAACGTGACTCAACCAGACGAGGAAACTGATCAAACCCCGCTTGTATGAGCCGATTCATTTGACTCTTTCCACCGCGTGGTGGAATGTAAGAATGGATCGTGTCGGAAAAGCACAGCATGCCCACCGAATCTCCCTGAGAGAGCGCGACATAAGCCATCATCAAGATTGAATTCAATGCATGATCCAGCAAAGTGTAACCGTCACGTTCGTTGGTCATCATCCGCCCACAATCCAGAAGAAAGATGACCCTTTGACTCTGATCGTTTTGAAACTGCCGGACAGTCAACTTGCGACGACGGGCCGTACTTCGCCAATCCATGTGTCGATAGTTGTCGTCTCGTGAATAGTCACGCAATCTTTCGAACTCACTGTCCTGCCCAACTCGCCGGGTTTTCCGCACACCAATCAAACTCAGGCGATTCGTTCTCGCCAACAATGCGTAATCGGATAACTGCTTCATATCCGGGTACACATTCAACCGGTTTTGAAGTGGAAGGCACAATTGTCGATTCCACAGTTTCAGGGGGCTGAAAAACTGCAGATAGACGGACTCCAGTTCAAACGCACCTCGCTTTCCTGGCGTTAATTTTCGGGCGAGAGTCAATCGCCCCATCGGCGGAAGCCGCAACTGGTGTTCAGTCGGTTCACACTCAAAAAATTCGGGAAGATCATCTCTGACGCGACCATTCAAAGTCATCGAACTACGATTCTCTACCGTTAACTCACTGTCCAAAGGGATACCCAACGAACAAGTTCTCGCTATCGACCGCGTCACACTGACACCACGGTTCGCGTACAAACAAACCAGCAACAAATCTACTGCTGCGACACCTACTAACCCAAAATCAAGCAAAGCAGCAACGATCAGGAAACTCGGCTGGAAGATCGTAGCAACACTTGCTGCCAACGATATGAGCAACACGAAAACCCACCAGATTGTGGGGTAAATTTTCAGTCTCCGTGAGACAAAAGTGAGCGGTGAACACAGCACAACCAGAATCAGCCAAGGCAACTGAGTGTACTGGCTGACTTGTTCCTGCATTACGCCTTGCATTGTACCGCTCATACTCATCTCGTCTCTGAAATCACTCCTCGTCTCCCCACCCGACACACAGGAAAGCACGGAAGCTCATCTACACATCCACCGTACCGCTTCGATTTTACTCTGTCGGCACAAGAGGGCACAGCCTCACCACAGCAGTCTGCCAAATCTCATCGCGGTCGGTCCCGCAGGCCCAAGTCAGTTGATGCATGGGACCATGATCGCATGAAACTGTACCACAGCCGCACGAAACTACAGCGCGAGTGTCACAGTTTTGCTTTCGGTGTAGGCCTTCAAGCCTTCTTCACCCAATTCGCGACCATAGCCACTCATTTTGAATCCACCAAATGGCGCAGCCGCATCAAAAACGTCATAACAATTAACCCACACCGTCCCTGCTCGCACGCGAGCCGCAAAATCGTGTGCGACCGACACGTCTCTGGTCCAGACAGCTGCTGCCAAACCATAAAAAGTATTGTTGGCACGACGAATCATGTCTTCCTTGTCTTCAAACGTCAGAACGCTGAGAACAGGTCCAAAGATTTCATCTGTTGCGATGGACATGTCATCACTCACATCATCAAAGATGGTAGGAGCGACAAAGTACCCCTTGTCCCCAACACGCTCTCCACCGGTCACGCAGGCAGCTCCTTCCGACTTTCCTTTTTCGATATAAGACATGATTTTATCGAACTGAGCCTTATCCACCTGTGGGCCCTGCTCGGTATCAGCGGCAAACGGATCACCAACCTTGCGACTCTCTGTAAGCTTCTTCAGTTTTTCAAGGAAAGTATCATGCTGACTTTTTTCGACGAAGACTCGACTTCCTGCACAGCAGCACTGACCCTGATTTAAAAACAAGCCGATGTATGCGCCCATCGCGGCGGCATCAAGATCAGCATCTGCAAAAATCACGTTTGGACTCTTGCCCCCCAATTCAAACGTTAATCTTTTCAGTGTCTCCGCTGAATCACGTGTAATGACCTGTGCAGTCCGATGTTCACCAGTGAAAGCGATCTTATCAATCAGCGGGTGCTTCACAACGGCCGCCCCCGCAGTAGGTCCGAATCCAGGTACAACGTTGATCACACCGTCGGGAATGCCAACTTCCTTGGCTAGCTGTGCCATTCGCAAACAGGTCAGTGGTGTCTGCTCAGCAGGTTTCATCACAATCGTGCAACCTGCAGCGAGGGCGGGCCCCCACTTCCATGCAACCATCAAGATGGGGAAGTTCCAAGGAATGATTTGACCCGCAACTCCAATCGGTTCCCGGCGGGTATAGCAAAGATGGTTTCCGCGAATTGGAATGGTGCTTCCATGAATTTTGTCGGCATACCCGGCATAGTACCGCAGGCAATCAATCGCCAACGGCAAATCAACATTCCGACTGTCATTGAATGGCTTGCCGTTATCCAAAGTTTCCAAACGTGCAAGGGAATCTATTTCCTGCTCCATCCTGTCTGCAAGCAGATACATAAGTCGCCCGCGATCCCTCGCATCCATGGTTCGCCATGGTCCATTATCAAACGCTTCCCTTGCGGCTCTGGCGGCCGCATCGACATCGGCAGCGTCGCCCTCGGCGACCTGAATGATTTCGTCCTCGGTCGCTGGATTTACCGTTGCAAAAGTCTTGCCACTGACGGCGGGAACCCATTTTCCATTGATGAAACAATCTGTTTCGCTGATTTCGACGCCTAGGTCGACAGGGGTTGTCGTGGACATGATGATCTGGAATCTCAAGTGAGGAATGTTAGGTGATTTCAAAATTGTAGCGAACTAGCGGATATTGTGTGGGCGTGGGCAACTTGTTCAAACCCGTCTAACTCGTCAAAATCCGAAGGAAACACGCATCAGACGACGGACCAAGTGTTCCATCACGGCTTGTCACAAGCGTGTGACACCGCCGCTGCCGATCGCTCATGCTCATGCCACAGCGCTGATGACAGGATTCACCGCACCACGTTCACCTACCTCTGTCCCGAAAACCCACTGTGGAACATTCATTTCTTGCCTATCTCCGCGGCCGCTGTCGCAAACTGCCCCAGGTCACCGTTGGCATCGGTGACGATGCAGCCGTCCTGGAGCCTGTCTCCGGTCAACAGGTAGCCTGTGTCGACCAAATCATCGACGGCGTTGATTTTCTATCCGACCAACACTCACTGGAAGACGTCGGTTACAAATCCGTTGCCATCAACTTGAGTGATATTGCTGCGATGGGTGGCAAACCACGCAGCATTCTCGTGACCCTTTCCTTGCCCAAAAAGAACGCGACCCGAATCGCGGGTGAGGTATATCAGGGAATAC
>NZHD01000002.1 GCA_002691205.1 Deltaproteobacteria bacterium
CCGGCTCGTCCTCGTCAGCAGGAGGATCGCGATCGCCGGCCAGACGAGATAGAACTGTTCTTCGACCGCGAGCGACCAGGTATGAAGAAGCGGCTTGGTTGTCGCAGCGGCGGAGAAGTACCCTGAAGTCATCCAGAAGTGGATGTTGGAGACGGACAACGCCGTCCAGATCGTCGACCGCCCGAGGGATTCGAGCCGGATCGGATGGGAGAGGAAGCACCCGATCACCAGGGTCGCCATCAGCGTGAAGCACAGGGCCGGGATCAGTCGCCGGACTCGTCGGAGATAGAAGTTCGAAAACGAGAACCTCGATTCCTCGACCTCCCGGCGGATCAGCCGGGTGATCAGGAAACCGCTGATGACGAAGAACACGTCGACGCCGACGTATCCACCCGATGCCCACGAGAACTCGGCATGACACAGAATGACCGCGAGCACGGCAAGGGCTCGAAGACCATCGATGTCGGATCGGTATCGCTCCCCGGGCATTGAAACAAGCCTAGTCGATGAGGCGGAACGTTCCAGAATCCTCGTCATGATTCAGCCTCCGAATGCTCGTCCACGATCACCTTCGACTGTTACCGGATCCCGCCGGGCAGGAAAGGAACGGCCGCACGTTCATGCACGGGCCTTTCCGTGGTGAAGATGCTCCCCGTCTTCCTTGCCAGGTAGCGCATCACCATCACATCGGTCTCGGCATGCGAGCTGGCCGCCGTACCGCGTCGTTCGATCACCGGATTGATCGCGTAGGGATGGGTCAACTCGAAGTTGAAGCCACTCAAGATGTACCGATCGTATCTCTTCTGGTCGATGGCCAGCGCGAGGGCGATGACGCCGGTGGACGGCCGTTTTCGCTCCAACTGTGAGAGCACCTCGGCATCCCGATCACAGAGCCGCTCGACGAGCGTGTCGTACTTCTCGGGTCCGAGCGCGACCATCCTGTCGTGGCGGTAGGAGATCGACCGGAGTTTCCGCTTGAGATAGAAGGGCTGCACTCGATGGACAGGCTTCTTCCTGGACATCTTGATGAGGTGGAGAAGGCGGGCAAAGCCGCGCTTGCCTTCATTTCTCTGACGCAGGAAATACACGGTGCCCGTGGACAGACCGGTCAATGCCTCAAGGCTCTGCCTGCCGGCCTCGATGTTGGTGGCCATGATCGGCGTCATGACCGTGAAGGCGGGCCGAGACAGATCATGTCGTTCCGCCGAGTGTCCGGAGGCGTTCGCACAGGCCACCTCCTGAAAGCTTGTCGGTGGTGGCAGTTCAGGTTCGGGCTTCGAGCCGAGAATCAAGAGTGTCTTCATCGGCGATCATCCGAATCGTGCCGGTACTGGGTGAACGTGAACGGTGCTTCCGACCCGTCATGATACGCGAGGTCATTCAATCGATCATGATTTTTCCGTTACTGATCGATAGGGTGATGCAGTCATTCTGGCTGCCGATCGGCGATCATCCGTTGAAGGGTGACGCGGCCGATCATGACGCGCAGCGGCTCATGGAGCGACAGGTGCCCGGTTTGGTGTCCGATCAGGCCATGAAAACCCTTTTCATATTCGCCATCCCTCGGAAACTCATCGTCGCAGCGAACGATTGGTGATATACCGAGAGCATGGATTTTCCAGCCACCACGCTTGTCGTCCTGTCCGTCTTGGCCATTGGTGCCCTTGCGTACTTCATCGCGCGAAGGCCTCGTGCGGGAAAAGTGAACCCGCGCCGATGGTATGAGACGCAGTGCAGATTCGACGCACTCGAGGTGCTCGAGCCGTCTGGGAAGGCCGCGTGGGTCACGAGCTGCAACCGGGAGTACTTTGAAGGTGTTCTGAAGCTTCATCGGTCGATGCGTCAGGTGAAGACCGAGTTCCCGCTCGTCTGCTTCTGCACGGACTCGACGACGGCGGAACAGGAACGTGCGTTGATCGATGCCGGCATCCTCACGAGAAGGGTTGCGCTGTCTTCCCTGAAAAACCCCTACAAGCACAAGTGGCTGGAAGCGTTCGTCAAGCTGGAGTGCTGGAAGCTGACGGACTATGACAAGGTGTGCTGGATCGATTCCGACGCCATACAGCTGCAGAATCCCGATGAACTGATGAGCGTGTCGCTCAAGCCTCACGGCATCGCGTGTGCCGTCGATCATGAAGTGTTCCCGGAACCCTCCGAGCGAGTCCGGCTTCGAATGATTCAAACCGGTGTCTTCGTCCTGCGGCCGTCACTCGATACCTACGAGATGATCAGGGGCAGACTCGGGAAGGTGGAATCGGTGGATGGAAGCGACCAGGGTTTCCTGACGAGCTATTACGCTCTGTCTTCCTTCGACGATGTCCGCTTCTTCTCGTCTGCATACAACTACATGAAACGCGGATTGAAGCGGCATCCCCAGTTCGACCTGTCAGAGATCAAGATTCTTCACTACGTCGGGCATCCGAAGCCCTGGGACGGTGGAGAGCCGGGATACGAGCGGCTGCAGCGAATCTGGGACGGGGTCTGAGTTCGCAGATGGCCTTCGTTCATCTGCTTGCAGATGAGATCCAGTGGGTCCCGGTGTCCGGGTCGTCCTGGAAACACTTGCGATCGCCGGCCCTGAAGTCCCGCCTTCCGCGGGTCGGCGCTCGAGCGTCTTTTTGCTGCGTTCCTGCGGCAGGAGCGAGGCGTGTTGCTAGCATTGACGTCCCGGTGTGTGGTGACCCCGTTTGGAGAGTCCACAAGGATCTTCGAATGATCCCGCTCGGCGGAACGGAGCGTGAAGACATGGCGTCAGACGATGATCTCGATTGGGCGAAGTACAGACTGGCTGATTTCTTCCAGTTCCCCGAAGGGAAGAAGCGTCACGAGAAATTCCCCGGGACGATCATTCACGAGTATTACCAGAGGACCTCGGAACCATGCGACTACAAGGTCCTGCGTGACGTGATCGATGATGTTCGCTCCACCCGGGAGATCGAGATCCCGAGGCGCGATTGCTGCGTCATTCATCTCAGAACCGGTGACATCATCGACAACAGCGAATTCACCGTCGACGAGTTCCTGGCCAAGAAGCGTTACTACGTGTACGACCATGAGAAGGATGCGTACAAGGAGAAGCCGTGGAACCAATACGTGAAGACCAGCAAGTACTACGAACGGGTGGCGAAGAAACTCAAGAAGCTGAAGATCGGGCAGGTGTCTTTTTCATACAACCTCGACTTCAATCCCTTTCCGAAGACCAAGACACGGAGCCATCATCGTTCCGAGAACAATGAAAAATCCATCGAGTACGTCCAGAGAATCCACGACTTGTTCATCAAGGAATCGTTTGAGGTCGTGAGATATGAACGTCATGACGTCGATCATGACTTCATACACATGTGCAACAGCAGCTTCTTCGTCCCGAGTGGCGGTGGGCTTTCGAGGATAATCGTGCGGATGGTCGAGTTGAAGGGCGAGAAGGTCGTGAAGGGGGAGTGATGGCGCCTTCGCGGCTCCTCCCGGGTCGCGTGGTCGGAGTCTGTCGATATCAGGGCACGCATGTTCTGCCGGTCAGATGAAGTTCAACTGCTCCGTCCGGTCGCCCACGATGAGATGGGACTCGAGTACTTCATTGATCCCATGTTTCGCGCATCCGACGCACTTGCGAGGATCGATCGAATCGATCAGTTCCCGGTGGCGTGCGCCGCCCCAGAGTCGTGGCAGTTCCTGCCAGTCATCGCGCGTGTAGTCGTCGGTCAGCACGAAGATCCCTCGGGCGTCACAGCACAGATGGAAGGTGTGGCTTGCGTCGAAAACGCCGCCGAGCGGTGTGGCATGGCACTTGGTGAATCGATACTTGTCCGCGAAATCACGGGGGTAGGCGTTCTTGATGATCGCGCGGACGCCCAGGTCCGCAGCGATCTTCTTGACTTGTTCGACGTCGTTCGAATTGTCGGCCTCGGTGGTCGAGGGCTCGATCACGGGAAGAAGCCCGTGGCCGAAGTCCTCCTTGCGAAGATGCTCCGTGGAACTCCAACGAAGGAACTTGATCGCCAAGTCGAGTGCCGGAGCCTTCGATCGGACGTCCGCGATGTTGTCGAGGATCTTCTCGAAATTACTCGCGGGGCTCTTCTTCAGCCGGCTCCATGTCTCTCCGGTCCCGGCATCGAGGCTGATTCCGAGCCAATCGAGCTTCGCCAGCGAATCGGGCGTGAGACGATTGAGGTACACGCCATTCGTGATCAAACCCATGTCGATCTCGGACTCGGATCCGGAGGCGATCAACGTATTGATGCCCTTGTGCAGGAGCGGCTCCGAATCTCCTGCGATGCGCCAGGACTTCACGCCCCAGTCGCGCGAGAAAGATCCAAGCCGGCTCATCGTCGCTTCGGACATGAACTTCGTCGGTCGACTTGATCGGCTCGCGGCCTGACAGCACCATTCGCAGTCGAGATTGCAGACGCCGTCGACGGGATCGATATCGATGAGGATCGGGGGCGCGAATCGTCCGCTCTGAATTCCCAGAAGGCGATCCGGGTGCGCGAGCAGCTTCAGCCGGATGTCGCGGCTCCCGCTCTGGCTGGTGTCTTGGATTGAACTCGAGATCACGACTTCATCTCTCTCTGGATCCTCTCTCTACTCTGAATCCCCTCCAATGGTACGGTCACGCAGATGCCAGAAGGAGGGCAAGCGGGGGACTCGTTCGTCTCATCTCTGTATCCGGGGGAAGGACTGGGACTTCCAGCGTAATCCGTAGGCTCTGAGTTCCCTAGTAATAAGTTCGGGCATGGCGGTTCTTGCCGTCCAGAATGGGTATTGGAAAGTGACGCCCCAGATGGAGCCGGTGAGGGCGCGATTATCAACCGTCGGTGATTTTCTGGCCTGCTCGATGACCGCTTGCGAAGGGGTGCGCCTCGACCAGATCGCGGATGTCCTTCGGGCGCTCGGTCCGTGATCGTGAACCCGCAGGCACCACGGGGAGACTGCGAGTTCGTGATGTTCCGGGGTGGGAAATGCCCGGAGGTGCTCAGTCGCAAGGACCCCAGGCGGCGATGAGCAGGCCGAGATCGCTCGCATCGACGATGCCGTCGCCGTCGAAGTCGGCGGGGCAGCCGACGCATTCGCCCCATGCGGTGAAGAAATCACCGAGGTCGGCGCCATTGGTGATGCCATTGCGGTCCAGGTCCGTCGGGCAGGCGGGGGTGTCGCACTCGGGGGAGATGTGGTTCCCGCCGAGGTCGGTGTAGTTGCCGAAGATCTGCACGGGGGAGTTGCTGCAGATGGTCGATCGCTCGATGCTCACCGAACTCTCCTCGGCGAAGATGGCGCCGCCCTCGACTTCGCCGGTGTTGTCTTCGATCACGGTGTCGACGATCCGAAGTGGACCGTGGGTGGAGAAGATCGCGCCGCCCAGCGTGTAGGCGGAATTGTTGCGGAGCACCGAGGATTCGACCGACACGTCGCCGTAGTAGTTGCAGATCGCACCTCCGACGCCACCGAATTGTCCGCTTTCTATGGAGCAATCCTCGATCACCACGTTGGAGAACGTGACCGGGACGAACTCGATGTACGCACCGCCACCTCGGACCAGTCCGAAGATGTCGGCTCCGGACCCGCCGCGCAGGGTGAGGGACTCGACGCGGAAACGTTCCTGGGTCTCCCAACCGTCGAAATCCTCGCTGATCGTGAGGCATGTCGTCCATCCGTCCGGGCCATCACTTCCATCGATGATCGTGAGATCCGGTCCGGCTCCGCGAAGGACCAGCTGCTTTCTGCTGGACGTGTTTTCCATCCAGACACCGGCACCGATCTCGATGACGTCACCCTCTTCGGCAGCGTCGATGGCGGCTTGAATGCTGGTGTGGTCGCAGCCCTTCGTGCACACCGTGATCGTCTCCGCGGAGGCGATGGTGGCCATGGCAGCGAAGACCGAAAGGACGGGAAACAGCGGACTCGTTCGTTTCATTTCAGGGTTCCGGGGGGAACCGGATGACATCAGGGTAGTCGGTGCCCCTTGGTTTGCCAGAGGGAAGTCCGGGCATTGCGGCTTTGGTGAGCCGGAGGACTCTCCTGGCAGACTTCTGGTGTCTTGCATATTGGACGTCCTTTCATGGAACCGCCCAAGGGGAGATGCGGTAATCGTCCCTTGGATTCGAGATTCCGTTGAACTACCCTGAAGGCCATTCCTTGGTTTCCCGGGCAATGCAAGGAGAGATTCAGTGAAAACGATTCTTGCTGTCGTCCTTCTGACGTTCGCGTCTTCAAGCGTCACTGCTGAGACGATCACCGTCTGTCTCGATGGATCGTGTGACTACACCGATATTCAGGAAGCGATCGATGCGTCGGCCAACTTCGACGTGATCGAGATCGCCGCAGGCACCTACGAACCGGTGAAGACCATCGCGATCTCGGGCGTGGCCATCACCGTACGGGGCGCCGTGGACCGGGACGGGAACCCCACGACCATCATCGACGGCCAGGGTGCCATTCGAGTTCTGGAATGCGCGTGGCTCCTTTCCCCGGAGATAGAGAATCTCGTCGTCACTGGTGGCCAGGCCAGCCGCGGCGGTGGGCTGTATTGCCATCTCGGTGCCAGGCCGACCTTCCGGAATTGCGTGTTTCTGGAGAACTCGGCCAGCTTCTACGGGGGCGGAATCGCCTGTTTGGGAAACACCACTGAATATGAAACCAGCCCGACGTTCGAAGGGTGCAGGCTCATCGGCAACACGGCGTTCTTCGGCGGCGGACTGGACTGCGAGGGACCCGAGTGCAGTCCCATCTTCACCGACTGCATCTTCGAGATGAACTCGGCGTCCGAACGCGGGGGAGGTTTGAACTGTTTCGACCAGAGCGACCCTCGCCTCATCTCCTGCGTGTTTCGGGAGAACACGGCATTCGGTCTCGGCGGGGGCGTGTTCAGTGAAGTCTCCAGCATGCCGATCCTCAACGACACCATCCTCTGCGGCAATTCTCCCAGTCAGATCCATGGTCCGTTCGCTGAAGAGGGCGACAACTGCATCGCCTTCAGCTGTGTCGACGACGACGCAAACGGGCTTCCCGACAAGTGCGACGAGAACGGCCGGGGAACCCTCCTGGTTCCCTCGGAATACGCCACCGTCGCCTCGGCCATTGCCGCAGCGGGAGATACCGACGTCATCGAGATCGAATCCGGAACCTACAACTCCGCGAGCACGCTGAATCCTCAGGGAAAATCGATCACCTTGCGCGGCGCCATCGACTCGGCTGGAATCCCCACCACCGTCATCAGCGGGCAGGGCACCCATCGAGTCTTCCAGTGCACCAGTGGAGAGCAGGCCGACACCGTCTTCGAGAATCTGGTGATCACCGGCGGCCAAGCCACCAACGGCGGAGGAATGTTCTGTGAATTCAGCAGCCCCACGCTGAACAATTGTGTCTTCCAGGAAAACGCGTCGACCTACGGCGGCGGCTTGTCATGCCAGGAGAGTGACCCCACGCTCAATGACTGCGTCTTCCGATCGAATTCCGCCTTGGAGGGCGCCGGGCTGCGGTGTTTCTTGAGCGGTCCGACCTTGAACCGTTGTCTCTTCGAGGAGAACGTCGCCGACTTCAATGGAGGCGCCATGCTGGCGCACTTCGGAAGCCGTCTGGAACTCAACGACTGCGTCGTCCAAGGCAACTCGGCCATGCTGGCCGGAGGGGGGATCTACACCTCCAACAAGACCAGCAGCTCGACCCTGGCCGATACCAGGGTCTGCGGCAACACCCCTGAACAGCTCTACGGAGCATTCACCGATCAGGGTGGCAACTGTGTGCAGGAATCGTGCGACGCGTGTCAGGATTCCTGCACTGGTGACCTGGACCTCGACGGCCAGGTCAACGGCCAGGACCTCGGGCTCTTCCTGGTCGAGTGGGGTGCGTGCGTGGGCTGTGCCGCTGACTTCAATACTGATGGGTTTGTGAACGGAGAGGACCTGGGAGTCTTCCTGGTCGCCTGGGGCCCGTGCCCGTAGAGGTCTCGGTTCAAGCGATGCGGATCCCGGTTGTTTTGGAAGAAGAATCGACCGGATCGGGAACGTTTGGGCGGATGACCCAGATGCCCGGAAGGTCGAAGTCGTCGATCGGCGAACCGCTCGGCACCGGACTGCCTCACGGCGGAGGGACGCAACGTGGTCGTCGCGCCCGACGGTTCGAGCTCGTCGCGATCGGGATTTTCAAGCAGTGCCCGCGCCCGAATGGACGCGGGCCTGTTTCTCGATGTCGGATGGAGGCTGTTCGTACGGCGGTGATCTCGTTCGCGAGGTTGATCCCCTCAGCGATTCTCCAGCCGAAGGAGGACGAAGACGAGGATGGTCAGGATGGGAAGGACGGCGGCGACCAGCGCCAGCAGGGCGCTGTACCTCGTGATTCTCCGGTGGCCCGAACCGACGGTCATGAGGGCGCCGAAAGCGGTGAGAAGTGCCAGCGGCATCACCACGAATATCCATCCGAGCACCGGCAGGAGAAAGTCCCATCCGCCGTCAATGCCGATCACCCTCAGCGCCACGACGAGGAGCAGGCCGCCGGTGACGAGGGCCGACGCGGCCATGCTCATGCATGCCATGACCCAGTTCGTCTTGATGGTCCAGCTGCTGGCAAGCCGCCATTCGTACCGGACCTTCCCCAGCAGTCCCTCCGGCTCGAAATCGAGCGTTCCACACTCGGGACAGGGGACATCCACGTCGAGGCCGGTTCGTTCATATCCACACCGACCGCAGACGGATGGTGGTTTGTCGGGCGATTTGCGTGGACTGGAA
>NZHD01000003.1 GCA_002691205.1 Deltaproteobacteria bacterium
GTTCCACCGTCCGCGAGTTTGAACTTACCCGCTTTGTCTTGATTGGCACCTGTGAAAGCCCCGGAAACGTGCCCAAACAACTCGCTTTCCAGCAGAGTGTCAGGAAGAGCCCCGCAGGCGACCTCAACAAACGGTCCGGACCGTCGTGCGCTCCGGGCATGGATCGCTCTAGCTATCATGCTTTTACCAGTACCATTTTCTCCCGTGATCAGTACTGAAGCCTTGGCATCAGCGACACTGTCAATGACATCGAAGATTTTCAACATGCGATAATCATGACTGAGAACATTTTCCAATCCACTGCGACGATCAAGCTGCTCTCGAAGCAATGCATTTTCTTTCGAGATTTCACTTTGAGCCACAGCACGTTGGATGGCGAGGGTCAGCTCGTCATCTATCAGCGGCTTTGTTAGGAGGTCAAATGCGCCAGCCCTAACCGCTTGTACCGCGGTCTCAGGGGTAGCATATCCCGTGACAACCAACACCGAGGAGTCAGGAAAATTCTCGCTTGTGTATGAAATCAGTTCAAAACCGTCTTCAGCTTCCAATCGTAGATCCGTGATTACCAGATCAAACGATTGCTTTTGTAATGCCGTCTTCGCTTGACCAAGGGTGGAAGCTGTTCTCACCTCGTGAGACATCTCCCGCAACCACTGAGCCATGGACTCAACCAAGTGTTGATCATCATCAACTAATAGAATCGAAGCAGAATCAGGCATGGCAGGATAGTTCAAGAATGGGCAAATAGGAGCGGATGACTGTCAGTGAGATTCAGCAGACCGCGCGAACTTTCATCCGATACAAAATGAAACGGATAAAGACTTCGCCTAGGAATGTTTAGGTCACGAAATCAGAATGGTCAAAAAATCCCTCATATTGACCGCCGGCTCACGAAGACTGCCCCCTAAACCAATGACATCCACTCCCCCCAAAAGCGCCCCTAACTGTCTCTCTGCAAAGGGTTTAGACACTCGAGTTCACTTGCTGAAGATGCCAGTTTTTGGCAAAATTTTCTCGGTAGGGATAACAGGGGTCAGTCAGGCTAGTGTGAGAGCCTTGAACTCAGCACACAGGAGGGTCCAAGAATGGAATACCTCTTTCGCTGTAGTGGGCCCCACCAAGCCTGCGAACCAATGCTTCAGTTGGTCCAGCACTCCGCCACGCGACTTTGTACCCTCAATTTCATGGGGAGTTACAGATCAAGGGATGCGTCCAATGGTGATTCAGTAACTTGCGGTCGTTTAGTGGATTGTTGAACGTATCCCGCGTTTTACTTAATACGCGTTTTTCAAAAAAATGCAAAAACTCTTTACGATCACAGGGGCATCAAAACGTGGTTTGGAATGTACTGATTGTGGATGACCATGAGGTCTCACGCGTAGGTTTACGCTTACTTCTTGACACTGCCCCATTTCACGTTGTTGCTTCGGTAGCGAATTCTTCTGAAGCTGTAGAATGTCTCGAAACGCACCCAGTTGACCTTGTCTTAACAGACATTCAACTTTCTGACGGCAGTGGCCTGAGATTGCTTGAGCAGATTCGCAGATCACATCCAGAAGTTTCAGTGGTCGTCTTCAGCGCGTATGAGAATCCGACGTACATCGCCAGAGCGGCGGCTTTGGGTGCTGCCGATTATTTATTGAAGACGATTTCCTCGACAACACTACTAGATACTCTGAAGAATATCGCGACGGGTAATTCTGCTGATTCAGAAAGCATCATGTACCTCATTCAGCAGACGATGCAGGAGACTGTGGATGTCGGGATGCTACCAGCCGATTTCCCATTAACAGCAAGAGAGGCGCAGGTGTTACGCCACATTGCACTTGGGCTCAGCAACAAGGAAATTGCAAAGTCACTATTGATCAGTATTGAAACGGTCAAAGAGCATGTCCAGCATGTACTCCGCAAAATCAATGCAGCGGACCGAACAGACGCAGCGGTCAGGGCAATCAAATCCGGGATCATGACGTAGTGGCTCTGCAGAAAACTGTCCACACTGCATCTTTCATTGCCTGTGTTCAGAACTGCTAGTTTGCGACCGCTCCGTCTCTTGCTCCAGCAACGCCTGTTCAAACACTGGGTGTAAGCACCTCGCATCCCACCCACGGTTGAAGCACTTTGGGAACGTTGATACGACCGTCCGGGAGCTGATGATTTTCCAAGATTGCGATCATGGCTCTCCCGGTCGCGACAGCGGTTCCGTTCAGCGTATGCACGAATTCAGTTCCTTTCTGCCCCGTTTTCTTGGACCTTACGCCTAACCGTCGCGCTTGGTAGTCCGTGCAATTGCTTGTACTCGTCACTTCACCCCAAGCACCTCCGTCACCACGCCCGGGCATCCAAGCTTCGAGATCAAACTTGCGGTATGCCGGCCCACCAAGATCACCAGTAGCAGTATCGATCACGCGATAAGGAACTTCCAAAGAATCAAAAATCTCGCACTCATAGTCGCGCATTTTCAAGTGCACCTGGTCACTGGACTCCGATGAAGTGAATGCAAACATTTCGACTTTCGTAAACTGATGAACACGATACAACCCTTTTGTGGCTCGACCAGCTGCTCCAGCCTCAGTTCGGAAACAATGACTCAAACCACAAAGCAGGACCGGTAACTGGTCCGCGTCGAGTGTCTGTCCAGCCAGCATCCCACCTAGCGTGATCTCGGCTGTACCGACCAAATTCAGTTCCGAATTTTCGACGCTGTAGATTTGGGTTTCTGGTCCGCGCGGAGTAAAACCGATCCCTTTAAGAATCGAAGTCAGTGCCAGATCAGGCGTTGTAATGGGGGTAAACCCTTTATCTGCCAAAAAGCTGATCGCGTAGTTCTGCAACGCCAAATCAATTCGAACAGCAGCATTTTTCAAGTAGTAAAACCCTGCTCCTGCAACTCTGGCACCTGCCTCAAAATCGAACAGATCATGTTTTGCACCCAGTTCGACATGATCAAGCGTATCAAAGTCGAAATCTGGCTTCGGTGTTTTTCCGAAAGAAATTTCCTTCGCGTCATCCTCCCCCCCCGTGGGCACATCGGGATGCGTCATATTCGGGATTGCAGACTGCAAATCAATGATTGTGTCGTCGAGCTGATCACGTTCACGTTGCACACTTTCCTTCTGAAGCCTCAGTTCCCGTCCTTTTTCAATCAACTCGTTGCGTTGTTCAGCATTCTCTGCCTTGGGAATTTGCTTGCTGGTTTCGTTGGCTTGGCGGTTGAGTTCTTCCGCAAGCTTCAGTTTTTCCAAACGCTCACTTTCCAAGGCAACAATCTGGTCGATGTCGCAAGAGACACCACGCCGTTGACAATTCTCGCGGACCTGATCCGCATTTTGAATGATAAATTTTCGATCGAGCATAGATCACTTGGTGAGTTAGTTGAGTTTACCGATTTCGTCCCACAGCATGGCTGAGGCACGAATGCCTCGATGGTAGTCTTCTACCCGGAACTTCTCGTTAGGACTATGGGCGTTGTCATCAGACAAACCCCATCCGAGTAACAGACAATCACATCCGAGCACTTCTTGGAAGCGGGTGACAATAGGAATGGAGCCTCCTTCGCGAATTAGCACAGGCAAAACGCCAAAAGCTGACTCGATGGCGGCATTCGCTGCGTGAACAAAACGACTGTCGGTTGCTGCCAGCATTCCAGGAGCTCCATGATCAGCTTCCAAATTCCATTTAACGCCCACAGGACAATGATCATTGAGGTGCTGTTCAACGGCAGCAGTCACTTCGCTTGGATCCTGATCTGGCACCAGTCGAAAGCTGAATTTAGCCTTGGCTGTAGCAGGAATGATTGTTTTGACCCCTTCGCCTTGGTGGCCGGAGGTGAGACCATTCACGTCGAAGGTAGGTCGCGCCCAACGCCGTTCATCAGTGGTGTAGCCTTGCTCCCCTGACAGCTTGTCGACACCAATCGCGGATGCAAATTCAGAATCGTTCTGTGGCAGCCCGGCCCACTGATCTCGCTCCTCCTGACTCAAGTCCCGTACATTGTCGTAATAGCCGGGGATTTGCACTCGCCCTTGTCCATCAATCATGCTCCCCAACAACTGACAGAGCGCGATCGCCGGATTCACCACAGCTCCCCCAAACGATCCACTATGGAGATCTTGGCTCGGTCCGTTCACCGTTAGCTCGTAAGTGGCAATCCCTCTCAATCCGTATGTGATCGCTGGTTGCCCGTCAGAATACTGTCCGCTGTCGCTAATCACCACGCAATCACAAGCCAGCTTTTCCCTTAATTCAGGCAGCATTCGCTCCAAATTCTCGCTGCCGACCTCTTCTTCACCTTCAATCAAGAACTTAACCTGCAAAGGAAGCGACTGCCCACTGGCGAGCCAATCACACACACTTTGGACATGCGTCAGCACCTGACCCTTATCGTCGGTGGCACCCCGAGCGTACAAATTCCCATCTCGGATGGTCGGCTCAAATGGTCCATTGACCCACTCATCCAATGGTTCAACAGGTTGCACGTCGTAGTGTCCATAAACCAGAACAACCGGAGCACCGTCAATTTTTGGCGACTCTGCATAAACCATCGGGTGCCCCTCAGTGGGCATAATTTCAACGTCGAGCCCAGCACGCTCCAGCTTCTCGGCCACCCAGCTGGCGGCCTGTTTTACCTCATGAATACGCGTACTATCACTGCTGACACTGGGTATTCGGAGCCATTCGACCAACTCGGCGAGGTGCCTAGGAGCGGATTCTGCAAGTTGACCCAGTAAATCTTTGGAAGCGGTCATTACATTAAAGCCTTGACGTTTTATTCAATTCGGGACTGCCGATGGGCAGCGGTTCGCGCTACAATATACGCGCTTGGCTGTGGGGGAGAATCACCGGTCTTTTCCCAGCGATCTGTCGGTTTGAAACGAAAGGAGCATGATCTGCGATGGCTGATCAGCAAACAGCGGTGGCCGATCCTCTAATCGGCACCGAAAAACAACAAAAAAAACGCCCCAAGAAGCAACCTCGCTTCCACGTCATTTTGTGGGATGATTCTGATCACAGCTACGACTACGTCGTTCTGATGATGAAGCAGGTCTTCAGGCATCCAATCGAAACGGGTTTTCAGATTGCAAAGGAAGTCGATTCTGGCGGCCGCGCGATCTGTTTGACCACCACTCTTGAACACGCCGAACTCAAAAGAGAACAGATACACGCTTTTGGTAAAGATGACCTGATTGCGAGGTGCAAAGGCAGCATGTCGGCCACCATCGAGCCCGTCCACGAGTAATTTCGGCCGCATGAACGCAAAACTTCGCGTCGCGACTTTGGGTTGCAAAGTCAATCAGTATGAAACGGAATTAGTTCGGCAAGGGCTTCAAAGAGTCGGCTACACTGAGTGCGAAAGCACGGAAAAAGCAGACGTTTGCATTGTCAACACCTGCACAGTCACATCTGAGGGTGACTCCAAGAGTCGACAAGTAGTTCGTAGACTTAACCGTCAGAACCCAGACGCCAAAATTGTCGTCATGGGTTGCTACGCAACACGGGCACCACAGGAAGTTGCAGAACTGCCCGGCGTTGCCGAAGTCGTGACTGACAAACGCGAATTGCCTGATCTGATGTCACGCTTTGGAGTGATTGACGTACCCACCGGTCTGGATGGATTCTCTGGTCGTCACCGCGCCTACGTCAAGGTTCAGGATGGCTGTTTGCTTCGTTGCAGCTACTGCATCATTCCCCATGTCCGCCCCAAGCTGACAAGCCGCCCCCATCAACACATTGTCGATGAAGTGAGTCGTCTGACGGAAGCCGGACACCGTGAAGTTGTGCTGACCGGAATTCACCTTGGGCACTACGGGGTGGATTGGAATCGTAACAAGCCGAAAGAGGAATGGATCCGCTTAGCACATTTACTGCGGGATCTATGTGAGTTGCCTGGGGACTTTCGAATCAGACTCAGCAGCATTGAAGCTACCGAGGTCACGCGCGAATTGATCTCGGTGATGCGGGATCACACCAACCGGATTGTGCCTCACCTTCACCTCTGTCTGCAAAGTGGCAGCGATTCTGTGCTTAGACGCATGAGAAGACGTTGGGGAACTCGTATGTTCTTGGATCGCTGCGAACTACTGAAAGAATCGCTGGATAAGCCGGCCATCACAACCGACGTGATCGCCGGTTTCCCCGGTGAAACCGAAGAAGAATTTGAGCAGACCCTGAAAACATGCGAAAAAGCTGGGTTCTCAAAAATCCATGCATTTCCATTCAGCCCTCGACGAGGCACTCCAGCTGCAGACATGCCGGACCAGATTGCCAAGCAAGTCCGGAGCCAGCGTGTCAAACGTTTGACGGAACTGGAAACCAAACTCAGAGCTAGGTACTACCAACAGCTAATAGGATCCGATCTTGAGCTTCTCGTAGAATCTTCCAAGGATCTGGTAGAGATGAACAGAGGTGACATCCACCTTGGCGATCCCAATAAGAACATGGCAGGATCACCAACTGACCGACTGCTACGTGGCACCACCTGTCGCTATGCTCCGGGTGAATTGTTGGTGCCAGCGCATGCAGAAGCAGGCTCCCATTTGCTCAACGTGGGTGACCTTCTACCTGTGCGTATCACCAGTGCTTCCGACAATAAACTCATGCTCGGTCTGCGTCATTGATGCTGACTGGAGACTAAGCGTAAACAGCGAGGCAACTGGGTGACATGAAATGTGAAATCCTAGCTTTCATGCCCATTGCCACGCATCTTTTCCCGTGCTTTGGTGAGCACCGGCCCAATACTGTTTACGGCAAGACCAGTTGTTTTACTGATCTCATTGTAAGACTTTCCTTCCAAATGATACATGCGAACGATCGCAGCCTCACGTTCATCAAGCTGAGACAACAGCATCTGAACTTGCTCAGCATTTTCAATACGCTTGGGCGATTGATCGTCAACAACAGGTGGTTCAGGCGGACTGGCAACCGCAACATCATGCCTTCCCTTATTCAGCCTGCGAATGATGACGCGACGCGATATCACAGTCAGATAGGTAGCCAAAGAACAGTTACGACGGAATCTTCGCAGAACAGAAAAATCATCAGCAATCAAGACAAGAAAAACCTCAGCAACGAGGTCATCGCGAGTGGCCTGATCTAGCATGATCCCGCGGGACTCTGCCACATGATTAGCAACATGGATGACCAATCCAAGAAATCGGTCCACAAAATTCTGCCAAGCTCGAGGTGCCCGATCGAGGCAACACTGCAAAAGCTCGCGATCGAAACCGGAAAGACTCACACCAAAATTTCCAATATTGGACCTGAATGGCTGCGAGAAACTCAGCCGAATGACAACGATTCCGCAAGAGCCAAATCTATCCGCTGCAGGAGAATCACACTTTCTAAGCAGCGAGAGTTGGCACCCCGACACACCTCATCGTAGGTACGACGGGTCGCACTAGCAACCATTCGAAGCGATTAGAACGGAATCCCCCCAACTGGCGATGTCCAAAATTTCGCTTCAGTGGATAAACAAGGTTTGCTGCTAACCCGGTGTGAGGTCGCGTTCTGGAGAGTATCGGTTGCATCTTTTCGGCAATGCTGCATCACTCTCATGACGGAAACGAACGCTGCAGGTTTCGCGAGCAACAGCGACACTACAGTCAAGATCGCCAAAAAGCGGCCTTAATAGACTCCAAAAAGCGGCTTTGGACGAGTCAAAGAGGCTAACTGATGGGTGAGATTTCAGGCAACACAGGGGATTCACCTCTTGCGATCGGTAGCCGGCCCGCTATCGTTCTGTGAAAGATTTTCAATCCGCCCCGCATACGGAGTTGTCTAACGTTATGGCCTTCACACTACCTTCCTTGGCGTATGCCTACGATGCCCTTGAGCCGCATATAGATGCGCGAACGATGGAAATCCATCACTCCAAGCATCATCAGGCGTACATCAACAAGGTGAATGACGCAATCGCTGGCACAGATCTCGATGGCAAGTCCATCGAAGATCTGATTTCCAATATGGCAAGCGTCCCCGCAGATAAGCTTGGTGCCGTCCGCAACAATGGCGGTGGCCACGCGAATCACTCGCTGTTTTGGAGCATCATGGCTCCTGGAAAAGGTGGTTCCCCAGATGGCGAGCTCGCTGCTGCAATCGACAGTACTTTTGGTTCACTCGACTCGATGAAAGAACAGTTTTCCACTGCCGCGGCAACTCGCTTCGGAAGCGGATGGGCGTGGCTGTACCTTGATGGTGGAACACTGAAAGTCGGCAGCACCGCAAATCAGGATAGTCCGCTCATGGGAACTGAGATCGCGGGAATTGGCGGAACTCCGCTGCTCGGGTTGGACGTTTGGGAGCACGCCTACTACCTGAACTACCAGAATCGGCGTCCAGATTACGTCTCAGCCTTCTGGAATGTTGTCGACTGGGACGCAGTCGCTGCTCGCCTTGCTGCAGCCTAGCCCGCTGCGTCATGCGAGAATCACTCAGGAGGGAGTTTCCGGTCACCACCGGGAACTCCCTTTTTTTGTGCCATCACACATCCTCAGCATTCAGATCCGCTAGACTCAGAAAGTCCTCCGCGTTGAATGCCAAGTGCTTTCAGCCAATTCATTGCCCACCAAAACGAGCGTGTAATGCCACTAGCAAATCATCGAACCACTCGTCGCGATGTCCTCGCTCAGGCTGCCGCCATCTCCGCAGTGGCTGCCCTGCCTAAAGTATCACATGCGAGTCCTAATGATCGCATGAAAATTGCGTTCATCGGTGTAGGTGGCCGTGGAGGCAGTAACCTGCAAACGATCGCCAAGACCGAGGGCGTCGATGTTGTGGGCCTTTGTGACGTTGACAGCAGATTCTTGAGCAGTGCTGGAAATAAATTCCCAAAGGCAAAACATTTTCAGGACTTTCGAAAACTATATGATGACATCGGCAACGATGTGGATGCTGTCGTCGTGAGCACGCCTGAGCACACGCATGCGTATGCCGCCATGCCAGCACTGCAGCTCGGAAAGCATGTTTACTGCGAAAAACCACTCGCCTACAACATTGATGAGACTCGTCGCCTCACGGAGGCTGCAGAGAAAGCGGGTGTGGCCACCCAAATGGGAACCCAAATTCATGCTTCAAAGAACTATCACCGCGTTGTAGAACTCATTCAAAGCGGTGCCATCGGCGATGTCAGTGAAGTCCACGTATGGGTGTCGAGAGCGTGGGGACTTCAAAGTCCGGAAGCAGCAAAAAAGAATCGAGACATCTCCAACGCTTCCAGCAGGCCCAAAGAAACGATCAAGCCTCCCGCTTACCTCAATTGGGATTTATGGCTGGGACCAGCACCCTATCGTCCATTTCACCAAGCCTATTTTCCCGGACCAAAATGGTATCGCTGGTGGGACTTTGGCAATGGAACCATGTCTGACTTGGGTAGCCACTGGAATGACCTGCCGTTCTGGGCTCTGCGTCTTGATGCCCCGAGAACTGTGGAGGCAAGTGGTCCGCCAGCACATCCGGAAATCGCTCCAGCTTCAATGACCGCTGTCTATGAGTACGACGCAAGAGACATCCCCAATGTGGGTAGACTCCCCCCCGTAACCATGACTTGGCATCAAGGAACCCACAAACCAGAAATCTGGGAGCAAGGTGACATCCCTCAGTGGGGAAGTGGGGTCTTGTTCATCGGTTCAAAAGGGATGCTGCTCTCCGACTACCGCAAGCATCTGCTTCTCCCCGAAAATGACTTCAAAGGTTTCACCCCGCCTGAACCATTTTTACCGGCTCCCGCCAGTCACCATCAGCAATGGCTTGATGCATGTCGAGGTAACGCCGTGACAGGCAGCCCATTCAGCTATGCAGGACCACTCACCGAAGCCAATCACTTGGGTAATGTGGCATATCGGCTGGGTAAAAAAGTCATTTGGGATAAAGATGCAATGGAATGCACTGGCTGCCCCGAAGCACAGCCACTACTCAAACGAGAACCGAGAAACGGTTGGTCACTGGGCTAAACATCAGAAATAGCGAGAGGCAGGCAGCACCAGTTTTTGGCTGACGCGGCTAATCATCTTGGAATGCATGGCCGAAACCGCTGTCTGTGTAACATGTGCCTGGAAAATTTTTCCGATCAGTTAAAGGTTACGGCCAGTGTGGTCGATGACTTCAACTGGGGTGGAGGATTCACGCGTCTACACGTGCGCCGGCAATTCCGTGAAACTCAATCTTCTGGGTTCGACCCCTTTCCTTCTGCTCTTCTTGCTAAGCAGCTTCGGATGTTCTCTGTACCCGGTGACTTACCAAAGGGAACAGATTCACAATCCGTTTCCGCAAGTCCAACGCGTCGCTGTTCTGCCGTTCTACAATCAGAGCAAGAACCCAACGGTTGATACCGACTTAGTGGCGGAAAAATACTACGGTGCTTTGCAAGCAATCCCGGGTTTTGAGGTATTGCCTGTCGGTGTCACAAAAACCCAATGGATCATTTACAGCCAACAGCATGGTGAGCCCGAAAGCGGTGAAGACTTCCAGAAATTAGCGGATTTCATGGGTGTTGAGGCATTAGTCGTGGGTTCAGTCACTGATTTTGATGCCTATTATCCGCCGAGAATGGCGATGACGGTGCACTGGTACGCCGCCAATGAGGGTTTTCACCCTATTCCCAATGGCTATGGCCTACCGTGGGGTACTCAACAGGAAAGTGACATTCCATCACGGATCGTTCGAGATACTCAATTCGATCTCGCTCGCAGTCAGCTTGCCACACAAACACCGGCACCTAAAAACTCACATCAGGCAAATTTGCAAGACAACACGCGAGGTAACCGGCTCAGAAACCACTTGCACGAGACGGCTCTCGCATCGGGCGAACTGGAACCGTTGCCTGCTCATCCAGATTTGTCATCTAACGCTCCACTGCATCCCCAAGGCTTACCCATGCCCGCGCCAAGCGGTCACCACGCGGGCATGCAGAGCTTTGGCCCGTTGCGACCAGAGCACTGGCCGAACCCGACGGACTTGATTCCAGATCCGCCGTCACCCGTTCACCCCAAGCTGATTGTCAGTCACGAACCGATTCTGAACCACACTCGAATCTACCGCGGGGATGACCCATACTTTACTGAAAGACTCTCAAATTACATTGAGTCTTCAGATGATGCCCGTCCGGCAAGCTGGCAGGGTTACTTAAAACGTAGCGATGATTTCATTCATTTCTGTTGTCACCTGCACATTACGGAAATGCTTGAATCTCGGGGTGGAAGAGCGGAAAGCGATCTCATCTTCAGGTGGCCCCTGAGCCGATATTGAGCCGTGGCAGGCTAAAAAAACCTGCGAGATATACCGCTCAACGCTTGGGGACAGCCGCCAATATGGATAAAGAAGTCAACGTACTTGCGTTGGTCAAAGGGGAAGAGAAATTCATCTTCCTTTTCGATGACGAAAACCGAGACGAAACTCTCCGACAGCTGGCTCGCTTTGCAGCCGATCCCGAACTGGATTTCAGCTGGTACGACGCTGCGATGCTGAGTCGCAAGATTCGAGATGCGGTACCAAGCGATGATGATTTGCTTGCAAGCCAGGAATTTGACAGTTTGTCCATGGACGACTTTCATTGATTCATGCGAAGCGGAATTGCACAGTTTCTCCGATACCTCGCCACCGAGCGCAATGCGTCAGATCTGACGATCAAAGCGTATCGAGAAGATCTGTTTGGGCTGATTGACTGGCTGGAAGCCACGCATGGTGTGATTCCTCGGCCCGACTCTCTTTCGCCTCAGGAGTTACGATCTTATCAAGCAGCTCTGCAAGAAGCAGGTTACGCGCGCACCACGATAGCACGAAAACTCGCCTCTTTAAGAAGCTTTTACCGGTTCGCGATACGACAGGGGATTGCGACTGAGAATCCAGCCAAGCCACTCCGAAACCCACGGCAACAACGCAAGTTGCCTCTGGTTCTGTCAACGGCTGAAATTGGTCGCCTGCTCTCCACTCCAGCCGCCAACGAAACGGCAGGACTGCGGGATCGAGCGATCCTTGAAACCATGTATTCAGCGGGTCTGCGAGTCAGCGAACTTGTTGCTTTGCGAGATGGTGATCTCGATGAATCAGAACAAATTGTTCGTGTTCGCGGTAAGGGCAGAAAAGAGCGTATCAGCCCACTTGGTTCTTACGCCATCAAAGCCATCAGAAGGTATCGTCGCAAACGAACACGACATCCGCAAACCGAGTCTCTGGGGCGACGTGCACCCGTGTTCGTCAATCGCTTTGGGCGTATTCTGACAACCCGAAGCGTGGGACGCATGTTGGAGAAGCACATCGCCACCGCAGGACTTGATTCACGCATCAGTCCACACTCCCTGCGACACAGTTTCGCAACACATCTACTGGATCGGGGCGCCGACATCCGAAGCGTGCAGGAGTTGCTAGGGCACAAGAGCCTCGCAACCACACAAATCTACACGCATGTCAGTACTGCGAACCTCCGACAAGTTTACGAGCTTGCCCATCCCCGAGCCCGCTAGCCTCTTGGTTAGCCCCCGTAATATCTGCGAGCCAACTGCTCAGCAGGAACTCCCCTGAAATAGGAGAGCTGAATCAGCCAATTCGTTACGGTTTGTCGCAGCACGCCCCGTTTTTCCCATCGACGGGCGCTAATCGTGAGCGGTCCTTGAAGAAGCATCGGTTTTTCAATTTCACGAAGCCGCTGGGAAATCTCGACATCCTCCATGAGAGGAATTTCTGCGAACCCCCCAAGCTTTTCAAACAGAGACCGCCGCACAAAAATCCCCTGATCACCGAATGGCACTCCTCGCCATTGCACACGCCACTGATTTCCCCACTCAATCAAGCGGTAAATCATTCTCGGCGAATCGATCCGTTGTCGAAAAGCACCCCAAACTGCCTTCTCATGGTCGCAAAGCTGTTCCAGAGCATGACCAGATAACTCGTTGTCTGCATGCAGAAATAAAACAAACTTATTTTCTGCCAACTGAGCTCCCGAGTTCATTTGCACGCCACGCCCAGGCAATGATCGGACAATCCTCGAAACGCCTGCTTCACTGGCTATTTCCAAAGTCCGATCCCTGCTTCCACCATCAGACACAATGATTTCGGTTGCCCCAGCAGCCACTGCCGAAAGCACCGATTTTGCGATTACCTGCTCTTCGTTA
>NZHD01000004.1 GCA_002691205.1 Deltaproteobacteria bacterium
CTAGTTGGGCCAGATCGAGATCGTTTTTGTAGAATGCCTTGAGGATGGATGTGCTCTCCTCGATTCCGTTCGCTCGCAGGGCGGTTTGAAGTCGCTCCAAGCGCTCGTCTAACGCAATCGCGTAGATGCGGTCAATCCCCAGCCAGGACGATTCTGACTGTTGGTGCCAACGAGATTGCTCATGCACCCAATTGAGCGCGCTTGAGGCTTCCAATCCACTCGCAGGGTCGGTCTCCTTTTTTCCAACACCAGAATGGTTCCATGATTTTTTGGCATGTTCTCTCATGCTCAGATGTTTTTACTCCTGCATCCCTCGGAGGTAATTTAAAGGCATGCTTTCAAGTCTTGATATGAGTATGAAAGATAGCATTTCCCCCGAGCGGCAAGAGCTTGCAGGGGGTAATGATCATCGTTTTTGGAATAGATTGCTGGCTTTGGGATGCAGTCCCAGGCTAGATGTGTTTGGAAAAGCAGATTGCCCAAATTTATCCTCGAAGCCGATGACCTGACCAAGTGAACCGGCCCTTCGGGCCCGAGCGGAGCTTCCGCTGCCGATTTACGGGTATGAGGGCTTCCTTTACGGCCTCTTGATCTGGGGATGTTTCACTTCCGACCTTCGTTGGCCGACTCCGTAAAGCGCGCAACGTCCTCAGACCCCATCTCTTATCGAGGAGCCCCTTTGACCTCTCTTCGAACCTGCCCCAGACATGGCTCAAGGTGCAACATGTGCGTTTGAAATTCCTATCCGCCACAAATGAGAATCCCAGAGTGCGGGGAAGCACCCTGGGATTCTCATTTGAGTATCAGAATTCGTGGAAGAGATCGGGGGGCTCATCCCCTTTGCTCGACTTGATTTCACTCTGGATTATTGAAAGAGTGCGTAAGCCGAGCTGTCCGTGCCCACCACTAGGCCGTACGTATTGGTTACGCCGAGTTTAACGATATCTGACGTTCCACCTGAACTGATCGATCCGTCCATCCAGAGTCCCAGGCCGGGGTTGCTGAGTTTTCCCTCGACGGCGTGGAGTGTCGAAGAGCCGTCACCCACGTAGATGATGTTCTGGTTATCGACCACCGGCGCATCCTGACCCGGGGCCTGCAACCGGTAGTTCCAGATTTCTGTCCCGGCCACGATGTCGATGCCGTAGAGGTAACCGTCGGTGCTGGCGAAGGTCGCATTGAAGGGAGCCCAGCTATTGAAATTCGCATCGATGGGCGGGATGTTTGGGCCCGAATTGCTTCCGCCGAAGTTGCCTCCGCCTTCCAGGATGCCGCCTTGATTGTCATCCCAGCGATCATCCTGACCGGGCTGACCGGCTTGCTGAGTGAAACCGGTTTGATCGTGCAACACGGCAACGCTACCCGGAATGGCATGTTCGCTCAGTACCGTCTGTGAGGGAACGAGTTCCCACTCGACAGCTTGGGTCCAAAGATTGATGGCTCGCACCAGACCCGAGTTGGGATCTCCCTCTCCCGCAATGGGAAGCAGCGCCACCGGAGCAATGACACCGCGCTCGGCCACCGTGACACCGGCGTAGTAGACGTCGCTGGTGGAAGCCCCGCTTGAGTTGCTCCAGATGATGGTGCTGAGGCTGTGGTCGAGCACGTAGAAGTTGCCTCTTGTGGTCGCCACCAGCACTTCTTCATCCGCGTACTGCGGGTCAAGGTCATAGAGTGCGATGGCCCCGGTTACGACTTGGCCGCTCAGCGACAGCGTCGCCAACCGGTTGAGACCGCCCGTGGGGGTGTACTCATAGCGAACAATGTCGCCCCACTGACTCGCGATATAGATGGTCTCGTCCTGGGCACGCTTGGGTGAGCTCTCGCTGGTTCCCAACGTCGAGTCGGAAGCGGCCAGGCTCATGGTGAAGGGGGTGGTGGTCTTATCTACGTCGATGACATAGAAGCCGCCTCCCTCAGCACCCGCAAAGATGGTCGCGGAAGTACTGTAGGTGGGCCACTCGCTGTGGACATAGGGAACCGCCCGCGATCCAGTCACGCCGAGTGAGTAGGTACCCATGAAGTTGCCCGTGTTGTCATACGCGTGGATGCCCTGATCGTAGGAACTCACGTAGTAGTCGCGGTTGCGATCCACCAGGACCCCGACTTCGACGCCATGAGTGGACGCCGTGGGCGGAGGAAGATTATACTGCGTCGACAGTCCGGCTGCGGGCCCGGGCACCAGAGTGTTGTGGGGATTGAGCGGGCCGTTCCCGAATTCATTCCAGTTTCCGCAGGCCGTGCCAAAAATGGCCGTGCAAGCCAGCACGATCCAGGAAAGAAAGCGTCGTCCGCGTTGAGTCGTTGTGTTTGAGATCATGCTGTTCTCCTTCAGGTCTTCAGGGGGGTGAGTTTTGGTTTTCTGCTCTGATTGAATGAACAGTCGGAGCCCAGCCCCAAACCGGATCACCCCATGCGAAAACACACCCGAAAAAACCGAATCTCGTTCCAGCAGCGGCTGAAACCCCTCTCAGATCGACCTGGACCATGAGCAAACACGGACAACCCACGCTCTCGGTGTTCGACAGGAAGCAGTGAGCCAGAGGGCAGTGGGTCTTGAGGTTCCGCTCATCCACGCCCGCCCACAGGGATTTCCCTTCGCAGCCCAAGCCCTGCGCTCCGGCTTCAAAACAGGCCGGTACCGGCGCCACCGCGGATCTCTCCTTTCAAACGAACGCGGACTTCTTCAGTGGCCCGAACCCCGCTGACCCTCGGGCCCCGCCCTGTAAGGAATCGAGCGATAGAGCCCCACGCTTATGAGCACGACAAGTAGCAATCGGGCCTCTCGAAGCCCCGAGCGGATTGGGGTCAGTTTGAAGAACGGGAAGTAGCGGTAACGCGCGGAGACGCACTCCCAGTAGTTCGGAGAAATTCCGCGAATATCTTCGCTCATTTCTATACAAGGAGGGGCACTGTGAAGGCTTTGCTCGATTACGCTGGAGTGACGCGAATACGATGCGTCCAGCGTCGAGTAGTTGTAGCTGAAACCTAGGAGCGAAAGCATGGCAATCAGCGCCGCGCTTATGCTGAGACGTAGACCACCCCTGTCCTTAATGATCGAGGGCTCCGCAGGATTTTTCTCTGATGGGTTTGTGAAAAGAAACATGAGATAGAGACTGGGCATCGCATAGGGGATGAATAAGCGATAACCCCAGGCATCCCATCCGAAGCTCGCCCACCAGGAGGCGGTCGTGGCCAAGCCGGTGCCGATTAGAGCAACGACGGTCGGCCAGGAGATCTTGCGAGTATCGGCGTTGTCCCCGACGCGAGCAGGCGTGCCCTGACGAAGCCGCACTAGCCAGCAAGCCAGAATCAGGCCGTAGGCTACGAGGATGCCACCGTTGGGCGACAGGGCTCCCCAAAAAAAATTGGCCAACGCATGTCCGGCTCCCATGTCGAACTGTGTGTTCTCTGCGAGATACACGGTATTCACGACAGAGTCGTACCGCAGCCAGTTAAAAGTCATCGATACGGCTACGGCCGCCATTAAGCAACACAGAAGAGGAGACAGTTCCATCAGGCGTAGCCAGGCCTGCTTGCGGGATACCGTACTCAATCCCCTCTTCGTGATACCGAAGCCCTGGAAAAGAAGCAGAAGGAAGACGATGCCCCATAGTGGCAACAGAGATTCCTTGGTCAGGATCGAAAGGAAAATCACGGATGCTGCATATCGGTAGGAACGACGAGAAAGAAAAAAGAGGCCGAGAGTAACGAGGGCCCCCTGCTGTATCTCGGTAAAAGTCGAATTCAGATAGAAGAGCAAGGGAGAGAAGAGCAAGGCGAAGGTGGCGATCGTCGCCTGGGTGCGGTTCCTGTATCGAATCGTCGATAGCCAAATCGCTAGATACGCAGCGAAGGACAGGATATTGAGAAGCTGCCAGCAGTACCGCTGGTTCTCTACGAAAAGGCCAAAGACAGCGGCCATGCCGTTATTCCACAGCGGCCATTTTGAAATATGCCGGCAAGCATTGGGCTGATCCGACGGCTCCCCCAAAGAAAGGTTAGCGATGCATTTTGCAAATTGGTTTCCACCGGCAACCCACCCCGCGGTGTCGCCGGCTTGGTAGGCTTTACTGCCCACGCTCAAAAGCCCCGCGATGAGAAGGGCTGCAAGAATCGGGCTTCGCTGTGATCGGAACCAGGGCACTCTACCGACTCCTAAGTATCGAATGGCGAGGTCAAACGCCCAGCTTAGCCCCGTGGCCATATAGGGCCAGCGAGTGTGCGGGCCGCCACTCTCCGCATCCCGAAGCGTGCCGTCGGTGAGTGGGAACTAATAGTCATCGGCGAGGGCGCGTGCGCCCGGAGCCAAGACCAATGCGAGAAATGAAACAGTTTCAAGGTCCATGCGCTTGGCCTTGCAACAAAAAATCAAACGCACTCCCGATTCAAAAATTACTTGGTTCTCAGTGGTGGATCGGATCGATGATCCGGCGAGGGATAAGTCTCGCACGAACACCTGCCTGCTTTTCAAAGTCAAATCTTCTCCTAAGACACAAAGAGACACAGGCGCTCCTTTCAGCACGCTGAACTTTCTGCCGAGTCTGTCTTCCGATACACTTCCCAAATGGCCGACCAGTCCCAATCCGGCGTGCGCCTGGCTCTGAGACTCGTATTCGTCTTCGGACTTTATTTTTCCCTTGCGGCCATTTTGATCGTGCCGCAGGTCGGAGATCGCTTCTCGACGGAATTGATTGGTATTCCGGGTGATCCGTTGGAGTTTTTCTGGAACGCCTGGTGGATCGACCAATCGCTGTTTTCCCTTTCCAATCCATATTTCACCGACCGGCTCTTTGCCCCCCATGGTTCGCCGCTCGTCTGGCATTCCGTTGTCCCGCTTCAGTCCACACTCAATGCGGGTCTCACAAAACTCTTTGGGCCGGTCCCGGCGTACCAGCTCACCGTGCTGCTGGCTTTCCCGCTCGCAGGCGTGGGCAGTTGGGCCTTGTGCCGATTCATCACGCGCGACAACATCGCTAGCCTGATCGGCGGCCTTGTCTTCATGCTCAGCCCCTTCATCGCCAGCAAAACCGCGGGCCATCTCAATCTACTTTACTGTGGTTTTCTCCCGATTTTCTACCTGAACCTGCTTCGGGCCATGGAAGCCGACAACTCGCCGGCGCTTCGCAAAAGCGCGTGGCTTCTTGGATTCTCTAGCCTGGCTATCGTTCTGAGCTCCCTAGCCTGCGTTGTTTTTGCTTCCAACCTTTCCTTCTTTAGCTTTCTCTGGTGGTGGTGGAAGAGGATGCCTTTACGGGAAACCAGCAGACATTTTCTGCAGATCTTTCGCCCGACTCTGATCCTGAGCGCACCTTTGATGGTGATCTTCATCGGCTATTCCATCGCCTACGAGGGGTTGCCTGATCGGCGATCCGATTACGCAGCTAATCCAGAGCCACTTTCCTACGTCCTCCCCGTTCACAGCGCATCGGCCCACCAGGGATATGTGGAGCATCTGGCTTCGCCCAAACTCGACAACATCGATGCGGTCGCGTACTTAGGCTTACTTGTGGCCCCGCTCTGCCTGGCGGGATTCCTGATTGGCCGGAGGGAAGACAAGGTTCGCTTGGCCGCAGGGCTCTTCCTCATCTTTCTTGTCTTTTCGCTGGGTTCCAAGCTTTTGTGGGATCGTCAGGTTGTCGAATGGGGCGGATTCCCAGTTTATCTACCTTTCGGAATCTGGCGTTATGTTCCGATTCTCGGTTCCGTGGGACAATCCGGCCGCTATCTCGTCATCAGCTACATGATGATGGGGATCGGGATGGCCGCTCTGCTCGGCTGGTCGCGAAGACGTTTTTCCCCAAAGGCCGCTTCGCTCTTGGTCCTCGCCTGTGCGGGACTTGTTCTATTCGACTTTGCAATCTCGATCCCCACGACTGAGCTGCCGCCTCCCATTCCCTTGGCGAACCGCCCCGGTCGCGTGGTCGACTTACGACAGAGCCCGGTGGGCATGTACTACCAGACAACGCACGGCCGCCCCCTCGTCGGCGGCCAGTTCTCTCGCTCACCGAAGTCCGTCCTGGCGATCTACGATGAGGTCGAGACCTACGCGTGGCTACGCGACGCTTCACGACCTCTCCCTAGTCGGGCCCGGATGCTCGCTGATCTCCAATCGGATCGCGTAGGCGACGTGTGTGTCTGGCCGGGGGCGCCACACGATCAGGTGCTTCGCCGCTATGGCTTCAAACCCATCCACCGTGACTCCCACACGGCCGTCTGGGGAGTGCCCCTGGCCGAAGCGGCCCTAGAGCCTGTGCTCACCGAAGAGTAATGATTCACCGGCTCTGCCATTGAACATTACCAAGCGTATTTTCCTGCACGCGTTTTTGCTTCCGCATCGGGCTCAGCAGTCTCACATGCCAAAGTCTATGCCGAATGCGCTGATGGAAATTCCTGTGATTTCCGACGGTTCCTCACAATTGGGTTCACGGTCTACGGACCCTAGCCCTCACAAGGGAGCCCCCTTGACCCCTCTTTGACCTGTGTCGGACATGGCCCGAGGTGTAGGACGGGCCTTTGGAATTCTTGTCGGTTGTGAATGTTTCTCAACGGCGAACGTTACGATCGCCCGTGTGAGCTGTCTGAGCGGGTCGAGGGCTATTCTGAGCGTGGTTTAGCGCCGCTCGGTATCCAATTCCCCAAATCACCTTCGCGGGGCTCCCGGCAACAAAAAATGATCTGGCCCAGTGTCTGAAGTTAAAGTAGGACCTCTTAACCCAGTAGGGTCGCAGATCGTCGCGCAGAGGGAGCCTTCTTCGGTGAGTAGATATGCCCGTAAGAGGCAGTTAAAATCGCAGTGAGTGGGAACAACATGAAACTCACGATCGCTTAAATTCACAACCTGGAGGCGTCTAGGTCCTTTGCAAGCCAACTCTCGCGTCGTGAGTAGCAACCAGCACTCTGTGCACCCCAGGCTGGCTGAGGTCGTTGGTCGACATCTGCGAACAACCCACCGCGCAGAAATTTCAGCGCATAATATTCAGGCGTATGAACGTTTGTCCTTCGAGATCAAGGCGAGACCGCGCCCTCTCGTGCTGGATTCATTCTGCGGCACTGGGCACAGCACCGCAGCCTTGGCTGAACGACATCCTGGCCACTTGATTGTGGGAATCGACAAATCCGCCCGACGACTGGCGAAACACCCTCACAGCCTGCGCGGCAACTACCTGCTCCTGCGGGCGGACTGCGAGGATATCTGGACTCTGCTCGCAGGTGATGGGCTGCGGCCAGACTATCACTATATGCTCTATCCCAACCCGTGGCCCAAAGCTGCGCACCTGCAACGACGTATCCATGGTCATCCCAGCTTTCCGTTGTTGTTGACGCTTGGCGGAACGATTGAGCTGCGTTCCAACTGGAAGATCTACGCAGAGGAATTTGGCTGCGCGATGCATCTGGCGGGCCATCGCGGCCGGATCGTCAGGCTCGCCAATAAAGGTCCGGATCTGACTTTGTTTGAACAGAAATATCGATGCAGTGGTCATGCGTTGTGGTCGTATACTGTTAACGTAAAGCCATAACGGACTTCTCCACTATGCTCGTCGCAAAACCTTCCCCATGGAAGAGCGCTTGCACATACATAAACGTTGGCCCGTGAGGCTGCCTCGGGATCACGCCCCTCACCGGGGAGCCCCTTCGCCCCTCCTCGTTACTCTGTCCTAGGCATGGCCTAAGGTGTAGGATGGGCCTTTAAAATTCCTATTTGCGTTCTTCTATGTCTGCGCTCGAGGGCCGATTCAATGGACAGGGGCACTCAGGCACTGAGAGAGCACTCGGGCAAAAAATGCAGCTCCCCAAAATAGTTGAAAACAATCCCGGCGCGAAGAACCTTGCGAGGGATCTAGCTTCACACGCCGAGCCCTTATGGACGGACGGCAAACTTGCAGTGCCCCGGGTCGAACTCACGCCGGCGCTCGAAGCGGCATTGAAGAGTGCATTCTCAGGGAACCAGATCGTGCGGGGGTTCGAAGAGTCACAGAGGGCGCTGGTCGCGGAAGAGCGCGGGTTGCAAAACGTCGACCGAAAGACCGGGGTCGCGCGAGGTCAGCGCGTTTCGCGCCTTCTAATCATCGCCGATGACGGCGCCGAACGGTTCTATCGAAATGTGGAGGGCCTCGTTCGGCGGCACGCGCATCGCGTGTTGGCATTACGACTCTCCGTTGATGAACGCAGGCTAGGGAATCTGCTTTTCGGTCCCGACGAGGTCGCACGACTATTGCTCGTTGAACACAAGCAGGCGGTTTCGAATGTTCTGCTCGCTCTCGTTGATGGCTAAACGTCACGATTCGGCTTCCCGCAACCATGACTGCCATCCGGTGAGGATCTCGCATGTTCGGGGACTTTGCAGATGCGTTCCATCCTGATGTGACCGAAGCTCGGGTGCGTCCTAGGGTGGACACGGTCTTTGATGCAGCGCCACACCGCCGTGGGGCCGGCCAGAGCAGAGGCTAAGCTCCGGGCTCCGTCCTACTCAGTCCACTTCATGCTCTGCGGCGTCTCGGATGACCGCCACGAGATGATCCACGGCGTTGCTCCACCATCATCCGAAGACGATCGGATTGTCTAACCAATGAAAGATCTATAAATTGACAGTTCTCCTATTGGAGGCGAGACTCAGGAGCTAGCGCACACCCCCTCGCGAACAGTGGCTGCCATTTCGTCTAGGGGTTGTCCGAGTCCATCGGCGTGGCGCATCAAGGAGAAGTGAACATGCTCGATACCCTGATCAAAGCCGCAACCGTTGTCGATGGCACCGGCGCATTACCGAGCCATGGAGATGTCGGAATCCGCGATGGTCGCATTGTCGCGGTCGGCAAAGTGGACGAGCAAGCCCAAGAAACCATCGATGCGGACGGCGCGCTGCTCACTCCGGGCTGGGTTGATGTCCACACCCACTACGACGGACAGGTCACCTGGGACGAGACCCTCGACCCGTCGGCATCCCACGGTGTGACGACCGTCGTGACAGGCAATTGCGGCGTCGGCTTTGCCCCGGTTCCGCCGGATGGCTATCGGGACCTGATCGAGCTGATGGAGGGCGTCGAAGACATTCCCGGAACCGCACTTTACGAGGGGATGCCCTGGGGCGAGTGGGAGACGTTTCCTGAGTACCTTGATCTGCTCGATCGTCGCCAGTTCGCGCTGGACGTGGGAACGCAGCTCTCGCACGGCGCACTTCGAAACTATGTTATGGGTGCTCGTGGGCGCGCCAACGAAGCCCCAACGACGGACGACCTCAAGCGTATGGGGAACTTGGTCGAGGAGGCTATGCGAGCGGGCGCTGTGGGCTTCTCAAGTTCGCGCCTGCTGGCTCATCGCTCGATGAGCGGTGAAGTCGTTCCCGGCACCCACGCCGATGAGGCAGAGTTGGTGGCACTCGCCGAAGGCATGGCCCGGGCGGGCTGCGGCGTATTCGAGATCATCCCCATGATCGAGGAGATGGGTGGTGACGAGAAGTGCGCTCTGGAACTCGAGCTGATCCGAAAAATCGGGGAGGCGTCTGGGCGTCCCGTTACATTTACGACCGCGCAGCCGCCTCCCACGCCGAATGTCTGGAAGCGCGTACTGGACTTCAGCGCAGAACAGAACGCAGCCGGTGCAAACTTACGTCCCCAAGTGGCCTCCCGGCCCGTGAGCGTGGTTTCGAGCTTGGCTACCTATCACATGTTCATGCGGCGAAAGAGCTACCTGGCCATCGAGCATCTGCCGCTGGAGAAGCGGATCGCCGAAATGCGCAAGCCCGACGTCAAGGCGGCGATCCTCGCCGATATCGACGTCCCGCCCGAGCACGCCGGTGCAATGGCGAATGTGTTCATGCTCTTGAAGATGGCGGCCGGGGTCATGTACCCGATCACTTCGCCCATGGACTACGAGCCGGAGACAAGTCAGCAGCTGAGCGTGCTCGCTCAGAAAGAGGGTCGACAGATTGACGAGATGCTCTACGACTTTCTGCTTGAGAACGACGGCAAAAACTTCGCGGTCTTGTTTCTCGCGAACTACTCCGAAGGAAACATGGATGTGATCCACACCATGCTGACCGACCCCAATACGATCACCGGACTCTCCGACGCGGGCGCCCACGTCAACTTGATCTTCGATGCGGTCGCGCCGACCTACCAACTGATCCACTGGGCCCGCGACCGAAAGCGCGGCCCCAAGCTGCCGGTGGAATTTGTCGTGCATAAGCAGACTGGCAACAACGCGGCGCTGTATGGCTTCAGCGACCGTGGCACTATCGAGATCGGCAAGCGCGCGGACCTGAACGTGATCGACTTCGAGCGCCTTGGCCTCGGCGAACTTGAGGTGCACAACGATCTGCCGGCGGGTGGAAGCCGTATCCTGCAGCCCGCCAAGGGCTACATCGCGACCTTCGTGAACGGCGTCCGCACACGTGCGGATGACGTCGATACTGGTGCTCGACCGGGGCGGGTGGTGCGGCCGGGACAGGCCTAGCGGCCAGGACAGGTACAGTCCAAATGATGGAATCAACTCGAGGTGACAACCTCGTCTTGGAGTCTTGGTGACGGCGAGCCTCCGGATGGGCAACGAAGCTCTGTGGACCCAGTCCCTCGAAGAGCGTGACACGCGCCTGCGTCCCTTTTTTTCTCTTTCCGTCTCCATCCGCTGAGGGCGCCGGGCGCATCATGGCCGTTTCTGGATTTCGTGAGAGGTCCCATGTCTTCTCTCGCTGAAATGGAACACCGCGAAAAACAGAGGCCGCGCTAGTGAAAGGCCTTGAGCCGCTTGGCGATTATCCAAGCGATCACCGCTCCCAGGAGGGCCCCTGTACTGTTGCTGGCCAAGTCCACAATCGATGAATCGCGGCCGGGAATCATGGGCTGTATCAATTCAATTGTGAGGCTGAGCGCAAAACCCATCGCCAGAGCGACGGTGATGAGGCTGGGTCTTTGCTTCCACGCCACGATGAAGCCTAGGGGCATAAAGCCCATGATGTTGCTGAGAATGTCGAACGGCTTCCAAAGTTGGTTGCCCGGATGCGTTGGGTAAACGGACATGTAGGTAGACCGGGTGGGTTGCGTCATGCGATGGGGGAATTCCAGTGCCGGAGTATTTGCGATCCCGCTGTGAGCCTTGACCCCCTGGCCCTCTTCAAGCAAGTAGAGGGCGAGTAGCGACTGGTCACTCGCAAAGGATTTCTTGCGTATTCGTTCAGCGCTCACCGAGTGCTCAAGAAGTTCGTCTAGGGGAAGCACGCGATCGTAGATCGCGACTGCGAGCATGCCTCCCTTCCAAAATTGCCAACCGGTGTTCGAGCTCCCCAGCATGAGTTTTCCGCCAAAGGGCTCGTCTTTCCGCGCAACGGTGTTCTTCAATATGAGCGGTGACTTTCGGCCGTTGACATGCAGCACCGAGCCAGAGCTATTCACCGTGATCGCGAGATGAGAGGGCCCCTTTGTATCAGTCAGCCCGATTTTTGAAAGACTGAGATAACCATCGAGACGCGGGTCGCCCTTGGGGTTGTCCTTGCGACCACGAAGCATGAAGCCGCGTGGGAATTGGCCAAGCAATAACGGCCGCTCGCTTTTTTCATCCACGAAAGAAAGAATCTCTTGATTTCCGAGACCGGGCTTGAAGTCAGGCACGAGCCAGACTTCAATGGTCATCTCGCCTGTGAGAGAGAGAATCGGTTTTTCGCTCACGGCTTGCGCCATGGAACCAAAGTGCAGACCTGGGCCGGTGGCTTGCCAATGAAGCCCGTTCTGGGGAGGCGCGTGGCCCGGCCAGAGCACGCCCACCAGAATCAGCGCCAGAGCGACGAGCAACAGTGCAATGCGGTTTCGCTCGATGAAATCTGGCCGCTTGCGATTCATGGCCTTCTTTTCAGTGCTGAAATCGCTGGACTCATGAGCTGAGCTTTCATAGGAGGACCCATTCTCTCAAGCCATGGAGCGAATTCAAAGACGTAAGACCGTCCTGCGGAAAAAATGATGCAACCCACCTCGAATTTAAAACCCCTCTGCTGGAAGATTGGGCTCCAGACTCTCGCCTAAGGCTACAACAAGCCGAGGGATAAATTGAGTCGACAAAATTGAGGGAAGGGGCTGCGGACGGACCCCGACCCCCTACGAGGACGACTATTTCCTCGCTTGTGTCTACGCCGGCATCGCTGAGGGTGGAGGAAGAGCCTTTATGATTCTCAGACTCCCGGTGGCCTTCAGATCTGGGGCGGAATGCCCACCGGTCTACCCTGATGCTGCTCATTGGACGCGTGAGTGTCCAGTAACTCCACGACTTCGCAGACCCGGCCATTTACCGTCTTGGCGAAGAGCACATACTCCACCGCATACGGATGTTGGCGCCGACTTGTTGCGCGGTAGATGAAGCGAACCACGCTCGATGCTTCGTCTCCGAGTTCGTCGAGTACTTCGACTTGAACTGAAGACGGCTCATAAAATTTTTCAAAGACGGCTTGGTTAAAGGCACACACCGCAGCCTTGCCCTGATGCGGACCGGCAATATGAGGGGCCAGCGAGTGATTGAGCCGCCAACTGACATCCTCCGTGTACATGGCCTCCAGGGCTGAACAATTTCCGAAGGCTTCGACAAGGCGGCGAGCGGGTGTCTTCACTGTGCTGATCCTTATGGATGGGTCGATCTGGGGCCGACTAGGCTCTATTCCGAACCGAAAATTTCATCGTAGGATTTACGGTCGATGGCGATGAGTTCACGATAGTTTCCTTCCATCTTCCAGATTCCCGTAAAGCCCTTAGGAACCACTAGGGAATCGCCCTGGGTATACTCGTGTACCGTACCCTGGGAGTCGGTGAGGACCAATTTTCCACTCATCACGAGTACATATTCGTCGACGGGAAAAGGGTCGTTGATCTTGTAGCTGGCGGCGTTGTCCTCGAAGATCTCCATAACGAGTTGTTCGCCCTTAAAGAGCATGTCGCCTCGGGGACGGTGACTGCCTTCGATGATGTCTTCCGGCGCAATGAAAGGCTCGCCGGGAGATAGGCCGATGCCGGCTACTTTGTCAGTATCAAGTCTCACTGGAATGGCTGCGTTTTTGGATTGATCCTTGGATTCTTCACTCATAGTGGTTGACTCCAGTCCGATGATGAGGGCCATTACGCCGAGCAGATAGAGTAAACGGCTCCGCTTTTGTTTTATCTTTGCAACTGAATTCTTCATGCTGTCTCCTTTTGGGTTGGTGGCAAGGCGAATGCGTCCTATTTCGCGTTGATGACGACCAGTTCGCGGTATTTCTCGGGCATGTTCCAAAAACCGACATAGCCCTCGGGAACAATGAACGAGTCTCCTGTCTCGAACGTGAATTCCTGGCCATCGTCCAGGGTCAGGATGAGACGACCTTCGAGGATGTGTACGAACTCATCGAAAGGAAGCCCTTCGATGCGGACCTTGCCGGGGCCGGCCTCGATCACCGAGACGTGGATCTTGCCGTTGTGGAAATCGTGGGAGAGGCTTGGACTCTGCAGCTCTTCGTTATCGGTATAAGAATTGTATTCTTCCGGGTTGTCGAGAACCAGGCCCTTTCCTTCGAGAAATGATTTTTCGATGGGAACCGGAACAATCGTGCTCGGAGCCGTTTTCCCGTTAGCCATGGCTCCCCCCTCCATTGTGTCAGCCGCAGAGACATGAAAGGGCGTTAAAAGCAGGGCCATCAGAATGAGTAGAAGTTTGGAATGCATCGTCACCCTTTCACTGGGAGTGCTTTTAAATCGTATTCGACCGTCAGTTTGGTGTGACTTGTTTCTCAATAGATATATAATAGAACCGATTAGAAGTCCGAGCAATGTAAGCAGGCAGAGGAAGTCATGGACGGTGAAAAGCGCGATGCCAAGCTGGGCATGGACAAGCCCATTGATCGACGGGACTTCCTACAAGGTGCGGCGGTGGTGCTTGCCACAACCGTCGGCGGATTGACTCCGGGGCTTTCCTTTGGTGGCGCAGCAGTGAACTCGATGGGCGCAGGGCAGGATCAGCCGGGCTATTACCCGCCCATCCTGACGGGAATGCGCGGCAGTCATCCAGGCTCATTCGAGAGTGCTCACGCAGTCAGGGACGATCCGGCCTTTGTGACCCAAGCCGAGAGCACAGGCGAGTCCTTCGATCTGATTGTGGTCGGGGGGGGCATCAGTGGCCTCTCTGCAGCGCACTTCTATCGCAAGTCCGCAGGGCCGGACGCAAAGATTCTGATACTCGATAATCACGACGACTTTGGGGGTCACGCCAAGCGCAACGAGTTTCACGTCGAAGACAAACTGCTGATCGCGAGTGGTGGGACCGCCTTGATTTCCAGTCCAACCCCATACAGTCCCGTTGCGGATGGGCTTCTCAAGCATCTCGGAATTCATCCGGAAAATCTGACCAAGGAGACCTACGACAAGGGTCGGAACCAAAAATTTAATCTTGCAGCCGGGGTATTCTTCGACAAGGAGACCTTCGGTCAGGACAAATTGGTTCCTCGAAAGGGCGGCTATCACCCGTCTGCCGAAGAGACCGCGGAATTCCTAGCTCAAGCGCCTCTGAGCGATGCCGCCCGCAAAGACATTCTCGAAATCGAAACCAGTCCCAAAGACTATATGGCGGGTCTTTCAGCTGATGAAAAGAAAGACCGTCTGTCACGCATGAGTTATTCGGACTACCTTTTGAACGTCGTCCAAGCTGACCCAGCTGTGATTCCCTTTTATCAGCGCGCGACGGACCTGTATTGGGGCTGCGGGATCGATGCGATTTCGGCTCTGGACTGCTGGGGGATCGGATTGCCAGGTTTTGACGGCCTGGAACTGCCGCCGACCTCGACGGCGCGTATGGGCTATACGCCGAGAGGGCAAGTGGATACGGGTGGTTCCTATTCCTATACGTTTCCCGATGGCAATGCATCGATCGCGCGGTTGTTGGTGCGCGACTTGATTCCGGCCGCAGTGCCCGGAAAAACGGTAGAAGATTCGATAGCCGCCCCAACGGACTACACCAGACTAGACCAGGCGGGAAAGCCTGTGCGCATTCGGCTTTCAAGCACCGTTGCTCATGTGATGAACACCGATGAGGGCAATGTCGAAGTGACTTATCTGAGGGGGGGGAAGGCGTACCGGGTCAAGGGCAAACAGAGCGTACTCGCTTGTTGGAACATGATGATTCCTTTTATCTGCCCGGAACTGCCACAATCCCAGAAAGCGGCCCTTCGCTCTCTCATTAAGACGCCACTGGTGATTACATCGGTGGCGCTAACGAATTGGCGCGCATTCGCGAAGTTGGGCGTGGCCGATATCGTCTCGCCCGGCGGATACCATTCCACCCTCCAGTTGGTTCAGTCGATGGATATCGGCGACTATCACAGCGCGAAATCGCCGGATGAACCGATCATGATTCAGATGATCCGAACACCGGCGCAACCTGGCCTCAGTGAACGCGAGCAGCATATCGCCGGTCGCAACGAGCTTCTCGCCACGCCTTTTTCGACTTTCGAGCGTGAAATCCGAAGTCAGTTGAATCAGACTCTCGGTCCCGGCGGATTTGACGCGGCCCGTGATATTGCGGGGATTTCGGTTAATCGCTGGCCTCATGGCTACGCGCCCGAATACAATGCGCTCGTGGACGGAGACGAGGGGTTGCCGCTCACGGAGGCGCGAGCCCGTCGAGGGCAGATCGCGATTGCGAATGCAGACAGTGGCGGTGGTGCCTATACCGATATTGCAATCGATCAGGCGCATCGCGCTGTGACGGAGTTGCTGACATCCTATGGCGAGTAACTTTTGAGTTTCGCGCAATGCATCATGGCTCTATTAGTTTAGAGTTCGCCCAAGGAAAGTTTTATCTTCAGCGAGGAGCATCAGTTTTTAAGGATCGAGTAGGATCGCGATATCATCTGTGCGTTCCTGGAAAATAGAGAGGATGAGTTGTGAGTCGACGGAGTGACTTGATGAATGCTTGGCGCATGGGATGGCTCGTGGCGGCAGCCATCCTCCTGGCCGTTGCGGTCGTTTTGTTCGGGTCTTGGCCCGAGTCTGCGGAGCCGAGTTTGAGCGTCGATGCGCTCTCTGTGCAGCGTGAACGAACGGCAGTCTCCCAGGAGGGCGCTTCAGCGGATGCCTCGAAGAATCAAGTGGCTTCACCGTCCTCGACCTTGGAGCCCAGAGAACCTGTTTCTCCTCCAGATTCTCGTTCGGCCCTCCGCCTGCCTTCTTCTTCTTCGCGTTCTCAAGTCGAGGCCAGGGAATCGTGGAGGCAGGAACAGGCCGAGGCGAGGGAGAGGCTTGCGGAGGAACGCTCCAGGCGCGGCTTGGAGGATCGGGACGCACTACAGGAAGGTCAGGCTGAGCCCGAGCAACTTCGTAGACTCGGCGCCTTAGCCCGCGCCGATGAACTCCGGGCTGCGTGGGCCGCTGAAGCCGAGCTCATCGATGAGCTCGGACCGGAGGCTTACGACGAACTTCTGTACGAGCAGGGGAGAGACAATCGTTCTCAGGTGCAATTTGTGGCGGAGCGTTCCAACGCGGGTCAGGCCGGCATTCAGAAAGGCGATGTGATTCTTTCCTATGGAGAGAAGCCAGTCTTTGCACCCCGGTCGCTTCGTGAAACGAATCGCCTGTTTCCCCCCGGCGGAGAAATTGTTGTTCAGGTCGATCGGGACGGACAAATTCTGGAATTCACGATGGGGACTGACGACGTTAATCGGGATCGATCGGGCATTGTCAATGGCATGGTGCTGTCGTCCGCTTCAGCGCAGCCCGATTGATGTCGACCCTTGAGTGGACGGCCTCTCTGACAGAGCTTTTCCCGTTCAAGGCCCGAGCAAGCCAAGCTCATGTCCTGGGGCAGTGCCCTACGGATTGGCTCCAGCTCGGTTTCTGACTGCGCGTGCTTTTGCTCTTTCCATGGCTCTTTCACGCGACGCGTGAATGCGTTGGACGGCGAGATCAGAGAGTGCGCTTTTTTCAAGCCAGACCTGCGCGGACTCCGGATCGTGATGCATCCAGGCCTGAGCCACCTTCTCCAGCGTTTCATTTCGTCGAACTTCGTCGTTGATACGAGCAGCCCAGGGGATGGCGGCCTGGGGATCCTCGCGGGCGATGCTCCGAGTATAGATGGCAAGTACCGGATCGAGGGACAAGTCGAGCTCTTGTTCTCGTAGCCAATTCCGAGCCCCCTCGCGATCTCGGTTCAACCAAGTTCGATAAGCCTCTTCGAATGCCCTGGTCACATCAGTGGATGCGGGGTCGGGGAGGCCACGCAGCCATTCGATGGCAGCTTGACCATCCTGTTCAGACCACTTCTGCGCGACGGCCCGCGCCAGACCCTCTCCCCACCGTCCATCGCGCTGACTCTCCGCCCAGGAGGCCGCCCGAATCGGGTCGACGCTGGCGATGGCACTCGCGACCCGACGATAGGCGAGCTGCTTGAAGTCACGGGCGGCGCCGTCTGGCAGGGCTTGAACCCAAACAATCGTTTCATCAAGGCCGTCCCGCCGCACCTTGTCGATGGCGAGTCCGGTGAGTGCGACCTGACGATTCACGTCTGATCGAATTCCAATTAGATATTCCTCTAACCCTGGCGC